>JAVBKC010000127.1:0-3252 GCA_031554255.1 Niveibacterium sp.
CCCTGGGTGGCTTTCTTGGGCGCAAAAGCGACGGCGAACCCGGCGCCAAGACGATCTGGATCGGCATGCAACGAACCATGGACGCAGCCTCCATGATTCTGGCGCTCCGGGAGGATTCGTGAGTTCTGTATAACGAGATGCCATTAACCATCTGCGCAACCGGTTGCCATTGGACTGAAATGGAAATAACCACAGGATTTGTTCCGGCTGCACTTGGCATAGGTTATGGTTCGAAATGCCTGTCAACTCGGATACCGTGTGCCCCGTGTATTGGTTTTTCATCGTGAGTTCATAGGCTTGGGCAAACTCTCCCGCTTCCAGATCAGCCACAAATGCTTGGGCAACATGAACAGATTCTGACGGTCTATGCTCAGCTTTAAGCCATAACCACGCGCTAGTAATTGCGCAAGCAATTCCAAGAGCCATCACCGCAGTTTTAGGTGCACGTTTGCTCAGATGCGTTGTAATCGACAGGCTCATTCTCGAACTCAGATTAGCAGGCAGCACGTCAGGGCAAGATGGTAGTCGGGCTTAGCCCATGTATATACCGCTGGGTATCCGCTTCAGCACACGCTTAGCGTAAAATTTTTCCGTTTTTTGAAGTGGCCCCATACAGCGCCTCAGCTTGGATTGCCGGCCCGCTGCGGGATTCCGAGCGGGCCGTGATGTCGGATCAGATCGTAAAACGCTCTACCCGGCTGCGCAGTCCTTGCGCGAGCTGCTCCAGATTTGTCGCATGCTTGGCGGACTCTTTCGCCATCGAGCTATTGTCGTCGGCCATCGTGGCGATCGTTTCTATACTGCGCGCGATTTCACCGATTGCGGCCGTCTGCTCTTCGAGCGCCTGAGAAATGCTCGTCACCGCGTTTGTCACCAGCCCCGAGCTGTCGCGGATGCTCGCGATACTCGAACCCGCGCGTTCGGCGAACACTACGCCATCTTCGACCTGACGCACGCCGCCATCCATGCGCGTCACCGCATCGCGGGTGCCGGTAAGTATGCGATCGGTCAGCGTGCCGATTTCGCGCGTCGAACTCGCCGTACGCTCGGCAAGCTTGCGTACTTCGTCGGCCACGACGGCAAAGCCGCGTCCCTGTTCGCCGGCGCGTGCAGCCTCGATCGCTGCGTTCAGCGCGAGCAGGTTGGTCTGATCGGCAATCTCCCGGATCACGCCGACAATCGCCGAGATCGCCTGCGACTCCTGGCCGAGCGTGGTTACCGCGTCCGAGGCGGTGCGCACGGTTTGCGCGATCTGCGTCATGCTGACCGCAGCGCCTCCGATGACTTCCGCGCCCTCGTGCGAAACGCGGCCCGATTCGATCGAAACCTCGTTTGCGCGCGAAGCATTGCTCGCAACCTGCGCGATATTGGCGTTCATCTGTTCGATGCTTGCCGCCATTATCGAAGCCGCATCGCTCTGCTGGCCGGATTGCGAGGCGACCTGTGTCGCCGCGCCCGATAAATGCCCCGCGCTGTCGGCAAGCTGAATCGTTGCCTTCTGGATTTCGCCTAGCGTACTTCGCATGTCCTGCACCATCGCATTCGTGGCGCCAAGCAGTTGTCCGACCTCGTCCTTGCTGCGCTGCTCGATATGCACGGAGAGATCGCCTCCCGCGATACGTCGCATCGCGCTCACGACATCCACCAGCGGGCGCGTAACCCAGCGGCGCGAAGAAAGGAATACGACCGTGCAGAGCAATACACATAGCACAGCCGCCGCGACGATCAGGCGATTGCGGACCGCCTCGATATTGGCTCGGAACGCATCGGCGTAAACACTGGAAACGAGCACCCAGTTCCAGGCCGGGATTTCGGAGAACACGGCGATCTTTTCGGACATCGACGACTTGCCCGGATTCGAATACATATAGCGAATCAGCCCGTTCCTGCCATTGACGATATCCTGAATGTAATGCAAGCCGTTGGCATCCTGCGCGTCCCAGACGTTCTTCCCCTGGCTGCTCGGATGCACGACGAATTCGCCCTTGTTTGCGCCTGCGTCCACGACGAAAACATAACCGTTCTCGAAAAGCCGCACACTTTGCAGCTTCTTTTTCATTTCGGCGAGTTGTTCGGAAAAATCGAGTCCGACGAAAAGCGCACCGATAACCTTGCCGGACCGATCGACGATAGGCCGGTAATTGGTCATGTAGTCGCGGCCGAAGAGGCGGGCTTTTCCCGTGAAGGGTTTATTCGCAAGCAGAGAGGCGAGGGCAGGGTGCTTTGCCCCCAGCGGTGTCCCCATCGCACGCGTGCCGTCTTCTTTCTTGAGCGAGGTTGCGATACGGACGAAATCGTCGCCCTGGCGAACAAAAAACGTAGCGACCGCCCCGGTGGCCTTGGCAAAATAATCCAGCGGTGCAAGATCCAGATTCAAAGTCCGGCCATTCACGCTCAAAACCGACGTCTTAACTCCAGCAACTTCGACGGTTTCGCTATCGTGGCGTTCGAATTCGCCGCGATAGTCGTATTCGAGCGCTTGCCCCAGCGTTTGCGTTGTATTTTCGAGCGATAGGCGGACGGTGTCGACCATATCGACGGCCTGTCGGTTCGACTGCTTGACTTCGTCGACAGCCTGTTGCTCCAGCCGGGCTTCGAGCCAAGCGCTCATCGCGGTAATCGCGATGATGAATAGAGCAATTACGGCGATAGCCTGAACGGCATTGAGTTTGGTCGCGATAGACCAATCTTCGAAGCGGCGAAGTAATGAGGAAGACACGATACCCACCCCCTTATGGGAATAATCGATGTTGTGATGGCTTCGGATCGCGTCGACGAATGGGTGTTTTTCAAGCTCCCCCGATCTGGAAAAACGCGCCGCGTATCAAAAGCCCGTTGCCATTTTCGCGTGCCATCGCCATGCGGAGTAGTTCAAAGCAGATTCCATGATGCAAATCAATGCCTTTCATTGCGTGGAACGCAAATCAAATCTGCCTCATGCTCGCTCGCGTTCGAGCAATGCAATGATTTCGTCGCTCGTTCCGGTTTCGCCAAGGCGCGGGAAAATGCGTTCGATGCTGTTCTGGTGCGCATCGGCGTTCATATCGCTCATTGCATCGATGGCCAGCGCGACATTCAGACCATGCTCGTGGGCCGAACGCGCGGTGGATTCGACGCCGAGACTTGTCGCAATGCCGGCGATCACGACCTGAGTGATGCCGTGCTCCAAAAGGTACACGCTCAGATCGGTGTTCATGAATGCGCCCCAGGTCATCTTGGTGACGCGATGATCGTCGGCTTGCGCTTCGAGTT
>JAVBKC010000073.1:0-17739 GCA_031554255.1 Niveibacterium sp.
CGTCGACGCCTCGGGGGACGGCGTTTTTTCGCTTTACTTTCCGTCCAACATGCCGTTGTCGGTGCCGTTGTGGGTGATCTAGGGTTGGTAGGCAGCAACCGGTTCATATTTCGTGGGGTCGCGCGCGCGACCCCTTTTTATAATGGCTTCGGCATAAACACTTAGTCTGAAAAAATCATGTCTGTCTTCACTCCGGTTTCCGAATCCGTCATGCAGACCTGGCTGGCCGACTACGCCGTCGGCCGGCTCGACGAATTGCGCGGCATCGAAGCCGGCGTGCAGAACAGCAACTTCTTCGTCACGACCAGCCTCGGCCGCTATGTGCTGACGCTGTTCGAAAGCGTGCCGCGCGCCGATCTGCCGTACTACCTGAATCTGATGGCGCATCTAGCGCGCCACGGCCTGCCGGCGCCGGCGCCGGTCGCCAACCGCGATAACGAATATCTCGGCCAGCTTGCGGGCAAGCCGGCCGTGCTCGTGACGCGCCTCGCGGGCCAGTCCGACGACACCCCCTCGGTCGCGCGCTGCGCGCGGCTCGGTGCGATGCTTGCGGGCCTGCATCTGGCCGGGATGTCCTTCGGCCGCCGCCAGGACAACCCGCGCGGCAGGGTCTGGCGCGAACGGACCGCCGCGCGCATCGAACACTTCCTGCGCGCCGACGAAAACGATCTGCTGCAAGGCGAACTCGCGCGTCAGCGCGAGCTGGACCACGCGCCGCTGCCGCAAGGCGTGATCCACGCCGACTTGTTCCGCGACAACGTGTTGTGGGACGGCGCGTATATCGGCGGCGTCATCGATTTTTATTTCGCCTGCAACGACGCGCTGCTATTCGACATCGCGGTGACGGTCAATGACTGGTGCACGCTGCCCGACGGCGAACTCGACCTCGCGCGCACTCGCGCGCTGCTCGACGCTTACCACGCCGACCGCCCCTTCAGCAAAGCCGAATCGCACGCATGGCCTGGCATGCTGCGCCGCGCCGCGCTGCGTTTCTGGCTCTCGCGCCTGGAAGACTTCCACCTGCCGCGCGAGGGCGAACTCGTTACCGTGAAAAATCCGGCCGAGTATCGCGACATCCTGCGCCACCGTAGCGAACTGCCGGCCGGCGCCGCACTGCCGGTTTGATGCCTGCCGCCCGATTCGTTAGCATCTTGCGTTTGCCGGAACCGCCACGATGAGCGCCGCGCCGATCCAACCCCGTTCCGTGCCTGCCACTCACGTCTTCCGTTGGCTGACAGAAGGCTGGCTGCTTTTTGCGAAGAAGCCGCTCGAATGGGTCTTGATGGCGCTTGCCACGTTCATGCTGCTGTTCGTTTCGGGCGCGATTCCGTTCATCGGCCGCGTGCTCGCGATGGTGATCCTGCAAGTGCTCGCCGGCGGCATGGTCGCGGCGGCCCACCATCTGCACGAGCGCGACGAACTGCATGTCGCCGAAGTGCTGGACGGTTTCAAACAGCATGCGGGCAATCTTGCGATGGTCGGCTTGCTTTTCGGGCTCGCGCTGACGGTTGCCGGCATCGCGACCTTCATGGTCACGCTGTTCGCGAGCGCAATCGCACATCTCTTCTCGGGCCTGCCGTTTCGTTTCGATATGCTGATCCAGAGCCTGTTCGCGGACTGGCTCGTCAGCGCCGCCGTCACGGTCGCCCTGCTGCTCACGCTTTGGTTCGCGCCGGCGCTCGTCATGCTCGGCCGCCGTCCGCCGTTCGAAGCGATGCGGCTTTCGCTGCGCGCCTGTATCCACAATGCCGGCGCCAGCCTGCTGCTCGCGCTGCTGCTCTCCTTTGTGGTGCCGCTGCTGCTGACGCTAACTTTCGGTTTCGGCATCCTCGTCCTGATTCCGTTGATTTCGACGACGATCTACGCGTCCTATCGCGATGTCTTCGGCCTCGCGGAATTCGGCCAGCCAGTAACCCCTGCCGAAATACCCCCGGTAGAATGAAGCGCTAAAGGTTTTTCTTTCACGCATGCAGGTTCGCATCCTTCCCGCCGCGCGCGGCCTCGCCTGGTTCCGCGAAGGCATCAAACTCTACCGACGCAATCCTTTCGGCCTCACGAGCAACGTCATGTTGATGTTCCTGTGTCTGGTCGCGACCCTGATTTTCGGCCAGATGGTCGAACAACTGCTGGCGAGCTTCCTGCCCCGGCATATCGCGGGCGCCATCGGCCAGTTGCCCTTCGTGCTCGCGCTGCCGCCGCTCTCGGTCGGCGTGTTCGGGGCCTTCCGCGCGGTCGAGCACGGCGAAACCGTGCTGCCGGGCAAGCTGTTCGCGCGGATCGGTCGCAACCTTGCGCCGCTAGTCGTGCTCGGCGGGCTCTACTACGCGGCCAGCCTCACGGTGTTAGGGCTGATCTCGCTGACCGACGGCGGCCTGCTGCTCGACGTAATGCGCGACTTGCGCAAGCTCGAAGACAAGCAACTCGACGCCGCCATGCTGAACCGCTCCGCACTTCTGCTGCTGCCACTTTCGCTCATGCTCACCGCCGCGAACTGGTTCGCTCCGCTCCTGACCGGCTGGCGCGGCCTGCACCCGGTCAAGTCGGCCTTCTTCAGCATTCTGGCCTGCTGGCGCAACTGGCGCGCATTCGTTGTTTTCGGGCTGGCGAGCCTGGCGATCGCCTGGGTGCTCGCGCTCGTTCTTGGTCTTATTGCCGCGCTGGCACCCATGCTAGGCGCGGTCCTGGCGGCCGCTCTGCCCTTGTTCGTGCTGCCGCTGCTCTACGGTGCGTTCTACGCGAACGCACGCGACGTATTGCCGGACCTGTTCGATGACGATGCCTGAAGCGCCAATCGGCATCCTCGGTGGCACCTTCGATCCGATCCACCATGCGCATCTGCGGCTTGCCGAGGAAGCCGTCACGGCGCTAAAGCTCGCGCAAGTGCGCCTGATTCCGGCCGGCGCACCGCAGCATCGCATGCTGCCACAGGCAACAGCCGCGCAGCGCCTGGCAATGGTCGAAATCGCCGTGGCCGAAAATCCGCATTTCACTGTGGACACCACCGAGGCGCTCTCGGATGCGCCAAGTTACACGGTGCCCACGCTAGAACGCCTGCGGCGCGAATTCGGCGCCGAACAGCCGCTCGTGCTGCTGCTCGGGGCCGACGCCTTCGCCGGGCTCGCAAGCTGGCACCGCTGGGAAGATTTGCTCGGACTCGCCCACATCGGCGTGGCGAACCGACCCGGCCATCTGCTCGATCCCGCGCTCTGGCCCGCGCCGCTTGGCGCGCTCTGGCATGCGCGACGCGGCAGCCCCGACATGCTGCGAACCGCCCCTGTCGGCAGCATCGTACCGTTCGACATCACGCCGCTGGACATCTCCGCAACGGCAATCCGCAGCCGGCTGGCGCGCAATGAAAGTCCGCGTTACCTGTTGCCGAGCGCACTCATCGACTATATTGCCCTGCACCACCTCTACCCGGCCAAGGAGCCCCTATCCCGCTGATGGATACTCGCACGCTACAAAACGTCGTTGTCGCCGCCCTCGAAGACATCAAGGCGAAAGACATCGAAATCATCGACACGTCCAAACTGACAGCCCTCTTCGATCGCATCGTGATCGCCAGCGCGGACTCCACCCGTCAAACCCGAGCCCTGGCTCGAAATGTCGCCGAGAAAGTCCGCGAAGCCGGCGGCGAAGTCATCGGCTCGGAAGGCGAGCAGACTGGCGAATGGGTACTCATCGATCTGGCCGACATCGTGGTGCATGTAATGCAGCCTGCGGTGCGTGCCTACTACAACCTCGAAGAAATCTGGAGCACCACGCCGGCGCGTAGGCGCAACCCAGTTGCCACGACACATCAAATAATGGAAGCCGATTGAGTGCGTTTGCTGATCGCAGCAGTCGGCACGAAGATGCCGACCTGGGTCGGCGAGGCTTTCGGCGACTTCGCCAAACGCATGCCGCGCGACTGCCCGGTCGAACTCCTGGAAGTCAAGGCCGAGCCGCGTACCGGCGGCAAGACGGCCGAGCAGATGATGGCCGCCGAGGCCGAACGCCTGCGCGCCGCCTTGCCGCCGCGCGCGCGCCTCGTGATACTCGACGAGCATGGCGAGGACATCGACACACGTGCGCTTGCGCGTAAACTTGCGCACTGGCAGACGCTCGGCAGCGATGTTGCGTTCGCGATTGGCGGCCCGGACGGGCTGGACGCAAGCTTCAAAAGCACGGCGGCCGAGCGTCTGCGGCTGTCCAGCCTTACCCTGCCGCATGCGATGGTGCGTGTTTTGCTGGCCGAAGCGTTATATAGGGCCTGGAGTCTGACCCGCAATCACCCCTATCATCGCGAGTAATTTCGGACTCATAACAAAAACAGGCCGTACAAATGCGTATCTATCTTGCCTCACGCAGCCCTCGCCGCCGCGAATTGCTGAACCAGATCGGAGTCTCCTTCGACACCCTGCTGCTGCGGATTCCTCCGCGCGACGATTACGACGTTCCGGAAGACGCGCAGCCGGGAGAGTCGCCCGAAAAATACGTGGTACGCATCGCGCGCGCCAAGGCCGCAGCCGGCCTGCACCGCGTGACATGCCGCGGCATGCTGCTGCAACCGGTGCTGTCGGCCGACACGACGCTCGATGTGGACGGCGAAATCGTAGGCAAACCGGCCGATACCAACGCCGCCATCGCAACCCTGCGGCGGCTTTCCGGCCGCAGCCACCGCGTCCTGACGGCAGTGGCCGTCGCGGCCGGCGATAGACTCGAACACACGCTTTCGATCAGCACGGTCCGCTTCGGCGACATCAGCGACGACGAAATCCGCCGCTATGCCGCGACCGGTGAGCCGATGGACAAGGCTGGCGCTTACGGCATCCAGGGCCGCGCCGCCCGGTTCATCGCCGAAATCCAGGGGTCCTACAGCGGCATCATGGGTTTGCCGATTTACGAAACCTGCAAATTACTCGATCAATTCGGCCGGCTCGGCTGATTTTTACCGCGCCGCAAAATTCGCGAGCGCATAGTCACTATTGAAACGAGAACGATTCGCATTTATAGTCTGGGTACTCGCTTAGGGAGGGTCTCATGCACCGCGAATCTTTCTCCGCCAAAACCGGCTGTCAGCATGTCGAACTCGCGCGCAACGCAATCGGTCAGGTTCAGATCTGCCCCGACTGCGGCGTCATCCATGTTTCGCTGCAGTCGATGACTGTCCGCCTCACCCCCGACGCTTTCGAAGCGCTTGCCGAACTCACGCGGCAAGCCTATGTGCGGCTACATACCGACGCACGCGTTTTCGAACCCGCCGTTGTCGTGCGCAGTGGCGTTGCGCATTGAATCAGACGGCCTGCCCCGCAGCAAAGCCGCTCGCCCACGCCCACTGAAAGTTGTAGCCGCCGAGCCAGCCCGTGACATCGGTCACTTCGCCGATAAAGTGCAGGCCGGGCTCGGCATGCGCCATCATGGTCTTCTGATCGAGCGCGCGCGTATCGACGCCGCCAGCCATCGCTTCGGCCTTGCGATAGCCCTCCGAGCCCGACGGCACAAGTCGCCAATCCGCGAGCCCGTTGCCCAGCGCGCGCAGCGCCTTGTCGCCGATTTCGGCGAGCGGCCGGCCGGCGAGCCCCGCCGCCTCGCTCCAGCGCTCGGCAAGCCGGCGCGGCAACCACTGCGCCAGCACGTTCTGAATCTGCTGACGCTGGCCGGACTTGGCCGCGACAAGCGCGTCCGCAAGGTCATGGGCGGGCGCAAGATCGATCCGGATCGCCTCGCCCGGCCGCCAGAAGCTCGATATTTGCAGGATCGCCGGCCCCGAAAGCCCTTTATGCGTGAATAGCAAATCCTCGCGGAATAGCCCCGGCTCGCAGCAGACGTCGACTTCGCAGGAAACGCCGGCAAGCGCGGCATAAGGCGCCCACAGCGCCGCGTCGAAAGTCAGCGGCACGAGCGCGGCCCGTGGCGCGACAATCGGCAGGCCGAACTGGCGTGCGATGCGCAAACCGAAATCGCTCGCACCGATCTTCGGAATCGAAAGCCCGCCTGTGGCGATCACGAGCGCGTCAGTCAAGATCATTCCAGCGTCGGTTGCGAGCAGAAAGCCACCGCCTTCGCGCGCGACTTCGCGCACACGACAAGGCTGGCGCCAACTCACACCGCCGAGTCCGCATTCCGCGACAAGCATGTCGATAATCTGCTGCGCGCTTTCGTTACAGAAAAGCTGGCCTCGATGTTTTTCATGCCAGGCAATCGCATACCGCGCGAGCAGATCGAGAAAATCTTTTGGCGTATAGCGCGCGAGCGCTGAGCGGCAAAAATGCGGATTCTCCGAGTGATAGTTCGCCGGCCCGGCTTGCAGATTCGTAAAATTGCAGCGGCCGCCGCCCGAAATCCGAATCTTTTCGGCAAACTTTACGGCGTGATCGATCAAAACCACCCGCCGCCCACGCTGGCCAGCCACCGCCGCGCACATCATGCCGGCTGCACCCGCCCCGACCACCGCTACATCGAACCTCTCCGGCATTACGGGCTCCAATTTGCTACTCGGCCCCTGCCGCGTACGCGGGCCGAAGTTTAGCCGCGAAACCCGCGGGCAAAGCTTCGGTTTAGAATCGATCGGTTTTGCGCGAAGACCCGGTATAAGTGCCTGGGTAAGCTGCAACATGTGAGCAAAGATGCGCGATGCGGGAGCGCCTCCTTAGCGGGGACGTTTCCGCATCACACATCGAAGCACGAGCCCATGAGCGAAGCCTTTCTTATTAATTTCACCCCGCAAGAAACGCGGGTTGCCCTGCTCCAAAACGGATCTGTCCAGGAACTGCATATCGAGCGCGAGCGATCACGCGGCTTCGTCGGCAACATCTACCTCGGCAAGGTCGTCCGCGTCCTGCCGGGCATGCAGTCGGCCTTCATCGACGTCGGTCTCGAACGCACAGCCTTCCTGCATGTGGCCGACATCTGGCTCGATCGCCAGAACGGCGAGCAGATCCGCCCGATCGAGAAGATCCTGGCCGAGGGTCAGAACCTCGTCGTACAGGTTCTCAAGGACCCTATCGGCAGCAAGGGCGCGCGGCTGTCCACCCAGATCAGCATCGCCGGCCGGCTGCTCGTCTATCTGCCGCAGGAAAAACACATCGGCATCTCGCAGCGAATCGAGCGCGAAGAAGACAGGCTCGCGCTGCGCGAACACCTGCTGCGCATGATGCCGGGCGACGAAACCGGCGGCTTCATCGTGCGGACGATGGCCGAAAACGCGCCAGAGGCGGATCTGCAGGCCGACTTCGCTTACCTGCGCAAGCTCTGGACCGAGATCCGCAGCCGCAGCATCGGCGCACAGGCGCCGCTTGCGCTCTATCACGATCTGTCGCTCGCTCAGCGCGTGCTGCGCGACCTGATCACGCCGGCGACCTCGCGCATCATCATCGACTCGCGCGAAAACTTTCAGAAACTCTCGGGCTTCGCCGCCGAGTACATGCCGCAGGTCGTGCCGCTGCTACACCATTATTCGGGCGAGCGCACGCTATTCGATTTGCATGGCGTCGAGGACGAAATCCAGAAGGCGCTCGCGCGCCGCGTCGATTTGAAGAGCGGCGGCTACTTGATCGTCGACCAGACCGAGGCGCTGACGACGGTAGACGTCAACACGGGTGGCTTCGTCGGTGCGCGCACCTTCGACGACACGGTTTTCAAGACCAATCTCGAAGCGGCCCAGGCGATTGCGCGCCAATTGCGGCTGCGCAACCTCGGCGGCGTGATCCTGATCGATTTCATCGATATGGAAAGCGACGAACATCGCAGCAATGTACTGGCCGAACTGCACAAGGCGCTCGCACGCGATCACACGAAGGTCACGGTCAGCGGCTTCACCTCGCTCGGACTGGTCGAAATGACGCGCAAGCGCACGCGCGAATCGCTTGCGCATATCCTGTGCGAGACCTGCCCGACCTGCGGCGGCAGGGGCGAAATCAAGACTGCGCGCACCGTCGGCTACGAAGTGCTGCGCGAGATCGTACGCGAAGCACGCCAATTCAACGCGAAGGAGTTCCGTGTGCTCGCTGCGCCGCAAGTCATCGACCTCTTCCTCGACGAAGAAGCCTCGGCATTGACAATGCTGTCCGATTTCATCGCCAAACCGATCTCGCTGTTGGCGGAGAACAGCTACAGCCCGGAACAGTTCGATATCGTGCTGCTGTGACATCACCCCCCGGAGTAGAACGCATCGGCATTCTGGACGGCATGCGCTTCGTCGCGGCCTGTGCGGTGCTGCTCTACCACTTCGCATTTCGCTACTGGACCAATGCGGGACACGCGACGGTGGCCGACTATGGCCCGCTGGGCGAAGTCGTGCGCTACGGCTACCTCGGCGTCGACCTCTTCTTCATGATCAGCGGCTTCGTCATCCTGATGAGCGCGGAGGGCCGTGGCGCAAGCGCATTCGTGCGCTCGCGCGCGATTCGCCTCTATCCGGCGTACTGGGTCAGCGTTTTGTGTACCGTCATCGTGCTGCTGTTGCAGCAGACCCGCTCGCTGGATTTCTCCTCGGTGGCGGCGAACTTCAGCATGTTTCAAAGTCTCCTGGGGATTCCCGATCTCGAAGGCGTTTATTGGACCCTCGGCTTCGAACTGCGCTTTTATCTGCTGATGAGCGTCATCCTTCTCTTGCGCGGCATGCCGCATATCGATGTCCTGTTAGGTATCTGGCTCGCGATATGCATAGGCGCCGACTTCGTTCATCTGCCGGAACACTTCACCAATCTGCTGGCCACGGGCTGGGCCCATTATTTCGTCGCCGGTGCGCTGGCCTGGCGCATGCGCGCCAGAGGCGTCAATATGCTGCGTCTCGGGCTCTTTGCGCTGGCGGGCATGCAGGCGCTACGCCACGCAAGCTGGTATGCCGCGCTCAAGGAACGGCTAACCGGCGTCGACTATCACGGTGAAATCGCGATGGCGCTCATCCTGGCCATGTTCCTGCTGTTCCTCGCGCTGGCGACCCGGCGGTTTGGCGGCGCGCGCCCACGCCTGGAGACCTTCGGGCGACTGACCTATCCGCTCTATCTCGCGCATGCCACGGTCGGGCTCGTCCTGGCGCATCGCTTCGCGGCGGCGGGCGTGGACAAATGGCTCATGCTCGCGACGATGGTCGCGGCGTCGCTCATTTGCGCGTGGTTCATCGCGCGCTGGATAGAGCCGTCGCTCGCCGGCTGGCTGCGGCGCAAAACGGCACTGCGAAAAACGCCGTCTTCCGCGCTCGGGAGCTGAGGATGAACGAATTGCGAACGGTCGCTGCCGTCGTTTTCGACATGGACGGCCTGCTGCTCGACAGCGAACGCATCGCGCTCGATATCGGACGTGCTGCGGCAGAGACGCTCGGCCTCGCATGGCGACGCGAGGTCGCGCTGGCAATGATAGGCCGCAATGCCGCCGACATTGCCGCGATGCAGCGGCGCGAATACGGCGACGACTACCCGACCGCCATGCATGCGGCGGAGTTCGGCCGCCGCTACGAAGCGCATATCGCAACGGACGCCATCCCGCTCAAACCCGGCGTCATCGAACTCCTCGCGCGTCTCGAAGCGCTCGCGATTCCGCGCGCCGTCGCAACCTCGACAGCGCATACGCGCGCGGCTTTCAAGCTCGATCGCGTCGGCATTCTTGCCCGCTTTAGCGCACTCGTCGGCGGCGATCAGGTCGCGCACGGCAAACCCGCGCCCGATATTTATCTCGCTGTGGCCAAGCAACTCGGCGTGGCCGCATCGCGCTGCCTCGCGCTCGAAGACTCGAATGCCGGTGCGCGCGCCGCGCTCGCTGCGGGCATGTCGGTCTGCCTGATTCCCGATTTGCTGCAAGCCGAAGACGATGTCCGCGCCGCTGGCGCGCGCGTGCTCGACTCGCTGCACGATGTCGTCAAGGAGTTCGCATGAAGCGCCTGCTCCATGCCGCCTGCATCGCACTTGCCTGCTCTGGCGCAAGCGCCCAGACGCCGCCGGGCGCGGCCGGCTCCGCAGGCTTCTGCCTGTTTGCCTTGCCGTCCGACAACGGCAGTCAGCGCTGGATCAATCTCGGCATTGTGCAGTTCGTCGATGTCCATGCCGATTACGTACAGATTACCTACGGTGGCGGCAACCTCGGCAGCGGTCACGAGGCGAAACTGCCCCTCAAGAGTCGCGACGAGGCCCCAGCAATCCTTGCCCGCCTGCGCCAGACGGCCGAGGACTGCGCCAGACGGCCGCTCCCGAATCTCATTCTCAGAGAAGACAGAAAATGAAATTGATCGGCATGATGGATTCGCCCTATGTGCGCCGGGTCGCCGTTTCCGCGCGGTTCATGGGCATCGCGCTCGAACACGAGGCGCTTTCGGTTTTCCGCCATTTCGAGCGCTTTCATGCAATCAATCCGATGGTCAAGGCGCCAACGCTGATCTGCGATGACGGCGGGATTCTCGTCGACAGCAGCCTGATTCTCGATCATCTCGAAGCGCATGCCGAACCCGCATGTCGCCTGCTGCCTGCTGCGGGTAGCGCGCGCCAGCAGGCGCTCTACCGCATCGGCATCGCGCTCGTCGCGATGGAAAAGACGGTGCAGTGGTACTACGAAGCCGCACTGCGGCCCGAGGACAAACGCTGGCCGGATTGGATCGCGCGCATCGCGGGCCAGCTCGACGACGCCTTCAGTTTGCTCGAAGTAGCGCTGACGCAGGCAGGCGACTGGTTCGGCGGCGCGCGGCCCGACGCAGCCGATATCGCAAGCGCCGTGGCTTGGCGTTTTGCGCGCCATGTGCTGCCAGACAAAATCGACGCCGCGCGCTTTGCGCGTGTCGCGGCCCATTCGGCACGCGCCGAAGCGCTGGCGGAATTCCTCACCTGCCCGCTCGATTAGCACCGACAGGACGCATGGCTCGGGACAAGCGGACGCCACGCCCGTAGAATCCCGTTTTTGTCCCAAGCCTTCTGTCATGATCGGACGCCTACGCGGCACGCTCGTCGAAAAGAACCCGCCGCAGATCCTGCTCGATGTAGGCGGCGTCGGTTATGAACTCGAAGTGCCGATGAGTACTTACTACAATCTTCCCGAGACTGGTCAGCCTGTCAGTTTGCATACGCATCTGGCAATCCGCGAGGACGGACATTTCCTTTACGGCTTTGGCGCCGAAGACGAACGCATGGCGTTTCGCCAATTGCTCAAGGTCAGCGGCATAGGCGCGCGCACGGCGCTTGCCGTGCTCTCCGGTCTGTCGGTCAACGAGTTTGCGCAAGCCATCGCAGCGCAGGAAACCGGGCGCCTCGTGAAGATTCCCGGCATCGGCAAGAAGACCGCCGAGCGCCTGCTGCTCGAACTGCGCGACAAACTGCCCAAAAGCCTGCCTGCCGCGCATGCAAGCGCCATCAGCGCACCACCCGGCGCACAGAGCGACATCGCCAACGCCCTGCTCGCGCTCGGGTACAACGACAAGGAAGCACAAGGCGCTGTCAAACAACTGCCGGCCGAGATCGGCGTTTCGGACGGCATTCGCGCCGCCCTCAAGCTGCTTTCAAAAGCATAATATTTTCGGCCCCAAAAAAAGCGCGCCTAACACTGCGCGGAGGATTGCAGCATGACCGATTTTATCCAGGCCGAGTTGCCTCTGTCCGATGACGAATTCATCGAACTCGATACGCTGCTATCGCGTTTCGACGACTCGCTTTCGCTCGAAGAACTCGACGGATTTTTCTGTTCGCTCGTCGTCGGCCCGGTCGTCGTGCTGCCGAGCGAATGGCTGCCCGCCGCGCTTGGCTCCGACCAACCGCGTTGGGAAAGTGAAGCCGCCGGCCGCCGTTGCATCGAACTCCTGATGCGTCACTGGAACACCGTAGCGGGCAGCTTCCGCGAGGACTGGTCGGGCGTTTCGGCCCCGGAAGGCGCGGACGCAATGTACTTCCCCTTCCTCGAAGACCCCGAAGCTTCCGGCTGGCCGCTTGCCGAGGGTTGGGCGCGCGGTTTTCGCGACGGACTCGACTGGCTCGACGAAATCCACTGGGATAGCCTCGAAGAAGACGAGGAATGCGTGACGCTGCTCAACCTGATCGCTGCGCTGGACACCGGCGAAAAATCGCCCGGCCATCCGCTGACCGAGGACGAGCGCGACGAGATCTTGAGCCCGCTCGCCGCCGGCCTTCAGTACATGTACGCGTTCTGGCGCCGCTACCTGCGCGTGGTCAATGCGCCGCGCGTGCCACTCACCGCTCCCGATGTGCCGGACCGCAACGACCCCTGCCCCTGCGGCAGCGGGCGCAAGTTCAAGAAGTGCTGCGGCGCGCCGGAACAACTTCACTGATCCTCGCGCGCCGATTCGCGCCGCATGCCGGCTAATCCGTTCGCCAGCTACGCGCTACTGTTCGCCTCGATGAGCCTGGTCGGCAGCTATGTCGCGCTGTCCAAGCCGCTGGTTGCGATCATTCCGGTCTTCCTGCTCGCTTGGCTGCGCTTTTTGATTGGCGCGCTGGCCATGTTGCACGAAGTGCGTCCGCGTCGATTGGCCCAACTCGACTGGCGTGCCTGGAAGCTTTTGTTCCTGCAAAGCTTCTTCGGTAATTTCCTGTTTTCGATCTGCATGCTCAGCGGCGTCTCGCGCACGAGCGCCGTGGCCGGTGGAGTGATCCTCGCCATGCTGCCGGCAATTGTGGCGCTATTCTCCTGGCTTATCCTGCGCGAACGCCTGGGCGCGCGCACGCTCGCAGCCGTGCTGCTCGCCATGGCGGGCATCGCAACGCTGGCGCTCTCGCGCAACAGCGGCGGACACGCCTCGCTGAGCGGCAATCTTCTGATGCTCGGCGCGGTCTGCTGCGAAGCCCTCTACGTCGTGATCGGTAAATCGCTCGCAGCAAGGTTGCCGGCGCTGCGCGTCTCGGCCCTGATCAACCTTATCGGCCTGGGCTTGATGACACCGTTCGGACTCTGGCAGGCGGCTTCTTTCGACTTCGCCGGCCTTACGCCCGCAAACTGGCTGCTGCTGGTCTTCTATGCGCTATCGGCAAGCGTGTTCTCGGTCTGGCTCTGGATGAGTGGCTTGAAGCACGTCCCGGCGAGCCATGCCGGTGTCTTCACGATCGCGCTGCCGCTCTCTGCGGCCGCCGTCGGCGTGCTCTACCTCGGCGAACGGCTCGCCGCGCCCCACCTGATCGCCTTCGCCTGCGCGGTTACGGGCGTTCTGCTGACGACCTGGCCGATGGGCAGACGCGCAGCGCATTGAAAACCGCTTCGGCTGCAATTAGGGACGTTCGTCTCTAGGCTCGCATGGACAAGCTTGCGGCGCGCGTCTCAGCGTCTATGCTGCCAAAAGTAATGTGTCCGCGCTTCCATCCAAGGAAACCCCGGCAAAGCGCCAGGCCCGGCGGGATGGAGCGTACCCCCGATTGCCTGGCTGTCCCGGGAGGTTCCATGACGCGGCATATAGCACTTTCCCCCCGCCTGTTGGCGCTGCTGCTGGCAGGCTCGACGCTGCCGGCGGCAGCGCAACAAACCTATAACCCATCCTGGTACCTGTTGCCTTCCGCCAATACGATGGTGCCGGACGACGAATGGCAAACCGACGGCGCCCGCGTCGGCGGCGGCATACGGCTCGGCAAACCGTTGTCCCAGCATTTCGAGACGCAGTTCGGTGTTGATTACGCCTGGACGGCCGAGGGTGATCGCAAGTACCGCCAAACGATTTTCGGGGCCGATATTCTCTGGATGCTCTCGCGCAAGCAGTGGCGTCCGTTCCTGTCGGTAGGCGCAGGCGGCGAACGCGACCAGGTATCGGGCAACATCACCAGTCACGGGGAAACCTCGCCCTATGTAAGCGGCGGTGCCGGCCTGCAAGCCGTCTTCGGCGAACGCTGGTTTGGACAACTCGACGCAAAGTATGTCTATGGTTTTCTCGACAAGGACAAATGGGACTCCCGCCGCGACGACTCCGCCAATTGGCGCTTCAACCTCGGCATAGGCTATATGTTCAGCGTGCCGCCCAAACCGGCTCCGGTCGCAGCGCAGACGGCGGAGCCGGCTCCTGCGCTGGCGCAACCTGCACCGCCTCCGCCACCGCCCGCGCCGACGTTCGAGAAGGTCACGCTCGAAGCCGAAAGGCTGTTCGATTTCAACAAGGCCACGCTTGGCCCGGACACGCCCAAGCTCGACGCAATCGCCGCCTCGCTCAAGGCCCAGGCCGACATTCCGCAAATCAAGGTCGTCGGCTATACCGACCGCATCGGCTCCGACACCTACAACCGGAAGCTCTCCCAGGCGCGCGCCGACGCGGTCAAAGCGCGGCTCGTCGAACTCGGCATCCCGGCCGAGAAAATCGAAGCGGTAGGCATGGGCAAAGCAAACCCGGTCGTACCCTGCGACGGCATCAAGAAGCGCGCCGCGCTGATCGAATGTCTGGCCCCCAACCGGCGCGTCGAAGTCGAGCCGATCATGATCGAACGTAAGGTCGAATAAGGACCGGCACATTGATCTGTCGCGAGAGCGAGCGGACTCAAGAATCAAGTGCAACACTCGAGTTTGAGCGAATCTTGCATGTAGACAATGGGCTAACTGTCCCTGAAGGAGTCAAGGATGGCGAAGCCACAGCTTGCCTGCCTGTCCTTGACACCTTCAGGGACGGGTAAGGAGTTGGTCCTGACCATCTCTACTGGTCCAACTGCCCGAATTGATCGACTGAGGCACATTCGAGCGGGAATAGGCGCCGCTGTTTCACTTCAGTCGCGGACGGCCGGCGAGACCGCCCTTCCTCCCTTTTTTTCCTACAATTGCGTCCAGCACGGACCGACATGGACGGGTGAATGTCAGTTCGCGCGCGCTATTGCCTTGTTCATGAAGAAGACCGTGCCGAGCAAAGATGCAGCGAGGATGCCAATAGCCACCCAGGCGAAAGATGTGGAGCCAGCCCGATCAAGCAAGATGCCCCCAACAACGCCGCCGGCGGCGACCGCCATATTCCAGCCTGTCGTATACATGGATTGCGCGACATCAACCGATTCGTCGGCGAATCGAGACAGCGCAGTTTGCGTGATTGTGGCGAATCCGCCGACTGCGAGGCCCCAGATTGCAACCGAGGGATAAACCATCTGCGCAGCGGCACCCCACAACCCGAGCAGCAGCGAAGCGAGGGCAAACACGACGATGCTCGCCACAGCAAGAAACTGCAGCCGACGATCGACCAGCGAGCCGACGAACCACAATCCGACGATAGAGCCCAGCCCGAAGGTGAACAGAACCATATCGACATTCGCGGCCAGTCCAGACGGCTGCAGGAACGGCTCGATATAGATGTAGAGAATGTTGTGGGCAACGACGAAGGTGAAGACGACGAATAGCACTGCGCGAATTCCGCTTCTCAGGAAGATACGCGCAAGAGGTTGACGCTGGTCTCGGCTTTGACCTGCAAAATCAGGAACTATTGCAAGCACCCACACGATGAGCAGCAGCGCCAGGATGGTCATCAGACCAAAGGCCCCTTGCCATCCGGTATAACGACCCAGCAGGGCTCCAAGTGGCACGCCAAGCACCAGGGCGATCGTCGCCCCTGCGCCGGAGATCGCGATAGCTCGTCCACTCAAGTGGGAGGGAGACATGCGAACGGCGTAGCCAGCCAGCAGCGACCAGACGATGCCGCCGAAAACACCCGCGAAAAACCGCGCCACCAGCGAGATGCTGTAGTCACTGGAAAGTGCAGTGATGAGGTTCACAACCGCAAAGCCGAAGATTGCGAACACCAGCAGCGGGCGACGTCGCATGCCTTGAGTCAGTGTCGTCACCGGAATCGCCGCGACCAGCGCGCCCACTGCGTAGGCCGTGATGAATTGGCCTGCCAGGCTTTCAGAGACGTTCAAGCCTTCCGAGATGGAAGAAAGTAGACCGGCCGGCATGATCTCGGTCAGTAGCGTGATAAAGGCTGCCATTGCCAAGGCAAGTAATCCCGCTATCGGCAATCGTTCAGTGCTCTTATCCAGAGCAGGTGTAGTTCTCTGATTTATCACTCAAATTCCTCAAGTCGAAGTCGTTTTGGCTGTTTGCAAAGCATCACTTCGCATGGTGCCTAAATGCATTGAGAAGAAAAATAGGCTACAGTGAACAACATATATGACATTGATGTCATCAATGGATGGGTTCAAGTGGAAAGCCTTGGTTCTCTCGATGTCTTCGTGCGCGCTGGCGAGTCGCGCAGCTTCACGGTTGTCGGTCGACAGTTGGGCATTTCTGCATCTGCGGTCAGCAAAGCCATTGCACGACTGGAAGAACGCTTGGGGGTTCGTCTGTTCCACCGTTCTACGCGCACCATCAGTCTGACGCCGGAAGGTGCGCTGTTCCTGGAGCGCTGCCGGCGCATCCTCTGTGAGGTGGAATCGGCCGAAGCTGAACTCTTGCAAACGCAAAGCGCTCCTCAGGGCAAGCTGCGCATCAGCCTGCCATCGGTCGGCGTGCTGTTCATGCCCGGGTTGGCCGGATTCAAGCGGCTCTATCCCGATATCGAGCTGGACATCGACTGCTCGGATCGTTTGGTTGAGGTTATTGAAGAAGGCTTCGATGCGGTGATCCGTACCGGGGAACCGAGCGATTCCCGGTTGATGGCGCGGAAGCTAGGTTCTTATCGAAGAGTCATCGTCGGCGCTCCCGCCTATTTTCAGCGGGCGGGACTCCCACAGAAACCTGAAGACCTAGCCGGGCATGCCTGCCTGCTATACCGCTATCCCACCACGGGCAAAATAGACACATGGCCGTTGAGTAGGGACGGCCAACCCCTCGTCATTGACCTGTCGGCAAGCATGGTGACAAATTCACTGAACCCACAGCTCTGCTTTGCCGAACAAGGCCTCGGTATTGCCTGCGTGCCTGATATCGCCGTGCGCCGTCAGTTGGACGAAGGCCGACTGATCACTGTGCTGGACGACTACAACCAGGACTGCACCACATTCCGCATCTTGTGGCCCTCCAGCAGACACTTGTCGCCCAAGCTCAGGGTGTTCGTTGACTTCATCGTGCAGAACTTGTTTCCGCTTTGACTGCGAGATATGGAGGGTTTTATGCATGTTGCAATGCATAAACTGCAACAGCGCCGCGCCGCAGCAGGAAATGCCGCAGGGGCGAGGGAGTGCGGATGCGCATTTTCATGCACTGATGGACATGCGATGTTGGAGTACCCAGCAAGAGAACTAGCTGACCGACTGGCCTCGGTTGTCGTGGCCAAGTTATTTCGGACAATCCACTCGGTTGTTGTTGTGCAGCCTTGGCCTCATAGGCGGAGGGCGACAGATAGCCCAAGGTGGAGTGCAAGCGCACGCTATTGTAAAACCCCACGATGTACTGATTGATGTCGCGGCGCGCCTCATCATGGTTGGCATACTGGCGCTGCCACACGCGCTCCATCTTCAGGTTCAGGAAGAGGCGTTCCATGACAGCGTTATCCCAGCAGTTTGCTTTACGGCTCATACTGCAAACGATGTGATGCTGGTTGAATAAAATTTAATACTCCTCGCTCGCGTACTGACTACCGCGATCCAAATGCAAGAGGAGTCCTGCTGCGGGGCGGCGCTGCCCAAGCGCCATATTCAGGGCCGCCACAACCAATCCAGTCGGCATTGTCGGCGCCATGGCCCAACCCACGACTTTGCGTGAATGCAAATCGAGCACTACGGCCAAATACAGCCAACCCTGGCGCGTGCGGATGTATGTGATATCCGAGACCCAGGCGCGATTACGCTCGGCGATGTCAAATTGCCTGTCGAGCACATTTTCCGCCACCGGCAGCGCATGCCGACTATCGGTTGTGGAAACAAACTTACGTTTCCA
>JAVBKC010000101.1:0-48789 GCA_031554255.1 Niveibacterium sp.
CTGCGTGGTGATGAGCGCCCGCCGCCCGCAAGACGTGGCGCGGCTGCACCAGATCATCGTCGCCTTCTTCCAGCGCGATCTGGTCGAGGCGAAGCTCTTCCTGCCCTGGTCCGCGCAGCACCTGCGCAAGGACATCTACGCCAACTGCCAGGTGCTGGAAGAACACGCCGACGCAGCGGGCGCCCACTTCCACGTCAAGGGCGAGCCCATCGCCGTGGAACAACTGCGTGGGGTAATCTCGGCGCTTGCTGATGATGACGGAGCAGGGCAGCTACCCTGACCTGCTCCTAAGAGCACCCACCAATATCAGCACAGAATCCATGAGTATCTCGCATTGATCCCGGCTTGAAGGTTTTAAAAGGCTCACATTGGGCACAAGCCGTCTTTCAGGCGAGTGCGTTTGGGTCCGGTAGCCGAATCTAAAACCGAACGTTCGGCTTGCCGGGATCGCCATCCAGAACGTTTGACGTGAGAGGGTTAGGATGCGAGCATCTCAAGGTGGCGCCGAAGCTTATCTTCTACAGCCTTCTTTCCGCCTATAGTGTTGTCATAAAACAGAGTTCGGAAGCCGGAGACATCAAACGGAAGACGTTCTCGTTTGCGGTCACTTAACAAGATGGTTGGTTTTTTGATTCCGTGTGCGAACCCAACTTCATAGAAGACGTTTGGGTTGTTAGGTGTGATATCGGCAATAACTAGTGCCGACTCTCGTATGGATTGCGTTATGTCTTCGATGATCAATCCTGAGTTGTAGAAGTCATCGGCTCTGGTCACCTTGTATTTAAACTCTTCGCATGTTGGGAGGATTACATCTGAGTAGAGAGCGTTGTACTCATCTGTAAACTGCATAACTACGAAGCAGGCCGGCTGCTGACGTTTAACTTGAATATTTTTGGCTGCAACAAAGCCAAGGCTTTGAAAAAATATGCTTATAGGGCCGCGAGCGAACTGATATGAGGCCGACACTACTTTAACTTGATCCACATAGAGGTCGAGATTCGATCCTTGAACCTGTAGTCGCAAATTGTATGTGGCTTCGCCTTTAAGACGACTTCCATGTCCTGAGGCCGCGAGAAACTCCCACTGTCCTCCTTTCAAAGTTGAGATTCCGTAAGGCGCTCCTGTTCTGTAAAGACCCGCGTAGATCTCTACTTGGGTTCCAGCTCCAAGGATGATCTGACATGAGGATTCACTGTCTGGCAGGTAGGCATCAAACTCTATTGTTCCTTGTTCGAAATCGAGATTCGAGCGCGCTATTCCCCAAGGGACGGCAGATTCGGCACTCGATGGTAGGGGTGAAATAGGCGTTGGTATCAAAGTGACGTCAGAGTTTAAGACAGAAATGTTGCCTACTATCGGAATCCAGTGTTGAAGTGTCATGTGGTTACCTCCTGCGATTGGGCGGTCTCAAGAGTCCGCTCGATTTGTTGTGATGTGCCGGCATTTAGAGGCAAACTGGTTGGCTGCCACATCCTACGCGATGGTCAATCCGGCGGGTGCCAGAGTCCTCGGGGCTAGTCCTCGCAAATGTCGGTTTGTGGGGGCGGTAGCATTGATAGCCTTAATGGCGAAAGGTGCCCGCTTTGGATCGGAAACACTCACTGAGTAGTAAGCATTTTTCTTCTCAGCGATGCAATTCGACGTTCATATCCATTTCGGCGCAGTTCACTTATGATTTTCTGTGTGGTCACCTCCTTAAAATGACAGATACAAAAAGGCCGCGTCGGTAGGGGCGCGGCCTTACTTGCGGTGTTCGCCCCAAATCCTTAGCGTTTTACAAGAAACCCCGCCTCAATCTGCTCTTTTTGCATGAGCTTGACCGGCACCGGCGCGATCTGCCAGATCTCGCGGCAGTAGTCGGCGATCGTGCGGTCCGACGAGAATTTGCCCGAGCGCGCGGCGTTGAGGATTGCCATGCGGGTCCAGTTTTTACGGTCCTGGTAGGCAAGGCCGACGCGGTTCTGGCATTCGGCGTAGGCGGCGAAATCGGCGAGTACCAGGTACGGGTCGTGGCGCAGCAGGTTGTCGATGAGCGGGTGGAAGACGTCCGGATCGCCGCGCGAGAAGAAGCCGCTGCGGATCAGGTCGATCACCTCGCGCAGTTCGGGCGTGTTCTGGTAGTAGTCGTACGGGCGGTAGCCGTTGCGTTGCACGTTTTCGACTTCTTCGGCGGTGAGTCCGAAGAGGAAGAAATTCTCCGCGCCGACTTCTTCGCGGATTTCGATGTTCGCGCCGTCCAGCGTGCCGATGGTCAGCGCGCCGTTCATCTGGAACTTCATGTTGCCGGTGCCGGAGGCTTCCTTGCCGGCGGTCGAGATCTGTTCCGAAAGCTCGGCGGCCGGATAGACGTGGTGGCCCATCTTGACGTTGAAGTTCGGCAGATAGGCGATGCGGATACGCCCGCGCACGGCCGGGTCGCGGTTGACGACCTCGGCCACCGAGTTGATCAGTTTGATGATCAGTTTGGCGATGTGGTAGCCGGGCGCGGCCTTGCCGCCGAAGATGAAGGTGCGCGGCGTGGGGTCGAAATGCGCGTCGTTGCGCAGACGGATGTAGAGCGCGATCACTTGCAGGATGTTCAGGTGCTGGCGCTTGTATTCGTGAATGCGTTTGACCTGTACGTCGAACATCGATTCCGGGTCGATTTCGATATCGGTTTTCTGCCGCAGGTAGGCGGCGAGCTGACGCTTGTTGGCCTGCTTGACCTCGGCCCAGTCGGCGCAGAAACCGGCGTCGTTCGCGAAGGGTTCGAGTTTGCGTAGCGCATCGAGATTGGTGATCCAGTCTTCGCCGATTGCGCTATTCACAAGCTTGGTTTGACGCGGATTGGCCACGGCGATCCAGCGTCGCGGCGTTACGCCGTTGGTCTTGTTCGAGAACTTCTCCGGCCAGATCGCGTGGAAGTCGTGCAGCACATCGCGCTTGAGCAGTTCGGTGTGCAGCGCGGCCACGCCGTTGATCGAGTGGCTACCGACACAGGCGAGGTTGGCCATGCGGATGGAGCGCTCGCCGGATTCGTCGATCAGCGAGAGCCTGCGGATGATCGCGTCGTCGCCGAGGAAGCGCACGCGCATGTCATTGAGGAAGTGGGCGTTGATCTCGTAGATGATCTCTAGGTGACGCGGCAGGAGGCGCGCGAACAGCGCGAGCGGCCAGCGTTCGAGCGCTTCGGGCATCAGGGTGTGATTGGTGTAGGCCAGCGACTTGCGCGTGACCTCCCAGGCTTGGTCCCACGGCAGGTTTTCCTGGTCGATGAAGAGGCGCATGAGTTCGGCCACCGCGATGGCCGGATGCGTGTCGTTCATCTGGATCGTGAACTTCTCGTTGAAGCGCTCGATCGGAATGCCGTGGCGGCGTGTGATGCGGATCATGTCCTGCAACGAGCAGGAGACGAAGAAGTACTGTTGCTTGAGCCGGAGTTCCTTGCCTTGCACCGAATCGTCGTTCGGGTAGAGCACCTTGGTGATCGTTTCGGTTTCCACCTGCTGTGCTACCGAGCCCTCGTAGTCGCCGTGGTTGAACTGCGAAAAATCGAAGGGTTCGCGCGCCTCGGCACGCCACAGGCGTAGCGGGTTCGCCGTGTTGTTGCGATAGCCGAGAATAGGCGTGTCGTACGGTATGCCCAGCACGGTGTGCTCCGCCACCCAATGCGCGCGCAGGCTGCCGTCGCTGTTCTTGACATGTTCGACATGGCCGCCGAGCTGGACTTCCACGGTCCATTCGGGGCGCGGTAGTTCCCAGGTGTTCGTGAAGCGCAGCCACTTGTCGGTTTTCTCGGTTTGCCAACCGTCCTTGAGCTGCTGCTCGAAAATTCCGTGCTCATAACGGATGCCGTAGCCGTAGGCGGGAATCTGCGCCGTCGCGAGCGAATCGAGGAAACACGCCGCGAGCCGCCCGAGGCCGCCGTTGCCCAGGCCCGGCTCGACTTCGGCGTCGATCAGGTCGGCCAGATCGAGCCCGAGTTCCTTGATGGCTTGCTCGGTTGCCTCGTAAATACCGAGATTGATCAGGTTGTTCGCCAGATGCGGGCCGAGCAGGAATTCGGCCGAAAGATAGGCGACCGTGCGCGTCGCATTTTCCGAATAGGTCGCCGCCGTGCTTACCCAGCGTTGCAGCAGACGGTCGCGCACCGCGTGGGAGAGCGCCTGGTAGCGGTCCTGATCGGTGGCGAAGGACGGGAACTTGCCCAGTACGTAGAACAGGTTGTCGACGAAGTCCTGCTTGATCGACTCCTTGTCGAGCGCGGCGTGCTCGCTGCTGTCGCTCTTGGCGGTCGATGCCCGATTTTTGGATCTGGCTCCCATTGTGATCTCCTTCATGGCTGCAAGTGGCTGGGGTCGCGTTTTGGGGACGTAAGCGCGTCATGATAGGCGGAGCGCGCGATACGCAATGCCGAATCGGGCAAGAAAGTGTGTCGAGACTGGCTATGCCAGGGGGCCATAGCAGGGCGATGGCCCTCGTCGGCGAACCTGAAAATGCAA
The DNA here is from genome assembly GCA_031554255.1 of Niveibacterium sp. Lineage (GTDB taxonomy): Bacteria > Pseudomonadota > Gammaproteobacteria > Burkholderiales > Rhodocyclaceae > Niveibacterium. The sequence goes on from JAVBKC010000101.1 coordinate 4,482, forward strand.
GCCGATCCGTGGCTTTATGCCGCAAGGTCCCGCGCGGGCACGCGAAAGCATGCCGGCACAACGCGAATCGGCGCACAATGCGCACCCCCGCGGCAACGGTTCCGGCCGCCGCGTTATGTGGAGCCTTCATGAGCTCAAACCAGCAGACCGAACGTCAAAGCAGTACCGCGCTGAGTCTTGCCGCGCTGGGTGTCGTCTTCGGCGACATCGGCACCAGCCCGCTTTATTCGATGAAAGAGGCGTTCGCGCAGACGCACTTTTTGCTGCCGGTTACGCCGGACAACGTGTACGGCATCCTGTCGCTGATCGTGTGGACGCTCGTGCTCGTCGTGACCATCAAGTACGTCGTGCTCGTCATGCGCGCCGACAACCACGGCGAAGGCGGCGTCGTCGCGCTGATGGCGCGCGTCGTCGAACGCTCGCGGGACAGGCCGATCAAATTAAAGATCGCAATCGTGCTCGGCCTCGGCGGCGCTGCCCTGTTTTATGGCGATGGCGTGATCACGCCGGCGATTTCGGTGCTCTCTGCGGTCGAGGGGCTGGAGATCGCGACGCCGGCGATGAAGCCCTTCGTGGTCCCGATTGCACTCGTGATCCTGATCGGGCTCTTCCTCGTGCAACGCCACGGCACCGCGCGCGTCGGCCAGTTCTTCGGCCCCATCATGCTGCTGTGGTTCATTGCGCTGGCCGTAATCGGCGTGTGGAACATCCTCGCCCAGCCGCAGGTGCTGTGGGCGCTCTCGCCGCATCACGCGGTCCGCTTCTTCATCGAGCACGCGCATGTGGCCTTCTTCGCGCTCGGCGCGGTCTTCCTGACCGTCACCGGCGCCGAGGCGCTTTATGCCGACATGGGCCACTTCGGCAAACGGCCGATTCGCGCCGCCTGGGCTTTTGTCGTCATGCCTGGCCTGATCCTCAATTACTTCGGCCAGGGCGCGATGATGATTTCCAACGCCGCGGCCGCGGCGAACCCGTTCTTCCTCGCGGTGCCCGGCTGGGCGCTGCTGCCGATGGTGGGGCTGGCGACCATCGCCTCGGTCATCGCCTCGCAGGCCCTGATTACCGGTGCCTTCTCGATGACGCGCGAACTGATCCAGCTCGGATACTGTCCGCGGGTCGAGATTCATCACACCTCGGGCGCGCAGATGGGGCAGATCTACGTGCCCTTCGTGAATGCCGCGCTGCTCGTGCTCGTGATCGCCGTCGTGCTCGGCTTCAGGAGTTCCTCGAATCTTGCGGCGGCCTACGGCATCGCGGTGTCGATGACGATGATCGTAACCACCACGCTGGCCTTCTCCGTCGTGCGCCGCGACTGGCACTGGTCCACGCTTTTCGCGCTGCTGGTTTTCATCCCGATGGTGGTGATGGACCTCGGATTTTTCAGCGCTAACGCAATCAAGATACTCGAAGGCGGCTGGGTGCCGCTGGTCTTCGGCGGCGCGATCTTCCTCCTGATGAGCACCTGGAAACGCGGCCGCGAGATGGTGACCGAAGCCCTGCGCGGCGAGGGCATCCCGCTCGAACCCTTCGCCGAATCGCTCTGCCGCGAACCGTTTCCGCGTGTACCGCTGACGGCCATCTATTTGACCTCGCGCGCCGACATCGTGCCGCATGCATTGCTGCACAATCTCAAGCACAACATGGTGTTGCACGATACGACGGTCTTCGCCAGCGTGGTTTTTCTATCGGTGCCGCGCTTGCAGGACTCGCAGCGCGTACTTGTCGAGCGCATCGCGCACAATTTTTTCCGCGTCAAGATCTTCTTCGGCTTCATGGAAACCGCCGACGTGCCCTCGGCGCTCGAATGGTGCGCCGAGCAGGATCTGGGCCTCGACGTCGGCCAGGTTTCCTACTTCCTCAGCCGCGAGACCCTGCTGCCCACGCCTGGCGAAGGCATGTGGCTCTGGCGCGAACACCTGTTCGAGTTCATGTTCCGCAACGCGACCAGCGCGGCGAGCTTCTTCCGTTTGCCGCCGAACCGCGTCGTCGAGATGGGCAGTCAGCTCGCGATCTGAAGCCGGCATGGCGCGCGCGTATGCGGCCCATGCCGAAGCGCAGCCCGGAATTTTCCTGCGCAGGCATTTATGCTGCGGACTTCACGAGAAACTTGAAGTCGATCCGAGATGAAGTCGAATACCAGATCAAACCGGGCCGCGCTGCTCTGTTGCCTCGCGCTCGCCGCGTGCTCGACCGCCCCGCCGCATGCTCCGCCATCGCATCCCGCGCCGCCGCGCCCCGTAGCGCAGGAGCGCGGCCCTGTCCTGCCTGCGGCAAAGTCGCGCTCGGACGTGGTGGTCTTTGCCCTCGGCCTGCTCGACACCGGTTATCGGTTCGGCGGCGCAAATCCCGAGGCTGGGCTCGATTGCAGCGGCATGATCGGCTATGTCTTCGAGCAGGCCGTGCAACTCAAGCTGCCGCACAATGCGGCGCGCATCGCCGGCATGACGCGTCCGGTTGCGCGCAGTGCGATGCAGCCCGGCGATCTGGTCTTCTTCAATACGCAAAATCGGCCTTACTCGCATGTTGGGCTCTACATCGGCGAGGGACGTTTTATCCATGCGCCATCGAGCCGCGGCAAGGTCCGCATCGAACGGCTCGATACAAGCTACTTTGCCAGCCGCTTCGAAGGCGGGCGGACGCTGCTCGACTAAGCAGGACGTCCGCTCTACGGCCGTTCGAGCAGCGTTTTCAGAAAGTTGATCGGCACCGCATACGTGATGCCGGACGGCTGCGCCAGCGCGGCTTCCTTGCTGCCCTTGACCCAGACCATGTTGATGATCGCGAGGATTTCGCCGCTTTGCGCGTCGAAGACCGGGCTGCCGCTATTGCCCGGATAGGCTGTCGCATCGAGTTGGAAGACGTTGAAGGCGCCCGAGCGAATCCGCTGGATCGCCTGCGCGTTGAGTTGGCCGGCGCTCGCCTGCGCAATCACAATGGGCGTGATCGCCGATACGATGCCCCGGTGCGTGGCCGGGCTCAAGCCCAGTACACCGACGATGGGAAAGCCGGTGAAGGCGATCTTCTGCCCTTCGCGGACCGAGGACGCCATGCCCAGCCGCAATGCGGGCAAAGGCCGCCCGTCCATCTTCAGCAGCGCGAGATCGTGGTCGGGATCGTTACGCAATTTGCTTGCGTGGCGCGGCTGCGGGTCGCCGTTGTTGGGAAAGGTAATGATGACGAGTTCTTCGAGATTTTCGGCATCGAGCACGAGCGGTACGACATGCGAGTTCGTCGCGATTGTCGAACCGTCGCCGACCGCGAAACCCGTTCCGGATAATTTGAATTGCGGCGTGCGCGTGCGCTGGAACGTGCCGATTGCAACGACCGAAGGCCGCAGTTGCGGCACCAGGTTTTCGAGGTCGGCGCGCACCGGCATGGCGCACACGAGCGCGCCGAGCGCCGCGCCAGCCGCTTTAACGCCGCGCCAGGATAGGAGACGCCTCCACGAGGCCGGGATCGAAGCTGTGGCTGCCCTTCTGAAATAGGCCATAAATCCGTTTGACATAGTTGACGGTCTCCCGGTAAGGCGGAATGCCGCGATAGTGATCGACCGCGCCTTCGCCCGCGTTGTAGGCCGCGAGCGCCAGCAGTACATCGCCGCGGTAGTACGACATGAGCCAGCGCAGATAGGCGAGCCCGCCCTTGATGTTCTGCGCTGGATCGAAGATGTTGCGTACCTTGAAGCGCAGCGCGGTTTCCGGAATCAGTTGCATGACGCCGTAAGCGTTGCGCGGCGAACGCGCGAGCGATTCGAAGTTCGATTCGGCCGCCGCGACCGCAAGCGCAAGCCTGGGCTCGATCGAATACTGCGGCGCGATCAGGCGGATCAGCTCGGCCACGCGCCGCTTGTTGGCCGGCAACGCGGCAAGCACGGCATCGATATTCGCTTCGTCCGTAATGACGGTCGGATTGCTTGCCCGCGCCTTTGGCGGCGCAAGGCACGCAGGGAATATGCCGGCTGGCGGGCCGAAGAAACGCTGCGCATTTTTAGCCTGTTCCAGTCCGAGTTCGGCCGCCCGCGCCATCAGGCTTGCCGCGATACGGTCGTCGCGCGCAAAGCCGCGCCCGTCGCCAAACATGAAGGCGAGTGCGAAAAAGCCAAGCGCATCGTCTTTGCGGGCCGCCTCGCAATAGAGTTCGCCCGCGCGCGCAAGATCCTGTGGCATGCCTTCGCCATGTTCGTACTGCGCCGCGAGCGCGACGAGCTGCTGCGCTAGTTCGCTGCGGGTGCCAGGCTCGTCGTCCGCCATGGCCGGCAGGGCGGCCATACAAGCGAGGGCGAACAGCGTGCGCAGGATTGGCTTCACAGCCGCCACAATCGCGCGCCAATCGCTTCGATCTCGTCCGCCGCGAATTGGCATTTGACATCGACGAAAACGCCGCCCGGTTCGAGTTTCTCGGCCAGTTGCGGAACGCCCGTGCTCGCGTATTCCTTGTGCGCAACGCAGGCAACGATCGCGGCGCAGCGCGGGATCTTGTTCCAGGACGTCAGCGACACGCCATACTCGTGCTCGCACTCGGCCGCATCGGCAATCGGGTCGTGGATGAAGACATTGACCCCGAAGCTCTGCAATTCGCGGATTACGTCGATAACCTTGCTATTGCGCAGATCGGGGCAATTCTCCTTGAAGGTCATGCCGAGCACGAGCACATTCACGTTCTTGACCGGGTGATCGATAGTGATCAACTGCTTGATCGTCTGTTCGGCGACGTATTTGCCCATGCAATCGTTGATGCGCCGGCCTGCCAGGATCACTTGCGGGTGATAGCCGAGCATCTCGGCCTTATGGGTCAGGTAATACGGATCGACGCCGATGCAATGACCGCCGACAAGACCCGGACGGAATGGCAGGAAGTTCCATTTCGTGCCCGCCGCCCGCAGCACTTCCTGCGTGTCGATACCGAGTTTGTGGAAGATCACGGCCAGCTCGTTCATCAATGCGATATTCAGATCGCGTTGCGTGTTCTCGATGACTTTGGCTGCTTCGGCGACCTTGATCGAACTTGCCGGATAGACGCCGGCCGTGATGATGGCGCCATAAACCTCGCGAACCTTCGCGAGCGTTTCCGGCGTATCGCCCGAGACGACCTTGAGGATCTTCGTGAGCGTGCGCTCCTTGTCGCCCGGATTGATGCGCTCGGGCGAATAGCCGACGAAGAAATCCTTCTTCCATTTCAGGCCCGAATGCTTCTCGATGATGGGGATGCAGATTTCCTCGGTCGCACCGGGATAGACGGTCGATTCATAGACGACGATGGCGCCGGGTTTGAGGTTTTTGCCGACCGATTCCGAAGATTTTACGAGCGGCGTGAAATCGGGCTTGTGCGCATCGTCGACCGGCGTCGGCACGGCGACGATGATGAAATCAGCCTCGCGCAACCGCGCCGGGTCGGTCGTATAAGAGAGGTACCTGGCCGCCGCGAGATCCGCGTTGGACACTTCCCCCGTCGGATCGCGGCCGGTTTCATAAGCGGCGATCTTCTCCCGCGCGAGGTCGAAACCTATCGTGCGGAATTTCCTGCCGAATTCGACGGCAAGCGGCAAGCCGACGTAACCCAAACCAATGACTGCGATCGTATCCATGACGTGCGAATCCCCAATCAAAGCGTATTGAGAAGCTTTTCAGCGTCCAGGCGCAGTGCCGAACCTTCGGCGGCGCTCTTTAGAACCGTGTCGATTTCACTGCGCGCCGCGCGCCTGTCGCCTGATTTGGACAGCGCGCGCGCGAGGTTGAGCCTGATGTCGGCGCGCTCGGGTGCGAGCAAAACCGCCTTCTTGAGCGTGGCCACGCCGAGGTTTAACTGCCCGGCATCGACGAGCAACTGGCCCTGTGTGTCGAGCAGCGGCGGCGAATCGGGTGCGAGCGCGAGCGCGCGTTCGGCATAAGACAGCGCTTGCGGGTCCTTGATCTGACCGGCCGCCCAGGCGAGATTGTTCAGGGCAATGGCATTTTTTGGTTCTAATTCGACGAGTGCGCGATAGTGCTTTGCGGCTTCGTCGAAGGCTCTGGCCGAGATTGCGCGCTCGCCCAGATACGTTCGCATGCCGATGTCCTTGGGGTTGTCGCGAATCCAGCGCGTGGCCAGCGTATCGGCCTCTGCCGTTTTGCCTGCCGCCATCAATGCGCCGTGCAGCCGTACCGCCTGGCGCGTCTGGCGGCTAAGTTCCAGCGCGCGCGAAGCGGCGGCAATGCAGGCGTTCCAGTCCCGCGCGGCGAACTGGATTTCGCCTTCGATTTCATAGCCGGCCGCATCCTGGGGCTTTAGCGTCTGTAGCTCGCGCGCCAGCGTCAGCGCGGCTGGGATCTTGCGCTGTTCGATTTTGAGCGCAACCAGGCGCTGTCTTGCTTCGACCAGATCCGGCCGCAAGCGGAGCGCCTTGACGAGGGTTTCTTCCGCGCCGGCGTCGTTCTTCATGCTGCGCTGCAAATCGGCCAGGGCCACCAGCGGCTGCGGCGATTCCGGGCGCTGGGTCGCGACCTTCTGCATCGTTGCAATTGCCTGCTGGATGTCGCCCGCTGCGGCCTGCGCGCGCGCCGCCATGAACAGGGCGGTCGAATCGTTCGGGAAGGCAGCGACGAGATCCTGCGCTGTCGCGAGCGCCGTTTTCTTGTCGCCCGTGCGCAGCAAGAGATCGAGTTCGGCGAGCCTAAGCTGCGTCGCGCCGGGATTCGCGGCAATGCCTTTGGTCAGTGCTTTGCGAATGTCATCGGGTTTGGCGCGGGTGTCGGAAAGGAAGTGCGCATACACCAGATAGGCTTCCGGGTTCTTGGGCGATTTTTCGATGAGCGTCTCGAAGCGCTTGCGCGCGGCGTCGGTTTGCCCGGCGGCCAGATCGAGCCGCGCCAGATTGATCGCGGCCGGTAAATAGGCCGCGTCGAGCGAAAACGCTTTTTCGAAGTTCGCGCGCTCGCCGTTTTTGTCGCCGGCAGCGCCCAGCACGCCGCCTAGCAGGTTGTAGGAGAACGCCCTGTCGGAATGCTTGGCTGCATATTCGCTGGCAATAGCTCGGGCCTTCTGGAATTCGCCGCGACGCAGATGCACCATGACAAGCGCTACGTCGGCGCCGGTGCCGCCGGCATTTTCGCCGGCCAGCGAGCTGGCCGCTTCGAGATCGCCCAAGGCGCGTTCGGCGTCTCCGCCGACGAGCCGCGCGATGCCGAGCCGCGCACGCGTGCCGGCGTCCTTCGGATCGAGCTTGGCCGCGCGGTCGAAATACTCCGACGAGCGTTTGATATCGCCCATATTGAGCGCGGCTTCGCCGGCGACCATCAGGGTTTCTTGATCAGGCGCGTCAGCGTCGATCAGCGGCGCCAGCGTTTCGAGCGCGCGCGCGGCATCGCCGCTGCCGTTGTAGGCGCGCGCCAGCAGCTTGCGCACCGGAACGCTGGCAGGGGCGCGGTTTGCGACCTTTTCGAGATTTTCCTGCGCCTGCAAGAATTCGCGCAATTGCAGTTGCGCCATACCGGCCAACAGCATCGCCGGCACGAAGCCAGGCCCCATCCGCAGCACTTGCTGCGCTGCATCGCGCGCGGTCTCGAACTTGCCGCGCGAAAGCGCAATCGTTCCGGCTGCGAAACGCACATAGGGATTGTTCGGGGCCAGCTTGCTTGCCTGGGCGAGCCGCGAATCCGCTTCGTCGAGCCGGCCCATGCCAAGCAGGATTTGCGCGGCGCGCAGACGCGGCTGCAAAGCCTGGTTGTGCAAGGGCGCGGCGGCGTCGAAATCGGTTAGCGCCAGTTCCGGCTTGCCTTGTAGCGAATGAATGTCGGCGCGGAGCATGAGCGCCTCGTAGCGTATGCCGTCGTCCTTGATGAGGGTATCGAGTGCGGCGAGTGCGGCCGGCAGATCGTTGGAAACCATTTTCAGCCGGGCCTGCGTAAGCTTCGCCGGCGCATAGTCGGGCTTCGCGGCAAGCGCATCGCGAATCGCAGCCTCGGCCTTGGGGCGCTCGTCCGTCACGAGGTAGGCATTGGCCAGGCCGCTTTTCACCGCCGCAACCGCTTCCGGTTCTGTCGGCCGCATTGCCAGAAATTCTGCGATAAGTGGCGCGACCTTGCCGATGCCTATCGTCGCGTATGCAAGCGGCACTGCGACCTGAGCGATGGGGTAGCCCTTGTCTAATGCCTTGCGCAACTCGCGCTCGGCGCCGCCGCTGTCTCCGCTGTCGAGCAGCAGCATGCCGAACAGATAGCGCGCCTCGGCAAGATCGGGGTTCTTTTGCAGCGCGCTCTTGAGTTGAATGACGGCTGCATTGGCGTCGCCGCGTGCCATGTAATCCTTTGCCGATGCCACCATCCTTGCCGGATCGTCGCCGCAGGCTGCGAGCGACAGGACAAGGAGCAGGGCGAGCCCGCGCGCGTTCGCATTCATGATTCGATGGCCTCAGAGGGGGTCTTTTTTAAGACCGAAACGGTTCATCAGGTCGTACAGCGTGGGACGGCTGACGCCGAGCACCTCGGCGGCGCGGGCGATGTTGCCGTTGACCCTGGCCAGCACGCGGACGACGGCCGCACGCTCGGCTTCCTCGCGAACCTGACGCAGGTTCAGCATGGCAAGATCCTCGGCGGGCGAGCCGAGGCCCAGGTCGTCGGCGCAAAGCCGTCCCGAGTCGGCCATGATCACCGCGCGCTTGATACAGTTTTCGAGTTCGCGCACATTGCCGGACCAACGATGGGCCGCGATTGCCGCAACCGCGTCTTCGGTCAGGCCGAGCGAGCCGCGCCGGTTGTCGGCGGCGAAGCGTTGCACGAAGGCGTGCGCCAGCAGGCTCGCGTCGCCCTCGCGCTCGCGCAGCGGCGGAATGTCGACGACGATTTCGGCGAGTCGATAGAACAGATCCTCGCGGAACCTGCCGTTCGTGATCTGTGCGCGCAGATCCTGATGCGTCGCGCAGACGACGCGGACATCCACCGGAATGCCCTCGCGCCCGCCGATGCGCTCGACGACGCGTTCCTGCAAAAAGCGCAGCAACTTGGCCTGCAATGCAATCGGCAAATCGCCGATTTCGTCGAGGAACAGCGTGCCCTTGTGTGCGAGTTCAAATTTGCCCGGCGTCTGTTTGACCGCGCCCGTGAAGGCCCCGCGTTCGTAGCCAAAAAGCTCGCTTTCCAGCAGGTTTTCGGGACTGGCCGCGCAATTGATCGCGATGAAGCGTTCGTTGCGGCGCGGCGATGCGTCGTGCAGGCCGCGCGCGAGGATTTCCTTGCCGGTTCCGCTCTCGCCCAGAAGCATGACAGTTACATTGGCGGAAGCGATTTTTTCTATCGTGCGCAGAATTTTCAGCATACCGGCGTCGCGCGTGACGACGCCAGATAGCGGGCCGCCCGCATGGCGCGTTTGCAGCTTGCGGTTTTCCATTTGCAGATCGTGCAGCCGGTAGGCGCGATCGATCGTCAAGAGCAAAAAATCGGGCTCGAATGGCTTGGCGAAGAAGTCGTAAGCGCCGGCGCCGACCGCGCGAACGGCATTCTCGCGGTCGTGCTGACCGGTCAGCACGATGATCTTGGTATCGGGTGCGAGCGACAGGATTTCCCCGAGCAGCGCGAAGCCCTCGTTCGTGTCGTCGGGTGTCGGTGGCAGGCCGAGGTCCATCGTCACGACGGCCGGCTCGTGGCGACGCAACTGAACGATTGCCGAATCCCTATCGCTGGCCGTGACGATTTCATAAGCATCGAAGGCCCAGCGCATCTGCTTCTGCAGCGCGGGATCGTCCTCGACGACAAGCAGCGTGCGTTTTTTTTCGCTCATGACGCCACCGCCACTGAGATAGCCCGCTCGACGCCGAGCGCGCGGGGCAGCCAGACCGTCATGCGCGTGCCGCGACCGGGTTCGCTTTCCACATCGATTCGCCCTCCAAGCTCGCTGACATATTGAAACGCCTCATAGGCTCCAATGCCCATTCCGGCATCCTTGGTCGTCTGAAACGGCTTGAAAAGACGTTCCCTAATGAATTGCCGTGACATGCCAATGCCATCGTCGCGGACCTCGATACCCACATCCTCGTTGCCTGAATGAATATCGAGTATGACGATACCATCGCCATTCGAAGCGTCCAGTGCATTTTGCACAAGGTGTCCGACAATCCGCTCGAAACGCTCTGGATGCACCATTACTGCCGCACCGGCTTCGCCTCCGATGCGGATTTGGCCGGACTGATGGCGCTTGGCGCGGGCAATCTTCTGCGCCACTTCCAGCATGTCCATCGGTCGGCGCGGATCGATCGAACGCTTTTCCTGCAATTGCTTCATCAAGGACGTCATGCGCTCCTCCACATGACGCACCGTAGCGATCATGTCCTGCTGGAATTCGGGGTTGCCGACATGACGGTCGGCATTGCGCAGCATGAGTTGTAGTTGCGCGACGAGGTTCTTCAGGTCGTGCACCACGAAGGCCGACATCTTGTTGAACGAGTCGAATTTCTGCGCTTCGAGCAGCGCTTCGATAGCCTGTTCGCGCGCCAGATGCACGAGGGCCTGACGCGCGGCGGTCTTGAGCAGGTCGAGTACTTCCCAGTCGATATCGATGCGCGCGCGCGCCGTCAGTAGAACGAGAAAACCGACGACCTCCTCGCTGTTCGCCAAGGGCACGATCAGCCATGCGTCGGGTGCCTCGGCTAGCCAGGCGGGTAGGCACAGACCGTCGTAAAGCGACGGCCGGCTGCGCAATTGTTCGAGATCGACGATCCAGCCGCGTGCCGTCAGATAGGCCGCGAATGCGCTGTCGGCCGGCTCGCTCGCGTCTATCGGCGCGTGATTCAGATGCCCGCGACATACGAAGGCGCCGCTTCGGTCGCGCATCCAGAGCAGGCCGCCGGGGCTCTCGACAAGATCGGCCAGCACGCGGATCACGGCGGCCGGCAGATCCACTGACGAACCCGTGCTCATCAAGGCTTGCGTGACTGCCAGCCATTCTTCGCGATAGTCGTAGCGGTAGCGGAAGAGATGCTTGGCGAGTAGAACCTTAAGCCGGGCGCGCACCGCGCCCGAAAACATCGCGATGCCGACCACAAGCAAACCGCAGAAGAGCAGCGTCGTCTGCAACACGCGCCCCCACTCGCCGCCGAAATAGCGAACCCAGTAGCCCACCGCCGCCACGGCCAGCAGGAAGCCGCCCGCCAGCGCAAGCGAAGTGCTATGAAAAACCGCATCGCGCGAGAGCGCAATCCGGAAATCCCAGTCCCGGCTACGCGCAGCGGAAATCGCGACGAGCGGCACCGTCAGCGCGTGCGCGATGCCACGGGCGCTCCAGAGCTGCGGGTCCATCCTGCGATAGAGTAGGGCGTCGGCAAAGACATAGAGATCGAAGAAAAACGCCGCCGCGAGGCCCAGACACAAAGGCTTGATGCCCCAGCGCGATTCGAGCGGAAAATTGCGGAACACCTGCTCGATCGCGACGAGCCCCGCCACGGCGCTTGCGACCGCAAGGACTATCGCTGCCGTACTCGGCGTAGCGATGCCTGCTGCGGTAAGCGCTTCAAGCGCGGCGCGCAGCGCAACCACGGCAAGCACGCAGCGCCGCACCCGCGCGAGCGCGCTCGGCAATACTCCGCTGTCCTGCGCGAGCAGCGAGAAGAGGAAGGCGATCCAGGCTGCCTGGCATCCCGCATCGAGCAATGCCGCAAAACTCCAGCTCGCCACGCCCGGGAACTGCCATGAGAGCAGTGCGGCAAGTGCCCACAAGGCGCTGCCGCCGACTGCAATCAAAAGGAATAAACCCCGGCGCGCGCCCTTCCAGCTAATCCAGAGATGCAGCCCGAATATCGTGAAGATCGCGGTGGAAAGGCCGAAGCTCCACGCCGGGACGTGGGAAGACACTTCGTTCATGAGCCGGGCCAGGAAGCGTAAGTAGGTTCCAGATCATGTTGCGGGACTATGCGGCGGCGCGTGGCGAAGTCCATGAACCGGCTCAATGCGCCCCTTCGCCCGTCAGCACGACGCGAACGGTCTCGGCGAGAATCAATACGTCGAGGAAGAGGGTGTGGTTCTTGACGTAGTAAAGGTCGTACTGCAATTTTTGCACCGCGTCGTCGATGCTGGAGCCATACTGGAAACGCACCTGTGCCCAGCCCGTGAGACCCGGCTTGACGCTGTGACGCACGGCAAAAAATGGAATGTCGCGTGCCAGCTGATCGACGAAATAGGGCCGCTCGGGCCGCGGACCGACGAGGCTCATTTCGCCGCGCAAAACGTTGAGCAATTGCGGTAGTTCGTCGATGCGCGATTTGCGCATGAGGCGTCCGACACGCGTGATTCTGTCGTCCTGCAATGTCGCCCAGCGCGGCTTGCCGTCTTTTTCCGCATCGGTGCGCATGCTGCGGAACTTGATGACGCGGAACACGCGACCGCCCCGACCGACACGCTCCTGCGTATAGAAGATCGGAAAGCCGGACTCGGCGACAACCGCGATTGCGGCGAGGCACATCAGCGGCAGACCGAGCGCGAGCAATACGAGCGAGCCCACGATATCGAACACGCGTTTGATCAGCGAGCGTGCGAGCCCCTGGCGAAAACCTTCGCCGTAGATCAGCCAGCTCGCTTTGAGCGCATCGAGCCGCACCTGGCCGCGTACGCGCTCGTAGAAACTCGCAAGATCCATGACGGCTATGCCGGATAGCTTGCAGTCGAGCAACTGCTTGAGCGAGAGCGCCCCCCCGCGACGTTCGCGCACGGCCACGATGATTTCGCTGATATCGTGCGCCCGCACCGTTTCGATCAGATTGCCCGATTCCGACAGCACGCGCTGGCTGCTTACGACGATGTCGTCGTTGTTGGGCGACGGGTAGAAACCGACGACATCGAGTGCGGCGTGACGAAAATGATTCAGGCTATGTTCGACTGCGGCGGCTTCATCGCCCGTGCCGATCACGAGTACGCGGCGGCGCAGCATGGCTTCGCCCGAAGCGCCGACCACCAGGCCGCGCAGCGCGAGCACGAGGCCGAGAATCAGAATCGCCGTGATCTCGCCATGCTCGTGACTGAAATCGCCCCAGGGCAGCACGCGGAACACGATGTACGCAATTGGAATGCTCGCCAGCAATGAAAGCAGGATGCGCCCAAGCGTGTCGTAAATACTCACCGATGGCACGCCACGGTAAAAGCCGAGTGCGCCGTTGAGCGCGATCATGACAACCGCGAAGACCAGCGCGGAAGGAATAATCGGGCCGGGCAGCGGCAAGCCGCCGTTCTGCTGCATGGCCGCGGCGGCGACGATCCCGACGAACAGCAAAATGCTGTCGAAAAAAAACTGCATCAGGGACGTGGTCGGCACGTAGTGATTGAAGAGTCGCAACATGCCTCCGTAACGTCTGTCTTTCCGTGACTCGGCGGAGCGAGAATCAGATCTTTCTGATTCAAGAAGGACGATACCTAAGCAATGCGACGGTCGCGCGTGACATCGGTCACGCGCGTGAAGAGCGCGGGGGCGGTAGAAAAATACCGTTATGAATCAGGCGCTTGTGATGTGACTTTTGCCCTGGGAGTTGGCGTTGCGGTGTGGGCGCAGGCAGTCACCTCAAAGGCAATACCATTGAACACGCCTTGCAGCGCAAGCCCTGTGGGGTCTTCATCGTGCCCGTTGAAGCTTGAGAGGATGGCGCCTGATCGTGCCCGCGCTGTGCGGAACGTTATGGCGGGCACGCCGCGCACTCGACCCTCTCACCAAAAAGGATTTGCTCCGATGCTTCGCTTCGCCGCTAACTTGACGACGATGTATAACGAATACGTATTCCTCGACCGTTTTGCCGCTGCGGCGCGCGATGGTTTCCAGGCTGTCGAGTTCTTATTTCCCTATGACTTTCCGCTGCCCGAACTCAAGGCGCGGCTAGACGCTCACAATCTGACGCAGGCGCTGTTCAATGCGCCGCCAGGCGACTGGGCCGCCGGCGAGCGCGGCATTGCGTCGTTGCCGGGGCGCGAGGATGAATTCCGTCGCAGCATCGACATGGCGCTCGACTATGCCCGAGTACTTGGCAATCGCCGGTTGCATGTAATGGCTGGCCTGATCGCGGAGGGCCAATCGCGCGAGCGCCACCGCGATGTTTATCTGAACAATCTTGCGTACGCGGCGCGCGTAGCCCGGATGGACGGTATTGCAATTGTCATCGAACCGATCAATACGCGCGACATGCCCGGCTTCTTCCTCAACCGCCAGAGCGACGCGCTGGCGGTTTGTGCGCAAATCGGTGCGCCGAATCTGCTGCTGCAGTTCGACTGCTACCACTGTCAGATCGTCGAAGGCGATCTGGCGGTAAAGCTCAGGCGCAATATGCCGCACATCGGCCACATCCAGATCGCCGGTGTGCCGGAACGACACGAGCCGGATATCGGCGAGTTGAACTATCCGTATCTGTTCGCGCTCATGGATGCGTTTGGCTATGACGACTGGATCGGTTGCGAGTACCGGCCGCGTGCGGAGACGTCGGCGGGATTGGGCTGGCTCAAGCCATATCTGCCGCGCCCCGGCGTTCGTGGATAGAGCGTGCGCTCATTCCGTGGGAGCCGCACCCATCCCGAGGATCGCCATACGTTCGTACAGGGTCGCGCGGGAGATGCCGAGGACGATAACAGGTGGTCGGGCAGCAGAGGTCCGCCTGCGTCAAGTATCGGCGACGGCTTTGCTCGATAAAGCCGCAAAAATAAAATCGGAGGAGATTCCACGAAACCGTGGCGGTGATGATGTTGGCCGGAGTAACCGGTTAGGCTTCGGGTGGGATGAGTATTGCGCTGGCGGCAATGTCCGATCAGTTCATCGCTGCTGCCAATACGGCGGGTATGCCGATGGAGGTTTTGCATCGCGTTGCGGCAGAGGCCAGCGGCGGCATGGATACGCTGCCGCACAATGGCGCCGTGATTACCTTGCTGGCGGTGACTGGTCTGACGCACATCAAGGATATCTTTGTCATTGCCTGTACCAAGACGATGGCGGTATTCGTGGTAATCGGGATTTACTACGCGACAGGCCTAGTCTGATTCGCGCACGCACAACTTAATTTGGAGTTTGTCATGCTTAAAGGTCGTAGAGCGGTAGTGACGGGTTCGACGAGCGGAATTGGCTTAGGCATTGCCCGCGCCTTGGCGACGCAAGGGGCGTCCATCATGCTCAATGGCTTTGGCGAGGCACAGCAGATCGAATCCTTGCGCAGTGCGCTGGCGCGCGAATTCGGCGTAGAGGTGTTATTCAACGGCGCTGATCTGTCCAAGACCGAGCAATGCGAAGCATTGATTACGGATGCCGAATCGCGCCTGGGCGGTGTGGATATTCTTGTCAATAACGCGGGCATCCAGCATGTCGCGCCAATTCAGGATTTCCCCGCCGAGCGGTGGGATGCAGTGATTGCGATCAATTTGTCGTCGGCTTTTCATACGATTCGCTGCGCGCTGCCGGGAATGCAGCAGCGCGGCTGGGGTCGTCTGATAAATATTGCGTCGGTGCATGGTTTGGTGGGCTCGGTCAATAAGGTCGCCTATGTGGCGGCCAAGCATGGGATCGTGGGCCTGACGAAAGTGGTGGCGTTGGAAAACGCGGAGTCGCCGATTACATGCAATGCAATTTGCCCCGGCTGGGTGCTGACGCCGCTGGTGCAGGCGCAGGTGGACGCACGGGCGCAGGCAAATGGGGTTTCGGTCAGCGAGGCCGAGCGCGATCTATTGCTCGAAAAGCAACCGTCGGCGCGCTTCACGTCGGTGGACCACCTCGGTGCGCTGACGGTATTTTTATGCAGCGATGGCGCGGCCAACATCACCGGCGCGGCGATGCCGGTCGATGGCGGCTGGGTAGCGCGGTGATTGCCCAGGGTTTTCTAATTTTGGTCGGGGGGTAGATATGAATAAGGCAATTTCCGTCGAGAAGGCAGTCGATTTGATTCCCGACGGCGCTTCTTTGCTGATCGGCGGTTTCATGGGGGTGGGAACGCCGCACCGGATCATCGCCGAGCTGGTTCGCCAGGGGCGTCGGCATTTGACCGTGATCGCTAACGATACGGCGCGTCCAGGTATAGGTATCGGCAAACTGATCGACGCCCGGGCAATTAGCACGTTGATTACGAGCCATATCGGTACGAATCCGGAGACGCAAAGGCAGATGATCGCCGGGGAGCTTACGGTAGAGCTTATGCCGCAGGGCTCGCTGGCCGAATGCATCCGTGCTGCCGGCTATGGCTTGGGCGGCGTATTGACGCCAACGGGCGTGGGCACGGTGGTGGCTGAAGGCAAGCAAACCGTGGAAGTCGATGGCAAGGTCTTTTTGCTGGAAAAGCCGATTACGGCGGACTTCGCGCTAGTGGCCTGCCAGCGCGCCGACTATTACGGCAATCTGGAATATTCGCTCACCGCGAGAAATTTCAATCCGGTTATGGCGATGACGGGGGCGACCGTCATCGCCGAACCGGACGGCATAGTACCGGTGGGCGTCATTGCGCCCGATGCCGTGGTGACGCCGCATGTGGTGGTCGATTATCTGATCGAGGGGGGATTTTCAAATGGACGATAAGGTCATCATCGCCAAGCGGGTTGCGCTCGAATTGCAGCCGGGCAATCTGGTGAATCTCGGAATCGGTTTACCGACCACGGTGGCGCGGTATCTGCCGAAAGGCGTGACGATCCACTTTCAGTCGGAGAACGGCATCATCGGCATGTCACCCGTGCCGGCACCTGGTCTGGAAGCCTTGTCGCTGTCCGACGCAGGCGGCGGTTTTATCGGGGCGGTACCCGGCGCCGCCGCTTTCGATAGCTGCACTTCGTTCGGGCTGATTCGCGGCGGGCATGTCGACGCGACGGTGTTAGGCGGATTGCAGGTCGACGAATTGGGCCAACTCGCCAATTGGATGGTGCCCGGAAAAATGGTGCCCGGCATGGGTGGGGCCATGGATCTGGTGACCGGGGCGCGCCGCGTGATCGTGGCGATGACCCATACGGCAAAAGGCGAGGCCAAGATCTTGAAGCGCTGTACGCTGCCGCTGACTTCGGTGCGCAGAGTGTCCCTGATCGTAACGGAACTGGCGGCGATAGAACCGACCGAAGAGGGCCTGGTGCTGCGCGAAGTGGCGCCCGGCGTGAGCGTGGCGCAGGTGATCGCCGCAACCGAGGCGAGGCTGCTTATTCCACTCTCGGTGTCGGTCATGGCAATCGGCGAATAGTTTTCCCCCCCGGTTTTGGCCGGGGTTTTTTTATAGCTCGACCTGGGTTCCGAATTCCACGACGCGATTGGCCGGAATCTTGAAAAAGTCCGCCGCGCTGCCCGAATTGCGGAACATGAATATGAATAGCCGTTCGCGCCACGGATGCATTTCGCGCCGGATGCGCGAAATCAATTTCTCGCGGCCGAGGAAGAACGAGGTTTCCATCATCTCGATCTTAAGACCTTGCTTTGCGGCAAGTTCGAGCGCGGCCGGAATGTCGGGATCGTCCTTGAAGCCGTATTGGACCGAAACCTTGTAGAAACCGAAATCGAGTTGTTCGACGCGCACGCGGTCGGCGTCGGTGACGAATGGGATGTCGCGGGTCACCACGGTCAAAAGACATACGCGTTCGTGCAGTACCTTGTTATGCAGCAGGTTATGCAGCAGGGCGCGCGGTACGCCTTCGATATTGGTCGTCATGAATACGCCCGTGCCTTCGACGCGCTGCGGCGGCGAATGGAAGAGCGAGCGGATGAAAAGATCGAGCGGGATCGTGTCGGTGCGTATGCGCTCGGCGAGCAGTGCGCGACCGCGCCGCCAGGTCGCGAGCAGAAAGAAGACGGCCATGCCGAGCACGAGCGGGAACCAGCCGCCATCGATGATCTTGACGGCGCAGGCCACGACGAAGGCGAGGTCTACGACGAGGAAACAGGCGAGGAACAAACCGCTCTGCCAGGGCCGCCAGCCCCAGATACTGCGTACGACGATGTAGGCGAGCAGGGTGTCTATCGTCATCGTCAGCGTCACTGCGATGCCGTAGGCCGAGGCCAGCGCGCTCGACGAGCGGAATGTCAGCACGAGCAGGACGACGGCGATCAGGAGCGTCCAGTTGATGCCTGGCACGTAGATCTGGCCGATTTCCTTCGCCGAGGTGTGGATGAAGGTCAGGCGCGGGCAATAACCCAGTTGCACCGCCTGGCGCGTCAGCGAAAAGGCGCCCGAAATCACCGCTTGGCTCGCGATGATGGTTGCCAGCGTGGCCAGTCCGACGAGCGGGTAAAGCAGCCACGGCGGCGCCAGCAGGAAGAATGGATTGCGCACGGCTTCCGGGTGGCTTAGCACGAGCGCCCCTTGGCCCAGATAGTTCAGGTAGATGCACGGCAGGACGAGGCCGAACCAGGCGTATTTGATCGGCTTGCGGCCGAAGTGGCCCATGTCCGCGTACAAGGCCTCGGCACCGGTCACCGCGAGCACGACCGAGCCGAGCACCAGGAAACCGTGCAACTGGTGCGTGAATAGAAAACCGAGCCCGTACAAGGGGTTTACCGCGAGCAGGACTTGCGGATGGACCAGCGCCTGGCGCAGACCGAGCGCGCCGATGGCGAAGAACCAGACAACCATGATCGGGCCGAATAGTGCGCCGACGCTTGCGGTGCCGCGGCTTTGCAAGGCGAAAAGAAAGAACAGCACGATCAACGTGATCGGCAGCACGAAGGGCGTCAGCGCTGGTGTGGCGATCTCCAGACCCTCGACGGCTGAAAGCACCGAAATCGCCGGCGTGATCACGCCATCGCCATAAAAAAGCGCGGCGCCGAAGAGCCCGGCCATTGTCAGGAGCCGCATCGTCCCAGGTTTACCCGCCGCGCTACGCTGGGCGAGCGCCATCATCGCCATGATGCCGCCCTCGCCGCGATTGTCCGCGCGCATAATGAAGACGACATACTTGAGGGCGACGATGATGATCAGCGCCCAGAACACGAGCGAAAGGATGCCGAGCACGTTATCGAGGCTTGGCGGCAGGCCGTGGCTGCCGAAGACTTCCTTCATCGTATACAACGGGCTTGTGCCGATGTCGCCGAACACGACGCCGATTGCCGCCAGCAACAAGGGCGCCTGGCGCGATTTCGATGCGGTCGCGCCGGGCTCTTGCGGATGTTCCTGCATGCGTCTTACCAATCCTGTTCTATCGCCGATCCAAGCAAGGCGCTGGGCGGTTTTTCAAAAAACGGGCTGGATTATAGGTGCCATGCGGGATTGTCGCGACCGATACCGGCAGCAGGTGTACATATGGCGGGTAAAAAATGCGCGAATACGACACTCGGACGCAAAATCGCGCTCAGGCCAGCGCTGTTTCGAGTGCGATGCCGATCCGCGCGATCGTCTCGCCAGCCTGGGGAAAGATCTTCCCGAGTGCAAGAAAGCCGTGAATCATGCCCGGCACGTGCAAGCGTTCGACTGCTGCGCCCGCTTGCGCGAGCGCATCGGCATAGGCAATGCAGTCGTCGGTGAGCGGATCGCAGGCGGCGGTGACGAGCAGGGCGGGCGGCAGGCCGCCTAGCCAGGCGGCGTTTAGCGGAGATACGCGCCATTGCGCAGGCTCGCTGTCCGGCAGATAGCCTTGCAAAAACCAGCGGACGGTTGCCTCGTCGAGCAGAAAACCTTCTCCGTACGCGGCATGGCTTGCGCGCGTGGAAGTCAGATCGGTCGCCGGATAGACGAGGCATTGAAGCCGGATCGGCGGCCAATTGGCATCGCGTGCCGCAAGCGTTGCGACCGCCGCGAGATTGCCGCCAGCGCTATCGCCGCCAATCCCAATGCGCAGCGTATCGAGCCCGAGCTCGGCCCCATGCGCGGCAAGCCAGTCGAGCGCGAAGCAGGCGTCTTCGACGGCGGCGGGAAACGGATGCTCGGGCGCCAAACGGTAGTTGACGGAAAACACGGCAACGCCGCTGGCGTTCGCAAGCGTGCGGCAGAGCGGGTCGTAGCTTGCGACATCGCCCAATGTCCAGCCGCCGCCGTGAAACCACAGCAGCACCGGCAGACGCTGCGCGGCTGGCGCGCCATGCGGACGAAATAGTCGGGCGAGAAGTGCGCCGCCAGCGGCAGGCGGACGCGGCATCGATACATCGAGAACGGCGGCAACCGCTTCGGCTGGCGTGCCGTAAACCGCGAGGAGCTTGCGGAAGGCGTGCCGCGCTTGTGCGACACTCATTTCGTGCGTACGCGGCGCGCCGACACGATAAGCTGCGGCAAGCAGATTGGCGGCTCGCGGATCGATCATCGCGCGCGGCGCGAAGTCCCGATCACACCCTGGCGATAGAATCGGCGACAGGTTCCACGGCGGCGACGCGCTCGACGCGCAGATCGATCTTCGCCGGTGCGCCCTGTGTCAGCACTTTGGGCTGCGTGGTGTTCACGTAGAGCAGCTTGCCTTCGTAGGAAATGCGCGCGGACAGCACATAGGTGCGCCGCTGGTCGATACGCGCGGAAGGCACGGAGAGTTCGAACGGAATTGGCCCCTCCTCTTCGGCCGACAGGCGCACGCGAGCGATCTGGGCCGGATCGCCGGTTCCAGATATGTCGGTTAGCACGATGTCGATCACGGCCTGAGGCGGGAGCGCCATGCCGTCGCCGTAACTGATGCGCCCGCGGACGGTGGCCTGCGCCGTCTCCGGAAGCGTGGCACAACCCGCCATTGCAAGGGCGAGCACCGCGAATGCCGTACTCCGGCGGCGACCGTTTGGTTTGCCTGCAGCCATTACTCTCAATAAAATCAGGGGTTGGACGCGATCCGTGGATGCCGGGAACGAAACTGGAGTGTTTAAGCCAGGATCGACACCCAGGTTTTTCAAGCCCCGCGAATCATTCAAAGTGCGTCTTGCGTGGTGCCGGGAGAGGGACTCGAACCCTCACAGTGTTACCACCGGCGGATTTTGAATCCGCTGCGTCTACCGATTCCGCCATCCCGGCGCACAAAGCGGGATTATCGCGGAAACCTTCAATTCCTTCAAGCAAAGCTTATGCCGCCGTTTCTTGTTTCCGATTTCGACTACGATCTGCCACCCGAACTGATCGCTCAGGCGCCGCTGGCCGAGCGCAGCGCGAGCCGCTTGCTCGCCGTGCGCGCCGGGCCGACCTTCGAGAACCGCGTGTTCGACGATCTACCCGACTATCTTTGCGCCGGCGATCTCGTTGTCTTCAACGACAGCCGCGTGCTGCATGCGCGGCTCTATGGCCGCAAGGCTTCGGGTGGCGAGATCGAGGTGCTGATCGAGCGCCCGCTCGGCGAGCACGAGGCGCTCGCGATGATCCGCGCGAGCAAATCGCCCAAGCCCGGCAGCCGGCTCACGCTCGCGGATGCGTTCGAGGTCGAGGTGCTGGCCCGCGTCGGCGAGTTCTTCCACCTGCGTTTCCCGCCCGGCGCGAGCGTCGTAGACTGGATCGAACGCTATGGCCGCCTGCCGCTGCCGCCCTATATCGCGCGCAGCGCCGGCGCGGCCGACGAAGCGCGCTACCAGACGGTCTATGCGCGCGAACTCGGCTCGGTCGCCGCGCCCACGGCGGGCCTTCATTTCGACGCGGCGCTACTGGCGCGGCTGGGCGCGCGCGGCATCGGGACGGCCTATGTCACGTTGCATGTCGGCGCCGGCACTTTCCAACCGGTGCGCGTCGAAAATCTCGCCGAGCACAAAATGCATCGCGAATGCTATGCGATCCCGCAGGACACGGTTGCATCGATTGCCGCGACGAAGGCGGCCGGCGGCAAGGTCGTTTGCGTCGGCACGACGAGCCTGCGCGCGCTCGAATCGGCGGCTCGCAGCGGTACGCTTTGCGTAGGCAGCGGCGAAACCGAGCTCTTCATTACGCCGGGCTTCGATTTTCACGTCGCCGACCGGCTCGTCACGAACTTCCACCTACCGCGCTCCACCTTGTTGATGCTAGTTTCGGCCTTCGCCGGCCAGGAGACGATCCGCGCGGCCTACGCACACGCGATTGCCGAGCGGTATCGGTTTTTTAGCTACGGAGACGCCATGCTGCTAGAAAGAAATTCCGCATGAAATTCGATCTTTTACGTACTTCCGACGGCGCGCGCCGGGGCCGCTTGCAGCTTAACCACGGCGCGATAGACACGCCGGTTTTCATGCCGGTCGGCACCTATGGCACGGTCAAGGCGATGAGCCCGCACGAACTCGACGAGATCGGCGCTCAGATCTGCCTGGGCAATACCTTCCACCTCTGGCTGCGGCCCGGCATGACGGTGATGGAAACCTTCGGCGGCCTGCACGATTTCATGGGCTGGCGCAAACCCATCCTGACCGATTCGGGCGGTTTCCAGGTCTTTTCGCTCGGCGCGCTGCGCAAGATCAGCGAGGAGGGCGTGCGTTTTTCCTCGCCTATCGACGGCGCGAAACTGATGCTCACGCCCGAGGAGTCGATGCGGATTCAGCGCCGGCTCAATTCCGACATCGCGATGATCTTCGACGAATGCACGCCGTACCCGGCCAGCCATGCCGTCGCGGCGCAATCGATGCGGCTTTCGCAGCGCTGGGCGCAGCGCTCGCGCGACGAATTCGATCGTCTGGCGAATCCGAACGCATTGTTCGGTATCGTCCAGGGCGGCATGCACGAGGATCTGCGTGACGAATCGCTAGGCGCGCTCGAACAGATCGGCTTCGATGGCTTTGCCATCGGCGGGCTTTCGGTTGGCGAACCGAAAGAAGAGATGGCGCGCATCCTGAGCCACACCGCGCCGCGACTGCCGACCGACAAGCCGCGCTATCTGATGGGCGTAGGCACGCCGGAAGACCTCGTTTATGGTGTGTCGAACGGCATCGACATGTTCGACTGCGTGATGCCGACGCGCAATGCGCGCAATGGCTGGCTCTTCACCCAATGGGGCAATCTGAAGATCCGCAACGCGCGCCACCGCAACGATCCGCGCCCGCTCGACGAAGCCTGCGGCTGCTACGCCTGCCGGCATTTTTCGCGCGCCTACCTGCATCATCTGGACCGTGCGAACGAAATCCTCGGCGCGCGCCTGATGACGATCCACAATCTCTACTACTACCAGCAACTGATGCGCGAGATGCGCGAGGCGATAGACGCCGAGCGTTTCGCGGCCTTCGTCGCCGAGTTCCATGCGCGGCGCGCGCACGGCATCGACTAAGCCCGCCGGGCGGGCCGCCACGTCGGCACTGATATACTCATGCGTTCGCTTAAACCCTCTTTCGGAGTCCCAAGACGTGCTGATTTCCAACGCCTACGCGCAAACAGCCGGTGCCGCTACCGACCCGTTGGGCGGTTTCATGGGCCTGCCCTTCATCGTTCTGATGTTCGCGCTGATGTACTTCATGATCATCCGCCCGCAACAAAAGCGCGCCAAAGAGCACAAGTCGTTGCTCGAAGCCTTGCAGAAGGGCGATGAAGTCATCATTCAGGGTGGCATCGCCGGCAAGGTGATCAACCTCGGCGACGTCTATGTGCGCGTCGAGATCGCCGCCGGCACCGAAGTCCTGGTCCAGCGGTCTGCCATCGGCTCGGTACTGCCCAAGGGCACGCTCAAGAGCGCCTGAAGTCCCATCAGGCGGACAGCCGGCCGGCGCCCTGCGCGCCAGCCGACGGCGAGCCCCGCTTCACTACCCAATACGCCCCTGTCAACATGAACCGTTACCCCCTTTGGAAGAACCTCCTGATCCTGGTGGTTCTGCTGCTCGGCATCATTTACACGCTGCCGAACTTCTACGGCGAAGTGCCCGCAGTCCAGCTTTCCAGCTCGAAGAGCACAGTCAAGCTGACGCCGGACACCAAGACGCAGGTCGAGCAGGCGTTGAGCCAGGCCGGCATTCCCCATGACGGCGTCTTCGCCGATGCGGGTTCGGTGCGCGCGCGCTTCAAGAACACCGACACCCAGCTCAAGGGTAAGGATGCCATCGAGCATGCCTTCAACCCCGACCCGAAAGACCCGTCTTACACGGTCGCGCTGAACCTGTTGTCGGCCAGCCCGACCTGGCTCACTTCGCTGCATGCGCTGCCGATGTACCTCGGCCTCGATTTGCGCGGCGGTGTGCACTTCCTGCTGCAAGTCGACATGAAAGGCGCAATCACCAAGCGGCTCGATTCGACGAGCGGCGATCTGCGCTCGATGCTGTGCGAGAAGAATCTGCGCCACGGCGGTATCGCGCGCGATGGCGAAACGCTGGTCGTGCGCTTCCGCGAAAAAGACACGCGCGAGGCCGCGCGCAATCTGATCCGCGACCGTCTGCCCGAACTCCAGCTTGCCGACAAAACCGAGGGCGAAGACCTTCTACTTGTCGGTTCGCTCAACATCCCGGCACAGCGCAAGATCCAGGAAGACGCGGTTAAGCAGAACATCACGACGCTGCATAACCGGGTCAATGAACTCGGCGTGGCCGAACCTGTGATCCAGCAGCAGGGCGCCGACCGTATCGTCGTCCAGTTGCCCGGTGTGCAGGACGTGGCCAAGGCCAAGGATCTGATCGGCCGCACGGCTACGCTCGAAGTGCGCATGGTCGACGAAGCCGCCATGCAGTCGGGTTCCGGCGTCGGCGTCGATATATTCCCCGAGCATCGCAAGGACGGCTCGGTGCTGCCGATCCCGGTCAAGAAGCAGATCGTGCTGACCGGCGACCGCTTCAATGGCGCCGATGCAAGTTTCGACAACAACCATTCGCCGGCCGTCGCGGTGAATCTCGACGCAGCGGGCGGGCGCATCATGCGCGACATCACGCGCGAGAGCGTCGGCAAGCGCATGGCGATCATCCTGTTCGAGCGCGGCAAGGGCGAAGCCATTTCGGTCGCAACGATCCAGGGCGAATTCTCGAACCGCTTCCAGATCACCGGCCAGTTCCTGCCCGAAGAGACCAATAACCTTGCGATCCTGATCCGTTCCGGCTCGCTCGCCGCGCCGATGGACATCATCGAGGAACGCACGATAGGCCCGTCGCTCGGTGCGGAGAACATCAGCAAGGGTTTTCATTCGACGCTCTGGGGTTTTACCGCAATCGCGGTGTTCATGATCGCCTACTACATGCTGTTCGGCGTGATTTCGGTCGTTGCGCTGGCCTCCAACCTGATGCTGCTCCTGGGCCTGCTCTCGCTCCTGCAGGCAACGCTGACGCTGCCCGGCATCGCGGCCATCGCCTTTACGCTCGGCATGGCGATCGATGCCAACGTGCTGATCAACGAACGCATCCGCGAGGAGCTGCGCAACGGCTCGACGCCGCAGGCCGCGATTGCAGCCGGTTACGAGCGCGCCTTCGGCACGATTCTGGATTCGAACGTCACCACGCTGATTGCGGGTATCGCGCTCCTGATCTTCGGTAGCGGTCCGGTGCGCGGCTTTGCAGTTGTGCATTGCCTTGGCATTCTGACCTCGATGTTCAGTTCCATCCTCGTCGCGCGCATGCTGACGAACTTCGTCTACGGTCGCCGGCGCAAGCTGGACAAACTGTCGATCGGCCAGGTCTGGCGTCCGACGGCCGACAAGGCTTGATCACGCGTTGCGGCGGGGCCCGCGGAGATTGCGGGCGCGCCGCAACAAGATAGAAATACGCAACGGGAATCCGATCATGGAATTCTTCCGCATCAAAAAAGACATCCCATTCATGCGTCATGCGTTGATCTTCAACGTCATTTCGCTACTCACTTTCCTTGCCGCCGTGTTCTTCCTGATCGCGCGCGGGCTTCACTTCTCGGTGGAGTTCACCGGCGGCACGGTGATGGAAGTCAACTACGCTGCCGCGCCGGAACTCGACGGCATTCGCGGCGCGCTGACGAAGGCCGGCTTCACCGATGCGCAGGTGCAGAACTTCGGCACCGCGCGCGATGTGCTGATCCGTCTGCCGGCGCGCGCCAACGAAACTTCCGCGCAGATCTCGGGCCGCGTGATGGCTACCCTGGGCCAGGACGCCGCGGCCAAGGCCGAGCTGCGCCGCGTCGAATTCGTCGGTCCGCAGGTCGGCAAGGAACTCGCGTCCGACGGTGCGCTTGCGCTGCTGCTCGTCGTCGTCGGCATCGTGCTCTACCTGGCGGTCCGCTTCGAGTGGCGGCTTGCGATCAGCGCAGTGATCGCCAACCTCCACGACGTTGTCATCATCCTGGGCTTTTTCGCCTTCTTCCAGTGGGAATTCTCGCTACCGGTGCTGGCCGCCGTGCTGGCGGTGCTCGGCTACTCGGTCAACGAATCGGTCGTCGTATTCGACCGCGTGCGCGAAACCTTCCGCAACAGTCGCAAGCGTGGCTTGACGGTGCCCGAAGTCATCGACCACGCAATCACGAGCACGATCTCGCGCACCATCATCACTCACGGTTCGACCGAAATGATGGTGCTCTCGATGCTGATCTTCGGCGGCGAAACGCTGTTCTACTTCGCGCTTGCGATCACCATCGGCATCCTGTTCGGTATCTACTCCTCGGTGCTGGTTGCCGCACCGGTCGCAATGTGGCTGGGCGTCAAGCGCGAACAGTTCATCGTGCAACCGAAGCAAAAGCAGGAAGCCGTGATCTGAACTTTCATGCGCCAGGCCGCAAGGGCCTGGCGCTGTCCGGACGCCTGTCCGGACGAAAACCCCAACGACCCGCCGAAATCCACATCGGACAAGGGTTTCAAGGGGCGCTGGCACGCTACGGCATCCCTTCTGGCGACAGCCGCTTTTGAGCTTAAGCAAATCTCCGTCGGAGTCCCCTCGGAAAGCCTGTTTTTGGGCTTGCGGAGCTGATATACCAGGCGTACCGTTCTGATATACCAACTTATGCCGCGATAAGAAGCGCCGATGGCGCCAGTCGGGGCGTGTGCCAGGGGACTCGAAATGACTGCTTTCATGAATCAGGATTTTTTGCTCGATACCGATGCAGCGCGCCGTCTTTACCATGAAGTTGCCGCCGATTTGCCGGTGATCGACTACCACTCGCATCTGCAACAGAGCGAAATCGCTTCGCGCAAGAAATTCCGCAACATCGCCGACCTGTGGCTGGGCGGCGACCACTACAAGTGGCGTTTGATGCGCACGGCCGGCGTTAGCGAAGCCTTCATCACGGGTAGCCAGCCGGACGAAGCGAAGTTCCGCGCGTTCTGCAA
The DNA here is from genome assembly GCA_031554255.1 of Niveibacterium sp. Taxonomy (GTDB): domain Bacteria; phylum Pseudomonadota; class Gammaproteobacteria; order Burkholderiales; family Rhodocyclaceae; genus Niveibacterium. Next base: position 31,475 of record JAVBKC010000101.1, read on the forward strand.
GGTGCTGCCGCTCGCTGCCGGCAATCCGATCCATCATTGGAGCCATCTCGAACTGCGCCGCCTGTTCGGCATCGATCTTGTCATCAACGAAGCGAACGCCGGCAAGATCTGGGAAGCCGCGAACGCGAAGCTCGCATCGATGGACACCTGGAGTTTTCTCGAACAGGCCAAGGTCGAGATCGCCTGTACGACGGACGATCCGGCCGACGATCTCGCCCAGCACGCCGAAATCGCGGCTTCGGCGCTGAAGACGTGCGTTTTGCCCGCCTATCGCCCGGACAAGGCGATGCGCATCAACGCGCCCGGTTTCAATAAGTACCTCGAAACGCTTGGCGCGGTTTCTGGCGTCAAGATCGACTCTTTCGGTTCGCTGATGGCCGCGCTGGCCGCCCGTGTCGAATTTTTCCATGCACGCGGCGCGCGGATTTCCGACCATGCGGTCGATTCCGCCTTGCCGACAGCTACGCCCACGACCGCCCAGCTCGAAGCCCTGTTCGCCAAACGCGTTGCCGGCAGCCAGCTCAGCGAAGCTGAACTCGGCGTTTATCTGCGCGGCCTGCTCGAAGCCATTGGCCGCGTCTATGCGAAGTTCGGCTGGGCGATGTGCTTGCATATCGGTGCGCAGCGCAACAACAACAGCCGCATGATGGCGCGCCTCGGCGCGGACACCGGCTACGACTCGATCTCCGACATGAGCTGTAGCGCGGGTTTAGCCTCGCTGCTCGACGCGCTGGAAGCCGACGATCAATTGCCGAAGACGATGCTGTTCTGCCTCAATCCTGGCATGAACGAAGTGCTCTCGACGCTGATCGGCTGCTATCAGGACGGCTCCTCGGCCGGCAAGCTGCAATTTGGCCCGGCCTGGTGGTTCAACGACCACAAGGACGGCAACTTGCAGCAGTTTCAGACCTGCGGCAATCACAGCGTGCTCGGCGCTTTTGTCGGCATGGTCACCGATTCGCGCAGTTTCGCCTCCTACCCGCGCCACGATTACTTCCGCCGCCTGCTGTGCCGCCAACTCGGCCAGTGGGTCGCCGCCGGCGAGTATCCGGACGATTTCGAAGCGCTTGGCCAGATCGTGCGCGGCGTGAGCTACGAAAACGCCAAGCGTTACTTCGCGCTGTAAGCCGAACCGGGAATATCAGCCATGCAAAAAGTGCTCTGCATCCATCCCGGCGACGACATGCTCGTTGCGCTCGACGATCTGGCCGCCGGCGAGATCGTTCAATGGGAAGCGGAATCCATCCTCGTCTGCACGCCGGTTGCGCGCAAACATAAACTTGCCCGCAAATCCTTTGCCGAGGGCGATGTGCTCAAGCTTTACGGCGTGCCGGTCGGCAAGGCGACGCAGACGATCCGGCGCGGCGAAGCGGTCACGACCGACAACCTCAGGCACTACGCGGCCGACGTCGAGCTTGCCGCAGGTAAGCCGTACGCATGGACGCCGCCGGCGGTCGACCGCTGGGCCGGCGCTACATTCGAGGGTGTCGTGCGTGCCGATGGCCGCGTCGGCACGGCCAACTACTGGCTGATCTTCCCGCTCGTATTTTGCGAAAACCGCAACGTCGAGCATTTGCGTAACGCGCTCGAAGGTCCGCTCGGTTATGCCAGCAACGATCTGGCGGCTTTCACGCTTTCCTTGCTCAACGAGGACATGACGGCGGCAAAGGCCGTGACGCGCCCCTTCCCCAATGTCGATGGCATCCGCATGATCACGCATGCGGGCGGTTGCGGCGGTACGCGTGCCGACGCGCGCTCGCTCTGCCGCATCCTCGCGGCATACGCCGACCACCCCAACGTCGCCGGCATCACAGTATTCAGCCTGGGTTGCCAGAACGCGCAGATTTCGATGTTCAAGGATGCGCTGGCGAAGCAGAACCCGGATTTCGCCAAGCCCTGCCTGATTTACGAGCAGCAAAAATGGGAAGGCGGCGAGCAGGCGATGATGCAGGCGGTCCTGCGCGATACGCTGGCTGCGTTGCGCAGCGCCAATGAGGTCCAGCGTCGGCCAGTGCCGCTCTCGCAATTGAAAATCGGCGTGAAGTGCGGCGGCTCCGATGGTTTTTCGGGCATTTCGGCCAACCCGACGATGGGACTGGTATCCGATATGGTCGTGGCGCTCGGCGGCTCGTCGGTGCTCGCCGAGTTTCCCGAACTTTGCGGTGTCGAGGCGAACCTGATCGACCGCTGCGTCGATGACGACGACAAGCGCCGTTTCCTCGGCCTGATGCGCGACTTCGAAGCCAAGGCCGAAGCCGTCGGCACGCACTTCGCCGATAACCCCAGCCCCGGCAATATTCGCGACGGCCTGATCACCGACGCGATGAAATCGGCTGGCGCGGCCAAGAAAGGCGGCACTTCGCCCATCGTATCGGTGCTCGATTACGGCGAACAGACCGACAAGGCCGGCCTTTCGCTGCTCTGCACGCCGGGTAACGATGTCGAGTCCGTGACGGGTATCGTCGCCTCTGGCGCCAATGTCGTGCTGTTCTCGACCGGGCTCGGCACGCCAACGGGCAACCCCATCGTTCCCGTGCTCAAGATCGCCACCAACAGCCGCATGGCCGAGCGTCTGGCCGACATCATCGACTTCGATTGCGGCCCCGTCGTCGACGGCGCCGCGTTGCCCGAAGTCGCGAGCCATCTACTCGACATGGTGATCGCGACCGCTGGCGGCAAATACGTCGCCAAGGCCGACCGCTTGCAGCAATACGACTTCCTCTTCTGGAAGCGCGACATCTCGCTCTGATCGCCGCGCGGAGACATAAACCATGAAAACACTAACCCGCGAAACGCCTTTCGCATACCCGGTCCGCATCATCCAGTTCGGAGAAGGCAATTTTCTGCGCGCCTTCTTCGACTGGCAGATCGATCTGCTCAACGAGCGCACAGGGCTCGATGCGGGCGTCGTCGTCGTGCGGCCGATCGCGCGCCCGGATTTTCCGCTGCTCGACACGCAGGGCGGCGTCTACACCACGCTGATCCGGGGTTTGAATGAAGCCGGCGAAGCGGTTAAGGAATACCGCAGGATCGCGTGCGTGCAGCGCGAAATCGACATCGTCTCGATGTATGACGAATACCTGGCGCTGGCGCGTAATCCCGACGTCCGTTTCGTCGTTTCCAACACCACCGAGGCCGGTATCGCAATCAACGCCAGCGACCGCTGCGACGATACGCCGCCGGCATCGTTTCCGGCCAAGCTGGCGCGTCTCCTGCTCGAACGCTTCCGTCATTTCGACGGCGCGCGCGACAAGGGGCTCGTGTTGCTGCCGTGCGAGCTGATCGATCACAACGGCGCTGCGCTGCGCAGTGCCGTCAAGCACTTCGCGACGCTGTGGAATTGCGAGGCCGGGTTTGTCGAATGGCTGGATACCGCCTGCACCTTCTGCTCGACGCTGGTCGACCGCATCGTGACCGGCTTCCCGCGCGAAGAAATCAATGCAATCGAGGCCGAACTCGGTTATCGCGATCCCTTCCTCGTCACGGCCGAATATTTTTATCTTTTCGTCATCGAAGGCCCGGCCTGGCTGGCCCAGGAACTCAAGCTCGAAGGCGCTAACCTGAACATCCGGCTCGTCGACGACATCACGCCCTACAAGCAACGCAAGGTCGGCGTGCTCAACGGCGGCCACACGGCGATGGTACCGGTGGCGCTGCTCGCCGGGCTGGAAAGCGTGGGCGAAGCGGTCGATGACGCCGATGTGGGCGGCTTTCTGCTTGACGCGCTCGACGCAGAAATCATCCGCGCGCTGCCGCTGCCGCGCGCGGAACTCGACCCGTTCGCGGCCGATGTGCTGCGGCGCTTTCGCAATCCGTACATCCACCACCGGCTCGAATCGATTGCGCTCAATAGCTGGAGCAAGTTCGCTGCGCGCGTGATGCCGCAGCTATTGAACTACCAGGCTAAGAACGGCGCATTACCGCAGCGGCTCGTCTTGGCGCTTGCCGCAACGATGCACCTTTATCGCGGCGGCGTGATCAAGCTTGCCGACGACGCGGCCAATCTCGCATGGTTCGAGGCCGCCTGGAAGCGCGTCGCCGCCGGCGAATGGACGCTGGCCGACATCGCGCAGCAATGGCTGGCGTACGCCGTGCTCTGGGGGCGCGATCTGAATGCAGTGCCCGGCTTGGGTTTTGCGCTGGCCGAAGCCCTGGCTTCGATTGCTTCGGATGGTATGCGGACAGCATTGAGGCGGATCGGTGCGAAGGAGGCGGCAGCGAATTGATCGCCAGGCTTACGGACAGCGCTCCCGACAGAGAGAGAACGAACATCTTGCTTAGCGTTCAGCGCGCACCTGGAAACACCGGGACAAAAAAGTGCGCGAACGGCAGGCGTTACCGATGCGGCATGAGGAGACATCCGTGAATAAATTTAAGGGAATACGCTGGTTGATGGTCGCGCTGGTTACCACCGGCCTGGTCGTCAATTACCTTGCGAGAAACACATTGTCGGTTGCGGCGCCGACGATGATGAAGGAGCTGTCCATCAGCACCGAGCAGTACTCGCATATCGTCGTCGCATGGCAGGTCTGTTATGCGGTGATGCAGCCGATTGCGGGCTATATCCTCGATACCATCGGCACCAAGCTTGGCTTTACGATCTTCGCGCTTGCCTGGTCGCTCGCCTGTGCGGCGGCCGCAATGGCGAGCAGTTGGCAGGGGCTCGCGGTCTTCCGTGGCCTGCTCGGTTTGACCGAAGCCGCGGGCATTCCGGCCGGCGTGAAGGCCACGACCGAATGGTTTCCGGCCAAGGAGCGTTCGGTCGCAATCGGCTGGTTCAATATCGGTTCGTCGGTCGGTGCGCTGCTCGCGCCGCCGCTCGTCGTCTGGGCGATCATGCACGGGTCATGGGAATGGGGCTTCTTGATCGTCGGCGGCCTGGGTCTCGTGTGGTCGGCGCTGTGGATGCTGTTCTACAAGCACCCAAAAGATCAGAAGCTTTTGTCCGACGAAGAGCGCGACTACATCATCGCGGGTCAGGAAGCGCAGTACGCCGACCCGGACGCCAAGAAAAAGAAGTGGACCGAGATCATCACGAGTCGCGACTTCTGGGCTATCGGTATTCCGCGAATTCTTTCCGAACCGGCCTGGCAGACATTCAATGCCTGGATTCCGCTCTACATGATGACCGAGCGGGGCATGAACCTAAAAGAGATTGCGATGTTCGCGTGGCTGCCATTCCTGGCCGCCGATATCGGCTGCGTGCTCGGCGGTTATCTCTCCCCGATCTATCACAAGTACTGCAATGTCTCGCTCTTTACCTCGCGCAAGATGGTTGTCGTTACCGGCGCCTTGTTCATGGTGGGGCCTGCCTGCGTGGGTTTTGTCGATAGCCCTTATATGGCGATTGCACTGCTCTGCGTCGGCGGCTTTGCCCACCAGACGCTTTCCGGTGCGCTCTATGCGGTGACCTCCGACATGTTCGGCAAGAAAGAGGTGGCGACCGTGACCGGCATGGGCGGGATGATGGGCTATCTCGGCGCGGCCTGTTTTACCGCGATGTTCGGGGTGCTCGTCACCAAGGTGGGTTACAGCCCGCTGTTCGTCACGTTATGCGTGTTCGATCTGATCGCGGCCGTCGTTGTCTGCACGCTTGCGCGCAATCGCGGCGATGCCGTCGCCAACCCGTTGCCAGTGAGCGGCAAGACCGCGAAAGCATAAAAATAGATTCCGTGACGGTACTCTGCAATGCAATGCCGCAGTGCCGCCGCAGGTAATAGATAACACTCGAAATTTTCACAGACTTCAATCGAAACCACCGGGAAACCGGTGGATTGGGGCTTGTCGCGCTGGGTTCTGCGTAACGGACCCGACAGGTTGTACAAAATCGATTTTGGCACCACTTCCAGATTCACAAGGAGTAGGAAATGACGAAGAAAAGGGAGCTGACAAAAAAGGCCATGCTGCTGGCGGCGCCGGCGGTATTCGCCTGTCTAGCGGGTAGTGCGGCTGCGGTGGAACTCAAAGATCTGCCAATGCAGGTCAATGTCTACGGTTTCATCAATGTGCAGATCGAATCGGTGAAAGCCGAGGGCGGCGCGACGCCTTACAAAAGCCGTGGGCGGGTGTCCGACGGCAATTCGCGGATCGGTTTCAATGGCGCGATCCCAATCCTCGAACAGACGAAGGCGGTCTGGCAGCTCGAAGGCAGTCTCAATAACTTCGAGCAGGGCGGCACCAACGATCAGGGCAGCTCGGCTACGCTGACCACGCGTAACAGTTTCGTCGGAGTCGAAGATGCGCGCTTCGGCCGCTTCATCGCCGGCAACAACGATTCGGCTTATCGCAGCCTCGTCGGCTCGGGCGGCGAATTCGGCGGTAACGTCGGTTTGACCACGCACGGCCTGGATGTCTGGAACAACACCACGGCACAGATGACCGGCAATGCTAACAGCATTTTCGGTCGGGGCGAGGCGCGCTATAAGAACTCGGTGCATTACTTCTCGCCGAACCTCTACGGTTTCGAGGGCGCGCTGTCCTACGGCTTCGACGAAAAGCGCAACGATGGCGCGAGTCATGACCGTTATTCGGCGGCGCTCAAATACACCTATGGCCCGTTCGGCATCGGCATCGGCTACGACCACCAGGCCAATACCGGTGCGGATATCGACAAGCTCCAGGCCGGTTATGGCTTCCAGCTCGGCGATCAGAACGAGGCGTCGACTTCGTTCTACAAGGTGATCGCCTCTTACAAGGCGCCGACCAATACCTACATCGGCGTGGGTTGGGAGCGCGGCAGCTACGGCTTCGAGCAATTCGTGCCGCCGTCGGGCATGGTGTTCTATCCGACGGTCATGACTGGCCAGATGAAGCAAAGCGCCTACATGATTTCCGTGGCCCAGGATATCGGCGACAAGATTTCGCTGATGGCTTCCTACGGCAAGCTCGGCGACATGAGCAACCAGGTCGTCGGCGAAAGCAAGGATTATTCGGCGACGCAGTTCTCGCTCGGCGGCTCTTACGCCCTCAATAAATATTTCATGACGTACGTGTATTACACGAACATCAAGAACCAGGCATTGCAGAGCGTTAACTTCGGCCAGAACCCGGTCTACAGCAACAACTCGGGCACCAACGACGCCTACCTTGCCCCGGGCGACAGCCCGCGCGCATTGGGTCTCGGCATGATCGCCCGGTTCTGATGAAGGGATACAGAAATGAAAACAGCAAATAAATCGATGAGGCCGGCATTCAAGCAGTTCGGTGTGCTTCTGCCGTGTGTCGCGACCTCGCTTTTGCTCGCCGCTTGCGGCGGTGGCGGCGGCGATGGTCCGAAGGTCAGCTACGATTCCTCCAAGCCGTTCCAGGTCGGCACCACGACCTATGACGCGAGCCTGCCGCCCGAGCCGACCTTACCGAGCGATGCGCAAGTCTGCGTAACGCTTGAGGCGAATCCCAAACTCATCAAGCGTCCGGATGGCGCGCTGCCGCCCGAGGCCGATCCGTCGGTGGCTGGCGTTGGCGTGGCAGTCTCTCCGGCCGTGGCGAACCCCGACCAGGCACGCATACAGGCAGCGCTCGATGCTTGCGGCGCGGCGGTCGATGCCGAAGTCGGCGCGAAGATCGCAGCGGCCGATGCCGCTGCGGCGGCAGCCCAGGTTGCCGCCAACACGGGCGACAACATCACCGGTGCGCTTGGCGAGGAACTTGCCAAGCCGGAATACCGCGGCAGCAAGTACGCGGTACGCCTCGTCGTCAACCAGACGAATGGCGCCAACGGTTTCATCAGCGGCCCGCTGACCCTGCCTTCGGGCGTGACGCTGTGGATCGATAGCGGCGTGACGCTGTTCGCCACGCGTGACGCGATGGCCTATATGCCGAAAGACGCCAAGACGGGTTTGCCGACGACATACTGTGCGAACACCGCCGTCAGTTCGACCAAGGCTGGCAGTTCGGGTAACTGCACGGCGTTGATCAACGGTTCCTACATGGTCAACTCGGCCATCGTCGGCGATGGCTCGATCGACTCGCGCGCCTATGCGGAAATCGTGACGAGCAACAAGTTGTACCCGCTCATGAAGGTCAACGAGACTTGCTCGAATACCTATGCTGCATTTGTTGCCGGCAAACAGGCTGACGACAACACGCCATGCGACAACGGCGGCACCTTCGTCGATTCAAAGACCTCGGTGCGTAACATGACCTGGTGGGATCTGGCCATGAAGGGCAACATGGTGGACAACGGCACGACGGGCTTTGGCTCGCAGTCGAACTTCCGCATGATGGTCTTCAACCAGGCCAAGAACCTGACGCTGTATCGCATCACGATGAACAACAGCGCCAACTTCCACCTCGTGCCGAGCGGCATCGATGGACTGACGATCTGGGGCATCAAGCTGCAGACACCGTCGCTCGCGGCCTTCGCCAACCCGGCCGGCAACGGCAACCCGCTGTACAACGGTGATACCTTCACCGAGGACAACGTCAAGAATACCGATGCGCTCGATCCGGGCTCGGCGAGTAAGGCCGAACAACAGAAACTTTCCACCGGCAGCACGACGACGTCCGCGGCCAAGATGTATTTCGACGGCTACCTGAAGAACCTTGTGGTTGCCTACAACTACATCAGCACCGGCGACGATGACATCGTGCTCAAGGGCAGCAACAACCCGAGCCCGAAGGATGCGAGCGGCAAAGCGATCTACCCCGGTATCGACGGTAATCGCGACGTCCGCAAGGATCGCGCCTACGGTATCGCGATCGCGCACAACCACATCTACTGGGGTCACGGCATTTCGGTCGGTTCCGAAACCAACTCCGGCGTCAAGAACGTCCATGTGTATGACAACAGCTTCCGCGATTCGGAAGAAGGTCTGCGCATCAAGTCGGACTACGCGCGTGGTGGTGAGGTCAGCAACATCTGGTACGACAACATCTGCATCCGCGACGCGCAGAACGCGCTGTTGTTCACGCCGTATTACAGCACCAAGGCGTTGCCGGCGGCCGGTCCCCTGATCCCGAACTTCCATGACATCTACCTGAACAACGTCAAGATCGAAGGTAGTTCGCAGGTCAAGTTGATGGGCTTCCAGGCCAACACCGGCGGCTTCGGCAATCCGGCTTACCCGCTGATCATGACGCTGAAGAACGTGGTTGCCGATAATCCCAAGGGCATCAGCCTGATCTCGTCGGATGCGCAGCTCTCGCTCAATGGCGTGAACCTGCCGATCCTGGCCGACGCGAGCAAGCGGATCGTTGTGAACGGCTCGGCCTCGCAAGCGGTCGATCCGGCCAAGGTCGTCGATTGCAGCCGCGCCTACGTCGACTTCCCGACCATGACCTACCCGGGCGGCACGACCTGGGGTAATTGAAGTATTGCGGGCGTCCCGCGACGCCCGCGCTCGGAAGGCAACCTTGGCCTGGCCCAAGGTTGCCCGTCCGTGGGACGGATGCACGCATCCGATCCGATTGCATAAAATACGAGCGCATTGTGGAATTCCCCACGATGCCGACCAGGGCCTGTTTTGCCCATTTTTGAATCCAATAGGCTGCGAGTCATGTCACGCAGAACTTCTTCTTCGAGCGAGCAGCCGGACATGGCGCTTTCGGCGGCCAAGCGCGTCTATATCGAGCTGCGCCAGCGAATACTCGATATGAATTTACTGCCCGGAACGCGCATCGTCGAGCGCGAAATCGCCGCCGAACATGGCGTCAGCCGCACGCCGGTCCACGAAGCCGTCCAGCGTCTCGCCGAGGAAGGTTTGATCGAAGTCGTCGAGCGTGTCGGCACCTTCGTAGCGCGAATCCCGCTCAACCAGCTGGAAGAGGCGATGCTTGTGCGCACGGCGCTGGAGATCGCAATCGTCGAAAAAGCCGCGCAACGCATCGCGCCCGAAGGCATAAAGAGGCTGCGCGAGATCCTTACCGAGCAGCATGTGTGCTGCGAGGCGAACGACCGTGGCGGCTTTCACCGCACCGACGAGGCATTCCACGAAATCTTGGCCGAAATTGCCGGCTTCCCCGGTGTCTGGCGCATGATCCAGCAGGCCAAGATCCAGATCGATCGTTACCGGTGGCTGACGCTGCCGATGTCCGGCCGTATGGATCATGTCGTCGGCGAACACGAGAAGATCGTCGCTGCCTTGGAGGCCGGCAGGAGCGATCTGGCCGTCCACGCGATGCACGAGCATCTGGACCTCGTTTTGCCGGCGGTCGAGATCGCCCGTTCCTTGCGTCCGGACTATTTCATCCATCATTTCCCGCCAACTGTGTCGGGCGCGGCGAACTGAGTTTGCAGCATGGCTGCGATGCCGACGGGATCGCATTGATAGGCAGGACCACCATGTTTTCCATATCGAATAAACGTGTCGTCGCCTTCGGCGAATGCATGATCGAATTGCGCAATGTCGAATCGGGACTGATGCGTCAGTCATTTGGAGGCGACACCTTGAACACGGCGGTCTACCTCGCCCGCCTGGCTGGAAATGCATACCGCGTGAGCTATGCGACGGCGCTCGGCGAGAACGATCCGTACAGCAATGCGATGCGCGCAAATTGGGAGGCCGAGGGCATCGCCACCGATTTCGTGCGCCGGCGGGCGAACGAGCTACCGGGGCTTTATACGATTCAAGTCGACGATACCGGCGAGCGCTTTTTCTCGTACTGGCGTCAGAACAGCGCCGCGCGCAATTATTTCGAGGCCGAGCTTAGTCCGCTCGAATCGCGGCTCGACGAAGTCGATGTTTTTTACCTCTCCGGCATCAGCCTCGCAATATTGCCGCAGGCCGGCTGCGAACGGCTTTTTGCAGCAATGCAGGCGCTGCGCAAACGCGGCACAACGATCGTGTTCGACAACAACTACCGCGCGCGGCTCTGGGCCTCGGCGGACGCGGCGCGCGTTGCCTACGAGCACGCTTATTCGCTGGCCGACATTGCGCTCGTGACGCTATCCGACGAACTCGACGTACACGGCGAACATGACGAAGCCCTGATGCGCGAACGCGTGTTCGCCTACCCGTGCCGCGAAGTCGTGATCAAGCGCGGCGCGGCGCCCACCGAGGTCCGCTGCGAGGATGGCGAATGCATTGCAGTTGCGGCCGAGCGCGTCGCGAAAGTCGTCGACACGACCGCCGCCGGCGATTCGTTCGCGGCCGGCTATCTCGCCGCGCGCCTGCATGGGCACGCCCCGGCGCTGGCCGCGCGCGCGGGCAATCGCCTGGCCGCCACGGTGATTCAGCATCCCGGCGCGATCATTCCGCTCACAGCCATGCCGCAGGCATTGTTTATCTAAACGCTGAAAGGATTGAATTAAAATGAACGCAGAAGACGTCATGCGGCTTGCCGCCGTGATTCCCGTGATCCGTATCGACCGCATCGGGGACGCGGTACCGCTGGCGCGCGCGCTCGTGGCGGGCGGCTTGCGCGCGCTCGAAGTAACGCTGCGCACGCCGGTGGCGCTAGAAGCGATGCAACGCATCATGGGCGAGGTGCCCGACGCCGTGGTCGGCGCGGGTACGGTGCGCACCGCCGCGCAATTCGAGGCGGTGCAAAATGCCGGCGTCAAATTCGCCGTGAGTCCGGGATTGACGCGCGAACTCGGCGCGGCCGCGCGCGGTGCAGGTCTTCCGCTTTTGCCGGGTGTGGGTTCGGCCTCCGAAATCATGGCCGCGCTGGATATGGGTTTCGATCGGCTCAAGCTTTTCCCCGCGAGCGAAATCGGCGGTCCGCGCCTGGCGCGCGCGCTCGGCGGCCCGTTCCCCGAGGTACGCTTTTGTCCGACTGGTGGTATCAGCCTCGCGAGCGCGCCGGAGTGGCTCGCCTTGGCGAACATCATCTGCGTCGGCGGCTCCTGGATGCTGCCGGCCGAGCGCATTGCGGCGGGCGATTGGGCGGCGATCACGCAGCTCTCCGCCGAGGCGGCCGCGTTAACGCGCGATTGAAGAATATGGCGGGCGTAGATCTTGCCCCATTCTCTTTAGCGCAATTGCTGGGCTATGTGGCCTTCTGCCTGGGCATCGCCGCGTTCTGGCAACGCGACGACCGCCGACTCAAGGCGCTCGTTGCGGCCCTCAGCCTGACTTATGCCGTGCACTTCACGCTGCTCGGCAATCCGACGGCCGTGGCGAGCGCCTTGATCTCCTCGCTGCGTTCGGGTCTTGCGATCTACACGCGCTCAGTCTGGATCGCCGGGCTCGTCGTACTCGCGAATCTCGCGGCCGGCGTCGCAATGGTTTCGCATTGGCAGCAGGCGCTGCCGATTGCCGGCGCAGTACTCGGAACGATAGCGATGTTCCTGCTGCGCGGCATCGCAATGCGTCTGGTGCTATTGATGGGCACCTGCCTCTGGCTGATGAACAACCTGATGAGCGGTTCGATTGGCGGCTCCGCGCTGGAGTTGATGGTCGGGCTGACGAATGCCACGACGATCGTCCGCATGCTCGTCGCCCGGCGTAAGGCGGCCGCAGTTTAGTTCGCGACCTCGCGCACCGGCGCAGCGAGATCGTCGCAGCACACCAGTTCGACCTTCTGCTGTTCGAGTAATGACACCAGGCTGGGCGGCGGCAATTGGTCGGTGAAGAACACATCGACCTCGGAGATGTTGCCGACGGTCACGGATGCGGAGGCGTGGTACTTCGTGTGATCGGCGGCGACGAAAACGTTTCTCGCATTTGTCATCATGATCTGGACTGCTGCGACTTCGTTGAAGTCGAATTCGAGCATCGTTCCGTTCAGATCGAGGGCGCCGAAGCTCATGATCAGATAGTCGGCCCGGAACGCACGCAGGAAGTCTTGCACCGTGGGGCCGATGATGCCGCTGTTCTGATGACGTATGGATCCTCCCGGCACCATTACGTCGAAATCGCGACGCCTGTAGAGCTGGGCCGCAACGCGAATGCAGGTTGTGATGATGCGCAGCTCCTGACGGACTTCCAGGGCCTTCGCGACCACCTCGATCGTGGTGCCTGCGGCAAGGAAGAGCGTGCTGCGATCCGGTATCCGCGCCGCGATGGCGCGGGCGATGCGTTCCTTTTCGGAGGTCTGCGATTGTTCGCGCGTTTCGAGCGGATGATTGATCGCGCTAGTCGCCTGACCTTGGCCGACGCCGCCATGAAAGCGCGAGAGTACGCCGTCGGCGGAAAGCTTTTTGATGTCGCGACGGATCGTTTGCGTCGAGACCTCCAGCAGCGACGCCAGTTCGTCGACGCGCATATAACCGTGCGTATTGATCAGTGCGAGCAGTCGGTCGTAGCGGGGGTTGCCCGTGATGATCGGAAGCGTGTTGGGACCAAAATCCATCTGTCATCTTCGCTTGGTGAAACGGAGCCGCCCGATGAAAATGGCGGCGTTTTTTTGTCGACAGCGGTTATGGTAAGTCAATCTGAATGCGCATGCGAGCCGTTGGCGAACGACGTGCTTCGAGGCGGGGGCGCGCGTATCCGAGCGTCCCCGGCGGCACCCTCATGCTAGTTCGATAAGTTCGACATTCAGGAAGCGGGCGACCTGGCGTAACAGCGGGCGATGATCGCCGTAAGCGAGCGAGCAGTGGTGCTCCATGCCCGCGTCGAGCAGGCGCTGGCGGAAAACTTCCGCGTCCACATCGAGCCGGGCCACGCCCGAGGTTCCCGAATAGGCCAGCGGCGCGCGCAGCATCTGGCCGCCTGCGAGCATCATGCGCAATTTGCCGTTGCCCTGGGTTAGCCGACAAAGCGTGATGCGACCGGGTTTGAGCGGAAATTCGGAGAGCAGCGGGAGCTTGCGGTTCGAGTGGATCGTCGCCCTGGGTTGCACCTCGGGATCGGCCATTTCGAGCGGGGCCTGGCCGCAGTGCCAGAACACCATCGAATTGCTCTCGGGGTCGATATCGACAAGGTCGGTGTTGAATACGGCCTGGTCGGAACTCCATTGCAGCACGAGCGAGGAGAGCACGCCGAATACGTCGGCCTCGCAGCCGCCGGGGCGTTTGTCTTCGTTAAGTAGCGCGATTGCGCCGCAGGCCGCGCAGCCGTATTGGGTAAAGAATTCGGGCCAGCAACGCACCGCGACGGCGTCATAACCTTCGCTGTCGGCTCGGGCGCTCAAGGCCGAATAGACCTTCAGCGTTTTGCGCGTCGCTTCCTGGTCCATTTCGCCAAGGTTCGGGAAATCCTTGGCTCGGCGTGCGTAAGGCGCGTCGGCGATGGCGTCGGGCATTTGCTTTACGCTGTCGATGAAGGCGCTGACCGTCGTGGTATCGGTGCTGACGCCAAAACGTGTTTTCAACTGCGCGGCATCGTAATTGCAGGCGTCGAATCCGGTCGGATGATCGCCGACGACGAGAATCTTGGCCTGCGCGAGTCGGCCGACAATCGCCGCCGCGCGCGCCAGTTCCTCGATGCGTGCGATGCATGATGCGCTAGCGGGCGCGCCGTGCACGTTCTCCAGGCGTTTGTTCTGCCGGCTCAAGGTGTGCTGCGCGAGATTCACGCCGCAGAACGAGTTAAGACGCAAGCGTCCGCCCGTGCGCGGCTCCGGGAAGGTCCATACCGCCAGCGGTACTTTCAGATCCTGCGCAATCTGCGCGCATACCGACGAATCCGTGAATGTCACCTGCAACAACAGGAGCATATCGATGTCCTGGCGCGCAATGGCCGCATAGGCGGCGAGCGCGGGTTCGGCATCGAACTGGATGATTTGGTCGCCGACGATTTCGGCGTCGAGGCCTTGCAGCGATGACCAGGCGGTTTCGAAGACTTCGTTCGCGAAGGGAACGTCGAATGTGGATCTGCCGACGGCGAGTACGCCGATCCGCGGTTTTTTCTGATGCATGGTGAAATTGTCTCCTCGATGGGATGTCGTATGAGCGCGTCCTATTTCAAGAAGAGATTCTTGAAAAACAGGAAGGCGCCGATCAAAAGAAGAAAGCCGTGGACGATTGCGTGGTAGTTGATGTTGCGGGCCTTCAAGAGATCCCACGCACGGATTCCGCCGACCAGGCCGACGATGAAGCTCGGCACGCCCCAGGCGAATAGGCCGAAGACTTCTTCAGTAAGCAGCGATTTGTTCCAGAACCCAACGACGGCGCCGACCATCTGGAGCATGAAGAAGAACAGCAGGCTGCCTTTGACCTGATCGGCCGACCAGGACTGCATGGAGGCATAGGCGATTGCTGGCGGGCCGGGCTCGCCGACGGAAGCGCCCAGCGTTCCGGAAAAGAAGCCTGCGAGCGCCGAAAGGGGACCGGAGCCGCGTGTGCTCGTGGCCGGCTTCTCGCCATGCCCACGGCGTATCGCATGGAGCGCCGACAGAATCAGCACCAGCCCCATCGCGACGAGAATCCAGCGCGCCGGCATGAACTTCAACAGGCTGGCGCCCAGCCACGAACCTGGCAATGAGCCGATCACCATGATCAGGCAGGTGCGCCACTTTACGTGATGGCGCATGCGATAGACGAGCGGGAACGTGATCATCCAGCCGAACAGCCCGGCCAGTGGAACGGCGGTTTTTACGTCGAGCATCAGCGCCAACAGTGGCACCGAAACGAGGGCGAGGCCGAAGCCGGTCAGCCCCTGGACGAAGGTGCCCAGCAGGATGACGCCGACAACCCATATGTGTTCCATGAAACGACTTCTCCGTTACGCGATGGGAATCGGGGCCAATGCCCCGAGAATTCCGGGACTATGCGGATCAATTGGGGCGGACCAGTCCGGAGGCTTCGCGCAGATGCACGAGAATCGCCGTCCAGTCCTGCTTTCCGCGACCGGCGGCGCGCGCCTGGTTGTAGATTTCGCGCGCGGCGGCGCCCATTGGCATCGTCGTGTGCAGGTGATTGGCCACGTCGAGTGCAAGGCCGAGATCCTTGTGCGCCAGATCGATCATGAAGGCCGGGGAGAGATCGCCTTTGAGAACCTTGTTCGGCCAGGTCGTCGTGAAATGCCCCTTGTTGGCGGGCGTTCCTTTCATGACCGACAGCGCGACTTCAAAGTCCAGCCCGAGCGCTTCGCATAGCGTCGCGGCCTCGGCGGAGAGCGCATTGAGCGCAATGCTCATGTAATTGTTGATGAGCTTGACGCGGATTCCCATGCCGGGGCCGCCCGCGCGAATGAGTTCGCTGCCCATCAGTTTCAGGACCGGTTCGGCGCGTTCGATTTGCGCCGTAGTGCCGCCGGCCAGCAGTAACAGGTTCCCGGTCACGGCCTGATCCGAAGTTCGGCCGACGGGGACATCCATCATCTCGAAGCCGCGTGCCGCCATGTCGGCGATCAGAGCGTCGGTTTGCAGCGGGTGAATCGTGGACATGTCGATGACCAGGGCTTTGCCGCCCAGCGTCGTTGCAACGCCGGATTCGC
Organism: Niveibacterium sp.; assembly: GCA_031554255.1. Taxonomy (GTDB): domain Bacteria; phylum Pseudomonadota; class Gammaproteobacteria; order Burkholderiales; family Rhodocyclaceae; genus Niveibacterium. The sequence goes on from JAVBKC010000101.1 coordinate 47,740, forward strand.
CGAGTAGAACCTTGCGCACCAGATCCCCATTGGGAAGCATCGTGATGACGTATTCGACGCCCTGCGCCGCCTCGGCGGGGTTTTTACAGGGTACGGCGCCCGCGCGCGCCAGGCTTTCCACTGCCGACTCGGATACATCGAACACCCGTACCGCGTGTCCGCCTTTGAGCAGGTTCAGAGCCATAGGGCGCCCCATCTGCCCCAGCCCGATAAACGCAATGATCGCCATCTTTTTTCTCCCGATAAAGCTCGTGCGGCAAAGCCCGTTTTGAGCGTTTTTGATTGTTTGCAATCTTATATGCTCACAAGTTCCCAACGCAAGCGAGTCTGCCATTCTTTTTTGAAGGCCTCGTTCGCTAGCATCTGCAATCGAAACGCGGCTTTCTGGCACCCTGGGTATACGCTCACGCAAGCGTGGGTGCACTCTTTTGTCAAAATCAAGTACGTTTTAGAAGTTACGAACGAATTTGTGCTTCGCCTTGCGCCAAGATCTGCCTGATTTGATCTAACGCATGGAATCCAACAAAAATGGTCGGTTGTCTGCTTGCTTTTGTCTGTTTGCGAACTTAAATTGAGCACATCTGTTGAGTGTGATGCAAACACGGACGTCGAGAGGCCGGGCATTTGGGTTGCCGCGATCTTCGACCGCACAAATGAGAAAAAGGAGCCTTGAATGAAATACTTTTTGGACAGCGCCAAACTCGATGAGATCGATCTGGCTTACAACACTTTCGGCATCGATGGCGTCACCACGAATCCGCGCCATATCCAGGCGAGCGGAAAGCCGTTCAAGGTCGTGCTCAAGGACATCGCAGCCTGGGTGGACAAGAACGGTTTGTCCGGCTACGCGCGCTTCCCGGTGTCGGTTGAGATCAATCCGCATCTTGTCATGGCGGAGGACATGCTTGCCGAGGCGCGCCCGATTGCCGCGCTGTGCCCGAACTTCGTCATAAAGATTCCCTGCACGCTACAGGGGCTCACCGCATCGCGACGGCTCGAACGCGAAGGCATCCGCACCAATGTGACCCTGGTGTTTTCGCCGTCGCAGGC
>JAVBKC010000087.1:0-15451 GCA_031554255.1 Niveibacterium sp.
ATACGTATTTGAATGTATATTTGATAGTACCAAAAAATCTTCAAAGAAAGCGGCTAGGACATGGCTCGCCGAACCAAACAGGAAGCACTGGCCACCCGACACCGCCTGCTCGATGCAGCGGAGCTTTTGTTTCATGCGCAAGGCGTGTCCAACACTTCGCTACAGCAGATCGCGCAGCAGGCCGGCGCGACGCGGGGCGCTATTTACTGGCACTTCAAAGACAAGGCGGATCTTTTCAACGCGATGATGGAGCGCGTCATCTTGCCGATGGAGTCGGCAAACCGCGACGCCGCGTTCGATGGCGAAAATCCGCTTGCCGCGATCGAACGCAGGCTCATCGACGCTCTCCGCATGGTCACGCACGACCCGCAAGTGCGTCGGGTCTTTGAAATTGCGATACACAAGGTCGAATACACCGAAGAGATGCGCTCGGTGCAACAGCGCCACCTGGCCTCACGCAACGGGTGCTGGAAAGACTTCGAGCTTGCCCTGAGCCTCGCTGCCGAACGCAATGGTATCGATCTGGCGGTCTCGGCACGCATTGCCGCGCAGGGGATGCACGCGTTGATCTCCGGTCTGATCCAGGACTGGCTGCTCGATCATGCAGTCTTCGATCTCGTCGCGATAGGCCGCAGCGTGTTCGATGTCTATCTGCGCGGACTGGGCTTTGCCCGAAGCGGCGGACCGGCGTGCGACATCGCGATGAGCCAAAAAAAATGAACTGCCCGGGTGCGGGCAGTTCATCGAATTTTCGAGTGCGAAAATTTACTGCGCGATCACGCGGCCATGCAGCGGCTGTAACGGGCGATTGTTGTGGTGGTGCACCGCCCCTGCGAACTGCTCGATTTGCTCCTTCGATGCCGCAACGGTCTCGCGCAAAACAAGCCAGCGCACGCCTTCGCTGCACGGCGGCGTGGTGAGCGAACCGCTGAAACGGTAGTAATCGAGCTTCTTGGGCAGCAATGCGCGAATGTCGATCGGCTTGGCGAGCGCAGCGGGTTCGCTCTGCTGTTGCGGCAACACACTCCATGCGCGTTCGAGCTGCGAATTCCCGCTGCCTTCCTTGAGCATCAGCGCAAGCACCGCAAGTTCGCCATCCTTGTTCTTATAGACAAAGTGAGTTTCAAGCGGGAACGAATGGCCATTGATCTGGTTTTCGCTCGGCGTATGGAAATGGAACTGTTGCAGCTCGAAGGAAGCGTCGCCGTCCAGCGTCAAGGTGTTGCCAGGGACAACATTGATCTGCACGGTGTGCCCGTTGTTGACGATCTGTTGTCCACCCTGGGCAAAGTTCAGTTTCAGCGGCGTAAGCCCGGCTTTCAAAGCCCCCTTGATATTAACCGGCGTCTGGTTGACGCCTTTCGTGCAAAGTGCGAATTCCGGCGACAGCTCGCCCCAGTGCTCGGGGGCATCCTGGCCTTCATAGCCCCAGTGGGCGGATTCCGCGTGGGCCGTCAACGCAAACACCAGAGGAAGCGCGAAAGCGAATGCTTTTTTCATTGAAGTCTCATCAAAAATTGTCCGGTAGACCTGGCGATGCAGCTTAGGCAGGTTCGTCGGCGGATTTTCGCAGTGCACCATCGGAGACTGTTGCTCAATATCAAATGTCATGCGCCACTTAACAATGCCACGCATGGCTTAACGTTAAATTACAGTTTCCCCTGATCCGCTATCGGAATTCATCGCGCTTGTCTTCCGCTGCACAGTGTTGCACGTTTTAAAAATAACACGCACAATTAGGCATGATTACGCTAACATCGGGGCACGGTGGCTAGCCACCCCGACCGCCCGAGGACACAGGCATGCCCCCCGATAACGACGCGCTTCCCGGCGAGCGCCAGCAAAAAATCCTGCTTCAGCTAAATGAACATGGCCGCGTACTGGCAGCCGATCTGGCGATCCGTTTCGGCGTATCGGAGGATTCGATCCGTCGCGATCTGCGCGAACTGGCCGCCCGTGGCCTCTGCCGCCGCGTGTATGGCGGTGCGCTCTCGCGGGCACTGGATTTCGCACCGCTCAAGCAACGCCAGGAGCACCAGACCGGGCGCAAACAAGCGCTGGCCCGCCGCGCGGTTCAGCTCGTGCGTCCACATCAAATTCTGATGATCGACGCCGGTTCCACGAACAGCGCAATCGCCGACGCCTTGCCGGAAGACATGGATCTGACGGTATTCACGAATGCGCCCGACATCGCGCAGCGGCTGATGGAAAAAAACGGTTTTGAAATTCTGTTGATCGGCGGTCGCATAGACAAGCGCGTGGGGCAAACTGTCGGCGCCCAGACGGTCGATGCGATCCGCCGCCTGCGCGCCGATCTGTGCTTTCCGGGCACCTGTGCGATCGATGCCGAAACCGGTCTTTGGAGCATGGCCAGCGAAGAATCGCTGATCAAGCAAACGATGATCGAATGCAGCGGCGAATCCGTCGTCGTCGTCTCCAATGAAAACCTCGGCGCCGTCGCGGTCACCCATGTCGCGCCAATTGACGAAATCGACCACCTGGTCGTCGAATCCGACGCAGGCGACGCTTCATGCGCAGCTTTCGAAGCCCATGGCGTCAGCATTCATCGCGCGGACCCCGAGCGAAGCAAGGCTTGATCGAGGCGCACAAATGCCCATAAAACTCCTTGCCGTCGACATGGACGGCACTTTCCTCTCCAGTCGCAAGACGTACGACAGGCAGCGTTTTCTGGCGCAGTACAGGCAATTGAAGGATGCCGGCGTGAAGTTCGTCGTCGCCAGCGGCAATCAGCGCTATCAGCTCGAATCCTTCTTTCCCGAAATATACGACGAGATTTCCTACGTCGCCGAAAACGGCGCTTACATCGTCAGCGAAGGCCAGGATGTCTTCGTCGGAGAATTACCCAGGCCGGCTATCGGACGCGTACTCGAAACCCTGACCGAGTTGCCCGCCGGAAGTGCCTTCGTTGTCTGCGCAAAGCGCAGCGCCTATATGCATCGCAGCTTTCCCGAGCACATGTTCTCGCAAATGCAGCGGCACTACCACCGTCTGCAATGGGTCGAGGACTACGCGCATATCGACGACACGGTTTTCAAGTTCGCGCTGAGTCTGCCCGGCCAGGACACCACCCACCAGGCGAGCGGGCACATCCGCGCCTTCGTACACCGTCTCGAAAGCCGGCTCGATGGCCTCATCGCACCCGTGTCCAGCGGATTCGGCGCAATCGACCTGATCATCCCTGGCCTGCATAAAGCCAACGGCCTACGCATGCTGCAAGAGAAGTGGGGAATTTTCGACGCGGAAGTCGTCGCCTTCGGCGACGGCGGCAATGACATCGAAATGATCAGCCAGGCCGGCTACGGCTATGCGATGGACAACGCCATCGCGCCGATCAAGGAGGTCGCAAAGTACCGCACGGAATCGAACGACGAGGCCGGTGTACTGAACGTCATCGACCTGATCATAGAACGCAGGCATCCCTTTAACTGATGGCAAGATTTCCCATGCAAATCGAACACCTCGCACTCTGGTGCAGCGACATCGAAGCGATGCGCGACTTCTACACGACACGCTTTAACGCGAGTGCAAACGCGCGCTACGACAATCCCGGCAAGGGGTTTTCGTCCTATTTCCTGTCTTTCGGCGATGGCGCGCGGCTGGAATTGATGCAGCGCGCCGACATCGCCGAGCGTGCGTCCGCCATGTCGCTCGGTTATGCGCATATCGCGCTGCGGCTCGGCAGCGTAGCGGCCGTCGATGAATTGACCCGCGCGCTGCGCGCCGCCGGCGTTCCTGTCGTCGACGGCCCTCGGCGTACTGGCGATGGCTATTATGAGAGCGTGATACTCGATCCGGAAGGCAATCGCATCGAGCTTTGCGCTTAAGTCAACGCTACGCATGCCCTCGCGTCCGGGGCGGGTTTAGGGTAAACACTTCTGTCGGCAAGCACGCCCGAAACCGCAAAACAGCCCAGGACGAATCCATGTATCCGATCCTAATACTCGGCGCCGGCAAGATCGGCGCATCGGTTGCCAAGCTGCTGCATTTAAGCGGCGACTACCGCGTCACCGTTGCGGATCGCGATCCGACAACGCTTGCGCGCGTTACCGAACGCAGCCGGCTTCTCACGCGCGAAATCGACGTTGCCTCCAAGGCCGCGCTACGCGACGCCTTGGCTGGACAACGCGCCGTGCTCTCGGCCTGTTCCTTCGACGTGAATCCGGGAATCGCCGACGCCGCGCTCGCCGCCGGCGCGTCGTACTTCGATTTAACCGAGGATGTGGCAACCACGCGCCAAGTACGTCAGCATGCGCTGTCGGCTGCTGAGGGGCAGATCTTCATGCCGCAGTGCGGTCTGGCGCCCGGCTTCATCGGCATCCTCGCGCATGCGATGAGCCGCCGCTTCGAACGGCTGGACAGCATCAAGATGCGCGTCGGCGCGCTGCCGCAATACCCGCATAACCACATGAAATACAACCTGACCTGGTCCACCGACGGGGTCATCAACGAATACTGCAATCCCTGCGAAGTGATCCATAAGGGACGCCTCATGGAAGTGCTCGCGCTCGAAGGGCTGGAGCGTTTCTCGCTCGACGGCCTCGAATACGAAGCCTTCAACACGTCCGGCGGGCTCGGCACGCTATGCGAAACGCTTGCGGGCCAGATCTGCGACCTGAATTACAAGACCGTGCGCTATCCGGGCCATCAGTATTTGATGGATTTTTTGATCAATGGACTCAAAATGGGTAACACGGGCGAACGCCGGCACCAGCTGCGCGGGATAATGGAATCCGCGCTACCGATTACCAAGCAGGACGTCGTGCTCGTCTATTGCAGCGTCTCCGGCTGGAAAGACGGCCACTACTGGCAGGAAACCGATGCCCGCAAGATCTATCACCAGACGCTGTTCGGCGAATCCTGGAGTTCGATCCAGCTCACGACAGCGGCGGCGGCCTGTGCGGCGATAGACCTGCATCGCGAAGGCCGCCTGCCCAGTAAAGGTTTCGTGCGCCAGGAACAGATCGATCTCGAACATTTCCTCTCGAACCGCTTCGGCCGCTACTATTCGACCGAATCGCAACATGCGGAACGCGTAACCGTGTGAGTTTTTCATCATGAATGACAAACAATTACCCGTAACCAGCGCAATTGCGCCGCCTGTGCGCGGATCGACCTACCCGGCCGCGATCATCGACGGCGAGCCGCGCTTTCCCGCAGGCGCGAAAACCCGCGTGCTCGCCAGCCCGATCGATGCGACGCCGCTCGGCACGCAGTTGCTCGCCGACGCGGCGCTCGTCGCCGAAGCCGCCGCGCGCGCACAGGATGCCTTTCTGCAATGGCGGCTCGTGCCGGCGCCGCGACGCGGCGAACTCGTGCGGCGGATCGGTGCGGCGGTGCGTGCGAACAAGCGCGAGCTTGCACGCATCATCACGCTCGAAGCCGGCAAGATCGTCGCCGAGGCCGAAGGCGAGGTGCAGGAGTGGATAGACATCTGCGATTTCGCGCTCGGCTTGTCGCGCCAGTTGCATGGCTTGACGATCGCGAGCGAGCGACCCGCACACCGGATGATGGAGCAATGGCTGCCGCTAGGCCCAGTCGGCGTAATTACCGCATTCAACTTCCCGGTCGCGGTATGGGCCTGGAACGCGATGCTCGCTCTCGTTTGCGGCGACGCCGTCGTCTGGAAACCCTCCGAGAAAACACCGCTCTGCGCGCTCGCCGTCCAAACACTGGTCGGTCAGGCCATCGCCAGCATGGAAGATGCACCGGCCGGGCTTGCCCAACTCGTCGTCGGCGAAGCGCCGGCGGGCGCTGCGCTCGCCGATGACGAACGCATCGCCTTGGTTGCGGCCACCGGCTCGGTCGGCATGGGCCGGCGCGTCGCGGCCGCGGTCGGCGCAAGGCTAGGTCGCAGCCTGCTCGAACTCGGCGGAAATAACGCGATGATCGTAGCGCCGAGTGCGCGCCTCGAACTCGCGCTGCCGGCCATCGTCTTCGCGGCGGCCGGCACCGCCGGCCAGCGCTGCACAAGCCTGCGCCGCCTGATCGTGCACGAATCCGTATTACCGGAGCTACGCCAAAAGCTCATCCGGGCATTCCAAAGCCTGCCTATCGGCGATCCGCGCGTACCCGGCACGCTTGTCGGCCCGCTGATCGACGCAGCGGCATTCGATGCGATGCAGACCGCGCTCGCCGCCGCCACGGCGCAAGGCGGGCACGTCGTTTGCGGTGGAGAGCGCCACGTGGACAATGTTCCTGTCGGAGGCCACTACGTCGCGCCGGCAATCCTTGAAGTCCCCGGCAATCTGCCCATCGTCTGCCAGGAAACCTTCGCGCCGATTCTTTACCTGATGCCTTACCGCGAACTCGAAGAAGCGATTGCGCTCAACAACGACGTGCCGCAAGGGCTGTCGTCGGCGATCTTCACCGAGCGCATGCAGGAAGCCGAGCGCTTTCTTTGCGCTGGCGGATCGGATTGCGGTATCGCAAACGTGAATATCGGCACTTCGGGCGCCGAGATCGGCGGCGCGTTCGGCGGCGAGAAAGACACCGGAGGCGGACGCGAGTCGGGCTCGGATGCATGGAAAGCCTATATGCGCCGCACAACGAACACGATCAATTATGGCGATGCGCTACCGCTCGCCCAGGGCATTCGCTTCGAGTACTGATCATGAATGACAGCGCCGGTATCTCGCGATACCGGCGCTGTCATCGACCCACTTCTCGAAGCGTGCTTCAGCCCGCGAGCGCGGCGCCGACGATGCGCTGGGCCTCTTGCACGATCTGTTGCAAATGCGCCTGGCTCTTGAAGCTTTCGGCATAAACCTTATAAACGTCTTCGGTCCCCGACGGACGCGCTGCGAACCAGCCGCTATTGGTCGTGACCTTGAGCCCGCCGATTGCCGCATTGTTGCCCGGCGCGCGCGTGAGCTTCGCAGTGATCGTGTCGTCTGCAAGTGTTGTCGCCGTCACGCGCTCGGGCGTCAAACCCTTGAACGCGGCTTTCTGCGCCGGCGTGGCGGCCGCGTCGATGCGCGTATAGAAAGGCGCGCCGTATTTCGCGGCGAGCGCCTCGTAATGCTTGCCGGGGTCCTTGCCGGTTACGGCCGTGATTTCGGCCGCAAGCAGTCCGAGAATGATGCCGTCCTTGTCGGTGGTCCACACCGTTCCGTCGCGACGCAGGAAGGACGCGCCCGCGGACTCTTCGCCGCCGAAGCAGAAACTCCCGTCGAGCAAGCCGCCCGAGAACCACTTGAAGCCGACCGGCACTTCGAGGAATTTGCGCCCGAGTCCATTGACGACGCGATCGATGAGCGCCGAGGACACAAGCGTTTTGCCGACGGCCGAATCCTTCGACCACTGTGGCCGGTGTGCAAGCAGGTAATCGATCGCGACCGCGAGATAGTGGTTCGGATTCATCAAACCCGCCGACGGCGTAACGATGCCGTGACGATCGACATCGGCATCGTTGCCCCAGGCGATGTCGAAACGGTCCTTGAGCGCGACGAGACTGGCCATGGCGTAGGGGCTGGAACAATCCATGCGGATCTTGCCGTCATGGTCCAGCGTCATGAAGGCGAAAGCCGGATCGACGCTTGCGTCTACGACTTCGAGGCGCAATCCATAGCGTTCGGCAATCGGTTTCCAGTAAGCGACGGCCGCGCCACCGAGCGGATGCACGCCGATGGAAAGACCGGCCTTGCGGATCGCTTCCATGTCGATGACGTTCGCAAGGTCGGCGATGTAGGGTTCGGCGAAGTCTTCCTCCGTCGTCGTCGCGGCGGCGAGCGCCTGTTCGTACGGCATGCGCTTGACGCCGCGATTGGCGTCAAGCATCAGCGCGTTCGCGCGTTGCTCGACCCAGCCGGTGATGTCGGTGTCGGCCGGACCGCCGTGCGGCGGGTTGTACTTGATGCCACCGTCCTGGGGCGGGTTGTGCGACGGCGTAATTACGATGCCATCGGCCTGACGCGCCGCGCCACTGCGATTGTGCACCAGGATCGCGCGCGAGATCACCGGCGTCGGCGTGTAACCATCATTGGACTGAATCCGTGTATCGACGCCATTTGCCGCCAGCACCTCCAACGTCGAACGCTGGGCCGGGCCAGACAGTGCATGCGTATCTTTGCCCAGATAGAGCGGGCCGGCAATGCCTTCCTTTGCACGATATTCGCATACCGCCTGGGCGATCGCGAGAATGTGGGCTTCGTTGAAGCTGCCCGAGAAGGCATTGCCACGGTGGCCGCTGGTCCCGAAAGCGACGCGCTGGGAAGGATCGTTCGCATCCGGCGTTTTGTCCGCATAGGCGCGCAGCAAGGCGGGAATATCCGTCAGCACCTCGACGGGCGCCGGTTTGCCGGCAAAAGGATGAATCATGATCAGAATCCTTTAATGAAGCAGGCGGCGCGGGAACCCGAACGAAGGCACTCAGCTCACGCCGGCAAGCCGGGTCAGTTGTTTGACTTTTTCAGCGATGCCCTGCTCGCTGTCGGAAAAAGCCAGCGCTACATTATGAAACTCGTTTTGAATATCGAGAAATGCGTCGACGATGTCCGGATCGAAATGCTTGGCGCGCCCTTCGGTGATGATTTCCACCGCTTTCTCGTGCGGCATCGGCGCCTTATATGCACGCCGGCTGATCAGCGCGTCATAGACGTCGGCAATCGCCATGAGCCGTGCCGACATCGGTATCGCTTCGCCGGCCAAGCCTTCTGGGTAGCCGCTGCCGTCCCATTTTTCCTGGTGGGAATAGGCGATCTCCTTGGCGAAGGCCAGAAACGGAACCTCCATGCCAAGTTCAGTTTCCGCATGTTCGATCGCATCGCGGCCAAACGTGGTGTGCAACTTCATGATCTCGAACTCCTCGGGCTCGAAGCGTCCGGGTTTCAGGAGAATACGATCAGGAATGCCGACCTTGCCGATGTCATGGAGTGGCGCAGATTTGTAGAGCAACTGTATCGTCTGCTCGTCGAGATCCTCAGCGAAACGCGGATGGGTACTCAGATGCTCGGCAAGCAGCTTCACATAGCGCTGCGTACGGCGAATGTGGTTGCCGGTCTCGGCGTCGCGCGTTTCGGCAAGCGATGCGAGCGCCATGATCGTCACGTCCTGAATCGCCTCGATCTCGCGCGTGCGACGGCGTACTTCCTGTTCCAGGTAAGCATTCTTGTCGCGCAGGAAATCGGCGCTGGCCTTCAGTTCCAGGTGCGTCCTGACGCGCGCCAGCACGGTCGGCGCACTGATCGGCTTGGTGATGTAGTCTTCCGCGCCAATCGCGAAAGCATGCGCCTCGTCCTCGCTTTCGGACAATGCGGTCAGGAAAATGACGGGGATCGAAGCTGTACGCGGATTTTCCTTGAGCCGCTTGCAAACTTCATAACCGTCAAGCTCGGGCATCATGATGTCGAGCAGGATCAGATCCGGCGGCGTATCGCTCTCGGTAATCTGCAGGGCACGCTCGCCACTGTTGGCAACCCTCACCTTGTAGTGGCTCTTGAGCAGACCATTCATCAGGATCAAATTGTCGGGCGTGTCGTCCACAACAAGGATCGTCTGACGTTGATCAGCATCTTCCGACCGGTTCATCTTGCTAAATCTCCTCTTTCTCTAGGCTAATGCCTGCGGTATGAGCCGCTTTCGTCAGAATTTCGAGTGCGATACCAAAATCGAAACCATGCAACGCGATCGCGAGCGACTCGCGGGCCGGTCCTAATATGGAAGAAAGCGCGGTTTCGTGCTCGTTGAAAAGATCGTGAGCATCGGCATCGTCGTCGGAGAGCATCGAAGCCAAACGCCGAACCACGTGGGCAACGACGGCTTCGCGACCGCTACCGATCGCTGCGGTCGGTTCGCTAGGCAGCGCACGATCTATATTTTCGATCAAGTCCGCGAATGGGCCAAACATGCTTTCAACGATTGCCGCCATCTGTTCGTTCGATGCGTCTTTGCGGGCGGCCGATTCCAATTCGGTCGAGAGCCGTTTGAGCGTCGTCGCGGCGATATTGCCGGCCACGCCCTTTATAGTGTGCGCGATCAGTTCGATCTGCCGACGATCCTCGTGCGCCATCGCTTCGCGCAGCCTCTCCATCAAGACCGGCTGGGTCTGAACGAATTTTCGCAACAAATCTTCGTACAAATCCCGCTTACCAAGTACGCGCCGTAAACCCTCGGCGACGTTGATGCCCTCGATTTCGAGTTCGTTGGCCCAGCTTTCCTGGCGCGCCTTGGCGGGGGCCACGGCCGTTTTAACGGCCGGCTGCGCAAGCGGTGGAATCCAGCGCACCAGCGCCGCGATCAACTGCTCGGGTTCGATCGGCTTTCCGACGTGATCGTTCATGCCCGCTTCCAGACAGATCTGACGGTCGTTTTCCATCACGTTCGCCGTCATCGCAACGATGGGTATCGACGCATAGAGCGGATTTTTTCGCAGCTCGCGCGTCGTCGTCACGCCATCCATGATCGGCATGTGCATATCCATCAGCACCAGATCGTATTTTGCCTGGTCAATCTTAACGAGCGCCTGCCGACCATCCGAGGCGAGATCGACGATGAAGCCATCCTCGCATAGCAGGGTTTTTGCGACTTCCTGATTCAGTTCGTTGTCTTCGACGAGCAGGATGCGAGCGCCCCTGATGCCGTCCAGACGCGCCATCTGCGTCGCCGAGGTTTCGGCGACACGTCTGTGTTCGCCTAGTTGCGGACCGCGGTGCAGCGCGCGCATGGCGGCATCGAACATCGCGGAACCATTGACCGGTTTGATCAGGATTTCGTCGAAACCCGCCGCCTCGACCGCCTGGATCACATCCGACCGACTGTAAGCCGTGCACATGACGAGCTTGGGCTGCGTCTTCAGCTCCAACTCGTGGATCTTGTGCGCAACCTCGATCCCGTCCATCGCTGGCATCCGCCAATCCAGGAATACGATCTCGAAACCTTCGTCGCGCGTATCGGCGTTGGCGATTTCGTCGAGCGCCTGCGGCCCGGAAGAAACTTCGCCGACAATAAAACCCATCGCCACGAGCAGTTCAGCCAACTCAGCGCGCGAATCGGCGTTATCGTCGACGAGCAAAACATGGCGCCCCTCGAATTCGATAACCGATTCAAACGTCTGCCGCCGCGCGTCTCCCTTACCGAAGCGCGCGCGGAACCAGAAAGTGCTGCCGCGGCCCTCTTCGCTCTGAACACCGACCGAGCCACCCATCAAATCCGCGAGCCGCTTGGAGATTGCAAGCCCCAGACCCGTGCCGCCATAACGGCGCGTTGTCGAGCTATCGGCTTGCTGGAAGGATTCGAAGAGTCGCACCTGTTGCTCGGGCGAGAGCCCGATGCCCGTATCGCTGACAGCCAGATGCAGCAGCGCGTCTTTCTCGGTTTCCTCGACAACGCGCACAACGATGCTGACCTGTCCATGCTCGGTGAACTTGATCGCGTTGTTCACATAATTGATCAGCACCTGCCCGATCCGCAACGGATCGCCGATCAAGCTCTCGGGCACGGCGCTATCCACATCGAAGAGCAGACTCAGGCCCTTAGCCGTCGCCTTGTCCGCAAGCAAGTTAGCAACCGTGTTGAGCACGTTCGGCAACTGGAACTCGATGCGCTCGATGACGAGCCGGCCCGCTTCGGCCTTGGAAAAATCCAGCACGTCGTTGATGATGCCGAGCAGATGCTGGCCCGACTGCTGGATCTTGTTGACATAGTCGCGCTGACGCGCCGAAAGCTCGGTCTTCTGGATCAGATGCGCCATGCCGATGATCGCATTCATCGGCGTGCGGATTTCGTGACTCATGTTGGCGAGGAACTCGGACTTGATTCTTGCCGCTTCCTCGGCCAGATCGCGCGCATCGCGCATCGCGGCCTCGGCGGCGTGGCGCTCGGTGATGTCGTAGAACCATGCAACCATCGAGGCGCCATCTTCAAGTTCGATGGCGCGCGCGCTCAGAAGCACCCATACACCGGTGCCATCGCTCTTCTGCAACTCGATTTCCAGGTCGTGGACTTCATCCTGCCCGGCGATGATCGCCGTCACTTCGTTGCATACATCGGGCCGCGCCCAGAAGCCGCTGAACGAGCCGCCAACGATTTCATTGCGCGGACGTGCGATCAGATCGGCGAGTTTGCGGTTGCAGAATCGCGTCTCCATCTCCAATGTCAGGATGGCGACGCCAGCCGGGCTGTTTTCGAACATCGCGCTCAAGCGCGCCTCGCTCTCGGCAAGGATTTTTTCGAGCCGCTTACGCTCGGTAATATCGGACGAAAGCCCGCAGATGCCGGTGATATTGCCCTCGGCATCGCGCAACGGGAATTTTACCGCCAGGTACGTCCGCTCGTCTGGACCGTACTCCTCGATTTCTATCTGCTCTCCCGTCGCAAGTACATGCTCGTCGTTTTCCATCATCGGATACGCGAATTCGGACGCTATCAGGTCCAAATCGGTTTTGCCTATGATGTCCGTGCGCCCCGCTTTGTACACTTCCTCCATGCGCTTGTTGATCAGGCGATAGGCGCCCGCCATGTCTTTTACATAAAGTAGCGCTTGGTTGTGTTCGACAACGCCTTCGAGGAGTTCGCGGTTGCTGCGCAGTTCCTCTTCGGCACGCCGCGCCGCGCGCTCGGCCTGTTTGACTTTCGTAATATCGACGAACAGACCGACGGCTCCGGCAGGCTCTCCATCCTCACCGAGGAATCCGATCACCGAGTGAAGCATGTCGCGCGAATCGTTGTCATCGAAAACGATGCTCATCTCGCGCTCGTAGTGGGAGCCTTCTTCGATGACATGGTTGGTGTTCTCGGCCATGTTCTGCCGTTCTTCTAGCGAAATACGCGGCAAATCGAGCACGGATTTACCGATCATTTGATCGGGCGTGATGCCGAATACCTCGCAGGCATAGCGGTTGTAACCGATATAGTCGCCACGTCTGTCCTTATGGAAGACTGCGGCGGGAATCGCATCAATGATGTTCTGCGTCAGTGCGAGTTGCGCTTCGACAGTTTTTTTGGCGCGTTTCAGATCGGTGATGTCATTGGCCAGGATCACCGCTTCGCGGAAACGTCCGTCGTGCGCGAGGATCGCCGAAACCGTGACTTCGGCCCAGCGTAGCTCGCTCATCGGAGAGCCAAACCGCAGCGTTTCGGAGAAATTGCCGACCTCTCCGGCAACCAACGCAGCAAGTCGCGATTCGAAGATCGCAATATCCTCGTGGAAAAGGAAATCCTGGAACCGAATATTGGCCTCGAGCTCCTGCCCCGGCGCCATCCAGCGCAAAAACGCTTCGTTCTGGAACAGAAGCCGGCCCTGCACATCGCAGCCGGTGATCCCGGTTGCCGCATGCTGAATCAAGGCCCGGAAATAGGCTTCGCGCTCGACTAGCTCGGCAGTCCGCTGCACCACCTTGCCTTCGAGATCCTGCTTGGTGTCGAGCAGCAGCGCGCGCATTTCCTCGATCGACGCACCCAGGCGCGCCGCTTCGGCCAATCGCGTCTCCAATTCGACCGGCCGGTCCAGTTCAAGCCGGCCGATGCGTTCTGCTTCTTTTTCCAGCCTCTGCAACGGCGCGCTCACGCTAACGGCCATGCGCCGCGCAACGAAGAAGCCGAGTCCGCAAAGGAACAGAAAAATCGCAAGCGAAGGCAAAACAAGGTTACGACCGAAAGTGAGAAAATCGGAAACCGGAACCACCGTCACGATCAGGAATGCAAGATTGTCCTGTGGTGCGTGTCGCACCGAACCGAACCAGTCCTGTCCGTCGCTACCCGTAAAAGTGAATATCCCCTGATGCCCGGAACCGGCGGCGCGCCAATCGCGCAAGGCCCGGGAAATCTGGGGCAATCCCAGTTCCTCTGGGGTTCTGAGTGCCACACGCTTCAGATCCTCAGGCCCCTTGATCTCCAGATTACTGGGCGCGCCGATGAGTCGACCGTCTAACGTCAGCACCGCGCAGCGTCCGGATTGGCCAACCACGATCTCGTGCGTGAAACGCGATAGATTGGTCAGCAGAAGATCTACGCCGAACATGTAGCGAAGTCCGGTCGTCGGGTTATGCCAGGCAACAACGGCCGTCACGCCAGGCTCTCCGGTTCCTTCGAACCGATACGGGTCGGTCCAGCGGACCTCGACAACCGAAACCGCCTTCATGCCCGCGTCGAACCACGGGCGGGTACGCGGATCATAGTCGCTCTGAAGTTCCTTGTCGGAGGCGCGCGGCGATGAATCGCTCGAATAAAGCCAGTAGTTGTTCTGTCCCAGTTCGTTGCCGCTGCGGGTAACGCGTGCGCGCCATTCGTTCTGAAACTGAGTCAGTTGAATTTCGTCGCCATGCTCGTTGGCCAGGTGCGCGCCGCCGATCAACGGCCGATCGAGCATGAACGCCCCCATCAGGCGCGTCGTGGCAACCGGCTTCTCGATGTCGAGCACATTGGACTGGCCCCATAGCACGGAAGCCGTCAACAAAGAGTCGATACCGCCCGTCGCGGTGAGGATACGCTCGCTAACCTGAGTCTCGACGCTCGCCGCGCTCGTCGAAGCAAGCCTGTACAGCAACGGCTTCGCAAGCACGTAATATGCAAGCAGGCCGAACAGCAGGACAGCCAAGGTAGACAAAAGCAGAAACTGGGTCGTCAGCCTCCCTCCGAGGCCATACAGTCCAGTGCGCCAGCTTCGTTGCATGCTATTCCCTTGTGCGAATGACGTGTTGCTTCAGCCTGTCGGCATCCCGTTTAATCGGCATTGTCCGTCTCTCCATCTGCAAACGACCCATTGCGCCCCCTCATCCTGCACCATGGCATGCCAACGCGCTCCGAAAACCACAGGGATAACACACAGGCGCCGCTATCTGAACAATGCCAGCGGAAAACCGACCTGAAGCATAGCTGCTCGGCGCCAACGCACATTGACGTAGTACTTGTGGCGACGACGCGCCACGCTCGAAACATTGATCCGGATCAATGACAACCGCACTCCGATCAATCTTCCGAGCCATTTCCAGGTGAATCGAAGAGCCCAATAGCATTGCCTCGGTATATCTATCGTCACGAAGGGGATCTTCTTGAGACAACTTTTTTCTGCGACTGCATATATAATGCTCGGCTTCGTTTCGTGGCGGTGCCATATTTATATGGTTACCAAGTCGCCGCTTTAGCTCAGTTGGTAGAGCAACCGCCTTGTAAGCGGTAGGTCGTCTGTTCGAGTCAGACAAGCGGCACCACCCAATTTTATTAACCGCTGTCCGAAATAAATTTTTCGATTTTCTTGACTTCGGACGCGGGTTCTTCCATAATCGTTTTTCTCCGACGCGGGGTGGAGCAGTCTGGCAGCTCGTCGGGCTCATAACCCGAAGGTCGTAGGTTCAAATCCTACCCCCGCAACCAGTTTCAACGAAAAAGCCAAACACAATACGTGTTTGGCTTTTTCGTTTTTACGACGCGGTAAAAGCCGTCGAGTGCAAGGAAAGACGATGCCTTGCACAGCGGCCCCGCGCGCAGGTTCGCTTTT
>JAVBKC010000070.1:0-17074 GCA_031554255.1 Niveibacterium sp.
TGTCCGACAGGTTGTACAGCCGTTTGAGCAACATAATGCGCACTATCGTCTCGGTCGGAAATGGCGACCGCTCGCCTTGCGCGCTTACCGGCCGTGGTGCCATCGAGATGCCCGTTATTTGCGCATGGGTTCTGCGGCCAACAAACCTGGCGTGCTTCACTTTCGTGCCGGAGGGTTCAAGAAGTTCTGTTGCGTCGCCTCGGCAACAGCGTTGCACAGTGAATCGCCGAGTTTTGCGCGCTCCAGTTTGCATTGCTGGCGCAGTGCTTTCAGACGGCTAAAACCCCGCCGCAAGCGAGACGATCGTGTAGCGGGCCGCTATATCGGGATTGAAGGCGGCGATACCGAGCGTGAATTTGCCGAGCACGAGCTGGGCTTGCAGGCCGCGCTGAATTTCGCGGCCATTGTCGATGATGCGCGTGCGCTGACCGACGAGCGCCAGCCGCAATGCCGGCAGCACACGCCAGCCGATTTCGTTCCACGAATAAAAATAGCTTTCGTCGTGCGCTGCACTGTTAAATACATACTCGGCCTCGACGTAAAGATCGAAGCGTCCGTAAGCTACGGCCAGCTCCAGTCCGGGCGCAACGCCTTGCGTGCTGCCGAAGACGCCGCCCAACATCGGCGTGACCGACCAGAGCCAGTCTTCGCCGCCGCTCCAGTTGCGGCCAAGAAAGAGCGAGCCAGCATCCCGCCCTTCGTAGTTGTAGCGGCCTTCCAGATGCAGATGTCCGCGTTCGGCAGTGGCGACAACGGAAAGGAAGTCCGCTTGATCCTGCATGGCGTACCACAACGCGCTTGTGTCGAAGGAGATGGCGGAAGCCGCGTCCGCTTCGTCTAAAGCGCCTGCCCGGCTGCCTGGCGCGAGCAGAAGCGCGCCAAGCAATAGCGCGATCCGGCTCGCGGTTGCGATCAATAGCGGCGGCACCGCTCTAAAATTTCTTGGACACGCTGCGTACATCCCGGTGCGGTTCGACGTAATCCTCGGGTTTCTGCCGCTTGGGCAGGCTGATTTTCTTGCGCTCGATCGCCGTATACGGCACTTGTTCGAGCAGGTGCGAGATGATGTTGAGGCGCGCGCGCTTCTTGTCGTTCGAATCGGCTACATGCCAGGGCGCCCAGGACGTATCGCTGGCCGCGAACATGTCGTCGCGCGCGCGCGAGTAGTCGTACCAACGGCTGAACGAGCGCAGGTCCATCGGCGAGAGCTTCCAGACCTTGCGCGGGTCCTTGATGCGCGCTTCCAGCCGCCGCGTTTGCTCTTCCTCGCTGACTTCGAGCCAGTATTTCACGAGGATGACGCCGGAATCGACGATGGCTTTTTCGACGAGCGTCACGCCGGCGAGAAAATGCTGCGCTTCTTCTTCGGTGCAAAAACCCATCACGCGCTCGACGCCGGCGCGGTTATACCAGCTGCGGTCGAAGATCACGATTTCGCCAGCGGCGGGCAGATGCGGGATATAGCGCTGCATATACATTTGCGATTTTTCGCGCTCGGTCGGCGCCGGCAGCGCGACCACGCGGAACACGCGCGGGCTCACGCGTTCGGTGATCGCCTTGATCGTGCCGCCCTTGCCGGCGCCGTCGCGGCCTTCGAAGACGACGCAAACCTTTGCGCCTTGCGCGACGACCCATTCCTGTAGCATAACGAGTTCGCCGTGCAGTTTCGCGAGTTCTTTTTCGTATTGCTTGCCCGAAAGTTTTGCCGGCTGCTTGTCCGCCGCCGCATCGGCCTTCGGTTGCTTGCTCCGTCCCATGTCTTCCTCCGAGTTGCAAGTTGGTACGCCAACACGCCCGACGCGCCATGAGCCGCCTCGCAGCCCTTCGTCGCCAGACCTTTTCATACTAGACGCAAGATTAGCGCTTACCTGGCGGATTCTCTCGCTACGCGAAGTTCTATTTAATCGCTGGCGTGCAGCAATACTCTGGCTTAAAGTCTCGCACCGCTCCGCTTGTTACGATTTTTCCCATGAATTCGCCAATTCTCGCCAGCCCGTCCGCCGCTCATCAAGACATCCTGCTCGGCCCCGAGCGGCCCGACCTGATTCGCGAGGAAGTGCTCGCCGACCTGCTCGAAGCTACCGCCGCGCGCGTGCCGGACAAGGCTGCGCTGATTTTCGGCGCAGCCACGTTGTCTTATGCCGAACTCGATGCCGCTGCTGACCGCGTCGCCACGCGCCTGATCGAAGCCGGTGTGCGGCCCGGGCAACTCGTGGGTCTGTGGCTGCCGCGCGGCCTGCCGCTGCTCGTGATGCAGGCCGGTATCGCGAAGAGCGGCGCGGGCTGGCTGCCGTTCGATGCCGACACGCCGGTCGAGCGGATCGGCGTCTGCCTCGACGATGCCAAGGCCGTCGGCATTGTGAGCTGCGATGAATTTGCGCCCGCGCTGGCCATGCCCGGACGCAGCGTTTGGTGCGCCGAAGCGCTCGCCGAGCCGCTTGGCGGGCCGATTCGCCGGCGCGAAGGCGCGCGGCCGCAAGATCCCGCCTATGTGATCTACACCTCGGGTTCGACCGGCAAGCCCAAGGGTATCGCGATCACGCAGGGCAGCATCTGTCATTTCCTGCGCAGCGAGAACGCGGTGCTCGGCGTGCGCGTGCAAGACCGCGTTTATCAGGGATTTTCGGTCGCCTTCGACATGTCGTTCGAGGAGATCTGGATCAGCTATCTCGTCGGCGCGACGCTGTGGATCGCGCCCAAGGAACTCGCGACCGATCCCGAGGCGCTACCGCGCGCCTTGATTGCCAACGATGTCAGCGTGCTGCATGCCGTGCCGACACTGCTCGCGCTGTTCGCCGAGGACGTGGCGGGGCTGCGCCTGATCAACCTCGGCGGCGAAATGTGCCCCGAAGCGCTCGTCGCGCGCTGGGCGCGGCCGGGACGGCAGATCTTCAACACCTACGGGCCGACCGAGGCGACGGTCTCGGCAAGCCTTGCCGAACTTCAAGCGGGCGAGGTCGTGACGATAGGCAAGCCCTTGCCGAACTACGGCCTGCTCGTTGTCGACGATCAGATGCGCCTCTTGCCGCGCGGCGAAACCGGCGAGCTTTGCATCACCGGCCCCGGCGTCGCGGCGGGTTATCTGGGGCGCCCCGATCTGACGGCCGAGAAATTCCTTGCCAACCCTTGGTCGCGCGTCGGCTGGGATGCGCGGATGTACCGTACGGGCGATCTGGCGCGCATCGATAGCGATGGCTGCGTGCAATGCCTGGGCCGCGCCGACGATCAGGTGAAGGTGCGCGGCTTTCGTGTGGAGCTCGGCGAAATCGAAGCGGTGCTTGCGCGCTCGCGCGGCGTCGGCACCAATGCCGTCGTCCTGCGTCAGGACGATGGCATCGACCAGCTCGTGGCCTTCATCGTGCCCGATGCTGGCGCAACGCTCGCACCCGCCGCGCTGCGCCAGGATCTGTCCGAACATCTACCGCCCTATATGGTGCCAGGCCGCTTCGAGACGCTTGTGGTGCTGCCGCGCCTGACCTCGGGCAAGATCGACCGCAAGGCCCTGCGCGCCTTGCCGCTTGCCGCGACGACAGCCCCGGCCGGCGAATCGGATAGCCCCGCGAACGTCGCCGAGGAAGTGCTGTTCGCAGCGCTCGCCAAGCTCTTCCCCGGCCAGGCAATCCGCCGCGATGCGGATTTCTTCTCGGATCTGGGCGGCCATTCGCTGCTCGCCGCGCGGCTGGCCTCGGTGCTGCGCACCGATCCGCGCTTTGCCAGCATGGCGGTGCGCGATATCTATCAAGCGCGAACGCTGGGCGCGATTGCGCGCGCGCTGGCCGATGCGGGCGCCTCGCTGGGCGTGGCGCCCAATGCTGATTTCACCGCGCCGCCAAGGCTGCGACGCTGGCTCTGCGGTGCGGCCCAAGCCGTCGCGGTGCCGCCGCTCGTCGCGCTCTACATGATCCAATGGCTCGCGCCATTCTTTACGTACCATTTCTTCACCGGCGATCCGGGCGATTCGATCCTGCGTGCAATCGCGATGTCGGTGCTCGTCTTCCTCATCGCCACGCTGTTCGGTTTCGTCGCCGCAATCGGCGGCAAGCGCATCATCGCGCCACGCCTGGCTCCCGGACGCTATCCGCTGTGGGGCGTCGTCTACTATCGCTGGTGGCTGGCCGACCGCCTTGCCGAAGCCGCGCCGCATTACTTGATCGCCGGTTCCACGCTATTCATCTGGTATTTGCGCGCGCTGGGGGCGAAGATCGGCCGCGATGTCTTGATCGGCTCGATCACGCTACGCGTGCCCGAACTGCTCTCGATAGGCGACGGCGTTTCTATCGGCACCG
Organism: Niveibacterium sp.; assembly: GCA_031554255.1. Classification (GTDB taxonomy): domain Bacteria; phylum Pseudomonadota; class Gammaproteobacteria; order Burkholderiales; family Rhodocyclaceae; genus Niveibacterium. The sequence goes on from JAVBKC010000070.1 coordinate 4,287, forward strand.
CAGTGAACCTCGAAAACGCGCGTGTCGAACGTGGCGAACTCGTCATCGGTCGCATCGATCTTGCGAACGAATCCTACGTCGGTTCGTACTCGGTGCTCGAAGGCAATACCGCAATCGGCGAATGGGGCCATCTGGACGGACAATCCTCGCTTGCCGACGGCGCCCGCATGCCGCCGCTGCGCGTCTGGAGCGGCTCGCCAGCGCGCGACATCGGCGTCTTCGACCCCGCCAGCCTCGCGCCGCGCCCACGGCCATCGCGGCTGCGCGTCGCGGCGGAGATCACCTGCTTCGCGCTCGGCGCGATGCTCGTCTCCATCCTGTTTTTTCTGCCGGTCTTCCCGACCTTCATGCTGATCGACTCGCTCGACGATTCCGACCTTTTCCCGTGGATGCGCGGCAATGGCGTCGGCCTCCAGCTCGTGAAGTACTTCGTGCTCGCGCTGCCGGCGAGCGCGGCGTTGATCGTCTGCACCGTGCTGCTCTCGGCCCTGATCCGCTGGGCTTTGATGCCACGACTGCGCGCCGGCACCTTCCCGGTCCACGGCTGGACCTATGTCTCGAAATGGCTGGTGAACCAGATCCAGGAAACCAGCCTGCAATTTCTGCACGGCGTTTATGCCACCGTCTATGCGCCGTTCTGGTATCGGCTGCTCGGCGCCAAGGTCGGTCGCGGTGCCGAAATTTCGACCGCACTCGGCGTGGTGCCCGACATGCTCACGCTCGGCGAGGACACCTTCATCGCCGATGCCGTCCTGCTCGGCGACGAGGAAATCGACGGCGGCTGGATGACGGTGCGGCCCACCGTCGTCGCGCGCCGCAGCTTCGTCGGCAACGGCGCCTATGTGCCCGACGGCACGCATATCCCCGAGAACGTGCTGATCGGCGTGCAGTCGCGCGCGCCCGACAATGCCCAGATGAAAAGCGGCGACACCTGGCTCGGCTCGCCGCCGATCTCGCTCCCCGCACGCGAGGAAACGACCGGTTTCCCCGAACATCTGACCTTCCGACCGTCATTATTGCGGCGGCTCGGGCGCGGCCTCGTCGAAGCCTTCCGGATCGTCGCGCCGCATGCCATCGTGATCGCGGTCGGCTACACGATCGTACTCAACCTGATGCCGCTGGCGGGCGCCGGCTTATGGCTGGAAACCAGCGTGGCCCTGGCCATCGCCGGCCTTTACTACGGAGTTGGCAGCTTTCTCTTCGTGGTCGCGCTCAAGTGGCCACTCATCGGTCGCTACAAGAAGCACGCCGCGCCGATGTGGACGCCCTTCGTCTGGATATCCGAAGCCATTACAAACCTCTACGAAGGCATCGCAGTGCCCAACTTCCTGCGCTACCTGCGCGGCACGCCGTGGCTGCCGGTAGCTTTGCGCATGCTCGGCGCGCGGATCGGCAGCGGCGTCTATCTCGATACGACCGACATTACCGAATACGATTGCGTAGCTATCGGCGCCCACAGCGAGATCAACGCGCTGGCTGGGCCGCAGACGCATCTTTTCGAGGATCGCGTGATGAAGATCGATCGCGTCGAGATCGGCGCCAAAGTCACGCTGGGCGTACGCAACACCGTGCTTTACGGCGCGGTGCTCGGCGACGGCGTGCTGCTCGGCCCGCTGACGCTCGTCATGAAGGGCGAAACGCTGCCCCCTGGTACGGCATGGGCGGGCGCACCGGCGGCGCCGATGCGCGCTTCCTGATGCTAGGCCCGGCGTTGCACGTCCATCGCGCGCCGGGACCGCTCTTCGCCGGGCAAGCCTTCGTTCTGGCGCTCGCCACGCCGCTGTCGAGCTTGCGCGACACGGCGCGGCAAAGCGCCCGCTGTGCGCTACGCGCGCTGCTCGCCCCCGCGCTCGGCTGCGCACCTGCCGAAGTCCCCTTGCAATGCGAACCGGGTAATGCGCCGCGTCTCGCGCTGGAAACGCCGCATATCGGGCTCGCCATCGCCCACGAAGCCGGGCTTTCGCTCGTCGCCGCGCTACGCGGCGGCCGTATCGGCATCGATTTGATGCGCATCGAACCCGTACCGGACTGGGAAGCCGTGGCACGCGATTATCTGGGCGCCGAGGTTTGCGAGCGGCTGGCGCAGACCGCCGCCGCCGCGCGGCCCGCCGCATTCGCGGCTGCCTGGACGCGCTTCGAAGCCATGCTCAAATGCCACGGTCGGCCGCTCGTCGAATACTCGGCCAGCCCGCCGCAGTTGTTCCCGAATACACGCTCGCTACCGCTTGTGCTGCCGCAAGGCTATGCGGGCTATGCCGCCTGGATCGCCGAATGAGATGATTGCTCCTGCCGCGCGACACGCGGCTAGCTTGAAGCAGCGCCTACCTCTCGGCTAGGCTTCGGCCTTGCACCTTCGATATCCCCCTAATGCCCATCCGAATCCGCCGTCCTGAAGTCACCCCGCCCCGGAGCATCCCGCATTGATTTCGCTCGCCGCGCTGAAAACCGGTTTGCGGGCATGGCGCAAGGATCTGCGGGGCCTCAACTATCAGAACGGCGCCGTCGTCTCGCTCGGTCTTGCGCTCGTCCTGCTTTTCACGGCCTGGTTTTTTTCGCTGGCCGGCGCGGCGGCAGCCGGACTCGGCGCGATGTGTACCAGCATCGCCGATACGCCGACGAGCCCGACACGTCACAAACCGATAGAACTCGCCATCGCGTTGACCGGCGGCACGCTGATCTCGCTGATCGTCGGGCTGGCTTCGCCCTATTTTGTGGCGACGCTCATCTGCGTGCTCGTGCTCTCCTTCCTGACCGCCCTCATGCACGGTTTCGGCCGCAAAGCGATCCCGCTGAGTTTCGGTCTCTTGCTGCCGCTCATGCTCACGCTAGGTACGCCGACCCCCGACGTGCCGTCGGCGCTTACGCATGCGGGTCTCTACGGGCTGGGAGGCCTGCTCTACGTCGTCTGGGCGCTGCCCGTCGCCCGCCTGCTCGACTGGCGCACGCGCCGGCTCGCGTTGGCCACGGCGCTTTCCGCCTTTGCCGACTATCAGCATGCGCGGGCCGATCTATTCAATGACGACGGCAACTTCGAAGCCAGCTTGAAGCGTCTGATCCTGCGCGAGGATGCGCTCGTCGAGGCGCTGCAAGCCGCTCGCGAACTGTTATTCCGGCAAATGCGCAAACCGCGCGAGATCCGCCTCGCGGCGGCGCTCGTCGTACTGCTGGACGTCTATGAAACCGTGCTCTCTATCCATAGCAACGTTCAAATTCTGTTGCGCGGCCGGCGCGGCGAAGCCCTGATACGGCTGATCGCCTTCGCCCGCGAGATTGCCAATGCGGCCGAGCGCCAAGCCGACGCTCTGCGGCGCGGCGAGACGGCGCCCTCGGAAAATTTCAATGCCACGCTCGCTGGCATACGCCAGACGCTACACATCGAGCATGCGAACGCTGCAAGCAGCGACGACGAGCGCGAACGGTGTGCCAACGAAAGCGCGATCTTCCACAAGCTCGGCCATGCTTCCGCCATGCTGATCGGTATGCAGGAAATGCTGGTGGACGATGCCGCCGCCCGCAGCGCGCTCAGCACGATCAACCTGCGCGCCTTCCTGCAACCGGCGCGCTACAACCTGGCGGTGCTGGGCGCGCAACTCCATCGCAAATCGCCGATCCTGCGTTTTGCGCTGCGCTTCACGCTCGCGATGCTCTGCGGCGTGATCGTCGCCAAACTGCTGCCCTACAGCATGCACGGCAGCTGGGTCATGCTGACGATTGCCGTGACGATGCGCGCCAACTACGCAATGTCGAGCCAGCGCCGCAACGACCGCGTGCTCGGCGATCTGATCGGCTGTCTGTGCGCGGTGGCGCTGCTGCGGCTCGCGCCGCAAGCCGCGCCGCTGGTCGGTGTCATCTGCGTCGGATTGACCCGCGTCTATGCAATCAGCAACTACCGGATCAGTTCGATGGCCGGCTGCGTCATGGGTCTGCTGCTGTTGCACTACCTCGCGCCGGGCTCCGGCCTCTACATCGAACAACGCATGCTCGACAGCATCAGCGGCGCGCTGATCGCCTGGATCTTCTCGCATGTCATACCGCACTGGGAAGCGCACGACATGCCACGCCTCGTCAATGGATTGAAAACCGCAACGCGCGATTACGCCGACCAGGCATTGCGCTTCGACGAAGCGGAAACCCCTTATCGGCTCGCCCGCAAGGGTATGACGGATGCGATCTCGCTATTCTCCGGCGCCCTGCGCCGGATGCTCGCCGAACCCGAGGGCCGCCGGCTCGACGTTGCCGTGCTCGAACGCCTTCTCGGCAGCGCCAACTTGCTCGCAGCCCAATTCGCCTCGGTTCAGGTCCATTTGCGCAGTCTGCGCAACACCCAGCCCCATATTCCGCAGTCAATCGCACTGCAACTCGCGTTTGCCCGCACACGCATGCTCGCCGCGCTCGCGGGGGAAGCGGCCGATCCGGCACGCGTCGCAGCAACCCCGCCAGTCGATCTCCCACCGCTCATGCACGAGTTATCCGCCTGGCTGGAGCAGGTCGAGGCAGAGGCCCGCCGCCTGGCCGAGGCCGCCGCCGAAGTGCTCGCTGCCGCGCCACGCGACTAAGGGGCGCTTTTCACATCAACGGCTCGACAAGGTGTCGCCGATTGGCCGGCGCCGGGTAATTCTCCGGCCAGAACTCCACGATCCGGACAATCCGCCCCTTGGCCACCGAGAAGAACGACACGGCCCGCGCCTGTAATACGCCATCGGTGACCGACACATCGCTCACCGCCTCCGACGCGCCGCCGACGAGACGATTGAGTGTGAAACGCCACGGACCCTGTGCTGGGTATTCCTCGTTCATGGCCGCAAAATTGTCGCGCCCACGGATTCGTTCCAGCGACTGCGGCCATTCGAGCACGAAGTCGTCGCTCAAAAGCTCGCCGACAGCACGGAAGTCGTTGCTCGCCATGCGCGCCCAGAATTGTTCGACAAGCGATATGGCGTTCATATATCGGCCAAACGCATATCAGCGCGGCCGGCTTTCCCAGATTTTCTGCAAGCGCTTGACGCTGACCGGCATCGGCGTCCTCAACTCCTGCGCGAACAGGCCCACGCGGAGTTCTTCGAGTAGCCAGCGGAATTCTTCCAGTTGCGGATCGATCACGCCGGCACGGGCTTTGGCGATGACCTCGCGGTCAAATGGCTGCGCCAGCGATTTCCATTCGGCCATCAGTTGCGCATCACGCGCCGGATTGTTGCGCAGCTTGTCGATGCGTACGCCCGCCGCCTTCAGATAGCGCGGGAAGTGCGCAAGCTTTTCGAACGGGTAGGCGAGCAGGAAGTTCTTCGGCATCAACTTCGCCGTCTGTTGTTGTAGATCGGCGAGCGCTTCGGGCGAACCCTTGAGGGTGGCGAAGCGCTTCGATAATGAAGCATGTTCGGCGATCAGCCCGCCCATGAGCCGCATCAGTTCTTGTGCGACGAGCGAGATCCGCGTTTTCGCTTCCTGCGCGCGCTGTGCAAACGCCTCGGCGTTCGCGGGGAGCGGCGCCATCAGGCAGGTCCGTTCGAGCGTGGCCGCTACAAGCTGCACCTTCAATTCCGCGTCGGGCCCGAATGGCATGAATTGCAGCGCGAGTTCGCGCAGTCCAGGCAGTTTTTCTATTGCGCGCGCCTGATCTTTGAGGGCCAGCGCGAATAAGCGCGCAAGCCCCTTGCGATGTACACGTGTGGCCTCTTCTTCGGTATCGAGCGCGGCAAAGCTCACCGAGTCACCATCGTCCTGCAGGGCGGGGAAGCCGATTACGGCGCGGCCGGCAACCTTGATCTCGATGAGTTCGGGGAGTTCGCCGAAAGACCAGTCCTTGAGACCTTTCATCGGGTTCTGACTTGCCTGCGCGACAGCCGTACCTGCGCGAGCGGGAGCGGGTGTGTCCGCTGCGTGCGGGGCGGGCATCTGCGTTGTTTCCGCGAGTTTCAGGCCGGCCAGCTGTGCCCCCAGCGAGCCTGGTACCTGGGCCGCCTTGAAGGCTGCCTGCACTTGATCCTTTAAGCGCGTGCGCAGCTCGGACAAATTGCGCGACATACCGAGCACGCGACCGTGCTCGTCGATGACGCGAAAATTCATGAAGCAGTGCGGATTGAGGTTTTCGAGGCGGAAGCTTTCCGCCGGCAATTGCAGCGAAATACGATCCTCGACGAATTTTTGCAGTGCGCGCACGAGCCCGTCCTCGCGCGCGAACTCACCAGCTTCCGCCGCCTCGATGAACGTCTTCGCGCTCTGGCTTATCGGCTGAAGGCGGTGTCTGTGTTTCTGCGGCACCGTCTTCAGGAGCGCTGTTATCTTCTCTTCGAGCAGGCCGGGCACCAGCCATTCGCAGCGCGCCAGCGGCACTTGATTGAGCATTGCGAGCGGCACGCTCAAGGTAACGCCGTCCTCGGGCTCGTTCGGTTCGTGCAGATAGGCGAGCTTTAGCTTTTGCCCGAGAACTTCGAAGTTCGCCGGGAATTTGTCGCTCGATGCGCCGGCGGCCTCGTGGCGCATCAGTTGCTCGCGCACGAGGAACAGGCGTTTGGCGTTGCCGCGCTCGGCGCTCTTGCGCCAGGCATCGAAACCGCGCAGATCGGTCACGTCGGCGGGAATCTGTGCGTCATAGAACGCGTAGATCAGTTGTTCGTCGACGAGCACGTCGGGGCGGCGTGTCTTGTGTTCGAGCCGCTCGATCTCGGCCATCAGGCGCTGGTTATGCGTCAGAAACCCCATTTGCTTAAACACGGCTTCGTCGATTTCGCCCTGTACCAGGCCGTCGCGGATCAGGAGTTCGCGGCATAGCTTGGGATCGTGCTCGGCGTAGCCCACGGCGCGGCGCGGATACAGCGTGATGCCGTGCAGCACGCCGCGCTCCCAGGCGCGCACGGCGCCGAAGCGCTTTTCCCAATGCGGCTCGAAAACGCTGCGTCGCACCAGATGCGCGCCGACTTCTTCGATCCACTCAGGCTCGATTCTGGCGATGCATCGCGCATAGAGCCGTGTGGTGTCGATAAGCTCCGCGGCCATCAGCCATTTACCGGCGTTCTTTTTCAGATACGAGCCCGGATGCGGCCAGAACTTGATGCCGCGCGCGCCCAGGTACGACCCTGCCGCAGGCCCCGACGCATCCTCGACCCTGCAACCGATGTGACCTAGCAGGCCCGTCAGCAGCGCCTTGTGGATCGCTTCGAACGAAGCGGGCTGTTCGGCCTCTTTCCAGCCATGCTCGGCGCATAGCGCGTGAAGCTGTCCGTGGATGTCGCGCCATTCGCGCATCCGCATCCAGTTAAGAAAATGCTGTTTGCACCAGGCTTTCTGTTTCGACGAAGACTCGTGTTTCCACACTTCGTCGAAACGACGCCAGAGGTTCCAGTACCAGAGAAACTCGCTCTTGGGTTCATCCTTCGCATCCGGCGCCGCGCGGAACCTCGCATGCGCCTGATCGGCCGCGCCGCTGCTCTCCTGTGGCCGTTCGCGTGCGTCCTGCACCGAAAGCGCGGCAGCGATCACGAGCACTTCGCGCAAAGCGCCACGCTCGCGCGCGGCGAGAATCATGCGGCCGATCTTCGGGTCCAGCGGCAGCTTGGCGAGTTCGCGGCCAATCGGCGTCAGTTCGTTTGCATCGTTTGTTGCGCCGAGTTCGCCAAGGAGCTGATAGCCGTCGGCGATCATGCGCGGCAGCGGTGGTTCGAGGAACGGGAATTCCTCGACCGCCGCGAGCCGCAGCGATTTCATGCGCAGGATCACGCCGGCGAGCGAAGAGCGCAGGATCTCCGGATCGGTGTGCGCGGGTCGCCGCCCGAAATCCTCTTCGTCATAGAGCCGTATGCAGATGCCGTTCTGCACGCGGCCGCAGCGGCCCGCGCGCTGCTTTGCAGCCGATTGCGCGATTTTCTCGATTTGCAGCAGCTCGACTTTGTTGCGATGCGAATAGCGATTGACGCGCGCGAGCCCCGTGTCGACGACATAGCGGATACCCGGCACGGTCAGCGAGGTTTCGGCGACATTCGTGGCGAGCACGACGCGCCGCCCGTTCGAACGCGAGAACACGCGCGTCTGTTCGGCCGCCGTTTGGCGTGCGAACAGCGGCAGAATCTCTGCGCCGGGCGGATGGTTCTTGCGCAGCGCCTCGGCTGCCTCGCGAATCTCGCGCTCGCCGGGCAGGAATACGAGCACGTCGCCCGGCCCTTCGCGCTGCAACTCGCCAACCGCATCGCATATGCCGTCGTAGAGATCGCGGCGAGTGTTGCGGTTTTTCGATTCCGCCACGCGCACGCCGGCGCGCACGGGTGGCTTGTCCGTTGCGTCCTCGTCCTCGATAGGCCGATAGCGCAGTTCGATCGGGTAGAGGCGACCCGATACTTCGATCACCGGCGCGGGTTTGCCGCCCTGCGCGAAGTGATTGGCGAAGCGTTCGGCGTCGAGCGTTGCCGAGGTCACGATCAGCTTCAGATCGGGTCGCTGCGGCAATAGCTGCTTCAGATAGCCGAGCAGAAAATCGATATTGAGGCTGCGTTCGTGCGCTTCGTCGATGATCAAAGTGTCATAGGTTAAGAGCTGCGGATCGCCTTGTGTTTCGGCCAGCAGAATGCCATCCGTCATCAGCTTGATATAGCTGTCGGGTTTCGAGTGGTCGGTGAAACGCACTTTGTAGCCGACCAGCGTGCCCAGTTCGCTTTGCAATTCCTCGGCGATGCGCGCGGCGGTCGCGCGCGCGGCGATCCGGCGCGGCTGCGTGTGGCCGATCAGTCCCGCTTCGCCACGGCCGAGTTCGAGGCAGATCTTGGGCAACTGCGTCGTCTTGCCCGAGCCGGTTTCGCCGCAGACGATCACGACTTGGTGAGCATGGATCGCCTCGGCGATTTGCGCGCGGCGGGCGCTGACCGGCAGCTCTTCGGGGAAGGAGGGGCGAGGCAGCCTCGCGCGCCGCGCCGCGCGTTCCGCAATCGACGCCTCGAACTTTACGCGCAGCGCGTCGGGCAGATCGACCAGCGCTGCCGCGCGCTTTGGCTGCTCGCGTAGCGCGCGGCGCAGACGCGGGCGGTCTTTGGTCAGGACAAGATCGATCAATTGCGGAGGGGACATCGGAAGTGGTTTGCCGAAAGCGCGAAAGGCCGCGATTTTAACGCCGTAGCTTGGGCCACAGGCGGTCTGTGCACCGCAGCTTATTTCGGCATTGACAACGGAATAAGCTACAACAAACTCAGGACGCCTCGAAAAACCCCGATTTCCAAGTGAGACAGGACGCGAGTAAAAAATTGCGACGCTGCATCTGTTTGATGTGGAAGGAGCGATTTTTCGCGAGCAACACGGTATCGCGACGAAAGCGGGAATTTTTTGGGGCGCCCGTCAGAAGCAGAAGGGATTCGGCCATTACGAGCCGAACGAAGGATGCGTACGGATTTTGAGGGAGAACACACTCACCGCAACATTCGACGCGCGGCGAAATGCCAGTCGCCTGTCGTCCTCTTCGTTTAGGAGATAATTCATGAAAACCAGCCGACTGCTCGCGGCGCTTGCCGTGACTGTTCCTGCCCTGACCTTCCAGATCGCGCAAGCGCATGAAGCCGTCTTCCGCGCAGACCTCCTCGGCGCGAGCGAAACGCCGCCCGCATCGACCCCGGCAACCGGTTTGGGCACCGTCACGATCGATTTCGATCTCCTCACGATGCGGGTGCAGGAATCCTTCAGCGGCCTCACCGGCACGACGACTGCTTCGCATATTCACTGCTGCACGACCGACCCGTTCACGGGCAATGCGGGTGTGGCGACTCAACTGCCGTCGTTCAGCAGCTTCCCGACCGGCGTGACCTCGGGCTCGCTTGATCAGACCTTCGACATGTCTTTGGCATCGAGCTACAACCCGGCCTTCATCACAGCGCATGGAGACGTAAGCGGTGCATTCGGCGCGCTGGTCGTTGGACTAGAAACGGGGCGGGCCTACCTGAACATTCACTCCACGGCCTTCCCTGGCGGTGAAATCCGTGCTCTCCTCGCACCCGTGCCGGAGCCCGAAACTTATGCACTGATGCTTGCCGGCCTGGCGCTCATGGCGCCGATGTTAGGGCGCAGGCGTCGCCTCGCGGTGTGAGTCGCCGTGTTTGTGTGAAGCCCCCGGCATAAATGCCGAGGTCTTCACAAACGCCACTGCGCGCGATTATCTGGAAAGCGACTCTTCCTTGAACATGGTCTTGAGCATCGCGCGTAGTTGTGGCGTGTCCTCATGGCCGTGCACTGCCACGGCATGCTGGACGGCGGCTTCGAGCAGTTCCTCCGCGCTGTTGGCAGAGAGCGCGACCGTGCAGTTCATCTCGCTCGGGTAGTCGCGGCAATCGATGTATTTGCGTGTCATGGTTCCTCCTGGTTGCGCAGGCAGCGGCGGCGCGATACGAGACTTTCAGACTAGACCACTGCGTGGCCTGCTTCATACGCAATCAGATTACATAGTTTTCCGCCGACTCCTCGCGCAGCGCCCGCATCGCCGCATGTGTGGACAAATGCAGCGCGGCCGCGCCGATCTCTTCGAGAAAACCGCTGTGGCGCAATCGGTCCAGCACCGGCCCCTTGACTTCGGCCAAGTGCAGCGCAACGCCTTGTTCGGCAAGGCCGTGCCTCAGCGCGCGCAGCCCCTGTAACGCGGATACGTCGATCGCATTGACCGCCGAGAGCACGAGCAACACGCAGCGCGCATCGGGCTTCGCGCGCAACAGCCCGACGATCTCGTCGCTGACGAAACGGATATTGGCGAAATAAAGGCTTTCGTCGACGCGGATCGCGAGCACGCCGGCTGACAATTCGACGTCATAGCGCAGGCGGTTCCGATAATGCTCGCTGCCGGCCACGCGGCCGAGTTCGGCCAGATGCGGCTGACTCGTGCGCCAGACGAAGAGCGCAAGCGAAAGCAACACGCCGAGCACCACGGCGATCACCACGCCCGCGAGTAGCACGGAGGCCGCCGTAGCGATGAAAATCAATGCGTCGGCGCGCTCGTAACGCCAAGCTAAGCGCAGCATCGACATGTCGATGAGCTGCGCTACCGCCATAACGATGATTGCCGAGAGTGCTGCGAGCGGCAGGTAGCTGAACGCGCCGCTCGCACCGGCGAGAATCAGCAGCATCCACAGCGCCGCGAGCAGACCAGCGAGTTGGGTACGTGCGCCGGCAAGTTCGTTGGCAGCCGAGCGCGAAAAACTCGCCGATACCGGAAAACCGCCAGTGACGCCGGCTGCAACATTGGCCAGACCTAGCGCGACAAGCTCACGATTCGGAGCCACCGTTTCGCGCCGCTTGAGCGCGAGCGTCTGTGCAATCGAATAACTGTCGATGAAACCAATCAGTGCGATTGCGCCGATTGCCGGCAGAAGCTGGCGCAGCAAGGCCATGTCGACGATCGGCCAGTAGAGCGGCGGCAGGCCGGCCGGTAGAATGCCGACGACATGAACCGGCGCATGCGTGGCCGCCACCGCCGCCGCAGCGATCAGGATGATCAAGAGTGGCGCCGCCTTGGCGCCAAGCTCGGCCCATGCGCCGCGAATACCTGCCAGGCCGAGCGCGGCCACACCATGTTTGCGACAGACATAAAGCGCAAGCAGCGTCGCCAGCGACACAACCGGCGTGGCCCAGCCAATCGCGTTATGCGAATCAAATATATGGTGCAGGATCGCGCGCGCGTCGGCAGCATGGCTGTCGATGCCGAGCAGCGTTGGCAACTGCGTCAACACGATCAGCAGCGCGGAGCCGGCGACGAAACCGCCGACAACCGACGACGAAAGAAAGTTGGCGATGAAACCGAAGCGCAGGCAGCCGAGCGCCACGCGCAACAACCCCGAGTAAAGCGCGAGCGCGGCGGCCAAAACAGGTAGTAACGACGGCGGTGCGCCGGACACGCTGGCGAGCACAGCCGTCGTCATCAACGAAGGCAGTGCGGCCGGCCCGACCGAAAGCGCCGCGCTGCACCCGACCAGCGCATAGCCCGCGACGGGCAGGATGCTCGCATAAAGCCCGGCCTGCGGCGCAAGGCCCGCGAGCAGCGCATAGGCCAAGCCCTGAGGCACGAGAAAGATCACGAGCAAGACGCTCGCCACAATGTCGTGCGAGAGATCGCCGCGCCGATACTGGCGCAACCAACCTAGTACTTTGAACGAAGAATTCACACCAACTCCGGGGAAATCGGACGCGCTTGAGACGACCGGCCAGCAACCTTACCGGAGGACCGGAGCGTCTCAAAACAAAGCTTGAGGCGCGCTTGACCGGGCGATAGCGGGACGGATGCCCTCAAAAAGTGTCGCGCACGGACGACAGTCTTCACTTGGCACGCGTTAGACTCGTTTTGCTTACGCCACGAAGGTCGCATGGAGGGGGGCGATGAAGAATATTTTCAAACAATCGGCCGCGATTCTTACCGCTTGTTGCCTTGCCGTCGGATCGGCGTTCGCCGACCCGACGCCGGGCAAGGGGCACGGCAAACCGGACAAGCACGACAATCACCAGAACGGCAAGAATCACGATAAAGATCATGACACCCAGGACACCGGCATTTCCGTCACGCTGACGCGCGCGGGTATTTCGGTGACTCAGGCGCGCGATATTGCTTACCGCAACGGCATCGATCTGCATGGTTAGGCGGTCTCAAGAGCCAAGTGCAACACCCCAGGACAAGCCCGGTGAATCTTGCATATCGCACGTTCAGCACCTGTCCATGAGGGTGTCAAGGACAGGCAGACAAGCTGTGGCTTCGCCATCCTTGACATCCTCATGGACAGGTAACCCATTGTCTACATGCAAGATTCGCTCAAACTCAAGTGTTGCACTTGGTTCTTGAG
>JAVBKC010000099.1:0-7883 GCA_031554255.1 Niveibacterium sp.
GCCGCAGCGCTCGCGACTGCGGCACCGGCCGCGACGCCAGCGCGCAGCCCTGCGGCCGACCCGCGTGTGACCTGCGGCTCCGCCGGCCTCGTGCCCAAGACCGGCTGGTACGAGGGGCTACTGCCCGCGGACCATCCGAACTACGCCTACTTAAGCCAGGCCCCCGGCCGTTTCGTGCGGCTGCACGAGGGCCCGCGCATGCTCACCCTGGGCGTAGTGCCCGCAATCGACGAGGCCCTCGTGGTGTGGACCTGGCTGCGCGAGAAGTAGCGGTAAGCGAAGGGAGATCTGGGCGCCTCAGAAGATCCTGCTCATGTTCCGCACCGTTACCGTTTCATCGCCTGCGATGCCCAGCCTGCTTGGTGCGCAGGCTTTCGAATTCATGAGCATGAATGGCGCGCAGAGACTGGGCGAATTGTTCTGCTACATCGTCGAACTGCAGACCCCGGACAATCCGCTGCTCGACCGCATCGCGCTCTTCTGGGACGCGTTGGGAAATCTTGTCGAAGAGCGCAACACCTGACAGTAATGCGAAACGCTTCAACCAAGTTCTGGCAAGGCGATGAAACCGGCAATGACGTCCGCTGGCGCCTGGACGAGTTCGATCAGCACGCCTTCGCCGCCGTATGGGAATTCGTCGTTCGCGCGCGGATGGACGAAGCAGATGTCGAAACCGGATGCGCCGCGCCGAATGCCGCCTGGCGCGAAACGCAGGCCCTGCGCAGATAGCCATTCCACGGCGCGCGGCAGGTTGTCCACCCACAGCCCGATATGGTTCAACGGTGGATCGTCCACGCGCGGCTTTTTGGCGGGATCGAGCGGCTGCATCAGATCGACTTCGCAACGCGCTGCGCCGCGGCCGCAGACGTAGATGTCCTCATCGACATTCTCGCGCTCGCTGCGAAATTCGCCGCTACGCACAAGACCGAGCAGATCGCCCCACAGATGCGCGAGACGTTGTTTGTCCGGACCGCCGATTGCGATCTGCTGGATGCCCAGAATTCGGAAAGGACGCTGCATGGCTGGTTTCTCCTCGAAAAGATGGAATGGCGGGGGAGAATGAATGTTTTATTAGGGTCTTCTGCGCGTTCGTGTTGCGGCTCAGGGGAAAAGCGCGAGCACGCCGGTGTAGGCATAAAGTTCGCGGCCAAGGATTTCGCCACCGGCGAAAAACCCGGCGAGCGGGATGCCGCCGAAAACGGATTGGATGGCTTCGATCTCGCTGTCGTCGCGTTCGAACAAATGGGCGCCACGACCGGCGCAACTGACGTAGAGCGCAGCGCGTGGATGGGGGCAGCGCTTACGCAGGCGTTCGAGCATGCGACTTAGATCGTGGCTCGCGCTGTCGGCGTCGCGGCGCACGAAAATGAGTTTCTGGCCGGCCCTGGGTGAATCGTTGATTGCGATTTTGCCGCCGGTAGGGTCGATGCCTATGATTTGGCGCACGGTGTAGCGCGACGGGTCGTCGTCGCTTACGAGGCCTATCAATACGCGACTGACGGCATGGCGTAAGTTGTCGGCCAGTTGCGGCCCGACCGTATCGCGATAGACCGCCAGCGCCTGGCGGCCGTCTAGCGTGCCGATGAGGTTTTCCTCGGTTGCGCCGATTTCGCGCGGCGGGCCTAGCGGCCGGCAGGCTTGCGAGAGATCGCTCGCGAGCGTCAGGCCGGCGGCGAAGGCGACGCCGCACAGACCGCCGCGAAAGCTGGCGTCGGCAAGCAGCACGGCGCCGCTGCGCCCGCCCATCAAGCCGCCCGCGAGCTTGGCGGATGGCAGCTTGCCGGCCATGTCACGCACGAGTTCGGGCATGTCGGGCGTATCGGGATCGGCGTGGACAAGTGCGGTTTCCGGCGCGAAGTCGTGTGCCTTGCGCAAAGGCTGGCGGCCCGAAAACACGCGAAAGCTGTTTTCGGGCAGGCGGGCGACGAGCAGGCTGATGCCCGGCGCGTCGAGTTGGGCGCCTTCTCGGCCGAGCAGGCCGACGGCGCTGCCGCCGACCCAGTGTGCAATGCCCGTGCGCATGCGCAGGTGATGCATGAGTTGGTCGGCTTCGCGGTTGAAGCTGTCGGCCCAATAGACGAAGCCGAGGTTCGCGCCGCGCGGCAGGCTAAGTCTAGCCAGGCAGGCTGCGAGCGCGCCGCGCCAGTCGGAAGCGAGCGCGAAGGCGCTCGCAAAGGGGGACTCGGTGTTCACTCGTCCGCGCTGTCCTTGCGCGGCTTACGGCTGCGCGTTGATTTTGGCGGTGTGGCGGATTCGGCTTCCGGCGCGGCAGGCTCTGCCGGGGGTACGAGATTCCACGGCCAAAGCATGGCGGGATTGAAGGGGTTAGGCATCGCTTCGGATGCCGGTTCCTCCTGCGCGCCCGCAGCCGGCGCACGCATGCGCTCGCTCATCGCCTTGAGGCTGGCGAGCGTGGCGTGCTGGACTTCCAGGCCCTGGATCGTCGCTTGCAACATGGCAAGGTTCGTCCGCAGCCAGCCTTCGACGGCGCGCAGATCCTTGATCCGCCGTTCGAGTTCGTCGGTATCCAGAGTCGGTGTCACCATGCCGGGCACGGTAAAACCCATCTGGCCCCAGATGTTCTTCATGAATTCCAGCGCGTCGGCGCTGCCGCTGTCGCTGCTCATTGCGAATGCTCCTGTCGTTTGGCTTCACACGATCATAGCCCAGACCCGCAAGCCGATAAGCTGTGTTCATTTGTCCGGCGTCATAGGCGCGACTTGCGGCCCGCTTGACGCGAGGGCCAGATTTTGTGCGCGTGAGCGTCAGGCCGTGCGCCTGCGGCGGGAATCGTGTAGCAGTACAGGTGGGTTTTGCGTCTGTCGCTCACCGTGAGCACGCCGTCGGTTTCGATCTCGGGGATCGGGAAACTGTTCGACACGAGTACCGCGCCCGGCCGCATCTCGGCACGGGCTTTGTCCCATACGGCCTGCATCGGAGCGGGCGAGAGGAAGGCGTAGACGACATCGAAACCGGTCCATTCGGTGGCGAAGAAATCGCCCCGGACGAGTTGGGCGTTCGGCAATCTACGCGCAAGCAGGCGCGCCAGCCAGGCCGGGCCGGGCGCAGTCTCGATGCCGGCGATTTGGGATTCGGGCCGCAGTTGCGCGAAATGGCGCACGAAACTGCCGGTGCCGCTGCCGATGTCTAGCACGCGCAGCGCGCCTTCCGGTAGCGCCTCGGCAAGCGTTTCTACGGTTTTGCGGTTGGACAGAAAGAGCGGCACGCGGGTGCGGAAAACCGTCCAGTAAAACAGAAGTAGAAGCCCTGTACCGCTGGCCCAAACCCAGGCCGGCAGGCCCAACCCGCTGCCTAGCACGAGCGCCGGCATGAAAAATAAATGAATCGGCAGCCACCAGCTTGCTGCCTTGAAGGCGGCAGCAAGCATGCCGGCGAGCGCGCCTTGCAGCGCGGCGAGTCCGAGCAGCGGCAGGCCGGCGAGCACGTCGAGCCGTTGCAGCAGAACGATGAAAACGAGCGCTACGATCTGAATGGATAGCGCGCGCAGCGCGGGAGAAGGTGTGTGGGCGAGCGATGACATTCCGCGATGCTTGCCGATCTTGGCGTGGCGAGCAAGCAGAGGTGCTGTCGGAAGTGGCGGGTAGCCGCTTCCGACAAAGCAGGTCAGGCGGCGTGCACCACCTTGAGTTCGGGTTTTGCGCCGATGTCGCGTTGCCGCCAACGCAGCCAGAGCGCGTCGCGTTCGCGCCGAGATTCGGCGTGGTGCTTGTCCTTCACATGGCCGAAGCCGCGAATTTTCTCGGGCAGGCTGGCGATTTGGATTGCGAGTTCGAGCTTGTCGCGGCTTAAGTCCGTCATAAGCTCTGCAAGATCGGCCGTGTATTCGGCGATCAACACGCGCTCGGTGCGGCGTTCGCGCAACCAGCCGAACGGATCGAAGCGTGTGCCGCGCAGCCGCTTGAACTTTGCGAGCACGCGAAAGACCGGCAGAACCCAGTCCCCGTAGGCGATTTTGCGGATCTTGCCCGTTGCAGGATCGGGCTTGGCCCAGAGCGGCGGCGCGAGATGGATCTTGATCCGGTAGTCGCCTTCGAAAGTTTCGTCGACTTTATCGAGAAAGCGCGGATCGGCGTAGAGCCGCGCGACTTCGTACTCGTCTTTGTAGGCCATCAGTTTGAACAGATTTTTCGCGACTACTTCGGTGAGCCGCGTCGAACCCAACTGCGCTTCAGCGGTGCGCACGGCCTCCACGCGCTGCCGGTATTGCTCGGCATAGGCGGCATCCTGGTAGTCGATGAGGAAGGCGATGCGGCGCGCGATCAGTTCGTCCAGCGTGATTGCCGGTTTGAGCGGGATCACCCGCACGGGATAGGCGATGCGCTCGACTTCGGCGCGGTTGTGCGCGGTACGTCGACCCCACAGGAAGGCGGCCTTGTTCATTGCGATTGCCGCGCCATTGAGTTCGATGGCCTGCATGAGTGCGGCCTCGGAAACCGGCACCATGCTCCTCTGCCAGGCATAGCCGAGCAGGAATAGATTGGTCGCGATGGCGTCCCCCATCAGCGCGGTCGCGAGCTTCTGCGCGTCGAAAAAATCCACTGCCGTGGGGCCGACCGCGTCGGAAATCGCTTGTTGCATGGCGGGTAGCGGGAACTGCCAGTCCGGGTTGTGGGCAAATTCCGAAGTCGGCGCGCAGGCCGCGTTGACGACCGCCTGTGTCTTGCCGAGCGCCATTTTCGCCAGCGCCTCGTTCGAGGCGGATACGATGAGGTCGCCGCCGATTACCGCGTTGGCTTCGCCCGCCGCGACGCGCACAGCGTGCAAGTCTTCCGGCCGCGAGGCTATGCGGATGTGCGAATAGACCGAACCGCCCTTTTGCGCGAGCCCGGTCATGTCGAGCACGGTCACGCCCTTGCCGTCGATATGCGCGGCCATGCCGATCAGCGCGCCTATCGTCACGACGCCGGTGCCGCCGACGCCGGTGACGAGAATGCCGTAGGGCTGCGTCGTTGCGGGTAATGTGGGTTCGGGCAGCGCGAACGCGGGCAGCGCTGTATCGGCGAGTGCCTTGCCACGGCGAGGTTTACCGCCTTCGATGGTGACGAAGCTCGGACAAAAACCATTGAGGCAGGTGTAGTCCTTGTTGCAGGCCGATTGGTCGATTGCGCGCTTGCGTCCGAACTCGGTTTCCAGCGGCAGAATCGCCATGCAGTTCGATTCATTGCCGCAGTCGCCACAGCCCTCGCAGACCGCCTCGTTGATGAAAACGCGCGTCTGTGGGTCGGGAAAAGTGCCGCGTTTGCGGCGGCGGCGCTTCTCGGCCGCACAGGTCTGGTCGTAAATAATCGCCGAGACGCCGGGCAGCTCGCGGAATTCGCGCTGGATATTCTCGAATTCCTCGCGCGGGCGGACCGGGACATGATCGAGATCGGCAGGCCCGTAGGCGCGCGCGGTACCGTCGGTGACAACGACGATGTTATGCACGCCTTCGGCGCGTAGCTGTGCGGCGAGCATGGGCACGCTCAAAACGCCATCGACGGGCTGGCCGCCGGTCATCGCGACCGCGTCGTTGTAAAGGATCTTGTAGGTGATGTTGACGCGGGCCGCGACGGCTTGGCGTATCGCGAGCAGGCCGGAGTGGAAGTAGGTGCCGTCGCCGAGGTTGGCGAAGACGTGGTGCGTGTCGGTGAAGGGCGCCTGACCGACCCAGGTGACGCCTTCGCCGCCCATGTGGGTAAAGGTGGTCGTGTTGCGGCCGACCATCCAGGTGACCATGTAATGACAGCCGATGCCGCCGATGGCGCGCGAGCCTTCGGGCACCTTGGTCGAGGTGTTGTGCGGACAGCCGGGGCAGAAGGTCGGCACGCGATCGATCGAAAACACCTTGCGCGCCAGCGCCTGTTCCTTGGCTTCGAGAAAGGCGAGCCGCGCGCGGATGCAGTCCGAGGTATGAAAGCGCGCGATTCGGCTGGCGATCGCGCGGGCAATCATCGCCGGCGTGAGTTCGCCGGCGGCAGGCAAAAGCCAATCGCCATGCCAGACCTTGCCATGCTCGCCAAGCTCGAAACCCCACTCGCCTTTTTCGTCGAATTTGCCGACGACGCGTGGGCGCACGTCCTCGCGCCAGTTGTAAAGCTCTTCCTTGAGCTGATATTCGAGCAGTTGGCGCTTTTCCTCGACGACGAGAATTTCGCTCAAACCCTCGGCGAATTGCCGCACGCCCTCGGATTCCAAAGGCCAGACCATGCCGACCTTGTAGAGCCGGATGCCGATCTCGGCTGCCAGCGCGTAGTCGATGCCGAGGTCGTCGAGCGCTTGACGTACGTCGAGATAGGCTTTGCCCGAGGTGATGATGCCCAGCTGCGCGCGTGGCGAATCGATGACGATACGGTTGAGCCCATTGACGCGGCAATAGGCGAGCGCGGCGTAGAGTTTGTAGTGCAGCAGACGCTCTTCCTGCACCAGCGGCGGGTCGGGCCAGCGGATGTTGAGTCCGTCGTGCGGCAGCGCAAAGTCGGTGGGGATCTTCACCGCCACGCGCTGTGGATCGATATCGACCGAGGCCGATGTTTCCACCGTGTCGGCAAGTGCCTTGAAAGCGACCCAGCAGCCCGAATAGCGTGACAGCGCCCAGCCGTGGACGCCGAAATCGAGGTACTCCTGGACACCTGCCGGCGCGAGTACCGGCATCATCATCGATTTGAAAAAATGGTCGGTCTGATGCGGCAAGGTCGAGGATTTGGCCGCATGGTCGTCGCCGGCGATCACGAGTACACCGCCGTGGGCGCTGGAGCCGGCCGCGTTCGCGTGACGGAACACGTCGCCGCTGCGATCCACGCCGGGACCCTTGCCGTACCACATCGAGAACACGCCGGCGACGCGCGCGCCGGGGTAAAGATTGACCTGCTGCGTGCCCCATACGGCTGTTGCCGCGAGATCTTCGTTCACGCCCGGTTGAAACACGATGTCATGGCCGGCCAGATGCTGTTTGGCTTTCCAGAGGGTCTGGTCGAGTCCGCCGAGTGGCGAACCGCGATAGCCCGAGACGAAACCGGCCGTATCGAGGCCGGCTTGCCGATCGCGTTCGCGCTGGATCATCAGCAGACGAACGAGCGCTTGATAGCCAGTCATGAAAACGCGTCCGGAACGGACGAGGTACTTATCCTCCAGGCTGACCGAATGTGCCGGGGCCTTTGCGACGGCTGTTTCCGCCATGGTTTTGTCTCCTGCGCAAAAATTGTGTTTTTGGTGCCGGGGCGGCTTGCATGCCTTGTGGGCGTTGCTTGCTGCGCGGTCGAATTCGGCCGCGCCCGAGGGCCGGATCATGCGCGTGCGGTAGGACTCGGCATGTCGTTTGTTTGACACTCCGGCGTCCGAAGGGGTTCGGCAAATACTCGGCGGCGCAGGCTGCAAGGGCAGGGGCTTGGCAAAAAGCCGCGACTCCATTATTCTTGACAGTCTTTACCCGGTGCCGGGCGCAGGAGGATATGAAAAATGTCCTTGACAGGTTTGCATGCGTTCACTAAAGTGCCGGGTTCGCACGGGGAGGGGTTCCCGAGCGGTCAAAGGGATCAGACTGTAAATCTGACGGCTCTGCCTTCGAAGGTTCGAATCCTTCCCCCTCCACCAAGCGCAATATTTTTCTGCCCGGATTTTCCGGGTTTTTTTGGCGGCGATAGGTGATCGGCTGCGGGTGTAGCTCAATGGTAGAGCAGAAGCCTTCCAAGCTTATGACGAGGGTTCGATTCCCTTCACCCGCTCCAAAAAATGCTTTCAGTCGTGCCCATGTAGCTCAGTGGTAGAGCACTCCCTTGGTAAGGGAGAGGCCACGTGTTCAATCCACGTCATGGGCACCATAAATTTGCGCCCGGCGATGTGACGGTTTGTCCTGTGCTGGGTATGTGTTCGACATCTGGGGTAGA
>JAVBKC010000007.1:0-3746 GCA_031554255.1 Niveibacterium sp.
TCCATTCCCCCGCTTCGCGGCCCCGGTGCGCAACCGTGCCCCCCTCTGCCGGGGCGTGGCGGCTTCCCGCGCCGGAACCCCCCAACGAAACCGGCCCGCAGCAGACTCAAAGATCGGCCAGCGCCTTGATGTGGGCAACCGCGCTGCGCGCGAGCGACGACAGCGAATAGCCGCCCTCAAGCAACGACACGATGCGCCCTTGGCAGTGGGCTTCGGCAAAACCGCGCAACTGCAATGTCAGGAACGTATAGTCGGCCTCGACGAGCCCGCAGGAGGCCATGTCGTCTTCGATATGCGCATCAAAACCTGCCGAAATGAGCAATAGCTCGGGCGCGAAGTCGCGCAGCGCCGGAATCCAGACATCGGTCGCGATCTCGCGTACCGCGTCTCCACGCGTACCCGCAGGCACCGGCCTGTTAAGCATGTTCGACGCCGGCTTATCCGCCCCGCAATAAGGGTAGAACGGATGCTGAAAGAATCCGGCCATGAATATGCGCTCGTCGCCCGCGAAGATATTCTCGGTTCCATTTCCGTGGTGAACGTCGAAATCGACGATTGCGACACGCGACAATCCGTGCGCTTCCAGCGCATGCGCGGCGGCAACCGCGATATTGTTGAAGAAGCAGAATCCCATAGCACGGGCGCGCTCGGCATGGTGACCCGGCGGACGCACCGCGCAGAACGCATTCTCGACCTCTCCGCGCATCACCAGATCGACGGCCATCGCACCGGCCCCGGCCGCACGCAGGGCAGCCCGCAACGTATGCGGACACATTGCGGTATCGGCATCGAGGTGCCGGATACCTTTCTCGGGCACCGAATCGAAGAGATCGTCCACATATTGCTGCGGATGAACTCTCGTCAATTGCGCCGTGCTGACCTGCGGCGCATCGTAGAAACTCAGGAGCGATTCCAGCCCCGATGCGATCAAGCGATCCTGAATCGCCGAGAGCCGGTCAGGACTCTCGGGGTGCATCGTCCCCATATTGTGCATCCAGCAATCGGGATGCGTAATAAATGCGGTTGCCATGGGCTCCTCGCGCGCCTGCGCCTTTATTAATGGCGCTTGTTGTCCAATGGACCGACGCATCGGCCCTCCCCCTTGGCGCTATTATGTCCGGCTCGCGCATTCGATTCAAAATGATTTTGCTCCCGGCACTTGTCGCCGCGAGGAATATCGGAGTGCTCGGGTACAATCCGAAGCGGCAAAGAATCCGGTACGCTGCGCCGGGCTCGACACTCGGCCAATCTTGTCCACGCAGACATCGAATTCAAGCGCACGCTCAGGAATGGATTCCAAAAAACTAAGCAGCAAGCTGGGCACCGCAATCGCGGTCGCATTCGTGGCGACGTGTTCGATTCCCGTATTCGCCGAGGGGCCGGGCAGCTACGGAACCCGCGCGGAAGTTCTGCGGTTCGCGCACGAACTGGCCGAGCGCGAAGGGCTCGACGAACAAGTAATCAAAACCGCGCTCGCTGGCGCACGCTACCAACCGGCCGTGATCAAGGCCATCCTGCCGCCAGCTTCTCCGAGCGCCAAATCGTGGGTGCGCTATCGCGCGCGCTACATCGACCGTTCGCGGATCAACGCGGGCCTCGTGTTCTGGCGCGCCAACGAACGCTTGCTCAAGCGCGCGGAGGACGAATTCGGAGTTCCCGCCTCGATTATTGTCGGCATCATCGGTGTCGAAACGATCTATGGCCGCAATACCGGCAGCTTCAAGGCGCTTTCCGCACTCGCGACGCTAGCCTTCGACTATCCCCCGCGCGCGGATCTTTTCCGACGCGAACTCGGCGAGCTTTTCCTGCTCGCGCGCGACCAGCGACGTTCGGTCGACGACATCATGGGCTCTTACGCAGGCGCAATCGGCCTGCCGCAGTTTCTTCCGAGCAGCATCCGGCATTACGCCGTCGATTTCGATGGCGATGGAAAGATCGATATCGAAACCAGCGCAGCCGACGCGATCGGTAGCGTTGCGAGCTTTCTGAACCAGCACGGCTGGGCGCCCGGCGGACCCGTTGCCGTGCCTGCCCGCGTAAGCGACCCGCAGCGCGCGGCTGCAGCCGTCGAAGCGGGAATCTCGCCGCAATTCGGCATCGAAGCCCTGCGCCAACTTGGCATCGAGGCCGACACGCCCACTGCGCCCGATCAGGATGCCGCCTTGGTCGATCTCGTGACACCCAACGCTGCGACTGAATACTGGCTCGGCTACAACAACTTTTATGTAATCACGCGCTACAACCGTTCCAGCTTCTATGCGATGACGGTCTATCAACTCGCGACGGCCATCGCTCTCGAACACGCGCAACCAACCGCGGTCCGCTGATCAGAGCAGCACATCGCGCGAAACACCGCGTCGCTTGAGGATACGACGTAACTGCGCAAGCGCTTCGAGCTGAATCTGCCGCACACGTTCGCGCGTAAGCCCCAGTTGGAGCGCCAGTTCTTCAAGCGTTTGCACATCGCATTCGTCCAGGCCATAGCGACGCTGGATTACCAAACGCTGCTTCTCGGTCAATTGGCTAATCCAGTGCCGGATCAGATGCTCGATCTCGGCGTTCTGGATCGTTTCCTCAGGACCGTCAGACTGATCGTCGGCAAGCGATTCGCCAATCGAGAGATTCGGATCGATGTCGAGCGGCGCATCGAGCGAGGCTGTGTGCTCGTTCAGAGCAAGAATTTGACGTACTTCCTCGACCGGGCGGGCGAGCCGATCCGCGATGTCTTCAAGGCTGGCGCCACCGTGCGAGGATTCGATCGAACGCTGAGCGCGCAGAACCTGGTTGAGTTCCTTGACGACATGGACCGGCAGCCGGATCGTGCGCGACTGATTCATGATCGCGCGCTCGATGTTCTGGCGTATCCACCAGGTTGCATAAGTGGAGAAACGAAAACCGCGCTCGGGATCGAATTTTTCGAGCGCGTGGATCAAGCCCAGGTTGCCTTCCTCGACCAGATCGAGCAGCGGAATGCCGCGATTCAGATAATGTTTTGCGATATTCACAACCAGGCGCAGGTTGTGTTCGATCATTTTTTGGCGGGCGCTAAAATCGCCCAACCTTACGCGTCTTGCAAGCGCGACCTCTTCTTCGGCCGTCAGCAGCGGGTTGGCGCCGATCTCGTTCAGGTAGATCTGGGTAACGTCATTGAGGAATTCGTTTTCGGGCGGCGCCACAACGACCGGCTCGGCACCGAACGCCTCGATCTCGGGAGGCAGATCCGGCTCTTTTTCGTCTTCGTCTTCGAACAAGGCCGGATCGTACATACCCTCTCCTTAACGTTTAGGTAAATACCTCAAGGGGTCAACCGGTTTTCCCTGACGGCGGATCTCGAAATGAAGCTTAGGTTTATCCGCATCACTATCGCCTAGAAGAGCGATTTCCTGTCCTCGTTTTACGGCCTGCCCTTCCTTGACCAGTATTTTCTGGTTGTGCGCGTAGGCGCTGAGGAAACTCGAATTGTGCTTGATGATGACGAGATTTCCATAGCCACGCAAGCCAGCACCTACATACACGATCTTGCCTGTACCAGCAGCCGTTACCGAATCGCCAGACTGCCCCGCGATATCGACACCCTTATTGCTCGAATCGCTGAAAACGGCGATCACTTTGCCAGCAGCGGGCCATGCCCATTCGACATCATCGCCGCCTTTTGCCTCGGTGGCTTTCGTTGCCTCGTTGTCGACCGTATTAGGCGCCGATTGTTCCGTTTTCGGTGTGGAATTTGTCGCAATACTAGTGGTCTT
>JAVBKC010000062.1:0-28591 GCA_031554255.1 Niveibacterium sp.
GAATACCGATTTGCCGCCGCAGACAGAAATCCAGCGGAACGACCCCGAATCGCGCCTGCTGTTCAAGAAAGGCAAATGGATGCTCGCGCACCCGGAAAACCCGGTGCCGATTTCCAAAGGCGCAGTGGCCGCATTGATCGGCCCGAATATCCAGATTTTCTATTGACGAATCAGCAGGCCGACACGCCGCACGAGACGGCGGTCGACGATGAGAAACGGTTGAGGAGAAACCATGCATATCACCGGTTCGAATGACAAGTTCCAGATCGATTTCAATGGCATCGCCCTGATCCGTCATTCACACGAGGAGCCGGCCTTCTTCGCTGGATGTGGAGAGGGCGAGAGCAATCTTTATCGCGGCAACTTCAAGGTGCTGGACCGCAAACTACAGCGCTTCCCGCTCCAGGCGGTGTCGCTCGAAGATTTCGCGTCGCATTGCGTGATCGAACTACAACGCCCGCTGGCGAGCGCGGTCGAGGTGGTGGTCACGCTGCAAAAGGCCACGGCGCAAATTCAGGTCCGGATTTTGAGCAGCGCGCTCAACCGTCTCTGGCTCAGATTGCAGAACGAGCATGGCGAGCATCTGTGGGGCGGCGGCGAACAGTTCTCGCATTTCAATCTGGCGGGACGGCGTTTCCCGATGTGGACCCAGGAGCCCGGCGTCGGCCGCGACATGACGACCCGGATGTCGATGATCGCCGAGACGGACAGCCAGGCGGGCCAGCACGAGGCGGCGACCTACTATCCGCAGCCGACATTCATTTCGAGCCGGCATTACGCATTGCATATCGCTTCGTCGGCCTATTCGGTCCTCGATTTCACCGCGCCGATGTTTCACGAAATCGAAGTGTGGGACACGGATTTCGCCGTCGAGTTGTATGCCGGCGCAAGCCTTGCGGAACTCGTCAAGACGCTCGCCAAGCGCTTCGGCCATGGCGGTCATATCCCGGAGTGGGTTTATGACGGCGCGATCCTCGGCCTGAAGCGCGGCATGCAGCGCAATCTCGAAATTCTCGATCAGGCATTGGCGGCCGGCGTTGCGGTGTCCGGCATGTGGAGCGAGGACTGGTGCGGCTTGCGCCAGACGAGCTTCGGCGCCCGCTTGTTCTGGGACTGGCAGTGGAACAAGACGCGCTACCCGGAGCTTCCCGCCAGAATTCAAGAGTTGAAGGCAAAGGGAATCCGCTTTCTCGCTTATAACAATCCGCATCTGTGCTCCGACGGGCCGCTGTTCGCCGAGGCCGCTAGAGCCGGCGTGCTGGCGCGTGGCGCGGATGGCGCCATCTGCACGATAGACTTCGGCGAGTTCGAGTGCGGCTATGTCGACTTCACGAGCGAAGCGGGGCGGCGCTGGTACAAGGACAAGATCATCAAGCGCAACATGCTCGATGTAGGCATTTCCGGCTGGATGGCCGACTTCGGCGAGTATGTTCCGACGGATATGCAAGTTGCTTCGGGCGAATCGGGCTGGAAAGTACACAACACCTGGCCGGAACTTTGGGCGCGCGTTAACGCCGAAGCGATTGCCGAAGCCGGGCTCTCCGACGAAATTTTATTCTTCATGCGCGCCGGTTACACCGGTTCGCAGAAGCACTGCAAGCTGCTGTGGGCCGGCGATCAACTCGTCGACTTCTCGCGCCATGATGGTATGGAGACCGCAATCTGCGCGGCGCTGTCGTCGGGCCTCATCGGTAACACGGTCAGCCATAGCGATGTCGGCGGCTACACGACGCTGTACGGGAACGTGCGGACCGAGGAAGTCTTCATGCGCTGGGCGGAGATGAATGCATTCTCGCCCGTCATGCGCACGCACGAGAGCAATCGGCCCGACGAGTCGTTCCAGTTCTATCAGTCCGAAGCCTCGCTACGCCACTTCGCCCGCATGACGCAACGCTACAGGGCGCTCAACCCCTACCTGCGCGCGCTCTCGTGCGAGGCCGTCGCAACCGGCCTACCGATCCAACGTCCGCTGGCGCTGCATTTCGAGGCGGACCGCGCCACTTGGGCGATCCACGATCAATACATGTACGGGCCCGATCTGCTCGTCGCCCCGGTGCACAAGTCAGCCGTCAATCGTTGGCGGCCCTATCTGCCGACAGGGACCGACTGGGTGCACCTGTGGAGCGGAGAGGTCTATGCGGGCGGACAAACCGTGGAGGTCGACGCGCCGATCGGGGCCATGCCCGCGTTCTATAGATCGGGTACGCCTTGGGAAAAGCTCTTTATCGGTTTGCGCGACATCTGAGGCGTCGCTGCTAAAGGCAGCGCCGGGCACATAACGAGAAAAACTATCCAACGACGGGCTCCGTCGTTGGGCGGGCGCCGGTCCGTCCAAAGATTTGAATTGTCATATGAGTAATTAGTAGAAAAGGAAACCCGCCAATTAAAAAAAAAGATGCTGCGACGATGGGGGACGCGATGCGCTCGGATTCGCCGTAATCGAGACAGGAATTCAAGGAGACAAAAAAGTGAGTACCACTGCAGGACAAAACAAGCTGACGCTGCGGGAGAAGTTTGCCTACTGCCTCGGCGACGTAGGCAACGGCTTCATGTTCGACCTCGGGCAGATCTATCTGCTCAAGTTCTACACCGACACGATGGGTTTGAAACCCGCGTATGCCGGCATGGTGTTTCTTCTTACGAAGATCTTCGATGCCTTCGCCGACTTTTCGGTCGGAATGTGGGTGGACGGACGCAAGAAGATTGGACCTAAAGGGAAATTCAGGCCGTTCATTCTCTACGGGACCGTGCCGCTCGGACTGGTGACCTTGCTCAGTTTTACTAATCCGGAATTCACCGTGGATGGGAAATTGTTGTGGGCCTATTTCACGTACATGCTATTCGGGTTGATCTACAGCATTGTGAACATTCCTTACGGTTCCTTGCTAGCCGCGATGACGCAGGATTCCGCCGAGCGCGCGCAACTGGCCGCATGGCGGCAGGGCGGTTCGAACGCGGCGCTCTTGATCACGACGGTCTGCTTCATGCCCATGATCATGTTCATGAAGACAACGTCCTTCGGCATCTTCGGCGCCGTGGCGGTCTTCGCCGTGCTGGGCGTGGCCTTGCAACTCGTGTGCTACGCGAACATCCGCGAACGCATCGCGGCAGTGCCGCTGGCGATTGTCGAGAAGGCCAAACACACGGTTGCCGACGCGGTTCGCGCACTCGGCAAGAACAAACCGCTACTGCTTTTGTGCCTGGTCAATCTGCTGACTTTCTCGGCCTTCAACGTCAAGCTCGCGGTTCAGGTCTATTACTGCCAGTACGTCCTGAAGGACGCCTCGATGCTGCCCTATATGGGTTTCTTCAGCATGGGCTGCGTCTTCATCGGCGTGGCGCTCGTGGCGCCGCTGGTGGCCAGGTTCGGCAAGAAAAAGACCTTCATCCTGGGGTGCACGATCTGGGCGCTAGGCGATCTGGTTAATTACTTCTTCGTCAGCAATCCGCATCTCTTCGTTGCGATGAGTTGTGTCGCCTTCTTCGGTAGCGCGCTCGTCAACAGCCTCTACTGGGCGTTTGCGTCCGACTCCGTCGAATATGGCGAATGGAAAACCGGCATTCGCTCCGAAGGCGTCGTCTATTCGTTTTTCACCTTCAACCGCAAGCTTGCGCAGGCTATTGCCGGATTCGTTCCCGGCATCGTGCTGGCCTGGGTCGGTTACGTGGCGAACGCGGATCAAACCCCCGTCGCCCTCGCCGGCATCAAGGCGCTGATGTTCATCTACCCGGGTGTTCTCGCCTTGGTTACGGCTGCGCTGTGGATGGGTTTTTATCGACTCGACGAAGGCGCATACAAAGCTATCCTCGAAGATTTGGCCGGACGCCGCCGTCTTGCCGCTGCTTCGCAACCGTCCGCCTGATCGGGCACCGGAGGCGCGGCAGTGCGCCGCGTCTCGCTGAAAATTTCATTTGCTTGAGTCCAATATGAAAAAAGTTCTGATTTCACCCGCCAAATACGTTCAGGGCGAGGACGAGTTGTGCAATCTGGGCGCCCATGTCAAGACATTCGGCGACAAGGCTCTGCTGGTCGCGTCCGCCGACGACGAAAAGCGCGTGCAATCCCAGCTCGGCGTCGCCGTCGAGCGCGAAGCTTTCCGTCTGGATCGCGCAGGTTTCAATCAAGAATGCAGTTGGAATGAAATCAACCGGATCAAGGATCTGGCCACGGCGAAGGGCTCCGAGGTTATCGTCGGACTTGGCGGTGGCAAGGCGCTCGATACTGCCAAGGCGGTGGCGCACTTGATGAACAAACCCGTTGTCATTGTTCCGACGATTGCCTCGACCGATGCGCCGTGCAGTTCGCTCGCGGTCATCTACACCGAGCACGGCGAGTTCGAGGAGTATTTCTTCTTCCGCAGCAATCCGAATGTCGTGCTCGTGGATAGCGGCATCATTGCACGTGCGCCGGTGCGCTTCCTCGTGGCGGGAATGGGCGATGCGTTGTCGACCTGGTTCGAGGCGCGCGCCTGTGCGCGGGCTTTTGCGAACAACATTCCGCAGGGTAAGAGCACGATGGCGGCGCTCGCGATTGCCGAGCTTTGCTACAAGACGCTGCTGGAGGATTCGCTCAAGGCCCGCGCCGCATGCGAGGCGGGTGTCGTGACGGGTGCGCTCGAAAATATCGTCGAAGCCAATATCCTGCTCTCGGGCCTCGGTTTCGAAAGCTCGGGACTTGCCGCCGCGCATGCGATTCACAATGGCCTGACAGTGCTCGAAGAAACGCATGCGTATTACCACGGCGAAAAAGTAGCTTTCGGCACGCTTGTGCACCTCGTGCTCGAAAACGCGCCTGCCGCCGAATTCAATACCGTTCTCGCCTATTGCAAGTCGGTCGGCCTGCCTACATCTCTGGCCCAGCTCGGCATCAAGGAAGTTACCGCCGATAAGATCATGAAGGTCGCCGAGGCGGCAACGGCCGTGGGCGAAACCATTCACAACATGCCGTTCGAAGTTAACGCACAAATGGTGTTCGGCGCCATTCTTGCCGCCGACCGCCTGGGAGCGGCGGCATGAAGAAGCTGATCAATCGGCCGGAAGATCTGGTCATTGAGATGTGCGAGGGCATGGTGCTCGCGCATCCCGAACAACTGACGTTCGAGCGCAAGTACCGGATCCTCATGCGCCGCGAACCCGCGGCGAACAAGGTCAGCCTCATATCCGGCGGCGGCAGCGGCCACGAACCGGCCCACGGCGGATTCGTCGGACGCGGCATGCTCGATGCGGCGGTCTGCGGCGATGTTTTTGCCTCGCCTTCGACCGTGCAGGTCTACAACGCGCTGCTCAAGACGCGCTCGCCGCGCGGCTCCTTGCTGATCATCAAGAACTATTCGGGCGACTGCATGAACTTCGAGGCTGCCGCCGAGATGGCCGTCGATGACGATGGCATGAATATCGAGCGCGTTTATGTCAATGACGACGTTGCGGTGAAGGATAGCCTCTACACGATAGGACGGCGCGGCGTGGCCGGAACGATCTTCGTGCACAAAATTGCCGGCGCGGCGGCCGAAGCGGGGCGCGATCTGGCAGCAGTCAAGGCAGTGGCCGAAAAGACAATCGCGAATGTGCGCAGCATAGGCTTTGCCTTGAGTTCCTGCACGGTGCCCGCGAAGGGCACGCCGACCTTCTCGCTGGCCGACGACGAAATCGAGTTCGGCGTCGGCATTCATGGCGAGCCGGGGATCGCGCGCGAGAAAAACGCCAGCGCGAACGAATTGGCAGCCCGCATGGTCGAGGCAATCGCGGCCGATCTGCCGTTTGCGGCCGGCGACGAAGTTGCCGTGATGGTAAACGGCCTCGGCGCCACGCCTTTGCAGGAGCTGTATTTGTTCAACCGCGCGATTGCCGAACAATTAAAGGCACGCGGCCTGAAGACCCACCGCACGCTCGTGGGCAACTACATGACGGCGATAGATATGGCGGGGGCATCGCTTACGCTGCTCCGTCTGGACGCCGAACTCAAGGCGCTGCTGGACGCACCGGTCGATGCGCCAGCCTGGAAGATCTGAGGTTTAACTCATGAGCATAATCGAAAAGGATGGGGTGGTCGCAGTTGTCGCCCGTATGTGCGACATCATCGACGCCAATGAAGTTGCCTTCTGCGAACTGGATTCTGCGGCAGGCGACGGCGATTTCGGCATGTCGTTGGCCAAGGGTTTCCGGCAGGTACGTAGCGAGTGGGCGACGTTGGATGCGAGCGACATCGGAGCCTTTCTTAAGTCCTGCGGAATGATCATCACCGAGCATTGCGGCGGCGCGTCCGGGCCGATCTGGGGCTCTGCCTTCCGTGGCATGGGGCGTTATGCCAACGGCAAGGCAAGCCTTACGCTAGAGGAATTCGGCGAGATGTTGCAGGCGGCAGTCGAGGCCATCCAGAAGCGCGGCGGCGCCAAGTTCGGCGACAAGACGCTGCTCGATGCCTTGATTCCGGCAGTCGACGCAATTGGCGTCGCGGCGGCGCAGGGCGCCGATTCTGTCGCAGCATTCGAGGCGGCGCGCGCTGCCGCCGTGGCCGGTGCCGAGGCCACGCGCTTAATCGTGGCGAGTAAGGGACGCGCGAGCTATCTGGGCGAGCGCAGCGTGAATTTTCCCGATGCCGGCGCAACCGCAATCGGTGTGATCGCCACGCAGTTGATGGCGGCGACATGAGGTGAATACCTGCGAATGAGATTTGCCAAATAGGCTGTCGACATATGAGCGAGTCGTAGTCGAACGACAACGACTCGCTCTCCGCGCATCGATTTCAACTATTCGTAACGCCGTCCGCGAGCACGGTGCGGGATCGTTTTGCCCGCCTACTTTGAATTCGCGCGGCGGATAAGGCTGCCTGCCGGGCCAGATCTCGCGTGGTTTTGGAGCAAACAAAGCGCACAAGGAATCCGTGGCGGCGGGGCTTGAGCGCTGAGGAATAAAAAAAGTGGAGATGAGTTTCATGAAGTACTTTTCGATGGCAATCAAACCGATGGTAGTCCGGCTCATGTGCATTGGGGTCTGTGGGGTTCTTGCACTGCCCTCGGCTCGCGCTGGTGAGATCGACGATCTGAAGGTCACGATCCAGCAATTGCAGAAACGTATCGAGCAGATCGAACAGAAGTCGGTCGAAACCAAGGCCGTGGAGAAGACGCAGCCGGTTGCGGCTGTCCCCGTTTCTGTCCCCTCGACTGGTCTGCAATGGAAGTTTTACGGACGCGCGGATGTCGGTTTTGTGAGTTCGACGGGCGCTAACGCGGCGGGCCAGGTCGTGACGACGAATCGCCTGAACCAGGGCGAGATGGCCAGTCGTCTCGGCATCGCGGGCGCCTGGGTCTTCAATGACGATTACAAAGCCTTGTTCAATGCCGAGACGGGGATCAACCTCTATAACGGCAACGCCGGCGGCGGCACGCAGAACAACACGAGCGGTGCGGTACTCTTCAATCGAGGTGTCACGGCTGGAATCTCGACCGCGAAGTTCGGTTCGGTCGAAGCCGGCACGATGTATATGGCGCCGTTCTGGGTGATGTTGGGCGCGGATCTTGCGTCGGCCCACGAGTACGGCGCGAACGATTTCTCCGCCTTGTTCTCGGTGTCGCGCCCGGAAGCGCTGGCCCGCTACCTGAAAGACCCCGTGACCGGAAATGTCAGCGGCACAAGCTCGCTCGCGGGCGGGAACTCCGGCACCGCATTGTTTTATGGCAATGCGCTGCGCTATCGGACGCCGGCTTTTAGCGGCGCATTGAAAGGGTTCAGCGGCGAACTCTCGTTCTCGATGGGGCAACAGGCCAGCGGCGCGACGCCGCTGCGCGAAGACGGCCGTACTTACGCGGGCAACCTGATGTACACCAATGGCCCGTTGTTCGCGGGCGTGGCCCACATGGACTTCGAGCAGATGAACGATGTGGCCACCAGCGGCGCATCGAACTGGCGCCAGCGCAATCAGGTGACCGACATTGTCGGCGCTCGCTACAAGTGGAACGACCTGACGCTGGGCGCTTCCTATACGTCTTACCGGGTCTCGAACGCAGGCGGCTACAAGGCGCAAGCCTACGGCTTCTCGGGTTCGTATGACATTGGCAAGCATCGCATCGAAACGAGCGTCGCCAACATCAACTACGGCGGCGTCAATTCGGCGGGCGCCTACGGCAAGAACACCGGCGACGGCAAAGGCGATCCGTCCTCGCTGGATTTCGGTATCGGTTATCTCTACAACCTGCAGAACAACTTGTCGCTTTATGCGTATTACAACAAGGTGATCAACAACGAGCACGCCAGGCTCGGCGTATTGCAGTTCCGTGGTGACAACCAGTACTTCGGGTACGACCCGAGTGAGTGGACGCTCGGCATGTTCTATACGTTCTGAACGTGGTTGCTGAAGGCCCCGGCTATTAGCCGGGGTTTTTCGAGGCGTCCTTCAAGCTAAAAAAGCACCTTCCTTGTAACGCAGCATCGCTTCCACCCGGGCGCCTCCGCTGGCCTCGTCGGCCAGAAGGTCTCGCCACGAGTAAGTTAGTATTCCATCGGCGTTCGAGCGCGCGACGGCGCGCAGCGCGTGTTCCCAGTCGCGGGCGGAAATCTCGCGCTGGCGTTGGCCATTTGCATAGATCGGTTCCAGATATTCCGCATTACCTTGCAGGCAGGCCAGCAGCGTTCGCTTGGTCTGAGCCCGCGCCTGCGCGATCCGCTGCGGTATCCATGCGCGAGGATCGCGCTTCAGAATCTGAAAGTAGAACATCAATTCGTAGTGGTCGATTGCGACATTCAAGTCGGCGAATCTTTGCCCCAAAACCTCTTCGACGGCATTGTCGAAATCCTCGGTGCCAAGACCGAAGCCATTGATGATTACGTCCATATTTGGCTTCACGGCGAGAGCCGCCTCGCGCAGGCGCATTGCGACCGAGGCAATCCAGTGGCATTTCCAGTCGATCCATTGCGAGCGTAGCTCCCCAATAATTGCTTTGCGCCATGCAGTGGGCCCGCCGGGCGGCAGGTCGAGCGACGCGGATTGGGCAAAAAGCGTCATGCAGCGTTCGCAAAAGCAATATTCCAGAATATTTTTGCGCTTGGTGTTCGGTAGCCACAGTTCCCAGAAGCCGGGGAAGCGGATGAACGAAAGAAACACGCCATCGGGCGAGGTCGTGCTTACTGCTTGAGCGAAACGCTCGGCCTTGCGCGCGAGATAGCCGGGATGGCTTGGACAAAGCCCGAAGTACCAGCCAAAGGGTTTAAAGGTTTGGCCATGCTGATCGACCGGGCGCAAGCTCGGGTCGGCCGCGAAGTCTGTTGGAGAGAAGAAAACAGCCGTCGACTGATAGACCCTGCGCCCCGCATCCTGGAGCGTCGCGACCCACTCGCGATCGTCATAGTCGCTGCCCGGCGGACGCTGATCGACCGCGCTGCCAGGCAGGGGATCGATAAGATTTTGTACGATGGCCCAGTCGATGCCCTGTGCGGCCATGCGGGTTGCGGCCTGGGACATCGAAAATCCGTGCACCACGGACCAGGCCCACCCATAGGCTTTGACGCCGACAATCGGTTGCATCCCAGGCGGTTTCATTCTTTAACCCGCCCCCGACTCATACTGGCGAGCAGTTCGTGTTGCGAAAGACCCGCTACGGATTTTATTTCGACGACGGCCCCTTCTTTAACGATCGCAACCCGATTGCATAGGCTCAGTATTTCCTCAAGCTCGTCGCTGACGAGGATGCAGGCGATGCCTCCGCGCGCGAGCGTTCGGATGTGCGCGTAGATGTCTTTCTTTGCGCCGATGTCGACCCCGGCCGTGGGCTGATCGAGGATCAGCACTGCGGGCATCGCCGCATCGGCGCGCGCGAGAAGCACTTTTTGCTGATTCCCGCCCGAAAGCGTTTGCACGGATTTGTCGGCAAGATCGCTTCCCCTGATCCCGTATTTGGCGATCGCTTGTTCGATTGCCGATTTGCGTGCCGCGAAATTCACGATGCCTGCCGTGGATAAGGCGCGCCCCAGAGCGGCCAAGACGATATTGGCGCCCGCGCTGCTCGTCATTACTAGACCGCGCTGTTTGCGATCCTCCGGCACCAGGACAATGCCATGATCTACCGCTGCGGCGGGAGACTTTAGTTTGACACTTCTGCCGTCGATCGACATTTGGCCTTGGCTGGGTGTTGCAGCGCAGATCGCTTCTGCCAGCGAGGTGCGCCCCGAGCCTACCAATCCGGCCAGGCCAACGATTTCGCCGGCATGCACGGTTAGCGTGCTGCCTGGCCTGCCGGCCGCGCCAAAGCGCTTGAGTTCGAGGATCGCCCTTCCGATTTCGCCGTGTTGTGCTACCGGATGGGCAGGTTCGGCTGCCGATTCGCCAACGATCTGCGCCGCGAGCGTATCCAGATAGAATGCTTCGCGAGGTCCGGCGGCGACCCGCTCGCCATCGCGAAGAATCGTTACGGAGTCGGATACCGCGAGCACTTCTTCGAGAAAATGCGAAATGTAGATCACCCCCACGCCGCGCGCCGCGAGCCCTGCGATCATCCGGAAGAGCGTTTGCCGTTCCGGTGGCGCAAGACGGGATGTCGGCTCGTCCATGACAAGGATGCGGGCATCGCGACTGAGCGCCTTGGCGACTTCGACGAGTTGCTGGTGCGCAACGCTCAGTTTGCCGACCGGCACATCGAGCGGGATAGCGAAACCGAGTTCGTCAATCAGCGCCTTTGCCCGCGCGTGCAGTTCCGCCCGATCAATGAACTTGGCGGATTTTCGTGGCTCGTGGCCCAGCGCAAGATTCTCTGCGGCATCGAAGGTGGGGACTTGCGAGAACTCCTGGTGAATGACCGCGATTCCGGCCGCGAGCGACGTTCCCGGACTTGTCAGTCGCAGCGCCTGTCCGGCGACTTCTATTTCACCTTCATAGTCGTCGTAAAGACCGGCGAGCACCTTCATGAGCGTGCTCTTTCCGGCCCCGTTATGGCCTAGCAAGGCGTGAACCTCGCCTGCGTGGAGATCGAAGTCCACGCCATGCAAGACCTCGTTTCCCGCAAAGGTCTTGCGAATCCGCCGCATGCGCAGCAATGCCGATGGAGTGCTTTCCATTATGGATTGCCGTGGTTCAACCGCCCCAGGCGGGCGGGAAGTTGGCGACATTGGCGCGAGTGACGATAGGCAGCGTGAGGTACTCGTTAGGCTG
This sequence comes from Niveibacterium sp., assembly GCA_031554255.1. Taxonomy (GTDB): domain Bacteria; phylum Pseudomonadota; class Gammaproteobacteria; order Burkholderiales; family Rhodocyclaceae; genus Niveibacterium. The sequence continues at coordinate 11,138 of JAVBKC010000062.1, forward strand.
TTTGACGCGGGCCTTGGCGCCCGAGAGCCACTCCACGGCGGCTTCGATCGAGCGTACGCCCTGCGGTAGCGGGTCCTGGACGACCGAGCCCAGAATGTAACCAGCCTTGATGCCGTCGCGGACTTCGAGCGGGTAGTCGCCGAGGATGAACTTCACATCGGCGCGGCCGTGTTCGCTTGCGTACTTTGCCGCTTTTGCCGCTTCCGGCCCCTGCGTGACAATCGCATCGATCCCGCCTTTGGGATATTTGTTCAGCCAGTCCTGCACGACAGTCAGCGCCTGTGCCGCATCCCAATTGGCTGTCTGGCTGGTGACTATTTCGATTGATGGATAGGCTTTCAGATAAGACCTGAAGCCTTGCTCGCGCAAGAGATGGGCGCTGCTGCCGAGCGCACCGAGCAGATAGGCCACCCTGGCGCGCGGACCGAGTGCATCGACAAGCAGCTTGGCCTGCTGACGGCCGAACTCATAGTCGTCTGCGCCGATGAAGGTAACGGTTTGTGCTCCGCTGTCGACGCGATTGTTGACGGCAAAGACGGGAATGCCTGCGGCATTGGCCTTGCGTATGATGGGAACAATTCCCTTGGCATCGCTGGCGGTGACGAGAATCGCGTCGACGCGTTGTGCGATGAGTTGCTGGATGCCCGCTACCTGTGTGCCCAGATCGCCCTTGCCGTCAACGAGGGTTAGCTTGACCCCGAGTTTGCCGGCGGTCTGCTGCTGGCCCTTGATGAAGTTGGAATAGAACGGGACCGACGTGCTCCAGATCATCGAACCGATTACGTAACGCTTGGCTTCTGCGGCAGAGGCTGCGTCCGAGCTGCGGGGGGAGGCGATCAGGCAAGCCATTACCGCGATTGTGGCTGTGGCGCCGAGAAGCAGGCGGCGAGCGAACGATGCTTTGCGCATATTATTTTATCCTTTCGATCTCTGGAGGCTAGCGAGGGCTTACGTCGAGCGTCGCCGGCGTTGTAGCGTGTCGGCGCCGACGGCGACAAGAATGACCACGCCTGTGATGGCGGGTTGCCAATAAGGCGAGATGCCGAACTGGTTGAGCGCGTTAGAGACGGTGCCGAGCAGCAGTGTGCCTACGACGACGGTGCCGACGCCGCCAGCGCCGCCGGTCAGGGGAATGCCTGCAACCGCGACGGCGGCAATCGCTGCGAGCGGCCAAGTCGTTGCGGACGAAGGCTGGCCGATGGCGGTCTGGCCGAGCAGGATCAGTCCTCCGATTGCGGCAGTGATCGCGCCTAATGTGTAGACGATGATGGTCACGCGGTCGGTCTTGATACCGGCCAGCCGGCTCGCTTCCACATTGCCGCCAACGGCGTAGATGTGATGGCCGAAGACGGTGAATCTGAGCAGCGCCCATACACCGAGTACGACGAACGCATAGATAAGGGCCGCGACGGGAATCGGGCCGAGCCGTCCCAAGCCCACGATCGAAAACGCCTCCGGCACGCCATAGACCGGGCTCGCCCCTGTGGCGACAAAGAGCAGACCCGTCACCAGCGTCTGCATGCCCAGCGTGACGACGAACGGGTTGATATGCAGTTTTGCGATCAACAATCCATTGGCCAGACCAACAGCGGCGCCCAGAGCAATTGCGGAAAGTACGCCTGGCACGATTCCGGCCAGGCTCATCGTCCAGGCCGCCATGACCGAAGCTGCGGCACCGACCGCGCCGACCGAAAGATCGAAGCCGCCGAGCAGAATCATCAGCAACATGCCGCAGGCCACAATGCCGATGATGGATTGTTGCTCGATGATGTTCACGAGATTGGCCGTCGTGCGAAAGCTCGGCGAAGTCAGGGCAAGCACGCCGACCAAGGCAACGAAGATCAGCAATAAGGCATGCCGCGAGGCCCACGGAGGGAGCATTGGGCGATTGCGCACTGCCGACATGGGTTGGGTCATCGTTGAATTACTCCGTCATGAGCAAGCTTGCTCAGCACTTCGGGCGCTTCGGTCGCGCGCAGCAGTTGCAGCGCGGCGGCAATCGCCCCGCGCACAGTGGCGTTCGGTCCAAGTCGGGAAACCGCCAGCCGGGGCGGTGTTGGCGTGTGCTGGCCGACGAGCTTTGCTACGCGCGGCAGAAACGGCGCCAGGGCGCGCCCCACGCTGCCGTCGATCACGACGACCTCGGGGTCGGTCACGGCTGCCAGCGTGACGACGCATAGCGCGAGGGCGTCGAGCACCTCGTCGATGATGCGGTTCGCGAAAGTGCCGCCCGCGATGGCGCGTTCGATCACACCCTGAGCCGTCGGATGATCCGTCAGTTCGCTGCGTGCCGCGCCGTCCGATTCGACGAAATCCCGCGCGCGTGCCGCGATGGCCGGGCCGGTGAGAACGGTTTCCAGCCCTCCGATCCCGCCAACCCGGCGTTCCCGGATCATGGCCAGATGCGGCAATAGCATCGAAACTTCGCCAGCCGCGTTGTTGCGGCCTCTTACCAAACGGCCGTCGGCCACCACCGCGCCACCGAGCCCGGTGCCGAGCGAGAGCACGGCGTAGTCCCGACACCCCAGAGCCTGTCCGAGCTGCCCCTCGGCCGTCGCCGCAAGATTGACATCGTTGTCCACCACGAAGGGGAGCCCGAGTGCGCGTACATGCGCGACCAGTTCGAATCCTTCCCAGCCGACATTCGGGCCGCGCAGGGCGAGTTCCGTCCGGGGATCGATGACGGCAGGCACGCCAACGGCAAGCGCGCCGACGACGAGGCCGCGCTGAATCGCTTCGCCGGACATGGCTTTCCAGATCTGGGTGAGTGCGTCGTAGGCGCTTTTCGTATCGGCGACGGCAAGATTTTTTTCGGCAAGAGCGGTGCCCGCCAGATCGCTCAGGACGCCATGACATTTTGTTCCACCCAGATCGATCCCCACCACGCAGTCGCGCACGAGATTGATTGCAAGAACTCCGCGAGGACGGCCGCTGGATTCGGACGATCCAGGAGATTCGACGACAAGTTTGCTGTCGATGAGTTTGGCAACGATGCGGCTGACGGAGGCAGGGGAAAGCCTCAAGCCGGCTGCAATTTGTGGCCGCGTGGTTTGTTGGTGATCGCGCAGATACTCCAGCACGAGGTACTCGTTCACCTTGCCCATCTCCGTTTGCCGGATGCCCATTTGATTTGTTTCTATCTGAATGAAATTAACTAGGAGTCTAGTTCGAGTCGCAATAAAGTCAAGCGTAAGGCTGTGCCGGGCGAGAAAATCGAGGCGCCGACGCCTGTGGCTTGCCTAGTACCTATTGAAATCCAGCCAGGTTGTGCAGCGATAGGGCAGAAAACCGAAAATTGTTTGCCGAAGCAGGAGTTTGTTATTTTGCGAATGATTCTCGTTTATAGTCCAAGCGAATGTTTGTGATTTCGACGAACAAAGGGCGCCTCGGAAAGCCCCCGGTTCCTATGGGTACGAAACACGTAAAGAGTCATTTTCGCGAGCGGCGCAGCGTTGCGACGAAAGCGGGAGTGCCCCGAGCCAAACACCAGCAAGCCAGCTTTCGCCAGCCAGTGTTTAACCAGTAAGGAAAAAAGATGCTGCGAATGGTTGCGTTTGCGTTGAGCGCTGCTGCCTTATCTCAATCGACATGGGCTCAGGCTGGGTCTGATGCGGATGCCGAGGATGTGACTTTGGCGCCGGTGACGGTCTCCGCGAGCGTGGAACCACCGTCCGATTTGCCGCAACCTTACGCTGGCGGGCAGGTTGCCAAGGGAGCCCGTCTTGGCGCGCTTGGTAGTCAGGATGTCCTGGATACGCCGTTCAATATCACCAGCTATACCGCCGAGTTGATTCAAGACCAGCAGGCACGTACGTTGGCGGATGTGTTGGCGAACGATCCTTCGGTGCGTTTCACGACATCGAACGGGCACGCGTACGAAAATTTCCGCGTGCGTGGTTTCGATGTCTCCGCCTCCGACTTGGCGATCAATGGCATGTTCGGGCTGGCGCCAGCAGGGCATGCGCCAGTCGAGTTTATCGAGCGGGTCGAGGTTCTCAAGGGGCCGAGCGCGCTTTTCAGTGGCATGGCGCCCAGTGGCGGTGTCGGTGGCGTCATCAACCTGGTGCCAAAGCGGGCTGGCGAAGATCCGTTGACGCAGATCGCAGTGGATTACCAGTCCGAGTCGCAATTGGGGAGCCGCCTCGATGTCGGCCGGCGTTTCGGTGCCGACAACGCATGGGGCGTTCGTGTGAATGGCGCATACAGCGATGGAGATACCGAACTGACGGGGCAGTCCAAGAAGCGCGAATTCCTGTCGGCGGCGCTGGACTACCGCGGCCGCGCGCTGAAGGCTTCTCTCGATGCCTACCGCAGCAAGGAGTCGTTCAAGGGTGGCTCGCCCGCAATGTTCTGGTTTGCTACCACCGATATTCCGGAGGCGCCGGATCCACGGCTGAATCAATTCGGCACCGGGTATGGCGAGCTGGAAAGCAATGCCGCGATTGCACGGGCCGAATATGCATTCAATCGCCACCTCTCGGCCTTTGCTGGCGTAGGCGCGATGCGTCATGACTATTCGGGTTTCCTCAACAGCACGCATGCGCGCCAAATCCAGGTCAATGGCGACTACACCGGGATTACGGTAGGGCAGCGCGGTTATACCGACAGTGTTTCTTCCGAGGCGGGTTTGCGGGCCAGCTTCAATACGGGCGAAGTGGCCCACAAGCTGGTGGTGCATGCCACCCGGTTGAGTCAAGAGAATGGTTCGGGGCCTACCAACACAAAAGCTTTTGCTTCGAATATCTACAATCCGGTGACTCCGGTGATGGTGGCGTTGCCCGCATCGACCTCCAAAACCAGCGCGACAACACCGTCCAGTCTTGCTCTGGTGGATACATTATCAATCATGGACGACAGCGTGCTTTTGACGTTTGGTCTGCGCGATCAAGCGATCAAAACCACCAATTACAACAAAACGGGAGCTGTGACGGCGAAGTACGAAAAAAGCGCGGTAACGCCTGCTGTCGCTGTGGTTGTCAAGCCGTGGGGGGCGATGCTTTCGCTGTATGCCAATTACGTGCAAGGATTGAGCGCGGGTGACACCGTGACAGATGTCAGGGCGACGAATTACCAGCATGTATTCGCACCCTACAAGACCGAGCAGAAGGAATTTGGCTTCAAGTGGGATGCCGGCGCCATCGCCAATACGGCAAGCCTGTTCGAAATTACGAAGCCCACGTTGATTGTCGTGGGCAGCAATTCCAGCCCCACTTACACGGACGAAGGCGAGAAGCGTATTCGTGGGCTGGAATGGAATATTTTCGGCGAACTTGCGCACAATGTGCGCCTATTGGGTGGCGCCACGTATACCCGGGGAGTGCAGACCAAAACGGCCTACGGCAGGAACAATGGCAAGGAGGCCATTGGGGCGCCCCGCTGGCAGGGTAACTTCGGCGCCGAATGGGATGCCTGGTGGATTGCCGGATTGACCTTGAGCGGGCGAGTGGTCGCAACCGATAGTCAGTTCCTGGATTCTGCCAATACCCAACAAATTCCCGGATGGGCTCAGATCGATGTTGGTGCACGTTATGCCGCTCGCTTGGCGGATCGCAAATTTGTCCTGCGGTTGAATATTAACAATCTATTCGATAAACATTATTGGTCGGGCAGTTTCAGCGACAGCGCGCCGATCGCCACGCTGGGCCCCGCACGGACCGTAACGGCGTCCGCGACCCTGGACTTCTGACGCCATGTTCCGTTTGATATTGGGTATGTGCCTTTGTACGCTGGCAATGGTCGCGCTGCCGACCCGGGCGATGGCAGAAGTCGGGCAGTGGGCCGCGGTCGTACTCCCGGCTACGCAACAACTGGACATGCGTTCCTCCGGAACGGGTCATCGCTATCGCATATTTCTGTCCGTACCCGCTACGCCGCCGCCGGCGGCCGGTTATCCGGTGTTTTATGTACTCGACGGTAACGCAGCTTTCCCTGTTGCGGCGTTTCTCGCCCGGACGGCGGCGAGTCGTCGGGAAGTGACGGGGTATTCGCCTCCGCTGGTTGTCGGTATCGGTTACCCCGGAGACGCTGATTTCGATGTGAAAGCGCGCCGGCGCGACTACACCGTAAGCATGAAGAAACCCGATGACGCGGCAGAAGAAGGCGGGGCTGAGCGGTTTCTCGACTTCATCGAGAATGAGCTCAAACCCATGCTTGCTGCACGGTATCCCATCGACAGGAAACGCCAGGCGCTGTTTGGCCATTCTTTCGGCGGTTTGTTCGTGGTGCATGCCTTATTCGCACGGCCGGCTGGTTTTTCGACCTATCTGGCATCGAGTCCATCGATCTGGTGGGGCGATAGGCTGGTTTTGAACGGATTGCCTGGGCTCTTGAAGCTGGACGGCACGCTACGGCCTCGTGTGCAGATCAGCGTGGGTTCTCTGGAGGATCAACCCCCCAGAGGCAAGTATCCGCCGGAAGTGTTGGCGATGCGTGCCAAGCGAGTCATGGTTCCGGAGGCGCGTAGCCTGGCTGAGCGCTTGCGAAAAATGCCGGGCTGGGGCGGGCAGGTGGTTTATCACGAACTCGAAGGGGAGGATCACGGCCCTGCCTGGCTGCCAGCCATGACGCGCGGCATGCAATTCTTCCTGGAACAGCCCTGAACCCACTGCGCTATTTGTCACAAGACTTCTCGATATGGACGTTTTTATCTTCTTGGCTCTTGCATCGACGTTGACGGGCTGTTCGAGCATCTACCTTGGATCGCCCAATCAGCGCTGGTGCGCGCTTCCTTGGTCGGCGGCACCTGCGCGGTGCGCGGGGGGCGCGTTGCTGGCAACCGGCTTGTTTGCCTTCGAGCAAAGCATGCAGGCTCTTACCGCGACCTTGGTTTTTGCCACTTCCCTGATGCTGATGTTTGTTCTTTTACCCTATAGCGGGGCGCTCGTTTCTGCGCGGCGAAATCGATCATGACCATGGCGAAATCTCTGCCCATTCAGCGCGATTGGTTTTCTAAAACACTGGCCGGCACGCTGTTGGGATTGACCCTGGCTCTGGAATGCAGCGGCGTGTTCGTGCGGCTCAATCCGAGCATGGCCGAGCCCGTCAGGGCGCAACTGGCGATGTGGATGGTCGCGCCAATCTGGCTCGGTACGCTCGGTGGCACGTATCTCTTCAGCAGCGGCTGGCGTGCCTGGCTGTGGTTGGCGGGGGGCAATATGTTGGTGGTCGGCGCATTGATCCTTATGCACCTGTTTCACTTGTGATGAATGATAAGCATGCGATCCGACATCATCCGCATTTACAAATCCGTGCACACCTGGACAGGCCTCCTATCCGGCCTGGCCTTGTTCATTGCTTTCTATGCCGGCGCCCTGACTGTTTTCAAGGAACCCCTGGCGCGTTGGTCGTCGGCGCCCGTGGCGGAAACCCTTGTGCCTTTATCCAACGCGCAAGCGTTAATCATTCAAACCCTGCGGTCGAATCCTGAGGCGGCCAGGAGTTTCAACGTCCATCTACAGGACGCCGAGCAGGTGCTGGCTCGCATGAGTTGGCGGGTGCGCGATCCGGATGGCGATGGTCGCGACAAATCCTCGACGCGTCACTACGTGGCCTCGCTCGATGCACAGGGTGTCGCTCAGGTCAAAGAGTCTCGTCCCTCGCAACTGGCATCGTTCATCGACGGGCTCCATCGCGTTGTAGGCTTACCTGTGGACAACGATCCGAATCGCTGGATCATGGGAGTGATTGCTGCGCTCTACACGCTCGCCTTGGTATCCGGAGTGATCGTGCTCCTCCCTTCGCTCGTCAAAGATTTTTTTGCGCTGCGAGTGGGAAAGAACCTGAAACGCATGTGGCTCGATGCCCACAATGTGGTGGGCATCGTCAGCCTGCCCTTCCACTTGGTCATGGCATTGACGGCAGTGGTATTTGCTTTTCATGACGGCATTTACTTTCTACAGAAAAAAATGCCCTATAACGGCAATCCGGCTGCCGTGTCCCGGGAGGGACGGATGATGGCGGAGGCTGCGTCTTCGCGTGACCCTGCGAGAATGCTTACGCCACTTGAACTGGTGGCCTGCGCTCGTTCGCTCTCGTCCGGCTTCGAACCCAGCATGATGGAGTACCAGCAAGTAACCGGGCCGCGTGCCGTGGTGCGCGTTTGGGGCAAGGATGCCGCAGCGGTTTCGCCTCGGGCGCGAGGCGGTTTCGTTGCACTCGACCCCTATAGCTGCAAGGTGACCCGCAGCGATTTCTTACCCGGCCGTCAAGATGTCCCCAATCTTTTTGTCAGCAGCTTCTTCGCGCTGCACATGGCAGCTTTCGGCGGCACTGCGGTGCAGTGGATGTACTTCCTGCTCGGTCTGGCGGGAGCCTGGCTGTTCTATAGCGGCAACCTGCTTTGGATAGAAAGCCGTCGTCGTAAAGCGCCCAGGCAGGGAAACCAAATACCCTCTCAGCGATTGGATGCACGGTTGATGGCAGCATTGACCGTCGGCGTCTGTCTGGGATGTGTGTGCGGCGTTTCGCTGACGATCGTTGCAAGCAAGTGGCTGTACGGGCATACGACCAATGTGAGCGCTTGGCATACTGCGCTTTATTACGGTGCATTCTTTGCCAGCATTGCCTGGGCTTTCTTACGCGGAGCGGCGCAAGCGTCGATGCATCTGCTTTGGTTGGCGGCGGCCCTGACGCTGGCGATCCCCATGACGACGCTGCTTGCATGGAGCCGGCCCGACCTGGGGCTGTGGGCTCACACGTCGATTGCCAGTTTAGGTGTCGATGCGACGGCGCTTGTCGGTAGCGCGATCTTTGCCTGGATGGCGCGCGCAACGGGCCGCAGGATCCTGCGCGGGGGATCAGACAGCGTGTGGTCGGCGGGTGGATCGTCCGCGCGGGCGCAATCTGCTGTCACGATGGGGCAAGGGCGCTGAAGCTTCCGCAAGAAAATACATTTGGACGGGCCGCGGAGGATGGGCTACTCCGACATCATGCCGAACTCCTACCTTTCACGCGCCCAAAAGGACAAAGGCTTACGCATGATATGCGTAAGCCTTTGTTTTATTGGTGGGCCCCCCGAGAGTCGAACTCGGCACCAACGGATTATGAGTCCGCTGCTCTAACCAGGCATGAGCTAGAGGCCCGTGTGCCCGAGCCAAGCCCGGGCGTCCAAGACTTAGCCTTCGCCGTCGAGGAAGCTGCGCAGTTTATCGGATCGCGACGGGTGACGCAGCTTGCGCAGGGCTTTGGCTTCGATCTGGCGGATCCGTTCGCGGGTGACGTCGAATTGCTTGCCGACTTCCTCCAGCGTGTGGTCCGTGTTCATTTCGATGCCGAAGCGCATGCGTAAAACTTTGGCTTCGCGCGGCGTGAGGCTGTCGAGCACTTCCGACGTGGCGTCGCGCAGGCCGGAGTATTCGGCTGCGTCGGCCGGGGCTACGGTGGCAGTGTCTTCGATGAAATCGCCGAGATGAGAATCGTCGTCGTCGCCTATCGGTGTTTCCATCGATATCGGCTCTTTCGAGATTTTCATGATCTTGCGGATCTTGTCCTCGGGCATTTCCATCTTGATCGCGAGCGTCGCCGGATCGGGCTCTACGCCGGTTTCCTGCAGGATCTGGCGCGAGATGCGGTTCATTTTGTTGATCGTTTCGATCATGTGAACCGGGATGCGGATCGTGCGGGCCTGGTCGGCGATCGAGCGCGTGATGGCCTGGCGTATCCACCAGGTTGCATACGTCGAAAACTTGTAGCCGCGCCGGTATTCAAACTTGTCGACGGCCTTCATGAGGCCGATATTGCCTTCCTGAATTAGATCGAGGAACTGCAGGCCACGATTCGTATACTTCTTGGCGATCGAGATCACGAGACGCAGGTTGGCCTCGGTCATTTCGCGCTTGGCGCGGCGCATCTTGGCTTCGCCCGTGGACATCTGCTTATTGATGTCCTTGAGTTCCTTGAGCGGAATCGCGATACGCCGTTGCAGTTCGATGAGCTTTTGCTGCTCTTCGAGGATTGCTGGCTGCATACGCATGAGCGCCGTGGCGTAGCTTGCGTTGGAGCCGATCTCGGCTTTCAGCCAGTCGAGATTCGTCTCGTTGCCCGGAAATACCTTGATGAAGTGCATGCGCTGCATGCCGGCGCGCTCGACGCAAAGGTCGAGGATCTTGCGCTCGTGCTTGCGCACGTTCTCGACCATGTGACGCACCGAATCGCACAGGCGTTCGATCGAACGCGCCGTGAAACGGATGTTCATCAGCTCGGCGCTGATCTGACCCTGAACTTTCAGGTAGGTCTTGTCGGCCGTACCCTTCTTGGTCAGCGCCGGCATCATTTTGACGTAGTGGCCGCGCAGGATTTCGAAGCGTTCCAGCGCGTTCGTCTTGAGTAGCAGCAACGAGGCGCTAATCTTGGCGCTACCGTCGCTATCCTCGTCGTCGTCGCTTTCTTCGTCGAGGAGTTCCACCTCTTCGCTGTCTGCGGCAACGGGCGGCTCTTCGACCTTTTCCGGCGCGTTCGGGTCGATCAGGCCGTCGACGAATTCGTCGATGCGCATCTCGTCCCTGGCAACCTTGTCGGCCACTTCGAGGATGTCGGCAATCGTGGTCGGGCAGGCGGAAATCGCCTGGACCATGTGCTTGAGGCCATCTTCGATGCGCTTGGCGATTTCGATTTCGCCTTCGCGCGTGAGCAACTCGACCGTACCCATTTCGCGCATGTACATGCGGACCGGGTCGGTCGTGCGGCCGAATTCGGAGTCGGCGGTCGACAGTGCCTGTTCGGATTCTTCCTGGGCCGCTTCGTCATCGACGACTTGCGGCACATTATCGGAAATCAGCAGTTCTTCGGCGGCGGGTGCCTCGTCATAGACTTGGATGCCCATGTCGCCGAACGTGGAGATGATCGATTCGAACTGCTCCGCATCGACCATGTCGTCCGGAAGGTGGTCGTTGACTTCGGCATAGGTCAGGTAGCCGCGCTCCTTGCCGAGCGCGATCAGGTTCTTCAGACGAGTGCGACGCGCCTCGGCGTCAGCGGGCTGTTCGAGAGCCTGGGCAAGCGCGGCTTCCTTTTCCTTCGCCTTGGCGGATTTGCTCTTTGGCAGATCCTTGCGGGCGTCTTTGGCATCTTTCTTGGCGGCCATGGAGTCCTCTAAGGAAAGGTCGCGAAAACCGGAAATGATAACTTTGATTTAGACGGGCTGTCCAGACCTAAGTTTCTGTTTTTTCGCAAGAAGCGCGTTCAGGCGGGGGCCGGCATCGGTTCCCGCGCGACCGGTAGCGATCTCGCTTTGCAATTGTTTGAGTTCGGCGTCGAGCGCGCGACCTTCAAGGTGCATCAAGGTATCGGCAAAAGTCTGGTCGATTTGGTCTTCGACAAAACCTTCTTCGAGCGATTGCAGCGCTTGCGCGACTGCGGCTTCGTGCGGACTGCCGCGAAAGTGTTCGAGCCAGGCGCCGAGCGGGGCGCCAAGCAGCGCGCCATCCTCGCCCGCGTCGATGACAGCGATCAATGCCGCGCGTGCCGGATTGTCGGGCAGCGTGCCCAGCAGGCCGAGCGGGAGCTTGATACCAAGATCGGGTTTGGCCAGCAGCACGCGCAGCAGCTTGTGCTCGTGCGGGACGACGGCTTCTCGCGGCGCCCGCGAGGGCGGCCTTCGGTCGCCGAAGCGTCCGCTAGGGGGGGCTTTGGCGACGCTCAAACCCAGCGCAAGCGCCGTGTCCTCGGGGCTCAGATGCGCGATCCTGGCGAGTTGGCTGACGAGCTGCACGCGCAGGTTCGGAGCGCCGATCTTGGGGACGGAATCTTTTGCAAGATCGAGAAATTGGGCGCGGCCATCGGCGCTGGCAAGATCGCACTCTTCTGCCAGCGTGTCGATCAGGAAGTGGCCGAGCGATGTCGCGTTGCGCGCGGCGGTCTTGAAGGCCGCCGCACCGTGTTCGCGGACGAAACTGTCGGGATCGTGCTCTTCGGGCAGAAACAGGAAGCTGACGTGCTTGTCGTCGGCCAGATGCGGTAGCGCGGCGTCGAGCGCGCGCGTTGCCGCCTTGCGGCCGGCTTTGTCCCCATCGAAACAGAATACGATTCGCCCGGCCTGGCGCAACAGCTTTTGCACATGCATTGGCGTTGTTGCGGTGCCGAGCGCGGCAACTGCGTTGCCGACGTCGAACTGCGCCAGCGCGACGACATCCATGTAACCTTCGACAACGATTACCGTGTCGGCCTCGCGGATGCCGTTGCGTGCTTGCGGCAGGCCGTAAAGCTCGCGCCCCTTTTCGAACAGCGGCGTCTCGGGCGAATTCAGATACTTCGGCTCGCCACGGTCGAGCACGCGACCGCCGAAGGCGATCACATTACCGCGCTGGTCCTGGATCGGAAACATGATGCGATCGCGGAAGCGGTCGTAGCGGCGGCCGGTTTCGTTCGTCACGACGAGGCCGGCTTCGACGAGTGCGGGGTCGTCGTATTTCGCGAATACCTGGTCGAGGCTCTGCCAGGCGTCCGGCGCGTAGCCGATGCCGAAATGCGCGGTGATTTCGCCGGAAAGGCCGCGGCGCTGCAAATAGTCGATTGCGCGGGGGCTTTGCTTGAGCTGATCGCGATAAAAACGCGTTGCCTCGCTCATCAATTCGATCAGCGAACTTTGCCGCGCATGCGTCGCACCGTCGAAGGCAGGGCCATCGTCGGGCACCGCAAGTCCGAGTTGCTGCGCAAGATCCCTGACCGCGTCGACGAAGCCCAAGCCCGCGTATTCCATAAGAAAGCCAATCGCCGTGCCGTGCGCGCCGCAGCCGAAGCAATGGTAGAACTGCTTGGACGGGCTGACGGTGAAGGACGGCGATTTCTCGTTGTGGAACGGGCAGCAGGCGGCGTAGTTCGCGCCGGCTTTCTTGAGCGGCACATAGCGCTGGATGAGTTCGACGATGTCGATCCGCGCGACGAGATCCTGGATGAAGGGCTGGGGAATCATGGGGTGCTTGGCCGACGCCTGAGCCTGCGGCGGTCAGACTGAATTATAGAAACGTCGACCGGGATCGTCGCAAACTTGTAGGAAGCCCGGGCATTCATGCCGTAGCCTTCACCACGCGTTGCGGCTGCCAAACCCTTGCCTTGCGCGAATTCAAACCGAAAGCTTTGTCTTCAAACGCGCCGAAACCTGCGCCATATCGGCACGGCCGGACAAGCGCGACTTCAACAGACCCATCGCCTTGCCCATCGCGGCCGGCCCTGTGGCCCCGACATCCGTTAGCGCGGCGGCTATGGCCGCGTCGATTTCCGCTGCATCGAGTTGGGTCGGCATGTAGGCGGAAAGCACTTCGATCTCGAAACGCTCGGTCGCGGCAAGATCCTCGCGGCCGGCGCCTTCATACTGGCCGACAGAGTCGCGGCGCTGCTTGAGCTGTTTTTCGATGACGGCGAGCACGGCTGAATCGTCCAGTTCTATCCGCTCATCGACTTCGCGTTGCTTTATCGCGGCGAGCAAGAGGCGCAGTGCGCCGAGGCGGGCGGCTTCTCTGGCGCGCATCGCGCTTTTCATGTCTTCAGTGATTCTGATCTTGAGCGACGACATCTCGATTCCCCTGACCACGCGTTGCAGCCCACCCCCGCTATTCATGGCGGGTGAGCTGCAATAAGACTGAGCTCAGAACGCCAAAGGGCGTTCGCTCAAATTTTTGGGAAGCCCCAGGCAATCATGCCGGGGTCTTCACGGCCGGTTTTGTATCGGCAAGACAAAGCGCCACGGAACGCATCCCGATTTGGGGTACGTTCCGTGGCGTTGCGATTCGTGCTGAGCGGCCGGACCTGCCGGCCATTCTCAGTAAAGCTTTGGCGGCAGTTGTTGACTGCGCAGACGCTTGTGCAGACGCTTGACCGCAGCAGCCTTCTTGCGCTTGCGCTCGGCCGTTGGCTTTTCGTAAAACTCGCGCGAACGCAGCTCGGTGATCACACCGGCTTTTTCGATGGTGCGCTTGAAGCGGCGGATCGCGACTTCAAACGGTTCGTTTTCTTTGACGCGGATACCCGGCATTCGAAACCTCAGAAATATGTACTGGTCGGCTCTTAAAGCTTAGCCGCACATACTAACCAAAGCACGCGCAAAATCCAAGCACTTTATGAAGACGCTTGGCGCGGCGGAGGGAGTGGCTCGGGTTAAAATCGTCCCCATGCTTGTTCTTGGTATTGAATCTTCCTGCGACGAAACCGGCGTCGGTGTCTATGACACCGAGCGCGGCTTGCTGGCGCATCGCGTTCATTCCCAGATCGCGCTGCACGCCGACTATGGCGGTGTCGTGCCCGAGCTTGCGTCGCGCGACCATATCCGTCGTATCGTCCCGCTCGTGCGCGAAACCTTGGATGCCGCCGGCTGCCGTGCCGAGCAACTCGCGAGCGTGGGCTACACGGCCGGGCCGGGGCTTGCCGGCGCGCTGCTCGTCGGCGCGGCTTTTGCCGAAGCGTATGCCTACGGGCTCGGTATTCCGGCGTTACCGATTCATCATCTGGAAGGGCATTTGCTGTCGCCCTTGTTGTCGGCCGATCCGCCGCGATTTCCGTTCGTCGCCCTGCTCGTTTCGGGCGGACATACGCAATTGATGCGCGTGCGCGGCGTCGGCAACTATGAATTACTCGGCGAAACGGTAGACGACGCGGCCGGCGAGGCCTTCGACAAAACCGCAAAATTGCTCGGACTCGACTATCCCGGCGGTCCGGCGCTCGCCGTGCTTGCCGGGCAGGGCCGGACCGGTCGCTTCAAATTACCGCGTCCGATGCTCTATTCCGGCGATTTGAAAATGAGTTTTTCCGGTCTTAAAACAGCCGTCTTGACCGTAACCCGCACGCCGGAATGGAATCCGGATGAGCGTGCCGATCTCGCGGCGGAATTCCAGGAAGCGGTGACCGAGGTATTGGTTGCTAAGGCCTTGGCAGCGCTACGCCTCACCAAGATGAATACGCTCGTCGTCGCTGGCGGTGTCGGCGCGAATACCCGCCTGCGCGAGCGTTTGAATGAAGCGGCGGCGCGGCGCGGCTGCCGCGTTTATTATCCGGAATTGAGTTTTTGTTCCGACAATGGCGCGATGATCGCGCTTGCCGCAGGGTTACGTTTCGTATCTGGTGAAACGGGGCGGCGCGACGGACGTTTTTCAATCAGGCCGCGCTGGCCGCTTGCCGAATTGACTCCGCCACAAACCGCGTAATTCAGCGTTTTTTCCCGATTCGGCTTTCCTGGCCCTTTAGCAGGCGTCCGATGTTTTCCTTATGGCGCCAAATCAGGATTGCCGACATCGCACAAGTGGCACCGACCCAATGCGCTTCGCCGACAAGCCAAGCCGTGAGCGCTGGCGCGGCGATTGCTGCCGCTAGCGCAGCTGCGCTCGAATAACGAGTAACTGCCGCCGTCAGGAGCCAGGCGCACAAAGTTAGCGCACCGACGCCCGCATGCATGCCGAAAAGAACGCCGGCCGCTGTCGCCACGCCCTTGCCGCCACGAAAGCGCAGGAAAACGGAAAAAACATGGCCGAGAAAAGCAAAAAGACCCGCCAGCGCGAGATCGAGCTCCGACAGGTTCCAGTGTACGGCAACAGCTTTTGCCAGCAATACGGCGACAGCTCCTTTGAGCGCATCGCCGATCAGTGTCAGTATTGCAGCCGCTTTGCTGCCACTACGTAAAACGTTCGTGGCGCCCGGATTGCCCGAACCATAGCTGCGCGGATCGGCGAGGCCGAGCGCGTGGCTGACGATGACGGCAAAGGGGAGGGAGCCGATCAAATAGGCGAGGGCTGCGATAATTGCCGTATGCATGCGAGTGGGTGGTGACGAACGCGGTATAGGGCTGCGCTTCTCGCAGGTTCGAGCGAAGGCCCGAAGGGCATTCTAGTTGTACAACGCGAGGTCGAGCGCCAGGGAGTCAATGGAATGGATTTCATATTTGTCGAAGGCCTGCAGATCGAGGCGTCGGTTGGCATTTACGAGCGCGAAAAGCGCGCCCGCCAACCGATCGAACTCAATCTGACCTTCGGCGTGCCGGATGCTGCTGCCCAACACGACGACATTGCCGATACCATCGACTACGATCGGGTTGTCGAGCGTATCCGCAATGTACTTGCCGATAGACACTTCAATCTGCTCGAAGCCCTCGGTGAGTTTATCGTCGAATTGCTGCTGTCTGAATTCGGCGCACCGTGGGTTCGGGTATCGATCGCGAAAATGGGCGTGATGCGGGGCGTGCGTCGTGTTGGCGTATTTATCGAACGGGGGCGGGACGATCCGATCCCGTCGCGCATGGGCTTTCACCCGTAATCCAGGGCTAGCCTTTCAAGGCTCATCGAAAAACGCCTGGTTTTTTGGAAAGCAGGCGTTTTTCGAGGTGCTCTTCACTTGATTTCGAGATCGGCTAAGGACTTTCCTTCGTTGACCCAAACCTGCGCCCATTGTGGCTTGCGGCCTTTGCCGGTCCAGGTTTGCTGGGGATCGGCCGGGTTGCAGTATTTCGCGACGCCGACCGACTTGCGCTTCATCGCCTTGCCATTCGGCTTGGCTCCTGCGGGGCGACCGCGTTTGACGAGCTTGGCGGGTTTGCTCTCTTGGCCGATCAGATCGTTCAGACTCATGCCGGCTTCCGCCGCCATCTTTTGTACTTTCTTCAATACGTCTTTGCGGATAATCGAGGTGCAGCGCTCGATCTCGGTCTCCACGCGCTTTTGCAGGCGACGCAGTTCGGTCAGATTCAGGTTCGATAGTTCCATATGATTTCCCCAGTGTGTTCGGGCAATTGTAGACTTGGCAGTTCGGTGGATATGAATCCACATCAATTGTGTACAATTATCGCTTGGATTACAGACCGATTATCGTTTCAGGGTATTGAATTATCAAGCACGGTAATCGTATTTTGTGTAGAAATTCTTTTCTTGCTTCGAATTCGGCGTGATATCGTGGGCAGATTGGCCGCGCGGGAATCGATTCCGGTTGCCAATTGCGTTTCAGATAAGCAAGCCCTCGTGCCAGAGCAACCAACGCTTGGTCTGGGTCAGCCATCCGTCCGTGTGATTCGCGAATCCGCCCAGGCCGGCTGCGCTTACGACGCGATGGCAGGGAATGACCATCGGTAAAG
This sequence comes from Niveibacterium sp., assembly GCA_031554255.1. Classification (GTDB taxonomy): domain Bacteria; phylum Pseudomonadota; class Gammaproteobacteria; order Burkholderiales; family Rhodocyclaceae; genus Niveibacterium. The sequence continues at coordinate 28,182 of JAVBKC010000062.1, forward strand.
GATTGGCGCCACAGGCTTGGCCGACAGCGCGCGCAACACTGCCGAGATTCCGTGCGATTTCCTGGTATCGCCGTACATGCCCTGCGGGAATTGCGGAAATTTCCGCCCAGACCCGCTTCTGAAATGCAGTGCCTTTTAGGCGGGCGGGCAAATCGAAGATCACTGTCGGATCGACAAGATAGGCCGCCAGTTGCTCGGCGGCGCATTGCCCGAGCGGACTCGCCGGTGTGATGAGCGGATGATCGGGCGGTAGAAAGAAAAGTTCGGTAAGCACGCCACTGGTTTCCACGAGACCGGAGCATGTCAAGCAAGTTGTCGCCTCATCCAAATCACAAAATCGGTTTATCAGAGATCGGATTTTGGTTTGAGGTTACGGCAGATTCGCGCTCGGGGTTGAGCGTGACAGCGCC
>JAVBKC010000051.1:0-32413 GCA_031554255.1 Niveibacterium sp.
CCCTAGCTGAAAAAACAGGTACTGATCCGGCATATTTGTGGCAATGCGCGACAGGCCGACGCCGGCCAAGCTTGAAGTTAGTTCTGCGCTTGGTTGAAGCTGACCCGCGATTAAATCTGGATTCGTTTGTCTGTGATGCGCCGGCCAAAGCGGCCTCCTGAACGCCACTATGCAGATTTTTAGCTATTCATTTTGTGCATCGCATGTTGGAACGGCGCGCGCAACAATAACGCGAGCAATTTCCTCAATGAGTTCAGCGCTCGCTCTGTTGCCGATGGACTGCGCTTCGTTGGCCAGCAGTTTCAAATCGACGGCCAGGCGCTGTCCGTCAAGCTGTTTGCATAACGCAAGTGCGAGCGCGCCGAAGGCGTCTGTGACAGCTTGCATTGCTTCTTGATCGGTGATTCTCATTGAAGGTCTTTCATGGGTGCTCCAGCTGTGCGGATTTGTTGGGTAAGAGCTTCGATTCTAACGGCTGGAGCGCCCGCCTATTTTTTACATGCGTCTCTCCTGGGTGGCCTTGCCGCCTTTTGGCGCCCGGAAGGCGATTGCCTTCTTGGCGCATTTTCTTGTAATTAAGGCGGCAAAGCATGAAGGGCGAAGATCAGCGCGTGACTGGGCAAACCTGGATTGCGGCTTTTCGTACCGCATTTGCGCGAGTTCGGCGAGCGCGTGGTTTGAGTTGGGAAGCGCTCGGGCAGGAGGTCGCAGAATGCTGGGTGAATGATGGCCGGCCGGCGTTGCAGAGTGAATTTAGAACGGGCGCAGGCGACGCCTACACTTTAGCGAAGGCGAACGGGCAAAAGCTGCGGCGTTGGCTTGATGATGAAGACACGGAAACGGGGCTTGCGGTGCTGAATCTTGCGCCCGCGCTGCTCGCAGCGCTGCCGGAAATTGATCGCGTTGTGCTGCTTGGCGAGTTGCTGGCACCCTTCGATTTAATCGTCCAGCCGCGACCGAGCGGCGCGGTGACTGGCTCCATGCTTGATGCATTCGTTGCTGCGCAACATGATTGCGCGGCGGTGACATGCGTGACGGCTGAAGCGCTGGCCGATAGTGTTGTCGAGCCGCGAGAGGCAAAGCTAGTCAGACACAAGGTTTGTAGGGCTGTCGAGGGCTTGCAGGCGCTGGCCGATGCGGCAGATCGTGAAGGGGCGAAGTAGTGGCTGCGCCGAAATTGCCTTTTCGCGAGATTGCCGACGCTGCGCTCCGGCGCGCGGAAGAGTTGGTGCCGAGGTGGCTGCCGGACGGCCACCGCGTCGTGGCGGAGTGGAAAGCGACGAATCCGCGCCGTGTCGATAATCACGTCGGCTCTTTTTCAGTTAATTTGCATAAAGGAATCTGGGCGGATTTTGCGTGCGATGATAAAGGCGCTGACCTGGTCTCGCTTTATGCATATTTGTTTTGCAACGATGATCAGGGCCACGCGGCGCATGAGCTGGCAGAAAGCTTGGGCGTGGCGATGCCTGAGCCGGCCAAGCGCGTGAAACGCGCGAGCAAGGCTGCGACTGAATCGGTGAGCGCGACCGATGTGGGCGAGCCTGCGTCAGTCGCTGCTAAAAAGGCACGAACTGAGTGGGTGCCTGTGTTGCCGGTGCCAACCGATGCGCCAGAGCCGCCGCGCGCGCATGAGTTTCGGGGTGTGCCGGCGCGGAGCTGGCGTTATCTCGATGCCGGTGGCGCCTTGCTTGGATTGGTATGCCGGTTCGATAAGTCGGATGGCGGTAAGGAAATAATTCCTTTGACATTTTGCGAGCATGCCGAATCGCATGCGCGCGCCTGGCGCTGGCTATCGTTTGCTGATCCGCGCCCGCTGTACGGGCTGGACAGACTCGCGGCGAAGCCAGATGCGACTGTGCTTGTCGTCGAGGGCGAGAAATGTGCGGATGCGGGCGATGCGGAGTTGCCTGAGCTGGCGGTCGTAACCTGGTCGGGCGGTGCTGGCGCTGTCGATAAGTCGGACGTTTTGCCGTTGGCCGCGCGAAAGATTGTGCTGTGGGCTGATTGCGATGCGCAGCGCGAGCGGTTGTCGCGGGCGGAGAAGGATGCTGGTGTTACGGCTCTTGATAAGCCGATGCTGCCGGCATCGAAACAGCCGGGCGTTAAAACGATGGCGAAGCTTGCCGAGCGGCTGCATGCGCTCGGCTGCCGGGTATGGATTGTGGATATTCCAGCGCCGGGGGAGAAGCCGGGCGGATGGGATATTGCCGACGCAATCGCAGAAGGTTTGGCGGGCGAGGCGCTTGCGGCCTGGATTCGTGATCATGCTCGGGCGTACGGCGGCGAAACGGCTACTGACGCGACGCGAGCTTCGCGGGAAGACGGCGAAGAGGGCGGGCCGCTGCCGAATGCGAGCGAGTGGCGGCGGCGGTTGGTCGAGAAGCGTGGCGAGTGGGTGCCGTGCGTTGCGAATGCGTACGAAGTGCTCGCGAATCATCGTGCGTGGGATGGCGTACTCGCTTGGGATGAGCATTCAAGCCGGGCGGTAAAGCTTAAGCCACCGCCGTACCTCGGCGGGGCGCTGGGCGAGTGGGACTCAATTGACGATTCAATGACGGCGATGTGGCTTACACAGCATGAGCGCCTGGTTGTGACATCCGGCATTGTTGCGGAAGCGGTTGAGGCGTTAGCGCGACGGCATAGCGTACATCCGCCGCGCGACTGGTTGCGCGGCCTGCCTTCGTGGGACGGCATACCACGCCTGCGCACCTGGCTGACGGACTTGCTCGGCGTGCCATTGCAGCCTGACGCAACGGATGCAGGCAAGCACTACAACGGATATGTGGCGCGAGTGGGGACGTGGTATTTGATGGGCATGGTTGCGCGCGTTATGCGGCCTGGGTGCAAGTTTGATTATTGCATGGTGCTCGAAGGCATTCAGGGGAAGGGTAAGAGCACGGCGCTGTCTATCTTGGGTGGCGCGTGGTACGGCGATACCGACCTTGATTTGCATAACAAAGACGCGATGAGCGCATTGCGTGGCAAGTGGCTTTATGAGTTCTCGGAAATGGGCTCTGTGACACGCGCGGAGTCGAGCAAGCAAAAGTCATTTCTCTCACGGCAAATTGATGAGTTTCGGCCGGTTTATGGGCGTAGAGAGATCAAATGCATGCGCCAGCTTGTGTTCGCGGGGTCTGTGAATGATTGGGAGTGGCAGAAAGACCCAACCGGTGGCCGGCGTTTTTGGCCTGTCGAGTGCCAGGGAAAGATAAACCTTGACGGGTTGCGGGTTGCACGCGATCAGTTGTTCGCGGAAGCGCTTGCAATGTATGACGAAGGCAAACGCTACTGGCCGACTGAGACAGAACAGAAGCTGCTATTCGATCCGCAGCAGCTTGCGCGCGAATCGCCGGACGGTTTGCTGGATGCGCTCCACGACTGGGTTTATGGGCGCGTTACGGATTTTAGTCTGTCCGACGCTGTGATGGATGGGCTAAAGCTGGATGCATCAAAGCTTACGCGCGATCTACAAACGCGCGTGGGGATTGTATTGCGCAAACTCGGATGCGCGCGTGTGGAAAAACGCAATGGCATAACCCGTTATTGGTACAAGCCGCCCGTAAAAGAAAGGCCGGCGAAGTCGTCATATGGGGATGCTGTTGATCATGAGCCTGCGCAAGCGGTGTCGTCGATGCTGTACGGGGGCGACGATGTGGGCTTCTAACAGCGTAGAGGTTAGGAAGGTTGGGCGTAGGTTGGGAAGCATCAAACCCGCGCAGGCACTGGGGTTTCCTAACGTTCCCAACCTTCCCAGCCTTGCGCCCCGCGTGTGCAGACGTATGCAGGGGCGCGAGCGCGCACATACGCACGCGCGCGTATATGTACCCATATTTTTTAAGTTGGGAAGGTTTGGAAGGTTAGGAAGAGCTAGCACAGGAGCGGGTTTGATGGCTCCCAACCTACTCCCAACCTCGGCGAAGGTTGGGAGCTTGAGCGGAAAGGGGCTGTGATGCAGCGCGAGAACGTAGTGCAAATGCGGGCGATGTTTAGCCGCTTGGCGCAATCGCGCATCGCCGATGGCGCCTGGTCGGATGCGGATCGGATCGAGGCTGCGGCATCGATTCGTGCAGCACTGGAAAGCGGCGATGCTGAAAGAATAAAGACAGCGGCGGACTGGTTGCGGGCCGAGACTGCGATCATTGACGCAGCGGTCGAGAAGGTGCGCGAAACGGTCTCGCACATCAAAGCGAGAGCAGGCGCGGCGCGATGAAGGCGGACGACGGGATGATTGAGTCGATGCATGCGCGGTTGCAGCGGTGGGCGGCCTGGGCGGCGCGGCATGGACTGACGCGCGGGCTGTGGTATGCGCGCTGTCGTCTCGATGGCGGTGTGTCGCCGGTCGCGATCGAAGCGGCCGTAGAACTTGAATTAAGCGATACGGATCGCGCTATCACGCGGTTGCCGGATGATCTCGGCACCGCTATTAAAATCTTCTACCTGGGGCGCGGCACAGTCGAGCAGCGCGCGCGCGATTGCGGATGCCACAGGATTACTTTGTATGCACGGGTCGCTCGCGCGCAGCGGCGGTTGATGTTGATCGTTGTCGAGGTTGCGGCAGAAAGGAAGACTTGGTCAGCGCAATCGATATTCGCGCACAAATCCACTTGACGGGCCACTACAAAATCATCACAATTCCTGCAAACTTCTGTTGTTGCGTCCAGAACCCGCGAAAGCGGGTTTTGTCGTTTTTGTTGCACTCAAAAGAGGAAAACATCATGCCGATTCGCGCTCCCGCTCCCTGCCGTCGCCCGGGTTGTGGGGCGCTTGTGCGTGATGGATCGGGGTATTGCGGTGCGCACATCGCTGACAAAGTTGTCGGCAAGTTTGCAGATCCGCGCCGAGGGAGCCGACACGAGCGCGGGTACGGGGCGGCGTGGGACAAGCTGCGGCGCGTCATTCTTGCGCGCGACTGCGGGCTGTGCCAGCCGTGCGCGCTCGCCGGACGCACGACGGTCGCAACGCAGGTTGATCACATCACAGCGAAAGAGCGCGGCGGCACAGACGACGCAGCAAACTTACAAGCAATCTGCGTCGATTGTCACAAAACAAAGACAGCAAACGAGGGCCGGCGCGGCTGGCAAAAACGCAACGGGGGCGAGCTGTGATGCACCAAAAAGGGGCGTACGCGATCAAAAAGGGGCCGGGGGGCGGTCAAAAGTCTGGCTTTGATCGAAATGCGGACCGGCCGGTTTGTCACATTTTTGCGCGCGCAAGTTTTGTGGGTGGGGGGGGGTATGGGTAGTCGTGGGCCTGTCGCGAAGCCGGTCGAGCTAAAAGTGCTTGAAGGAAATCGCGGGCATCGCCCGCAGAATCTTGATCAAGTTTTTCGGCCGCAGGTCGGCGTGCCCGATGCGCCGAAGTGGCTTTCGCTCGAAGCGCGAAAAGCCTGGCGCCGTCTGAGTGTCGAGCTTGTTAGCTACAACTTATTGAGCACCGTCGATCGTGATGCGTTTGCGATGCTATGCCAGACAATTGGCCGGCTAGAACTCATCGAGCGCTCAATCGGCGCAAAACAGCGCTTGCTGTTAAGTCAAGACAAAGACCCGGCCGACGCGCTCATGGACTCGACGCCGAACGGCTTGCGCATACAGTCCGCTCTATATCAAGTCTTGAACAAAGAGCAAGCGAAGCTACATCGAATGCTTGAGAGTTTTGGACTCCGTCCTGACGCCCGCGCTCGTGTAACAACCGCCATCCGCGCGCAACTGTCGCTATTTGAAAGTGACGCCACACAACAAACAAAGGCAGGCGCGGAACCGCGCGGTTTTTCCGATTTCGATTGACATGACAATAGACTATTTCGACAAAGCGAACGCGTACGCAAAACGCGTAGTTGCAGGCGAAGAAATCGCCGGCCACTTCGAGCGCTTGGCGTGCCAGCGATTCCTTCGCGACATCGAGCGTGAGGGACGTGACAATTTTCCCTACACGCTCGACCGCGCGGCCGGCGCGCGTGCATGTCGCTTTATCGAATTGCTCCCGCACATCAAGGGCGAGTGGGCCAAACCGATCTATGCCGACGGCAAATTAGGATATGCAAAAATCATTCTTGAAGACTGGCAGATATTTGCCGAATATCAAATATTCGGCTGGCGCCATCGTGACACCAACCTGCGACGCTTTCGTCGATCGTACGAAGAGATTGCGCGCAAGAATGCAAAATCGACGCGTGCGGCTGCACGGCTGCTGTACATGCTGTCAGCCGACAACGAGCCCGGCGCGCACTGTTACAGCGCTGCGACCACGGGCGAGCAGGCGCGCGAAGTCTTCGACGTTGCGCGCAACATGGCGCTACGCGAGCCCGAATTTCTCGCCCGCTTCGGCGTCGAAGTCGGCAAGCATGACATTACAATACCTGGCACAGCCAGCAGCTTTAAGCCGTTGAACGCCGAAGGCTCTACGCTCGACGGTCTCAATATTCACAGCACCGTCATCGATGAAGTCCATGCGCATAAAACGCGCGCCGTGTGGGATGTGCTCGACTCAGCCACCGGCGCGCGCAGTCAGCCGCTTATATCCGCAATCACTACTGCCGGTAGTGACCGATCCGGAATTTGCTACGAACTACGGGATTACACAATCAAAGTCCTCGAAGGCACGGTCGAGGATGAAACCTGGTTCGGCATCATCTATACGATCGATAACGGTGACATTTGGCACGATCCAAAGGTGTGGCGAAAAGCCAATCCGAATTTAGGGACTAGCGTCAAGCTCGATGACATGGAAGCCGCGTGTCGCAAAGCGCAGGCCCAGCCTAGCGCCGTTGCAAATTTTTTGACGAAGCGGCTCAACGTCTGGATTAGTAGCTCCAGCGCTTGGATGGATATGCAAGCCTGGCGCCGCTGCGCACGGCCAGGACTCAAACTCGAAGACTTCCGTGGAGAACCATGCTGGATCGGTATGGACCTGGCCGAGAAACGCGACTTCGCCGCACTGGTACTGGTTTTTCGTCATGATGACGAATGGTTCTTCTTCGCACGTTTGTATCTGAACGAATTCGCGATCGAACAATCTGGCAATGCACACCTGCAAGGCTGGGCGCGGGCCGGGCATATCGTCGCAACCGAAGGCAACGTCACAGACTTTGACATCATCGCCGATGATCTGCGCAGCTACTGTCAAGTTTTCGATGTAAAGGAAATTCCATTCGATCCAGCGCTTTCGCGCTACTTCGCAACAAAACTTATCGAAGAAGGGCTCCCTCTCGTCGAAGTGCGCCAGGCGCCTATGTTCTTCACGCAGCCACTTATTCAAATCGAGAATCTCGTGCTCGAACGCAAATTGCACTTCGACGGTAATCCGGCGTTTAGCTGGATGATGGGTAACGTTGAAGTAAGCACGTCAAAGTTCAGCGGATTGAAGCACCCGACAAAAGCACGCGACGAAAACAAGATTGACGGTCCCGTCAGTCTGATGCTCGCACTTGGTCGTGCAATGCTCACGCAAACCGAAGAAGAGCTCGAAGCGGAGATTGTATTTTTATGAATATGCAAACGTCTGCAATTGCCCGCCAGCGCTTGACCGACGTGTTGATCGAAGATCGTCGCACGCCAGCGCCCGTGCGCGCCCAGACCTATACGAGTTCGGAAGGCAAGCGCGGCAGCACGCTTTATGACTGGTTTGTCGGCAGCGAAGGCAAAAACGCAGTCTCCGAGCGGGCCGCGCTCGGCGTCGCCGCCGTCTTTGCTTGCGTCAGTCTGATTGCTGGCGCGATCGCAGGATTTCCTTTTCATCTGTTCGAGCGCACGCCAAAGGGCCGTGCGCGCTATGACAAAGACAAACTATGGTGGCTGTTCAACGAAAGCCCTTGCGAGAACTGGACCAGTGCCAGCGCCTGGGAATATGCCGTCATGGGCGTGCTCTTGCAGGGCGATGGATTCTGGCGCATCCATCGTACCAGCCGCCTATCGAACAACATAGCTGGCTTTGAACCGTTACACAAATTGCATATCAAAGTGTGCCGCCAGGACGGACGCAACAAGTACATTATCCGCAAGCCTGGCGAAGATACCGCCGTCGTCGATCAAGACGACATGCTGCACTTCGCCGGCCTGGGCTTCGATGGCATGCGCTCGCTTACTCCATTGCAATATGCATTGCGCAATAGCGCCGGTATCGCAATTGCCGCCGACGACAATGCTGGCGATTTCTTCCGTGGCGGTCAGCGTAGCGAGCTATTTCTTACCGCGCCGGGAAAAATCAGTCCTGAACAGGAAAATCAATTACGCGACAGGTGGGACGCCAAAAACATCGGCGCTCAAAACGCCCGCTATCCCATCATTCTAAACGGATCGAGTGGCGGAGAATGGAAAATTCAGCGCATTGGCATATCCGCTGCCGATGCGCAACTCATCGAAACGCGCCAGTACCAAGTTGAAGACATTTGTCGCATCTACGGCGTGCCGCCCCATATGGTCGCCAAAACTGACGCCTCAACGAGTTGGGGGTCTGGCATCGAAGCGATGGGCACAGGCTTCGTGCGTTTCACCTTGCGTGCGCATCTAAATCGCATAGAGCAGGAAATCAACCGCAAAATCTGGCCGCAGAACGAAACCCTATTTGGTGAATTTAACGTCAAGGCGCTGCTGCAGGGCGATAGCAAAGCCCAGGCCGAGCAATTCAGCAAGGCGCTGGGCGGACCGGGTGCACAAGGCTATATGAGCGTCAACGAAGTGCGGCGGATCGAAAACCTACCGCCCGACGAAGACCCGCGCAGCAACTGCATTCAGTTCGCCGGCGCGAAGATTGCCGACACATCATCAAAGGATAATCAAAATGCGTAAACATCCGCTGCTGCAACTGCTCGCCGCAAATCGTGGCAAAGGTTTTATGCGTGCCGAGGCCGCAGGCGAGAGCGCTACGCTCTGGCTCTATGATGCCATCGTGCAAGACGACTATTGGGGCGGCGTTTCGGCGATCAGTTTCGCCAAGGAACTAACAGCCATTACAGCGCCGACGATCCACTTGCACATCAACAGCCCAGGCGGTGACGTGTTCGCCGCGCGCGCGATGGAACAGCTTATGCGCGAGCATCCGAGCCAAATCATTGCGCATATCGACGGCTATGCCGCATCGTCAGCGAGTTACGTCGCGCTCGCCGCCGATCAAGTCCTTATCGGCGCTGGCGCACAATACATGATCCACAAAGCCTGGACTATTGCCTGTGGTAATGCTGACGAAATAAGCAAAACCGTCGCGCTACTCAATCACATTGACGCCTCGCTGATCGAAACCTACGCGCGAGAAACCGGCCAGGACGCACAGCAAATCGCCGATTGGATGGCTGCAGAGACTTGGTTTAACGCCGAACAAGCCGTGCAATATGGTTTCGCCGACGCCATCGCCGGCAGCGAAGACGCACAAGCACTCGAACAATCGTGGGACATGGCCGCCTATCGCAATGCCCCACGCATAACAACGCCAGCCGCACGCGAGCGAGAACCCGAACAAACCGACCGCGCCGCTTTGCGGCGCCGGCTTGAAGCCGCACTAATCTAAGCGCTCCCGCGCCCAACCACCAGCCCGCTTAATGCGGGCATTTTTATTTCTGGAGATAAATATGAAAAGCATCCGTGAATTGCGGGAGCAGCACGCCGCAAAAGCAATTGAAGTCAAGGACTTAATGGATAAAAACCCGGAATGGTCTGAAAAATTGCAAAATGAATTCGATCAACGTCTGAAAGAGATTGACGGCATCAAGGCCGAAATCGCTCGCATCGAAGCAATCGACGCAGCGCTGAACGATCAATCGGCCAGCGAAGCGCTGTTAAATGCAACGAGTGCACGCGTCTGCAAAATAAGCAGCGAAGTCCGCGCCATCTTTAACAAGTGGATGCGTACCGATGATCGCAACCTCACCGCGCAAGACTGGGACCACATCCGCGCCACAATGAGCACCACGACCGGCGCCGAAGGCGGCTTCACCGTTCCGACGGAAATCGCAAAAACCATTCTCGATGCGCTCAAGAGTTTTGGCGGTATGCGCGAAGTTGCCACTGTCATACAAACTGAAGGCGGCGGCGAAATCGACTTTCCGACTTCAGACGGTACAAGTGAAGAGGGCGAGATCGTCGCGCAAAACGCATCGGCAAACGATGCCGATCCCACATTCGGTACCGTGCAGGTAACGACATTCAAGTACAGCTCGAAGGTTGTCACAGTTCCTTACGAACTGCTGCAAGACAGTGCAATCGATGTTGAGGCTTTCGTGCAAACGCGTCTAGAGCAGCGTATATCCCGCATCACGAACAAACACTTCACGAATGGCACCGGCGTCAATCAACCCAAAGGCATAACCGTTGCCGCACTGCTAGGCAAGGCCGGTGCCACGGGCCAGACGACAACGCTCACGTATGACGATCTGATTGATCTCGTGCATTCCGTCGATAACGCGTATCGCGATCTTGGGAAATGCCGCTTCATGATGAATGACGCCACACTCAAGATCGTCCGCAAACTCAAGGACAACCAAGGCCGGCCTATCTTCATGCCAGGCTACGACGGCCTTGCTGACCCGATGCCGGACACCATCCTCGGATATCCTGTCAGCATTAACAATCACATGCCAGTGATGGCAGCTTCGGCAAAATCTATTCTCTTCGGCGATTTCTCGTACTACATCGTGCGCGACGTGCTCAATTCCACTGTCATCCAACGTTACGACGATTCGGCATATGCGAAGAAGGGCCAGCGCGGCTTTCACATGTGGCTACGCAGCGGCGGCAATTTCGTCGATGTCGGCGGGGCAGTCAAGTGTTACCAGAACTCCGCTACCTAAATCCACGCGCGCCCTTGGGCGCGCGCTTCTGGACGCTCAGGAGAATCGAATATGTCGAAAACCAAAACTGTAGTCACAGTCGCCTACGTGTTATGCGACACGCACATAAACGGTGTCGCGCTAAAGGCCGGTCAGCTTGTGCTGGTGGATGAAGCGACGATGAAGAGCCACGCGCACGAGCTGGACGGCAGCAAGGAAGCCGTCGAATGGAAAAAAAAAGATTCGCCGAAAATCGAGCCTGTCGACACCCTGACGCCTCTCGACGAATCCACCGAACCTGCCGACCCCATAGGCAACTAGCATGGACCCGCTCGTCCGCCGCGTCGCACCAGCGACGAACCTGCCAATATCGCTCGACGACGCAAAGAGGCATCTGCGTGTCGAGCATAACGACGAAGACGCACTCATCCTCGCCCTAGTCGCGGTGGCGACCGCAGAGCTGGAAACCGTGCTCGGGCGCACGCTTTGTGAAACCACCTGGCAAGCAAGCCTTGACGCATTTCCGCAAGACGACGCCTTGTTTTTGCCGATGGTGCCATTGCTTACGCTCGATGCGCTCGCGCATTACGATGAAACTGGCCTGCTGACTATGTTTGATATGAATGCCATCATCGTTGATGCGGTCTCCGAGCCGGCCCGCATACTACCCGCGCCCGGCACCACCTGGCCGGCAACGCAGGCGCGGCCTAACGCTGTGCTTGTGACATACAAGGCCGGCTACAAACTTGGCGGCAGCACGGCCGAACAACAAGCCGCCGTGCCGCCTGAGGCCGTGGCCTGGCTCAAGCTGCGCATCGGCGCGCTCTACACGCATCGAGAATCCTGGACAGTCGGCGACAAACTCAATGACAATCCATTTATTGATCGCCTCATCGACGGCCTGCGGGTGTATGCATGAAAATCCCCTCTAGCCGCCGCTTTGCCACACTCCCGACAATTGGGAGTTTGAACCAACGCATCACTATCGAAGTGCCCACCGACGCCCGCGACGCCCTGGGTCAGCCAATCGCCGCATGGCAGCTTGTAGCCACCGTCTGGGCCGACGTGCGTCATGTAAGCGGCATGCAGACCGTGCAGGCAGACGCTGAGGGATCGAGTGTAAAGGCAAGCATTCGCATCCGTCGTCGCAATGGTATCGACGCCGGCATGCGCATCAGGTTCGCCGATCTCATCTACGACATCCGCGCCGTGATTCCTGTCGGTGCCGGCCGCGAATTTATTGATATAGCATGCGAGGTACACAATGGCGGTGTTTAAAATGGCCTTTGATGTCATTGCCGTAAACAAAGCCTGCGACGCCCTACGCACGCAAATCAGGGAAACAGCCCGCCCGGCCGCGCTGGCTGGCGCGCTGGTGCTCGTCGGTGAAGTGGAGCGCAACGTCGATGCCATTGGCGTTAGCTCCGGCAAGCTGTCGTCTGCTATCTATGTTGCGTACTCGAAAGACAACAGCAGCAATACGCGTTTTGTGTATCACGTATCGTGGAATACCCGTAAAGCCCCGCATGGGCACTTGCTCGAATACGGTTACGTACAGCGCTACCGCGTATTTTTAGGCCGCGACGGCAAATGGCATACCGACAAGCATCAACTACTCGCAACGCCACGGCATATCGCCGCACGGCCATTCGTACGCCCGGCCGCAAAAAAAATGCCGGACGCGATTGCCGTCGCAGTCGCCGAACTCAACCGCAGGTTTAATCCCAATGTTTGAAGCCAACCTCACCAAATGGCTTGCGCCCTTCGTTGCTGGCCGCGTTTTTCCCGATTTTGCACCGATCAGCACCACACGGCCCTACATCACGTATCAGCAAATCGGCGGCGACGCACCACGCTATATTGATGACAATGTCCCAAACGTACAGAACGCTCTTATGCAGATCAACATCTGGACAGACAGTCGCGGCGAAGCTGCCGACCTCGCGCGCAGCATCGAAACTGCGCTTATCGAAGCGCCCGAATTTGTCGCGCGCCCAGCCAGCGCCATGATCGCCCGCGCCGAGGAAGATTTGAAGCTATACGGCGCCATTCAGGACTATGACATTTGGTACGCGCGCTAGCGCGACCGCAAACACTTGAAACCGAGCCGCCCACGGGCGGCTTTTTGCTGCCCGCAGCACGTGGGCATTTATTTGATAGCGAGGAAAAAAATGGCACAAGTACCTACTGGCACTGCGTTTCACATCGCGAGCGCATATTCCACCGCCAAGATCATCAGCGACATCAGCAACGCCAGCGAGGCAGTCGTTACTTGTACCGCACACGGCTTCGCCAACGGCGACATCGTCGAAATCACAAGCAATTGGGGATGGCTCGATGGCCGCGTATTTCGCATCAAAACGAGCACCACAGACAGTTTCGTGCTCGAAGGCACCGACACGACATCGACCGACACTTATCCGCCCGGCAATGGCGCCGGCTCAGCGCGCGAAGTGACCGTATTTACGCCAATCACGGGCGTCTTGAGTGCGGCCAGTTCGGGCGGAGATCCCAAAACCGTCACCTACAAGTACATGGAAACCGGCAATGAACGCTCGATTAATGACGGTTTTCAAGCCACGACTTACACGATCGAAATTGACGCCGACAATATCAACACCGCTGGATACCGCGCACTCAAAGTGCTTACCGATGTGCAGCGCAGTAGCTGTTTGAAAATGGTTATGCGCAGCGGCGGTGTAATTTACGTGCCCTGCATGGTCGCGCTAAACGAAGCCGTCAGGCTGCAAGACGGGCAGGTCAACCGCGTTCCGTGCGTCTTTAATGGGCAAGCTCGCTTGACGCGTTACTAAGCCTAAAATTTTCGTCGAAACGCAGCACCCGACTTGCTCAATAAAATCAATCAGGACACCATCATGACAAAAATCAAACTCGGCCAACGCCCCAAGAATTTCAAGAAAATCGTTACCTTTCCGCTGCACGACGGCAGCGATGGCGGCATTGAAATGACATTCATGTATCGGACCAAGGCCGAATTCGGTGAACTAATCGATTCGCATAACGCACTGCCGGCTGCGGCATTAGAGCCTGCAACGTCAGAGCAGCAGTCGCTGGAGGCCGCCCTGCGCGACAGCACGACAGCGAATGCTGATTACATGCTCGCGATTGCTGAGGGGTGGGACATCGACGAACCCTTCGAACGCGCCACGATCGAGCAACTTGCCAACGAGCTGCCCGGCGCCATTGGCGCAATCTTTAATGCATATCGGCAAGCGGTCGTCGAAGGCCGCTTGGGAAACTGACAGCGGCGGCGCGTGCGTTTTATGCCAAGCAAGATTCGCCCGCAGAACTCGCCGCTGCTGGTTTTTGCGAAGACGACTTCGAGCCCGTCGAAGTTTGGCCGGAGAACTGGCCCGTATGGCAGTTCTTTGCCGGGCTTCAAACACAATGGCATATCGGATTCTGCGGCCGCACGGGCTTAAATTACCTTGTCGTCCTGGCCCTGCTTGAACGGCAAAGCCTCTCGCACGAAGAAACCGCCGAATGGTTTGCCCTGGTGCAGCACATGGAATACGCCGCGCTCGCCGCGAGTCAAACTTGATGATATGAGAAAAGCATGAGCAACCCACGCGCACAACTTGAATTCGGCGTTGATGCCGGCCCAGCCGAGGCCGGGCTGGGCAAGATTGCAGTCGCCGCGCGCGCTACCGGTACGGCCGTTGCGCAAGCCGGCGAAACGGGCGCACGCGGATTATCCGAAATGGGTAATGCATCCGAGGCGACGGCTGCAAAATTCAGCCGCTCGGAACGCTCTATTGTCAGTGCAATCCAGCAGCGCACCTCTGCACTTGCAACGGCGACGCAAGGCGAACGCGCGTTTCAAGAGGCACTTATCTCCGGCCGTGGTTTCGATGTTGCAAAATTCAGGCCCTACCTCGATGCATTAGATGCCGCTGTCAGCAAACAACGCCAGCTCGCAAGCAGCACCGTTGCACTCAACAATCAATTGCGCATCGTCGGGCCGCAAATATCCAATGTTAATGCGTCGCTTGTGGATGGGCAGCGCGACGTCAATGTCTATGTCGAGCAAGGCGGCGGAATTACCGACATGCTCGGCGATATCGGCCCCGCCGCCGCAGAAGCGGGCAGCGCTATCTACACCCTGGCTCCAGCGCTTACGATAACCGTTGCTGCTGCTGGCGCGCTTGCCGTAGCCTTGGGCTATGCATTTTTGAAGGGCGCGGACGAATCACGCGAACTCCAAAATGCCATCGTCACAACGGGCAACGCAGCCGGCACCACGCTCGGGCAGCTCAATGATATGGCCGCCCGCATTGGACAGACTGTTGGCACCCAAGGCCAGGCCGCTGCCGCACTTGCCGAGCTGGCATCGAATGCCACGATTGCGCAAACGGGCAACCTCGAAGCCTATGCGCGCGCAGCGGTGAAAATGCAGGATGCAACAGGGCAGGCAATTGAAACCACGGTCGGTCAATTCGAGGATCTTGCCAAGTCTCCCGTGCAAGCCTCGCTCAAGCTCAATGAGAGCACGCGCTTTCTGACAGCAGAGATTTTTAAACAAATTCAGACGCTGGAAGCCCAAGGCAACACGATCGAAGCCGGAGCCGTCGCAATGAAGGCTTACGGCGAATCGAGTGAAAATGTAAGCAAAAAGATCACAGACAACCTTGGCACACTCGCCCGCGCCTGGCGCGAAATCGGCGACACCGCACGTAATGCTTGGGATGGCATGCTCGCCGTAGGGCGGAAAGACACGCCAGAAAGTAAGCTCGCAGATATTAATCGGAGTATCAGTAGCGCCCAATTTGATATAAAAAACAATACCCAAAATTCCCAGAACGGCGAAGGTCTTTTGGGTAGGTATATCGTATCGAGCGCAAAAGACAGAATAGCCGCACTAGAAAAAGAAAAGACACTCGCACAAGAGCAGATTGATAAAATACAACAAGCCGCAGCGGAAGAAGGGAAGCACAATCGCATAACACAAGCCGGCGTTGTTTGGGAATCCGAGAAAGTAAAGTACCTCACAAAACAACAACAATTAGATGCAGAGATAACGAGGATAAAAAATCAGGGCAAAGCTGCCGATATAAAAGAAGGCGAAATCCAAGACCGTATTGCACTTGCCCGTGCTCGGGCCAATATCGAAAAACCACGAGCCGCCCGCGTCGAACAACCTGACGACGCCAGCACCATCGCGAAGTGGAAACAGCACGTCGACGTGCTCAATGCCGAAGCCGCCGGCATCGCCACGCTTACGCCGATGCAAAAGCAATACGTTGAATTGCTCTCCGCAATCACAAGCGGCAAGCTCAACATCACGCGTGCCGGAAAAGAAGAGCTCGCGCAGCTCGCATCGCAAGCGCTCGCGCAAGAGCAAACCAACCTCGCGCAAGCCGAACAACTCAAAATCACGCAAGCCTGGCGCGGCGAGCGCGAAAAAGCCGCGCAGTCGATTGCCGCCCAGATCGAAAAACAGCGCGAAGAGAACGCCGCAATCGGCCAAACGTCCGAAGCCGCCGCCGAACTCGCCGCCGCGCGTCGCGACGTTGCCGCAGCGGCCGACGATGAATATGCCGCAAGCCTACGCAGTGCTGCCGAATATGCTGGCCCCTGGCGCGATCAATACCTCGCCGCCGCCGACGCGGCCGAAGAACTCGCCGCGCGCCAGCGCGAACTCGGCGAGCTGGAGCGCGAAGGTGGCGCCAGGCGCGAAGCCGTAGAAGCCGCCAAGGCCGCGCAAAAAGAATGGAGCACCGCGAGTGACGACATTCGTCGCAGTCTCTCCGATGCACTCATGCGCGGCTTTGAAAGCGGCAAGGGCTTCTTGTCCGGTTTTGGCAATGCCGTTGTCAATATGTTCAAAACACGCATCGCCAGCGGCATCGCAGACTCGCTCGCCAACGTTGCCATGAGCGCCATCGGCGGAAGTGGTGGCGCATCGAGCGGTGGCGCGGTCGGCGGGATTGCTTCGCTTATATCGGGCGGCAAAGGGCTTGGCGGGATGCTCTCCAATGCCAGCTCGCTCTATTCGATGGTGAGTGGTGGAGCCGGTTATGGCGAAGCAATAACCGGCGTCGGCCACCTACTCGGCTCCACAACCATTTCGTCCATCGGTGGCAGTGCCAGCCTTGCATCGATGGGCCTCACCTCTTCATTGCCGGCCGAAATTGCCGCGTACGGCGGTGCCAGCGCGGGCGCCAGTGCGGCGGGCGGCATAGGCGCCGCAATGGGCGTGCTCACTACCGTAGCGCCTTATCTCGCTGTTGCGGCCGCCGTTTATGCCGTCATCGCAAATCAAAGCAAACAAGACGCCAAAGCATCAAAGGGAACCTATGCAATGGCCGGCATTGGCGATGCCGGCGCACTCAATGCAATACATCAAGGCGGCGATGTGGTGTATATCAAAGAGCGCGGCGGCGAAGCGTATTCAGATTCCTTCGCCAAAGCCCTGGAGCCGCTCAGTCAATCACTCACCGGCCTGGCCACGACATTCGGCGGCAGCTCGAAAGGCATAGGCTTGGGCATCAAAGCATCGGCATCGCAGGGCGGCGATGACGGCGTTGCCGGGCTTGATTTGTGGAGCCAGAGCGGCGGTTTCTCGATCAATTCTGGCAGCATAAATCAGGGCGATTTCAACACCTGGTTTTCGACAAACATGCCCAGGGTCGTGCTCGCCGGCTTGCAACACTCGGATCTTGATAAGCCTTTCGCCGACTATTTCGGCAGTGCAGATGTCTCCAAACTCACCGGCGAGCAGGCGCAAGCCATGCTCAACACCGCCGCCGCCGCAAAGTCTATGTATGCAGCATTCGCCGGCCTGCCTGGCGCGCTCGATAACGTCAAAAACCTGTCCGTCGAAACCATCACAAGCTTTGCCGCCAGCTTCGGCGGGCTCGATCAAGCCGCATCGGCCATCAGCGCCTACCGCACCGCGATCTACGATCAGTCTGAACAGATCTCGCTCGCACAACAACAAATGACGGAGACATTCAAAAGCCTGAATCTCACCATGCCGAATTCGCGCGAAAATTTCCGCGCTCTCGTCGAATCGCAAGACCTCACTACCGCCTCTGGTCGTCAGCTCTACACGCAACTTGTCCAGCTGGCGCCTGCCTTCGGTCAATTGCAAAGTACGCTCGAACAAACCGAAGCCGCCGCGCGTCAAGCGCAACAGAACATCGCGAATCAAATCACACAGTTATTCGTCGCACCCGCCGACAAACTTGCAATGAGCATGCAAGACATGAATCAAGTAATACCCGATTCGATCAACGGTTGGCGCGCACTCATCGAAGCACAAGACAGCAACACGGAATCCGGCCGCGCAGCCGCACAGCAACTGCTTACGCTTTACCCGATCTGGCAACAAGTCAGCGACGCCGCCGCATCCGCTGCACAACAAGCGAGCGATGCCGCAACACAAGCCGCACAACAAGCCCTCTCTGCGCAAAACGCACTCGCCGGCCAGCGCCGCGATCTTGAAATACAAATCATGGATGCGCGCGGCGACACGTCCGCCGCCACGGCTGCACGCCGTACCGATCAGCTCGCCGGCGCCGCTCCGTCATTGCGTGATCTTTACTCGCAGCTCTACGCCGCGCAAGACGCAGCGCAGGCCGCGCAAGAGGCCGCGCGCGCGCAGGAAGAAGCCAACCGCGCCGCAAGCCAGGCCGCACAAGAAGCCCAGCGCGCGCAGGAAGAATTACGCAACGGCTGGCAGCGAGCCGCAGACAGCATTGCCGACACGGTACGCAATTTGCGTAACGAACTCCTCGGCGGCGAGCAGTCATTTATTCAAAAACAATCGACGTTCGCAATTGCCACCGCCCAAGCGCGCGCTGGCGATCAGAACGCAGCCGGCACACTGCCTGAACTTGCCAAGGCGCTTGTCGATGCAAGCAAGGCCAACGCTGCGTCCGCCGCCGCGCAAGCGATCTTCACCGCTCGCACACTCGCCAGCCTGAAAGATACTGTCATGGGCATGGGTCGCTATGGCATCACGATCCCGCAATTTGCCGACGGCGGTTTGCATGCCGGTGGTCTGCGTATAGTCGGTGAGCGCGGCCCCGAACTCGAAGTCACCGGCCCCTCGCGTATCTACAGCAACGCAGCGCTGCAAAACGCGCTACAGGGCGGCGGCATGCTCGAAGAACTACGCGCACTGCGCGCCGAAGTCGCCGCGTTGCGCATGTCCAACAGCGCCGAAAATTCATCCATCGCAAGTCATACAGCGAAAACAGCGCGTGTGCTCGGGCGCGTCGATGACAATGATGCGCTCTTGGTCAGAACATCGTCATGATGAAATTTTTAAAGCCCGTGCCCATCAATGACACAAATCTGGTGAGCAGTACGCGGCCCGAAAACGACTATCCAAAATGGGCATCAGCGACAAGCTATGTGCAGGGCGCGCGCGTCATCAATACCACGACGCACCGCGTGTATGAAAGCGCGCGCGCAGCGAATGTCGGGCACGATCCGGCAACGGATGATGGCTCCAACTGGGTCGATGTCGGCCCGACAAACCGCTGGGCAATGTTCGACGAATCCATCGGCACGCTCACCGCGCAAACCGCGCCGCTCACCGTCGTACTCAAGCCCGGATTCATCGGCGCCTTAGCCTTGCTCGATGTTGCCGGTGCGCGCGTCGATGTGAGCATGAGCGACGGCGTCACGACGGTCTATGCAAAAAGCTTCAATATAGGAGATTCCACTGTCATCATAGACTGGTGGGATTACTACTATGCGCCGATCGTGATGCAGAGCCAGCTTATCGTCTCGGATCTGCCGCCGTACGACACGGCCACGCTTACTGTCAGCGTCAGCGCAATAGGTGCGGCGCAATGCGGCACGCTCGCTGTCGGCTCGATGGTCGAGCTGGGCGACCTGCGCAGCGGCACGCGCGTTGGCATTACCGACTATTCGCGTAAAGAGACAAGCGATTTCGGCGTCACAAGCCTTGTCGAGCGGGCCTACGCCAGACGCTATGACGCAGACATTGTTGTAAATAATATACGGCTCGACTACGTCGCCGTGCAGCTCGCGGCCATTCGCGCAACGCCCGTCATCTGGATTGCATCCGAACGTTATGCCAGCTTGATCGTCTACGGCTGGGCGCGCGATTGGGGCATCAACTTAAGCAGCTTTCTTGTCTCGGAAACCTCGCTCACGATCGAAGGATTGATATGACATCATCAATAACCCCGCTGCCGCCGCCGCCCTCGCGCGCCGATCCGGCCAATTTTCGCAGCCGTGCCGACGCCTTTCATGGCGCGCTGCCAACCTTTGCGCTCGAAGCCAACGCGCTCGGCGCCGACGTTTCCGGCAAAGCCACCGCCGCCGCCGCGAGCGCTGCGGCCGCAATCGACGCCGCGCACGCATCGAATGTGCTCGCCACGGCTGCCGCCAATAGCGCCAACGCCGCCGGTGCTGCCGCCAGCGCGCCGGCCTGGGCCGGCGGTGCGCCGTACGCCGTTGGCATGACCACTTGGTCGCCTGCAAACGGCCTCGTCTATCGATGCCGCGCGCCCGGCGCCGGCACGCAAGACCCGAGCACAGATCCCGAGCACTGGCAGATCGCCGCCAATATCGCCCCGCAGCTCATCGAAACCAATGCGGCAAACATCAACGCAAGCGCAGGTGGGCACTACGTTTTGACGTTTCCTGGTCTCGTTACAATCGGCTTGCCGGTCGCACCAAATGTCGGCGACATACTCTGGATCACGCCGGCAAACGGCCGCGCCGACACGCTCGTTGTGCGCAACGGCCGCAACATCGCAGGACTCGCCGAAGATCTTGTCATCGACGATCCGGACGCGTCCGCCGCCTTACGCTATATCGACACCACAATCGGCTGGAGAATCGTTGCATGAGCTACCTTTCGCAATTTCGCAATGGTGCATCCGCCCCGCTTGGCGCCACGGTTTTGTTTCAAAGCGGTGCCGGCTATTACCCCGGCAACTTGATTGTCGAAGGCAATGCTGAATACCTGAAATCCGGCGTGCTTGTGTCCTACAACGCAGCCTATGCGCAATCCATAGCACGTCGGCCTGAATTGGCTGTTAGCGGTTTGATCGGCCCAGGTCAAGGCATTGGCAACGCAAATTCCTGGCGGCAAAAAATAAAAATCGGTAGCACTTATTATCAATTCAACGGTACGGCAACGTATTACGAATCGACAGACGGCATAACCTGGACAGCCCGCAGCGGCTGGACTGGGTCTTACCTTAACTCCGGCGGAAACCTACCCCCAGTTTGGGATGGCACGCGCATCGTCGGCATCAATAGCTCCGATCCGAACAAACCTGTTTCGGCCACCAGCGTGGGCGGTGTGTGGACGCAAAGCGCCACGGCGGCAGGCACTTCAATTGCCGCAATTGGCAAGCTCGGTTCGTTGTGGATTGCTATGACATTCAACGGTATTGCAGCTTCCGGCGCCAGCTATTACCTCACTTCGACGGACGGCGTTGTATGGACTCAGCGAAGCGGAATCAATATCGCCGGTGTCTCAGGTAATGTCGTCGCAATAATTAGCGGCACAAACAAAGCCTATGTTTTGACTCAATACGGGCATGTTATGTCTACTTCCGATGGTATTTCATGGACCTATGTCAGTACCATTTCAGGCATGTCATATCAAGTCGTGGCGCAGGGCCAGTATAACGGGCGTCTTGTTGTGATGTATGTATCCACGTATTTGTATGTTTTGACATCAAATGACGGAGGCGTGACCTGGACTACAACATCGACGCAAAAATATACGTCGGGAACCGCGTCTTGCTTTGCCGGTTATGTCGGTACAAATGGCGAAGTATTTGCACTGCAATTGGGCAATACAGCGAGCGCCTGCTGTCTTCTCAAGTCGAACGATGGCGGCACGAGCTGGACAGTCAATTCACCGCAGATTATGCCCTGTGGCGGCACGCCAAGCGGCTACGCTTATGTCGATAACGAGCGCTGGTTTTACGTCACGAGCACAAGCGGCGCCGCCGATGCGATCAGCGGCATATGGGGTCGAACCGATGCAGTCGGTTCCGCTGTTTCCGCTTGGTTGAATGCGCCGTCGGCCAGCGGTGGAATACCCGTTTTGCATAGTTATGTGAGAATCAAATGACTACGTTCATCGAAGTGCCGCAAATTAGTAATGACGATCCGCGCCTGTGGTGGATTGATCCCGGTCCCTTCTTCGACCGTTTCGGCCCCGCTGCATTTGCAATCACGAGCAGCACAGACCCGCAAGTACAAGGGCTCGTGATGCTTCTACTTCCGCGCCAATACGTCGATCTCAAACGCCCGGACTTACCGCAAATGCTCGGCCTGCTCGTCGCCAAGGAATTGATCACGGACGACGAAAAAACCGTGATCCTGACTACGCCCACGACGGAATACGAACGGCATATCAAGGGGTTGGTATGACAACCGAACTCGGTATCAAGCTTGCGTCCGTCATCGGCGGCGCGATCGGCAGCGCGGTTGCGCTCGCCAATCTACCCGCAATGGGTACCTGGCAACGCCTCGCTGCCTATGGCACTGGCATGGCCGTTGCCGCTTACTTGCCACCGCTCGTGAGCCACTTCGGCAGCCTGCCATCATTGCTCGACGGCCCGCTCGGCTTTGTCGCCGGCACGGCCGGCATGGGCCTGGCCGGTGCAGTCATCCGCATCAGCTCGGACCCCATCGGCGCCTGGCGCCGAATCAAGGGCGCGCCAAACTCTGGTGAGGGGCAGTCATGATCATCATCATTACATCGGCATTCGCCGTGTTATGCGCGGCCATCATCCTGCTGCGCGCATTGTGCGTACTCGACGGCATGACGCCGCGTACGCGCTGGTCGCTCAAAATCGTCTATGCACTGCAAGCGGGCGGAGCAACCAGCATCGTCGTGTCTGCATTCCAGGAGCATCACTTCAGCCCTGGAGCGGTTCTGTTGCTTGCCGGCGTCGCCGCCGCGCATCTCTATGACCGCCGCATCTACCCGCCCCGCCACATCCGCGCCGGTGAGCGGGCACGCAAAACCATTGAAGGAAAATCATGATCGATGCAGACAAGCTCCGGACAATCCTGCCGCAAGCACTCGACCGTGCCGACATTTACGCACCCATCATCAACCGCGCAGCCGACGAATTTGGCATCGCGGTGGGGCGCGAACTCGCGATGTTCGTCGCGCAGATCGGCCACGAAAGCGGCCACTTGCGACACATCGAAGAAAATCTCAACTACACAAACGCGCAGCGCCTGGTCGACATCTTCGGCAAGCGCTTCGCCGGCCCGGCGGATGCGGCCGCGTTTGCCGGGCAGCCGGCGCGCATCGCGAATCGCGTCTATGCTAATCGTCTGGGAAACGGCAACGAGGCGAGCGGCGACGGCTGGCGCTATCGCGGGCGCGGGCTGATTCAGATTACGGGCTGCGCGAACTACGCGCGCTGCTCGCTCTCGCTCTACAAAAATGCCGATGTGCTGCTCAACGCGCCCGACAAACTGTGCGAGCCCGAGCAAGCGACCCGCTCGGCCGCTTGGTTTTGGTCCGCCAACGGCTGCGGCGATCCGGCCGCGCGCGGCGACGTGTCGGCCGTGACGAAACTCATCAACGGCCCGGCGCGCGAGGGCCTGGCCGCGCGCGATGCGCTGTACCGGCAGGCCGTGCGCGTGCTCGGAGCCTGACGCTATGCCGTTCGACTTGTTGATCTCGCCCGCTTATCGTGCGGCCGCGAAGCTCGCCGTCGTGCTCGCGCTGATCGCCGGCATCGCCCTGGCCTTGCTCGCCTACGGCGCGCACCGCGAGGGCGAGGGCGCCGCGCGCTTCTTTTACTTGCAGCAACACGCATTCGGCGGTCGCGTCGAAAACCAGACTTTCGGCACTGCGACAACGATGCCGGCGGCTGACCTGGCGCGACTCGGCGACTCGCTCACAGCCGCGCATCAGCGCCTGGCCGGTGTAACAATTGAGCGCCTGCCTTGGTCGGATGTATTCGAACGCTACGACCGCGCTCACACACTGTTTTACTGTGACCCGCCGTACTGGCAGACAGAGGGCTACGGCGTGCCGTTCGCGCTCGACGAATACAAGCAACTCGCGGCGCGCATGCGCACGTGTGCGGGCCGCGTGATGCTCTCGATCAACGATCACGCGGACATGCGGCGGGTGTTCGATGGGTTTTGGACTGAGCGGATCGGGATAACTTACTCATTCGGCAACTGCCGGACGACAGAGCGGCGTGAGTTCGGCGAGCTGGTAGTATGTAATTGGGATGCAGGTGCCGTGGTCGGATTGTTTTGAATTGCTATTTTTTTGCTACAGCATTGCAGTTAATGCGTATAAAACTGTTGATGCTGCTGGGTTTTAAAATTCATTCAATCCCTTGAACTACGGCGAGGATGAACCGATTATTCTATCATTACCGGTCGGTAGCGCTACTCTGCCGGCAATCTATCGAAATCTCGCTGCTTTTGTGCGAAATACGCTGCGAAGGAGCCTGTCGTGAAGCGCGTTCTGATCTGGTTTGCAAGCCTTGTCCTGATGGTTTTTTCGATTGCAGCGTCGGCTGGCACGCCGAAGGCCGGCGATAGGGCGCCCGATTTCCGTTTGCCCGATCAGGGCGGGCAGGTGCATGCGCTCGGCGATTACCGGGGCAAGTGGCTCGTGCTCTACTTCTATCCGAAAGACGATACGCCGGGCTGCACGACCGAAGCCTGCGCGTTCCGCGACGGTTATCTGCAGATCAAGGCGCTCGGCGCGCAGGTGCTCGGCGTTAGCGTCGACGACACGGTTTCGCACAAAGCTTTCGCTCAGAAGCACGAACTGCCGTTTCCGCTGCTCGCCGATACCGACGGACAGGTGGCGGCGAGCTATGGGGCGATCAACGATTTCAAACTCGTGAAGTTCGCCCGCCGCGAGACTTTTCTGATCGATCCGCAAGGTGTCGTGCGCAAGGCGTATCCGAAAGTCGATCCGGACAAACACGTCGCCGAGGTCACGGCCGATCTGAAGCAGCTCGCCGGCGCGCGCTAGGAAAACGCTTGCAGCCCGGTGATCGCGCGGCCGAGTATCAGCGCGTGAACGTCGTGCGTGCCTTCGTAGGTATTCACGACCTCTAAATTCAGCAAATGGCGGATGACGCCGTATTCGTCCGAAATCCCGTTGCCGCCCAGAATGTCGCGCGCGGCGCGGGCGATGTCCAGTGCCTTGCCGCAGGAGTTGCGCTTCATCATCGAGGTCAATTCGACAGCAGCCTCGTTTGCGTCCTTCATGCGGCCCAGGCGTAGGCAGCCTTGCAGGCCGAGCGTAATCTCGCTTGCCATGTCGACGAGTTTTTTCTGGATTAACTGGTTGGCGGCAAGCGGACGGCCGAACTGTTCGCGTTCCATTGCGTAGCTGCGCGCGCGGCTGTAGCAGTCTTCGGCCGCGCCAAGCGCGCCCCAGGCAATACCGTAGCGGGCAGAGTTCAGACAGGTGAATGGCCCCTTGAGGCCTCGCACGTCGGGGAAGGCGTTTTCCTCGGGCACGAAGACCTCGTTCATCACGATCTCGCCCGTAATCGAGGTGCGCAAACCCATCTTGCCGTGGATCGCGGGCGCGGAAAGGCCCGCCCAACCGCATTCGAGCACGAAGCCACGAATCTGGCCTTCGTCGTCCTTGGCCCAGACGACGAAGACGTCGGCAATCGGCGAGTTCGTGATCCACATTTTGCTGCCCGAAAGCCGGTAACCGCCGTCCGCCTTGCGCGCGCGCGTGCGCATCGCGCCGGGGTCGGAGCCGTGGTCCGGCTCGGTCAGTCCGAAACAGCCTATCGACTCGCCGCGCGCGAGCCGTGGCAGGTATTTGCGTCGCAGCGCTTCGCTGCCGAACTCGAAGATCGGCAGCATCACGAGCGAGCTTTGCACGCTCATCATCGAGCGAAAACCCGAGTCGACACGTTCGATCTCGCGCGCGATCAAGCCGTAGCCGACATAGCTAAGGCCAGCGCCACCGTATGCGGGCGGAATCGTCGCGCCAAGCAGGCCGATCTTGCCCATCTCGCGAAAGATCGCCGGATCGGTTTGTTCGTGGCGGAAGGCTTCGAGCACGCGCGGCGCGAGCTGCTCGCGTGCGTATTTCGCCGTCGCGTCGCGCAGCAGGCGTTCGTCTTCGGAAAGCTGCTGGTCGAGCAGCAGCGGGTCGTCCCATTGAAATAACGCTTTTGCCACGGTGATCCCCCTTGGTATGGTTTGGACGCATGCTGCACCGGCATGCGGTCTGGTGCCAAGGGGGCCGATCATCAGGACTTATGCGCAATCGGTGCGGGTTGCGCGCTCGCGGCGATCTGCGTTGTCTGCATCGTTGCCGGCGTGCTCATCAGGGCAAGCGTGCCGCCGATGGAAAAACTCACGCCGATGGCGGCGATCACGATGGCGAAGAGGCGGGTTTGCAGCGGGCTGGCGTTTTTCATGATCGGCTCCTGGTGTCTCGTTCGTGTTGCGATGGCTGCAGATTGCCAGCGGTCTTGAACGGCTTCGAGCCGGATGCGATGAAATGCAGAAAACGCAGAATGAATTGCAGAAGAGGGCGACGGAGCGCTCGCAGCGAAAATGCGTTCGACGCAGCGCGGCAGGCGCATCGATATGGGCAACAGAAGGATCGGCGGCGCTTGCGGTGGAAAAGACGCTGCTCGTGTTCGACGGCCCTTCCCTGCGCGACGACGGTGTTCTACAAGGCGCTGTCGCCCCGGCCGTCGTAGTGCGTGACGGGTATCGATTCGAGTTCGATGCCTTCCAGGCAGCGAATATTGATCGCCACCATCGGATTGCCATTCGGATCGCTGCCCTCGGAATAGGGGTGAATGCCGCAAACCGGACAAAAACGGTGGCGGATCGCATGTTTGTTAAAGGTATAAGTGCCGGCGTTGCCTTCCGGGGTCAGAAGGTGGAACTGCTCGCGCGGCACGAACCAGAGTAGCGAACCCTTGCGTTGGCAGATCGAGCAATTACAGGCTAACGCGCGCTCTATCAGGCCTTCCGCTTCAAAAGCGAGCTTGCCGCAATGACAGCTTCCTTTGTACTGCATAGCTATATCCTCCTCATTTGGATTCGATCAGCGGTTTCGGTTCGGGCTGCGGTCGTCAAGAATTCACGCGCCCAGCTATCGGCTGTTAGGCGCCTGCTGCCGATTTTAGATCCGCCCGCCGCGGTGCGCGACACGCGCAACCCGCGCAGCCTCTGAGTTGGATCAAAACAACGAGCGTGGATGCGCCTGCGTGGCATGTCTTGGGCGAAAATAGGCCGCTTTCTCCGCGTCGCTGTTGTCCTATATGTGTGAAAGTCCGGCTACTGCGAATTTGCATGACCGAGGCCCCGTGCCATTTCCATCCGTCGGACGACATTTCCAGATGATTGATCGTGTAAACATCCGCAGCGGCTCGCCGGTTTGCCGTCGGGCCCCGTTTCGCGAGATCGGCGCACCCCGGAATACGGGCGGCACGTTGTATCATCGTGTAATTACGCCCGCGCAGTCCAGAGACAACGCCCGTCCGCGGACTTCATGAATAGGCGTCGCCGCTTCGGAAATCGAACGCCGGTAATTTTTCGCCCGATATATAGAAAATTAGATTCAGGAGATGTTCATGAGTTTGGTGCCCTTCAAATTCGCATCCATTGCAATTGCCGCTGCGCTGACATGTTCCGTCGCCAATGCCGAAACCGTGAAGATCGCCCTGGCGGGGCCGCTGAGCGGTCCGGTGGCGCAATACGGCGACATGGTTCTGGCCGGAGTCGAAACCGCGATCGAACAGCTCAATGCGGCCGGCGGCAATAAATTCGAACTCGTGAAGCTTGACGATGCCTGCGAACCCAAGCAGGGCGTGGCCGTCGCCAACAAAATCGTCAGCCAGGGCATCAAGTTTGTTGTCGGCCATGTGTGTTCGGGCGCAACAATCCCCGCCTCGGACATCTACGAGAACGAAGGCATTGTCATGGTGACGCCTTCGGCCACGGCGCCGCAGCTCACCGAGGCGAAGAAGCGCAAGTACATTTTCCGCACGATTGGCCGCGATGACCAGCAAGGGCCGGCAGCCGCGCAGTACATCATTGCCAAGCTCAAGCCGAAGAAAGTCGCCGTGCTGCACGACAAGCAGTCCTACGGCCAGGGCATCGCGAGCGCGGTCAAGAAGGATCTCGAAGCGGCGAAGATTCCGGTCGTTTTGTTCGAAGGCGTTAATGCGGGCGATTCTGACTATTCCGCCGTCGTGACCAAGCTCAAATCGCAAGGCGTCGACTTTGTCTATTTCGGCGGTTATCACCCCGAAATGGGCCTCCTGCTGCGCCAGGCGCGCGAGCAGGGCGTCAAGGCGGTCTTCATGGGGCCTGAAGGCGTCGGTAACAAGGATGTCACCGCGATTGCGGGCCCGGCCTCCGAAGGCATGCTCGTGACGCTGCCAGCCGATTTTTCGGCCGATCCGGCCAACGCGGGTCTCGTCAAGGCTTTTGCCGACAAGAAGCGCGATGTGAACGGCGCGTTCCAGATGCCAGCGTACGCCGCCGTCAAGATCATCGGTGACGCCATCGCGGGCGCCAAGAGCACCAATCCGGCCAAGGTCGCCGACTACATGCACAAGCATGCGTTCCAGACTCCGATCGGCAAGGTCGAGTACGATGCTCAGGGCGATTTGAAGTCGTTCAAATTCGTCATCTACACTTGGCACAAGGACGCCAGCAAGACCGTCGCGAACTGATCCGACTTTAAGTCTCAAGGATGCGCCCCGCTCTCGTTTGTCGAGCGGGGCGTTTTAGTATCGGATCTGCCTGCCGCGAGATGTCCGCATGAACGAATTTCTGCCGCAATTTACCCAGCAGCTCGTAAACGGGCTTACGCTGGGTGCGATCTATGCATTGATCGCAATCGGTTACACGATGGTCTACGGGATCATCGGCATGATTAATTTCGCCCACGGCGAGATCTACATGATCGGCGCCTACGTGGGCCTGATTACGCTGACCGCCCTGGGCGTCCAGGCCGGCTACCCACTGCCGCTGGTGCTCGGCGCGGCGCTTCTGGTATCGGTTCTGGTGACCGGGCTTTACGGCTTTGTCGTCGAACGTGTGGCCTACCGGCCGCTGCGTGGCGGGCCGCGCCTCGTGCCGCTGATCTCGGCCATCGGCATGTCGATCTTCCTGCAGAACTACGTGCAGATCGGCCAGGGCGCGCGCGACGTATCGGTGCCGGTGCTGATCTCGGGCGCCATCGACTTCCAGATGGGCGGCGATTTCACCGTGACCGTACCCTACTCGCGCATCCTGATCGTCGGCGTGACGCTCGTACTGATGGCGACGCTCACGCTCTTCATCGGCAAATCGCGTATGGGCCGCGCCTGCCGCGCCTGTGCCGAGGATATGCGGATGGCAAATCTGCTCGGGATCGACACGAACCGCGTGATCTCTTTTACCTTCGTGCTCGGCGCGATTCTCGCAGCGGTCGGCGGTGTGCTGATCGGACTCACGATAGGCAAGCTCAATCCGTTCATCGGCTTCGTTGCCGGCCTCAAGGCTTTCACTGCGGCGGTGCTTGGCGGTATCGGTAGCATCCCCGGCGCGATGCTTGGCGGCATGCTGCTCGGGCTCGCCGAAACCTTCGCTTCGGGTTACATGCCATCCGAGTACAAGGACATCGTTGCCTTCGGCCTCTTGATTCTCGTGCTGCTCGTGCGCCCTACTGGGCTGCTCGGCAAGCCCGACATCGAGAAAGTCTAAAGGGGAGTCCGCCATGACGAATTCATTGAAGAACGCCACGACGGCAGCCCTGATCACGGCCATCCTCGCGATTCCGATTCTCGGCTTGCAGCTCAAGCTCAACGGTTACACGGTCGTGCTCGAAGCGCATTGGCGGCCGGTCTGGCTGGCTGTCGGTGCGGTTTTCCTGTTTCGCCTCACTCAACCGTTCTGGCAGCGTATGGGCAGCGGCGTGAAATTGCCCGCGCTGCCGGAACTTAACGCACGGCAACAACGGCTCGGACTCTGGCTGCTGCTCGCGATCGGCCTCGTGTGGCCATTTTTCGGATCGCGCGGCGCGGTGGACATTGCCACGCTCGCGCTGATTTACGTGATTCTCGGCCTTGGGCTGAATATCACCGTGGGTTTTGCGGGTTTGCTCGACCTTGGCTACGTCGCCTTCTATGCCATTGGCGCATACACCTACGCGCTATTTAGCGAGCATCTGGGCTTGGGCTTCTGGCAATGCCTGCCGCTTTCGGCGGCGCTTGCGGGAGCGGCGGGTTTTCTGCTCGGTTTCCCGGTCTTGCGGCTGCGCGGCGATTACCTCGCAATCGTCACGCTGGGTTTTGGCGAAATCACGCGCCGGCTCGCGAACAATCTGACGAGTTTGACCGGCGGTCCGGATGGTATTTCGAGTATTCCGAAACCCACTGTGTTCGGTATCGAAATGGCGCGCACGGCAAGCGTCGAAGGCGCGCGTACCTTTCACGAAATAACCGGGCTCGAATACAGCGGCGAGCACATGGTCATCTATCTTTACCTGCTCGCGCTGCTGCTCGTGGGCTTCACGCTCTTCGTGACCGGGCGCTTGCAGCGCACGCCGATGGGCCGCGCCTGGGAGGCGTTGCGCGAGGACGAAATCGCCTGCCGCTCGCTGGGCTTGAACCCGACACGGATCAAACTATCGGCTTTCACGCTCGGTGCGTGCTTTGCCGGTATTGCGGGCGCTTTTTTCGCCGCGCGGCAGAGCCTGGTGAACCCCGAATCCTTCACATTCCTCGAATCGGCGCTGATTTTGTCCATCGTCGTGCTCGGCGGCATGGGCTCGCGGCTTGGCGTCGTGCTCGCAGCGATCCTGCTGACCATCCTGCCCGAGGTCGCACGCGAATTTGCCGAATACCGGATGCTGGTTTTCGGTCTCGTCATGGTGCTGATGATGATCTGGCGACCTCAGGGCCTCTTGCCCGCGCGGCGTACGCATGTGGAGCTGCCTCGATGAGTGCGTCGCTGCTCGAAGTTTCCGGCTTGCAGATGCGCTTTGGCGGTTTGCTCGCTGTCGATGGGGTCGAATTCGCGGTTCAGTGCGACGAGGTCTTTGCCATCATCGGCCCCAATGGCGCTGGCAAGACCACGGTGTTCAACTGCGTCGGCGGCTTCTACCGACCGACTGCCGGCAGCGTAACGCTCGCCGGCCAATCAATCACCGGCCTGCCCAGCCACCGCGTCGCCTGCGCAGGCATTGTGCGGACTTTTCAGAATATCCGGCTTTTCAAGCAACTCACGGTCGTCGAAAACCTGCTCGTTGCGCAGCATCGGCAGGTTAAGACGAATCTCTTGCACGGCCTGCTTGCCACGCCGGCCTACCGCCGCGCCGAGAGCGAGGCACTCGCCCGCGCTGCGCAATGGCTCGACCTTATGGGGCTTACCGACGTCGCCAACCGCGAAGCAGGCACGCTGCCCTACGGCCACCAGCGCCGGCTCGAAATCGCACGTTGCATGATCACCGGCCCGCGTCTTTTGATGCTCGACGAACCCGCCGCAGGCTTGAACCCACAGGAAAAGATCGAATTGCAGCAACTCATCGACCGCTTGCGGCGCGAATTTTCGATAGCCGTGCTGCTGATCGAGCACGACATGAGCCTCGTGATGGGCGTGTCCGACCGCATCCTTGTTATGGAACACGGCCGCCCCATCGTGACCGGCAAGCCGGAAGCGGTGCGCAACGATCCGCGCGTGATCAAGGCTTATCTGGGAGAGGACTGATGCTCAAGCTCGAACAGGTCCATACCCACTACGGCGCCGTCGAGGCGCTCGCCGGCGTATCGATCGAAGTCAACCAGGGCGAAATCGTTACCCTGATCGGCAGCAATGGCGCTGGCAAGACCACGCTGATGATGACCGTCTGCGGCGCGCCGCGCGCGTCCTCGGGGCGCGTGTTGTTCGAAGGCCAGGACATCACCGGCCGCGCGACGCACGAGATCATGCGGCTTGGCATGGCGATTTCGCCCGAAGGCCGCCGCGTGTTCCCAAGCCTCACGGTGCTCGAAAACCTCAAGATGGGCGCCTTCTTCGCGCGCAAGGAAGAGATCGAAGCCGGCATCGAGCATGTGTTCAGGCTTTTTCCACGGCTCGAACAACGCGCCGCGCAACGCGCCGGCACGATGTCGGGCGGCGAACAACAAATGCTCGCGATCGGTCGCGCGCTGATGAGCCGGCCGCGCCTCCTGCTACTCGACGAGCCCACGCTGGGACTGGCGCCGCTCGTGATTGCAACGATCTTCGAAATCATCCGTACGATTCGCGACGAGGGCGTCACTGTTTTCCTTGTCGAGCAGAACGCCAACAAGGCGCTGCAGATTGCCGACCGTGGCTATGTGCTCGAAAACGGCCATATCGTGCTCGCCGATACCGGCGCCCGACTGCTCGCGAACGATGCGATCAAGGCGGCTTATCTCGGCGGCTGAGCCGCCAGGTGGGGTCTGATGCTCGGCAAGGCGTGCCTGAGCCGAAATAGAAAAAACGGCGAGGCGATCGTTGATCGTCTCGCTTTTTTTTTGGCAGGACTCGACCCGTGTTAGCCCATCTCGTTATACAGAACTCACGAATCCTCCCGGAGCGCCAGAATCATGGAGGCTGCGTCCATGGTTCGTTGCATGCCGATCCAGATCGTCTTGGCGCCGGGTTCGCCGTCGCTTTTGCGCCCAAGAAAGCCACCCA
>JAVBKC010000080.1:0-5038 GCA_031554255.1 Niveibacterium sp.
CGACACGAGCGTCAAGACCAGCATTAAGACCAAGCGCCTTTTGGCGGCAACTTCGGACGAGTTCCGCACCGTTCTACTTGGCTTTCCGCCTGAAGAAGACGATGACGATTAATGTCAAATGCGTAGCTGCGGGAGCCCTAACTCATTGGCCAGCTCGGACGGACACCGCACCAACGGCGCAAATACAGCATCCAACCTGCCTCCACCCTGCAAAATCCACCCCTCGCCCCTACGCACCATGCGGCACCGCCGAACTAGAGTTCCGGCTATCGAAGAAACTTTATAAGGCAAAATCCCTATGTTCCTGCTACATCCTCAAGTCGAGCCCTGGCTCGTGCGTGGCGAACATGGCGTGCGGGTCGTGCTGCTCGCCGAGCGTAGCGAAGGCATACTTGTCCAGTTGCGCGGCGAACCCGATAACGAGGCGCGTTTCATCGACATGCATCACGCCGGCCGCGAGGGCGAACTGCACCGCTTCGAGGCGGAACTTCCGTGGGACCACGGCAACGCGCCGACCGTCTACTGCTTCAAGCTCATCGAAGGCGGCAAGCAGTTCTGGCTCGCCGCCGACGGCCAGCATCCGCGTGTGCCGCATCGCGAGCAGATGTTCCGCGTCAATGCGACGGGCACACCGCCGCGCTGGGTCCGCGAGCAGGTTTTCTATCAGATCTTTCCCGACCGCTTCTGCCAGGGCGACCCATCGCTCCAGGTCAAGAGCGGCGAGTACGTTTATGGCCACGCCGGCCCGGTGATCGCCAAGCGCTGGGGCGAGCCGGTCGGTTTCGATCATCCCGCCACCGAGTTCTACGGCGGCGATCTGATCGGCGTTCGCCGCAGCCTCGACTATCTGCAAAAAGAACTCGGCGTCACCACGCTCTACCTGAATCCGGTATTCACTTCGGGCAGCAACCACAAGTACGACACCGAGGATTACTACAACGTAGATCCGCATCTGGGCGGCAACGCGGCGCTCGCCGCGCTGTCGTCCGGATTGCATGGCCGTGGCATGCGCCTGATCCTCGACGCGGTGGTCAACCACACGGCGACGAACCATCCGTGGTTCAACCTGCACGGCCGCCACGACGCCTTGGGCGCAGCACAGAGCGAGACATCAAAGTGGCGCGGCTGGTACAACTTCGATGCCGAGGGCAGCCACGTCGGCTGGAATGGCCACACCTCGCTGCCGGTGCTCGATTTCGCGAATCCGGCTCTGCAAGAAGAGGTGTATGCCGGCGACAAGGCGATCCTGCGCCACTGGATGCGTGCGCCCTATTCGATAGACGGCTGGCGCTTCGATGTCATGCACATGCTCGGCGAAGGCCCAGGCTCGACGAACAACGCGCATTACGCGCGCGCCTTCCGCCGCACGCTGCTGGAGGAAAACCCCGAGGCTTATTTCCTCGGCGAGCATTTCAACGAAGCCACGCGCTGGCTCCAGGGCGACCAGGAAGACGGCGCGATGAACTATTACGGCTTCGCGCATCCGGTGCGCGAATGGCTGGCCGGGACCGACATCGCCTACCTGCCGGCGCGGCTGGCCACAGCCGATTTTTCAGCCTGGCTGGATGCCGCGCGCGGTCGCATTCCCTATGACAATCAGCTTGCCCAGTTGAACATGCTCGACAGCCACGACACGGCGCGCTTCTTCACGCTCGTGGATACCGACGTCGACGCGATGAAGCTCGCCGTGACCTTGCAGTTCGCCTATCCGGGCGCGCCGTGCATCTACTACGGCGACGAGATCGGGCTCGAAGGCGGCCAGGACCCCGACTGCCGCCGCTGCTTCGATTGGGACAGCGCGCACTGGAATCGCGAGCTGCTGACGCATTACAAACAGGCGATCGCGTTGCGCAAATACCGCGAGGAGTTACGTTGCGGCGCCTACCAGGCGCTCGTCGCCAAGGACGACGCCTTCGCCTTCGCGCGCTTCCCAAGCACCAGCGCCGCCATCGTCGCGCTCAACCGTGGCGCCGAATCGAGCGCGATCCGCATTCCTGTCTGGCAAGTGCCGACGCCGCTCGCCGCCTGGCGTGCGATGGGTGGCGAGCCGATGATGGCCGACAAGGGCTGGGTCACTGTCATTCTGCCGGCGCGCGGCAGCGTCGTATTGCTCGGCGAATGAGCGGCAACCGCTATCATTGCTTGCATTTCAACGGATGATTGATATCATTGATATCAATCATTACCGGAGGATGAAATGGCAAACCTTTTGGTTCGTGGGATTGATGACACCTTGGTGCAAAGCCTGCGAGAACAGGCCGCCTCGCATGGGCGTAGCGCCGAAGCGGAGCATCGGGAAATCCTTGCAGAGGCCTTGCGTCGCCCGAAAAAGCGCAGCTTTGCCGAGGCGCTGATGAGTATGCCGAACGTCGGCGAGGATGCGGACTTTGAACGGACGGAGGATTCGGGCGAGGCCGCGCGTGTATTTGATTGATACCAACGTCGTCAGTGAAATAAGAAAGAAGGCGCGTGCGAATAAAGGCGTTCGCGCCTTTTTCCGCCGAGCGACGAAAGAGGGTATCGATCTGTATTTGTCCGTGGTCACCGTCGGCGAGTTGCGGCGCGGCGTCGAGATGCTCCGCCACAGGGGCGACACCGCCCAGGCCGCCGCACTCGACGCCTGGCTGACGACGCTGCTCGACGAGTTCGCACAGAACATCCTCCACATAGACGAGGACACAGGGCAATTGTGGGGGCGACTACGCGTACCGCGTCCGGAGCACGCACTGGACAAGCTGATCGCGGCGACGGGGCTGATTCACGATCTGACGGTCGTGACGCGGAACGTCGATGATTTCTCGCCCACGGGGGTGCGCGTATTGAACCCGTTCGATTGACTAAGCGTTGCCGTGCCTCATGGGCGCTGCCGAATTTGATAAATAAGTAAGGAGTTATTTTGCGAGCAGCGCGATATTGCGACGAAAGCGAAAATTTTGTGAAGCGCCCCAGCATCGCGGTCGCCGGGCTCTACACCTTCGAGACCAACCTGCGCGTCGAAGGCTTCCCGCTGCCTTACTACCCGGTTTGCTTCCCGTTCGACGGCGTGACATCGGCACATGCCGGCGTGGGGCTCAATGTGAGCGTCGCGCTCGCACGCCTGGGCCACGCGGTGCGCTTTGCCAGCTTGATCGGCGCCGACGAAGCGGCAGAGCGGCTGCGCGGCGCAATGGCGGACTTCGGCCTCGATCCGCGCTGGCTCGTCACCTCCGCATCGGCAACCTCGCAATCGGTGGTCCTCGTCGCTCCCGACGGCCGGCGCCAGATCCATTGCGACCTCAAATCGCTGCAATCGCTCGCCTACCCGGCCGAGCAGGTCGCCGGGCTGCTCGACAACGCGGATCTCGCGGTCCTGTGCAATATCGGCTTTGCGCGGCCCTTGCTCGATGCAGCGCGGCAACGCGGCATCCCGATCGCCACCGACGTTCATGTGCTGGCCGATTTCGACGACGCCTACAACCGCGATTTCATGGCGGCGGCACAGATCCTGTTCCTCTCCGACGAGCGCCTGCCGTGCTCACCGCAAGACGCAATCGGCGCGATCCGCGCGCGTTTCGATCCGCGCATCCTCGTCATCGGACTCGGCGCGCAAGGCGCGCTGCTGTCCGAGCGCGGCGCGGCCCCCGTGCATGTGGCGGCCGTGGCGCCGCACGTCGTCGTCAATACGGTTGGCGCCGGCGACGCGCTGTTCGCAGCCTTCCTCGACCAGCACCTGCGTGGCCTCGCGGCCCTGCCTGCGCTGCGCAACGCAGCGCTCTACGCCGGCATCAAGGTGAGCCACAACGGCGCAAGCCACGGACTCATGCATGCCGCCGAATTTGCCGCCCGACTTGACGCGGGAGAAGCACGATGAACGCACCCGCAACCCTGGCGCTACGCCCGCCGACGGCCGCCCGCATCGCCACCAAGACGCATTTTTTCGTCAGCGGACTGCTGTTCGCGACCTGGGGCGTGCATGTGCCGACCGTGCGCGCCCAATATCACCTGAACGAAGCCGAACTGTCGTGGCTGATGCTCGCCGCCGGCATCGGCGCCCTGCTCGCGATGACGCGCGTCGGCGGATGGGTTGCGCGGTACGGCGCGCGGCCGGTCGCACTATTTGCCGCCTGCGCGATAGCCGTCCCGCTCTTGCTGCTGCTGATGGCGCCGGGCTATGCCGCGCTGCTCGTGCTGCTGTTCGTTTTCGGCATCGGCAGCGGCGCCTTCGATGTCGCAATCAACGCCGAAGCCGTGGCCGTCGAACAGGCCTACGGGCGGCCCATCATGTCGTCATTCCACGGTTTCTTCAGCCTCGGCGGCATGCTGGGCGCAGCCATCGGCAGCCTTGCGGCGGCAACCGCAATCGCCCCGACCCTCCATCTCGTCGGCATCGCGACGCTCGGCTTCATCGCCATCTGCGCGGCCAGCCGCGCCATGCTGCCGGACGCGGCAACGCACTCGCCCGAGCACGCGAATACGGGCTTCAAGCTCCCCGCCGCGCCCATCCTGCTGCTCGGCCTGCTGGCCGCCTTCGGCCTCGTCGGCGAAGGCGCGATGTACGACTGGAGCACGCTCTACATGGCCAAGGAACTGCATAGCCCGCAAGCGCTCGCCGCGCTCGGCTACGCCGCGTTTTCGGCCGCGATGGCGGCGGCGCGCTTCGGCGGCGATTGGGTCCGCGCGCGTCTAGGCGCCGAGCGCAGCTTGCGCTATTCGAGCTGGCTCGCCGCAGTCGCAATGAGTACGACACTCGCAATCGGCGAGCCCTGGGCCGCGCTGCTCGGCTTCGCGCTCGTCGGCGTCGGCTTCGCCAACATGGTCCCGGTGCTGTTCTCGTCCGCCGCGCGCGTGCCCGGCATCACGCCCGCGCAAGGCATCGCCGGCGTGTCGTCCTGCGGTTATCTGGGTTTCATGATCGGCCCGCCGCTGATCGGCGGGATCGCGAGCGGCTTAGGTCTTAACCGCGGCCTGCTCGTCGTCGCGCTCTTCGCAGCAGTCGCCGCCTTGCTGTCGCGCCGCGCTATGCGTGGCGCGACAACGGCCTAGCGCATCGTTGCGTCAG
>JAVBKC010000088.1:0-8182 GCA_031554255.1 Niveibacterium sp.
AGCCTGATCAACAAGATCCAGATTTGCACCCGCAACGCAGTGGGGCGCATGGGCGAGGGCGTCAGGCAGGTGGACGAAAACGTGGAAAACGCCAACAGCGCAGGCGAGGCCATTGGCCAGATTCAGTTCAGCGAGGACCGCGTGGTGAAAGCCATCGCCGAAATTACCAACTCGTTGTCCGAACAAAGTACTGCGGCCAATGATGTGGCCACCAATGTAGAAAAGATTGCACAGATGTCCGAAGAAAACAGCCTTGCGGTAACCGAAACGGCCCATACCGCGCAGCAATTGCGCAATTTGGCGACCGGGCTGGAACGGATGGTGGCTCAGTTCAGACTGTAATCGTCCCGTACGCGATGCAAGCAGGAAAACGCCATATCCGACCGATATGGCGTTTTTGTTTTCGCGCCATGGTTTCGTGCTGCGGCTTGCTTGGCCGATCATGGATGGGCAAGCCGACTGAGCGGATACGGCGACTTTCGCGCATCACTGCTCCCGCAGTACGGTTTCGGGAGTTTTCCGAGCTAGACTTCCGTTCCCCGTCGTAAATCGAATGGAATGTCCATCGTGCATGGCTCGAATTCTCAGGCGAGGCCACAGTTCAGACAACTGCCCGCAGTGGACAGATTGCTGAAAAATGAAATCGTCGCATCTCTCGTGGAACGCCACGGCAGGCCGGAGACAACCCGCGCAGTGCGCGAAATTCTCGACGAAATGCGTGCGCAGCTTGCGGCTGGCGTGCCGCTGCCGCATTCGGACGAGCACGCGGTGGCGCGCGCTGTCGCAACGCGTCTGGCCGCTGCAACACAGCCGGCCCTGCGCCGTGTCTTCAATCTGACCGGAACCGTTCTGCATACCAATCTGGGCCGTGCGCCGCTGCCCATCGAAGCTATCGATGCGCTCGTCATGGCTGCTGCGGACCCTTGCAACATCGAGTTCGATCTTGA
The DNA here is from genome assembly GCA_031554255.1 of Niveibacterium sp. Classification (GTDB taxonomy): domain Bacteria; phylum Pseudomonadota; class Gammaproteobacteria; order Burkholderiales; family Rhodocyclaceae; genus Niveibacterium. The sequence continues at coordinate 948 of JAVBKC010000088.1, forward strand.
CGATGGCGCGCGCGGCGACCGCGATGCGCTCGTCGAATCCTTGATCTGCCGCCTTACGGGCGCCGAGGCGGCAACCGTTGTCAACAACAATGCGGCAGCGGTCTTCCTGATGCTCAACACGCTCGCCTGCGGGCGCGAGGCCGTGATTTCGCGCGGCGAACTCATCGAGATCGGCGGCGCTTTCCGGATTCCGGACATCATGGCGCGCGCAGGTTGCCGCATGCTGGAGGTCGGCACGACCAATCGCACGCATCCGCGAGATTACGAAATCGCATGCGGGCCGGACACGGCGCTGCTCATGAAAGTGCACACGAGCAACTATGCGGTCGAAGGCTTCACGGCAAGCGTCACCGAAGCGCGCGTGGCCGAGATCGCGCATGCGCGCGGCCTGCCCTGCGTCATCGATCTGGGCAGCGGAACGCTGGTCGATCTCGTGCGCTACGGGCTGCCGCACGAGCCTTTGCCGCAGGAAGCGCTGGCGGCAGGCGCGGATCTGGTCAGCTTTTCGGGCGACAAGTTGTTGGGCGGCCCGCAAGCCGGCGTGATCGTGGGCCGCGCGGATCTGATCGCGCAGATAAAGCAGAACCCGCTCAAACGCTGCCTGCGTGTCGGCAAGCTCACGCTGGCGGCGCTCGAACCGGTGCTGCGGCTTTATCTCGACCCCGACCGGTTGGCCGAGCGCCTGCCCGCGCTACGCCAGCTCGCTCGCCCCGCAGGCGAGATCGCCGCACTCGCCGAGCGCCTGCTGCCAGCGGTTCGAAGCGCGTTAGGCCGCGCTTGGCAAGTCGATGTCGCAGTCATGAAAAGCCAGATCGGCAGCGGTTCGTTACCGATCGATCGATTGCCCTCGGCGGGTTTTTCGATCCGCACGGCGGGCGGACGCTCGGGCGGCGCGCTCGAAAAACTCGCAGCGGCTTGGCGCGGACTGCCGGTACCCGTCATCGGGCGGATCGCCCTCGACGCGCTCTGGCTCGACCTGCGCTGTCTCGAAGACGAAGCGGGCTTTCTTGCCCAATTGGAAGGCTTCACGGTGACATAAATGCTGATCGGGACCGCAGGACATATCGACCACGGCAAAACAACGCTGGTGCGCGCGCTGACCGGTCTCGACACCGACCGCCTGCCCGAAGAGAAGGCGCGCGGCATCTCGATCGAACTCGGCTATGCCTTCCAGCCGCTGCCCGGTGGCGGCATGCTTGGCTTCATCGACGTACCTGGGCATGAACGCCTGATCCACACGATGCTCGCCGGCGCGGCCGGCATCGATTTCGGTTTGCTGGTCGTGGCGGCGGACGATGGCGTCATGCCGCAAACGCGCGAGCATCTCGCGATTCTGCAACTGCTCGGCATAGCGCGCGGCGCAGTCGCGCTTTCGAAGGTAGATCGCGTCGAGCCTCAGCGCGTCGATGCCGTCCGGCAGGAACTGGCTGCCCTGCTCGCCGATACGCCGCTTGCCGGAGCGCCGATTTTTCCTGTCGCGGCGCCAAGCGGAGAAGGCGTGGCTTTACTGCGCGCGCATCTCGAACGCGAAGCCGGCGTGGGCGAACATGCGGCCGAGCCGGCCGCCTTCCGGCTCGCGGTAGACCGCAGCTTCACCCTGGCCGGCGTAGGCACCGTCGTGACCGGCACGGTATTCGACGGTTGCGTCAGCGTTGGCGATCGCCTCGTCATAAGTCCGGTGGGGCGCGAGGCGCGCGTCCGCAGCCTGCATGCGCAGGGCCGCGCGGACGAGTCCGCACGGGCCGGCGAACGTTGCGCGCTCGCGCTCGCCGGCATTGCGCGCGACGAGGTGGGGCGTGGCGATTGGGTACTCGCGCCTTCGCTGCATGCGCGCGTCGAGCGCGTCGATGTCAGATTGCGCCTGCTGGCGGGCAAGATGCAGCCCTTGCGGCAATGGAGCCGCGTGCATGTGCATCATGGCGCGCGCCACGCAATGGCGCATATCTTGCTGCTCGACGCCGAGCAACTGGCAGCAGGCGGCACGGCCTTCGCCCAACTCGTCTTCGATGCACCTATGGTGCTATGCGTCGGCGATACGCTGGTACTGCGCGATGCGTCGGCAAGCTTCACCCTAGGCGGCGCGCGCGCGCTCGACCCGGCGCCCCCCCTGCGCCAGCGGCGAAGTCCGGCGCGCCTTCTGCAACTGGCCGCGCTCGATACGCATGATGCGACAGCCGCGCTTGCCGGCCTGCTCGCGCATGCCGTGCATGGCGTCGAGCTGCGCGGTTTCGCGCGAGCGCGCAACCGGATACTGCGCGAGGATGCGCTGGCAGCGCTCGGCATACGGATCACGACCGGCGAAGGCGATTGGCTGCTCGCACCGGCGGCATGGGAAGGCTTGCAAGCGCGCATCCGCGAGGCACTCGACAGCTTCCACCTGCGCGTGCCGGACGAACTCGGGCCGGATAGCGCACGCCTGCGCCGGATCAGCGCGCCACTCTGCGCAGCATCAGTTTTCGAGGCAGCCACGGCAGCGCTCATCGAAGCACGTGCCGTGATCCGCAACGGCCCCTGGCTGCATCGGCCCGACCACGACATTCGGCTGTCCGACGCAGAAAAACACCTGGCCGAGCGCGTGCTGCCGCAAATCATCGCGCATGCCTTCGATCCGCCGTGGATGCGCGATCTTGCCCAAGCCACCGGCACCGACGAAGCCGTCATGCGCAGTTTGCTCGTACGGCTCGCGCGGCGTGGCGATCTTTTCCAGGTCGTGCGCGATCTGTTTTTCTCGCACAAGGCGATCATCGCGCTCGCTCGTGTTGTGCAGGAACTTGCCGGGAACGAAGACGGCGGCGTGCGCGTGGCCGAATTCCGCGACCGCACCGGGCTCGGACGCAAACGCGCGGTGCAGGTACTCGAATTTTTCGACCGCATCGGTTACACGCGCCGCGCAAGGGAAGCGCACTGCGTGCGCAGCGACAGTCTGTTCAATTAAATGCCGCAAATGCGAAAGCGTTTGCGCTCCACCCATGCTTTAATCGCGCCTCTCGAAGGAAGAGATTCGTCCCCGGTGGGGCGGCCGGGCTTCAAACCCGGTTGGGGGCGTTAGCCGCTCCCGGGTGGGTTCGACTCCCTCTCTCTTCCGCCAATTCACCGAATGATCATGCGAATCGGCAATTACGAGTTTCCCGCAGACGCCCTTTTCGATGCCCAGGGCGAAGTCTGGCTGCGCGAGCAGGCCGACGGTAGTCTCATCCTCGGATTGACAGCGCTGGCCTGCGATTTCGCGGGCGATTTCGCGATCTTCACACCGAAACCAGCCGGCCGCGAATACGCAAGCGGGCGCTCAATCGGCTTATTGGAAACCTGCAAAACCGTTGGCGCGGTGAAAACGCCGATTGCGGTGCGGGTTCTGACAAGCAACCAGGAAGTCGAGCGCCAACCCATTCTCGTAAACCAGGCGCCCTACGCGGCAGGCTGGCTGTTTCGTTTATGCCCGCTCGATTGGGCTGGCGAGCGCGCCGCACTCGTCGACGTAGCGGAACTGGCACAGCGGCACGAGGCTTTGCTGGCGCGAATGAGGGCCTTGCGGGATGGCTGAAATTCTGACCGAGCGCAGCGGCCTCGCAATCCTGCTCTGGGCCACCGATCCGGACGATCCGGCGCGTTGCGCCACGCCGTTCTTCCATGCGGCGGCGGCGGCGGCAATGGATATTAGCGTCGAGCTTTATTTCGCCAGCCGTTCCGTGCGACTGCTGCTCCCGGGCGTAGCCGAGAATTTGCTCACGACGGAACTCGCAGGCGAAACCGTCGCGCATTTCATGCGCGAGGCGCACCGCGTGGGCGCGCGCTTTTTCGCCTGTAGCAGCGCGTTGCAAGCCTTCGCCCGAGACGGCGCAACACTGATTCCAGAACTCGACGGCCATGCCGGCGCAGGAAGCTTCGTCGCCCGTGCAATCGACCCGGCCTGGGCGACGCTGGTCTTCTAATACCCGCTCATCGGACCGATTCGGACCGCCCCGAATCGGTCTAAACACCTGATACAATTAAAAGTTAGCTTTCTTCACCCAAACTAATTCGGAGCAACACATGGCCATCGAACGTACCCTGTCCATCATCAAGCCCGACGCCGTCGCCAAAAACGTGATCGGCAAGATCTACCAGCGTTTCGAAGGCGCAGGTCTTACGGTCATCGCCGCGAAGATGGCACATCTGTCCGAGCGGGAAGCCGGCCAATTCTACGCAGTGCACAAAGAGCGTCCCTTCTTCAAGGATCTCGTCTCGTTCATGACCTCCGGCCCGGTCATGATTCAGGTGCTCGAAGGCGAAGGCGCGATCGCCAAGAATCGCGACCTGATGGGCGCAACCGATCCGAAAAAAGCGGCAGCGGGCACGATTCGCGCCGATTTCGCGGAATCCATCGACGCCAATGCGGTCCACGGCTCGGATGCGCCGGAAACCGCCGCTGCGGAAGTGGCGTTCTTCTTCCCCGGCATGAACGTCTATAGCCGCTGAGGCACGCCGCAGGCTGTGCGGGAAGCCGACAGCTCGCTTCCCTCCGGCCTCGCTCAAGGCTTTGCAATGCAGAATCTCCTCGATTTCGACGCTCAGGGCCTGACCGAGTGGTTCGCCGCACAAGGCGAGAAGCCTTTTCGCGCGCGCCAGGTGCTGCGTTGGATCCACCGCTTCGGGGAAACCGACTTCGCCGCGATGACCGATGTCGCCAAGTCGCTACGCGCGACGCTGGCCGCCAAGGCTTGCATCGTGCCGCCGGTACCGGTACGCGACAGCATTTCGTCGGACGGCACGCGCAAGTGGCTGCTCGATGTCGGCAATGCCAACGCGGTCGAAACCGTTTTTATCCCGGAAACGAATCGCGGCACGCTCTGCGTTTCGTCCCAAGCCGGTTGCGCGCTCGACTGCGCGTTCTGCTCGACGGGCAAGCAAGGCTTCAACCGCAATCTTTCCGCAGCCGAGATCATCGGCCAGCTCTGGCTGGCGAACCGTCTTCTGGGGGCTGAGGCTGGCGGAGAAAGAATCATCAGCAACGTCGTAATGATGGGCATGGGCGAACCGCTGGCCAATTTCGATAATGTCGTCGCCGCGCTGAACCTGATGCTCGACGACAATGCCTATGGTCTTTCGCGTCGCCGCGTCACGGTGTCCACCTCGGGCATCGTCCCGGCCATCGACCGCTTGCGCGATGTCTGCCCGGTCGCACTCGCCGTTTCCCTGCATGCGCCGAACGATGCGCTGCGCGATACGCTCGTGCCGATCAACAAGAAATACCCGCTCACCGAATTGATGGCGGCCTGCCGCCGCTATCTCGAACGCGCGCCGCGCGATTTCATCACCTTCGAATACGTGATGCTCGACGGCGTCAACGATCACGACGCGCATGCCGAAGAAATCATCAAGCTCACGCGCAGCGTGCCCTGCAAATTCAATCTGATTCCGTTCAATCCGTTCCCGAATTCCGGTTTCGGCCGCTCGCGGCCCGAACGCATCCGGCGTTTCGCCAAGATCCTGATCGACGCCGGCATCGTAACGACGATTCGCAGAACGCGCGGCGACGATGTTGACGCCGCATGTGGTCAGCTTGCCGGGCAGGTTGTCGACAAGACACAACGCAGCGCGCAGCGCAGCATTGCCCTGGTGGAGGCAAAACCGTGATCCGCTGTATCCAGTGGGCATTCGATGCAATCTTGCGCAGCAACGTGGGTTCCGTAATTTATGCCAGCGTCTTCGCCACGCTGCTAGCCGCGTGCGGCGCGCCGGGCATGAAACCGACCGCTCCCGGCGCAGTGGCCGAGCGGCCAGCGGCGGATCAGCCCGTGACGACCGAAGCCCGCCGCATCGCGCGTTCGCATGTCGAGCTTGGCGCGGCCTACCTGCAGGCATCCAAGATGGGCACCGCGATGGAGGAAGCGCGACTGGCGGTTGCGCTCGATCCGAGCTATGCGCCCGGCTACCATCTGCTCGGCGAGGTTCACATGTTCCTCGACGAGAAAGACGCGGCGCAAAAAGCTTTCGAGGCCGCGATCGCCAGAGCACCAGGCGATCCCGATATCAATAACACGTATGGGTGGTTCCTCTGCGCAAACGGGCGCGAGCGGGACGGCCTCGCACTGCTCGCCAAGTCGGCGCGCAATCCATTCAATGCGTCGCCAGCGCGGCCAGCAACGAACGCGGGTCTTTGCTATTTGCGGCTCAAGGACGAAAAATCGGCCGCCGACCGCTTCGCCAAGGCGCTTTCGCTCGACCCGACCAATTCGGTCGCAGCCTTCCACCTGGGCGAGATCGCCTACCGCCAGGGCGACTATGCACGGGCGCGCGATCTTGCGACCGAACTGAACCAGAACAACGCACCGACGCCAGAATCGGTCTGGCTCGGTCTGCGCGCCGAGCGCAAACTCGGCAATCGTGCATCCGAAGCCACTTACGTGGCTCAACTGCGCAACAAGTTCCGCAGTTCGCGCCAATACCAGGACTATCTCGCGGGGCGGTTCGAGTGAGAGTGGAGTCGATGGAACCTAATTTGAATCCGGGCACGGGCCTTGCCGCCTCGGGCATGGCGCTCAAAGAGGCGCGCGAAGCGCGTGGCATCAGTCTTTCCGAGGTTGCGCAGATGTTGAAACTTTCGCCGCGCCAGATCGCGGCGATCGAGGCCGAGGAATTCGACAAACTGCCCAGCCCCGCCTGGCTACGCGGTTTCGTGCGCAACTACGCGCGCTTTCTCGATCTCGATCCCACATCGTTTCTCGCACGGATCGAGGCACCGCAAGAGGTTGCCGACCTGCGCCTGGCGCCCGAGTCGAACGCGCAAGGCACGGTGCCGAATGCATCCAGCGGCTATCGCAGTCATTCGCCCTTGCCCGCGATTGTGCTCGCGGCGCTCGTCGTCGTGCTCGGTCTGCTCGCCTGGCATTTCGACGTCGCCGCACTACTCGCGCGCAAGGTCACTGAGCCGTCCGCAAAGCCTGCGACCTCGGCATCCGAACCGGCATTCCCGCCACGCACCGATGACACCGCTGTCGTAACCGCGCAAACCGAGGAGTACGTCACCGAGGCGTCCGCCCCAACCCAAGCGTCGGCACCGCGCGCGATGGCATCCGCAGCACCCGCGCCTGTCGCATCGGCCGCGCCCGTCGTTCAGGCGTCCGTGCCGCCTTCAGCAACGGCATCGACTCCGGCCGTCGCCACGGGAGCCAATGCCACGCTCGTGTTCACCTTTGCGCAGGACGCCTGGGTAGAAGTCCGCGACGCGTCGGACAAGATCATCTTCTCGCGCCTCA
>JAVBKC010000089.1:0-6210 GCA_031554255.1 Niveibacterium sp.
CAATGGCAGCGCCAGGCTTGCGCTATCGGTGGACAACCTGTTCGACAAAAAATACTGGCTGTGGGGCGACGTGCGCCAAACCGGCGTGGCCGCCAACGAGGCCGGCGTGGATTTCTACACGCAGCCCGGCCGTACTTTTTCGGCCAGCCTGACGCTCGCGTTCTGAAATGTCCTTGTTTTCGCGAGGCCTCACGCTGCAACAGTGCCTGCGGGCGCTGTTGTTGCAATTTCTGCTGGCGAACGCGCTGCACGTGGGTGCGGCGCGCGCGGCAGCGCCCCGGATAGCCATTCTCACCACATCGCCGGTGCCCGCCGGTAAGTTCGAACCGCTGCGCGCGATGGCTCAGTCGCGCGGCATGCTGCTTGCCACGCAATATATAGAGCGCATGAGCGCAGAGGACATCGCACCGTTCATCGCAGCGGCTGATTTGCTGATTATCGATGCGCCGCGCGATCACATCGTCACCGCAATGCTGGAAAAACTCGGCCCGCAGTGGACGAACGCCCGCGTGCCACGCGTATTGATCGCTACCGACCGCTTTGAAGCACATGCCCTCGATCCGCAGTTGGCGGCCCGCCTGCATGCCTATTACGTCAATGGCGGGCGCGCAAATTTCGAGGCGATGATCAGAACCCTGGCGGCGCGGCAGTTCCATCTGCTGGCTGACAATACGATTCCGCCGCCCGTCGAGTTCCCGAAAGCGGCCTACTACCACCCTCGCCTGCCGCAGCTCGTCACGGCATCGGCGCGCGAGGCGCTAGGTGTTACGGGGCGCGAGGGCGGCCCCGTCGTCGGCGTGGCGATTCATCAAGCCTATGTTTCCGGCATGGACAGCGCCTTCGTGGACGATCTGATCCGCCGCCTCGAAGCTCGTGGCGCGCGCGCGCTCGTTTTCTACAGCCCGGTGCTCGATGCCGACGGCATCGCACGGATGGTGGCGCCCGACGGCCGGCGCCTCGTTGACGTACTGATCAATGGTCAGATCATGCTCAACCCGCAGGGCCGTAAGGCCGAGTTCGAAAAGCTCGGCATACCGGTGCTCCAGGTCATGCCCTACCGCAAGGGCGACGCGCAGGACTGGGCAGCCGATCCGCATGGCATCAGCCTGACCGATACGCCGTTCTATCTCGTGCAGCCCGAACTCACCGGCGTTATCGACCCGCTGCTGGCCGCCGCCACATCAAAAAAGGACGGCAGCATCGAAAGCCTATCGGCACAGCTCGACGCAGTCGTCGGCAAGGCGCTGGCGCTATCTCGCCTGCAACACGCGCCGAACGCCGAAAAACATGTAGCCATCATGTATTACAACTATCCGGCTGGCGAGAAGAACCTCTCGGCCTCCTTCCTCAACCTGCCGCGCAGCCTTGCGGGCACGCTGGCCGCGCTGCGCGCCGCCGGTTACGCCACCGAAGCCGCCGACGAAGCGCGCCTCCAGCGCGATCTTGGCGCGCTGCTGGCGCCCTTTTATCGCAGCGGCCAGCTCGCTGCGCTGCTCGATGCGGATCTCGCCGCATGGCTACCGATGGCGCAGTACCGACGCTGGTACGAACGCCAGCCCGCCGCTGTGCGTGCCGAGGTGGCCGCGCGCTGGGGCGAACCCGAGCGCTCCGCCATGGCGACGCTGCGTAATGGCGAAGCCGGCTTCGTTATCCCGCGCCTGCAACTCGGTAATGTGGTGTTGATGCCGCAACCACCGCGCGGCGAGCGTGACGTAGCGGACGAAAAGGCGCTCTACCATTCCACGAAAACACCGCTCAATCACTTCTATATGGCGGCCTATCTGTGGGCGCGCGAGGGCCGCGACGCGCTGGTGCATTACGGCACTCACGGCACACAAGAGTGGACGCCGGGCAAGGAGCGCGGCCTCTCGGTCGCCGATCAAGCCTACTTGGTGCTCGGCGATGTTCCGGTCATCTACCCATACATCGTCGATGACGTCGGCGAGGCGATCCAGGCCAAGCGCCGGGGCCGCGCCTTGATCGTCAGTCACCAGACGCCGCCGTTCAAGCCGGCCGGGCTGCACACCGAGCTTGCGACGCTGCACGATCAATTGCATCGCTACGTCCAGCAGGACGATGGCGCAGTCAAGGACGCGCTGCGCGCCGACATCCTCGCGCGCAGCCGTACGCTGCATCTGTTCGAGGATATGGGCTGGACGCCGGCCCGCGCCAGCGGCGACTTTGCCGCTTATCTCGATACCTTGCACAACCATCTGCACGAACTCTCGCGCGCGCTCCAGCCTTATGGCCTGCACACTTTCGGCCAATCGCAGGACGAGGGGCTACGCCTCTACACCGTGCTCGCGATGCTGGGCAAAGATTGGCTCCGCCGCGTCTTTCCCTCCGAGCCTGAGGAACTGTTCGCGCTCGACTACGCCGCCCTTGCCCAAAGCGCGCCCTACGCGCTACTCAAGCGTCATGTGCTCGACGGTGTACCGCTGACGCAGATCGATGATGCGGCCCTGCGCGACGACATGGCGCGAGCACAAGCGCTCTACGCCAGCCTCGACGCTGCGCCGGAAACGGCCGGCCTGCTCGCAGCGCTATCTGGCCGGCATCTGCCCACCAGCACCGGCGGCGACCCCGTGCGCAATCCAGACACCTTGCCGACCGGTCGCAATCTATATGGCTTCGACCCCTCCAAGGTGCCAAGCCGCGAAGCATGGCTGGCTGGGCAACGCGCGGCCGAGGCCATGATCGCCGATTGGCGCAAACGTCATGGTGGCTGGCCAAACAAGCTCGCATTCTCGCTCTGGAGCGTGGAAACCATGCGGCATCAAGGCATGCTCGAAGCGCAGGCGATGGCGACGCTGGGCATTCGCCCGAAGTGGGACGACGGCGGCCGTGTTTCCGGCATCGAAGCGATTGCCGCCGCAGAACTCGGCCGCCCCCGCGTGGACGTAGTGCTCTCGGCTACCGGGCTGTATCGCGACCACTTCCCGAATCTCATGAAGTGGCTTGCCGAGAGCGTCAAGCTGGCGGCCGCACAGCCCGAAGCCGATAACGCGGTGGCCGCCGCCACGCGCGTTCTGCGCCAACGGCTGGCCGCACAGGGTCTGCCCGCCGAGCGCGTCGAATCGTTCGCGCTCACGCGCATCTTCGCCAGCGAATCGGGCAACTACGGCACCGGGCTGGCTGCCGCCACCGACGCCACCGAGAGCTTCGGCTCCGGTAAGGATGCCGACGCCAAACTCGCCGCGCTTTATCTATCGCGCATGCAATACGCCTACGGCCCCGACGAAAAGACCTGGGGCGAAAAACTGCCGCAGCTCAATCTTTACGCCGAAAACCTCAAGGGCGTGGACGCCGCGCTGCTGGCGCGCAGTTCCAACCTGTACGGCATGCTCACCACGGACGATCCGTTCCAGTACCTCGGCGGCATCGGGCTCGCGGTGCGTCATCTGACAGGCAAGGCGCCCGAGCTATTGATAGCCAACCTGCGCGATGCCGATAACGCCCATACCGAAACGGCGGCCAGCTTTCTTGCCACGGAACTGCGCACTCGCTACCTCCATCCGGGCTGGATAGAAGGCATGAAGGCCGAAGGCTACAGCGGCGCACTCAACGTGCTCGATACCGTCAACAACTTCTGGGGCTGGACGGCGGTCGCGCCCGAGATCGTGCGCGACGACCAATGGAGCGAGTTCGCCGAGGTTTATGTCAAGGACAAGTACAAGCTCGGTCTTAACGAATGGTTCGAAAAGAACGCGCCGCAAGCCCAGGCCCAGATCATCGAAAAGATGCTCGAAGCCGCTCGCAAGGGCTACTGGAAGGCCGACCCCGCGCTGCTCAAGACCCTCGCGCAACGCTGGCAAACGCTCGCGCAAAACCACGATCTGCGCAGCAACAACCAGAGCTTCAGACGCTTCATGCAACAACAAACCGCCATCTCGGCGGGTGCAAGCGGCTTTGGCCTGCAAGCCCCCGTGCGGCCCGCAAAGCCCGCCGCGCCACGACCGACGACAGCGGCAAACGCACTGCAAGCCAGCCCTGCGGCCAAACCTGCATCGCAACTCCAGACCGTGCACGGCATGCGCCTGGAAGAACGCAAGACACCGACCGTCACGGTCCCGCCGTTGCTCTCCTGGTTCACCGCAAGCTTCATGCTCTTCGCCGCCACGCTAGGCGGCGCCTTGCATGCGCGCCGCGCCCGCGTCTCTCTTTGATCCATTCCAATACCGTAGATAACCATGACGCCCACACACTTCGAAACCCTGATGTACGACGTCGGCCAGTTATTCCTGTATCCGACGCTGGCCCTGATCGGCCTGTTATTTCTTTACGCCTTCTGGGCGCTCGGCGAATTCGCCATGCAGTCGTGGCTGCGCCATCGCAACCCGATCGCGAGCGGTAAAGGCTATGTGCTGGTGGCGCACGCGCAGCGCCACCGCCTCAAGGACGCCGATGCGCTCGACGTGGCGGCCCACCGCCTGCTCGAATTGCCGCGCATTTCGACCCGCGTAGCGCCGATGCTCGGTTTAGTCGCCACGATGATCCCGATGGGGCCGGCTTTAAAGGGCCTCTCGGGCGGTAATCTTGCGAATGTCGGCGAAAACCTGACGATCGCCTTTTCTGCAGTCATTCTTGCGCTGATCGCCGCAAGCATCACCTTCTGGGTGGTCAATGTGCGCCGCCGCTGGCTCGCCGAAGAGCTGGTCTGGCTCGGCAGCACGCGCCACGATTGGGAACGCGACGAATGAAACTCCTCGAAGAGAGCGAAGCCGACGACCCTATCCTGTCGGTGGTGAACCTGATCGACGTATTCCTTGTCGTGATCGCGGCACTCTTGATCGCGATTGCACAGAACCCGATGAATCCGTTTACCCATGCCGATGTCACTGTCATCACCAATCCGGGCAAACCCAATATGGAAATCGTCTCCAAACAAGGCGAGAAGGTCGTGCGCTATCAGGCCAGCGGCCAGGTCGGCAGCGGCGACGGCACCAAGGCCGGCGTCGCCTACCGCCTCCAGGACGGCTCGATGGTATATGTGCCCGAACAAGTCACGGCGCCGGCTGGGCAATAAGAGGAAAACATGCAGATCGATAAAACAAACCTGATGCGCTCCGGCATCTTTGCGGCGCTGGCTCTCGCCGGTTGCGCGACGCAGCCGGAAAGCATCGCCTTCGCTGACAAGCCCTATGTCCTGCTCGGCGAAGTCCACGACAACGCCGAAGGTCAGCGACTGCGGCTCGCAGCGCTGACGCGCGCCATCGAACAAGGCTGGCGTCCGGCCATCGCGATGGAGCAGTTCGATCGCGAGCGCCAGCCCGACATCGAGCGCGCGCGGCGCGAACGCCCGCAGGATGCCGACTGGCTGATCGCGCAAGCCGGCAGCGGCGGCTGGCGCTGGTCGCAATATCAGCCGATTGTGGCCCTGGCCCTGCAATATGAGTTGCCACTGATCGCCGCCAATTTGTCGCGCACTGACGCGGCGAAAATCGTGCGTGGCGGCATCAGTGCGGTATTTCCCGCAGCAGAACAGGCACGGCTCGGTCTGGCACAAGCGCTCGCGGTCGACATCGCCACCACGCAAACCGCCGTGCTCGAACGCGGCCATTGCGGCAACTTCCCGCAGGCAATGCTGCCGGGAATGCTAGCGGCGCAAGCCGCGCGCGACGCAGTCATGGCAGCATCGCTCAAGCCTTATGCCACACGCGGCGCCGTGCTGATCGCGGGCAACGGCCACGTCCGCGCCGACATCGGCGTGCCGCGCTGGCTAGGCGCCGCGCCGGCCGACGTGTTATCGGTCGGCTATCTGGAATCCGGCGCGGCTATCGATGAAGGCAGATTCGACCGCACGGTCGCGGTGCCACCGATCCTCCGCCCCGATCCTTGTCGGGACGCGAAACCGCGCACAGCACGGATACCCGAGGAATCGCCAGCAAGCCCATGAACCCGCACAGATCGATCAACGGGACGAACCGTGCACCGCAAGTGACGACGTGACTATTCTATTGTTGGATTTTTCTACACGCAGAGATAGCGCACTAAGCCTAGTGCGCTATCGCAGCCAGTCATTGCGACTGGCCTTGCGGATTGGTTGGCGGAGTGGACGGGACTCGAACCCGCGACCCCCGGCGTGACAGGCCGGTATTCTAACCAACTGAACTACCACTCCATGCCAGAAACTCTGGCGTCCCCACGGGGATTCGAACCCCGGTTATCGCCGTGAAAGGGCGGTGTCCTAGGCCTCTAGACGATGGGGAC
>JAVBKC010000090.1:0-29376 GCA_031554255.1 Niveibacterium sp.
AAGGAGAGGTTCATCTCCTTGGTGCGCTCGAAGTTCTGGATCTGGTCCGGCGTCATGATCTCGTAGGCCATGCGCTGGATCACGCCCGGATCCATGACCTGCTGATTCACGGGCATGACCGTGCCCTGGATCTTGATGTGGATCGGGGCGCCGGCCGACACGAAGATGTCGGACGCCGACTTTTCCGCCATCAGCTGGAACAGTTTGTCGAGGATCATGTGCGCGGCTCTTTCTCGTTATGGGTGTGCCTGGTCCGCCCCGGGCGGGGCCCGGGGCTTGCTCCGTCAGGCGCGCAGCAGGTCGTTGATGCTCGTCTTGGCGCGAGTCTTGGCGTCGACCTTCTTCACGATCACGGCGCAGTACAGGCTGTACTTGCCGTCGGCCGAGGGCAGGTTGCCCGAAACCACCACCGAGCCTGCCGGGATGCGGCCGTAGCTGACCGTGCCGGTTTCGCGGTCGTAGATCTTGGTGCTCTGGCCGATGTACACGCCCATCGAGATCACCGAGTTTTCCTCCACGATCACGCCCTCGACGATTTCCGAACGCGCGCCGATGAAGCAGTTGTCCTCGATGATCGTCGGGTTGGCCTGCATCGGTTCGAGCACGCCGCCGATGCCGACGCCGCCCGACAGGTGCACGTTCTTGCCGATCTGCGCGCAGGAGCCGACCGTCACCCAGGTATCCACCATCGTGCCTTCATCGACATAGGCCCCGATGTTCAGGTAGGACGGCATCAGCACGACATTGCGCGCGGCAAAAGCGCCACGGCGTGCGACCGCGCCAGGCGTTGCGCGAAAACCCGCAGCGCGGAAATCGGCCTCCGACCAGTTGGCGAACTTTGTCGGCACCTTGTCGAAATACTTGTTCACGCCGTCGTCGGAAACGCTATTGTCATTGGCGCGGAACGAGAGCAGCACGGCTTTCTTGACCCACTGATGGGTTGTCCATACGCCATCCACCTTCTCGGCGACGCGAATCTTGCCGGCGTCGAGTTGGGCGATGGTTTCCTCGATGGCGCAGCGCAACTCGGCGCTGACGTTGCCAGGGTTGATCTCGGCGCGGTTTTCCCAGGCCGAGTCGATGACGGATTGCAGATTTTGCATTGGGGACCTTTTCGGAGACTGAATGAGAGTTAGCGCAAGCCGTAGCGCGCGGCGACGAAAGCGTGGATTCGTTGTGCGGCTTCCTGGCATTGCTCGGCATCGGCGACGAGCGCGATCCGCACGAAGCCTGCGCCAGGATTGCCGCCGCCGTGTTCGCGCGACAAAAACTGACCGGGCAGTACGGTGACATGCGTGGCTTCGTAGAGCGCGCGCGTGAATTCGAGGTCGTCCACCGGCGTGCGGGCCCAGAAGTAGAAGCCGGCGTCCGGCATTGCCACGTCGAGAGCTGGTGCGAGCAGCGGGAAAATCTGCGCGAACTTGTGCCGATACAGCGCGCGGTTTTCGCGCACATGGGTCTCGTCGCGCCAGGCGGCCACGCTTGCCGCCTGGACGGTCTGACTCATCGCGCCGCCGTGATAGGTGCGGTAGAGCAGAAAGCGCGCGAGCAGCTTGCGATCGCCAGCGACAAAACCCGAGCGCAGACCGGGTACGTTCGAGCGTTTGGAAAGGCTGGAGAAGACGACGAGATTCGCGTAGCGGTGGCGGCCGAGTTGCTGCGCGGCTTGCAACGCGCCTAGCGGTGGCCTGGCCTCGTCGAAATAAATTTCCGAATAGCACTCGTCGGCGGCGATCACAAAGTCATACTTGTCGGCAAGCTCGAAGAGCGCGCGCCATTGCGCAAGATCGAGCACACGGCCGGTCGGGTTGCCCGGCGAGCAAACGTAAAGCAACTGCACGCGTGCCCACTGTTCGGGCGTCAGCGCATCGGGCGACAGCGCAAAGCCGTTGGCCGGCGTCTGGTCGATGAAAACAGGCGTGGCGCCCGCAAGCAGGGCCGCGCCTTCGTAAATCTGATAAAACGGGTTCGGGCAGGCGACGAGTGCGCCCGGCCGGGAGGGATCGACGATAGTTTGGGCGAAGGCGAACAGGGCCTCGCGCGAACCATTGACCGGCAGCACTTCGGTTGCCGCGTCGATGGCGTTCAGTGCGTAGCGGTACTCAAGCCAATCCGCAATCGCTATGCGCAGGGCTTCACCGCCGAGCGTGGCCGGGTAGGTTGCGAGCCCTTGCAGGTTTTCGATCAGCGCTTGCTTGATGAAGTCGGGCGTCGCATGCTGCGGCTCGCCGATCGAGAGCCGGATCGGCGCCAATGCGGCCGGTGCATCAATGCCTTCGAAGAGCTTGCGCAGGCGTTCGAACGGGTAGGGTTGCAGCAGGTCGAGATGCGGATTCACGCAAGGCTCCGGAGACGGAAAAGCGGCGCTGGCCAGAAAATCGGCCAGCGCCGTTGCGCCACAGAGGAAAAATCTCAGCGGCATTAGGTATTATACCGGCCCAGGCTCATTCGAGTTTCTGCCGATAACGGCTTGGGCGCTTGAGCTTGCCGCCAGATGCGGCACGAGTATTCACCACGCGTTGCAGCCTGCCCGCGCTATTTGTTTGCGGCGCGGCCGCGATACCGTCGAAACCAGAACGCCTGCAAGGTGTTCGCCAATTAAACATGGGACGCCCCTGCGGGGTCTTCACTTGCTACCGCGCTGCCGTTTGTGCGTCTTTCGAAACTAAAACTCGCCGGCTTCAAGTCCTTCGTCGATCCTTCCACGGTCCTGACGCCCGGTCAGCTCGTCGGCGTCGTTGGCCCCAATGGCTGCGGCAAATCGAACATCATCGACGCGGTGCGTTGGGTGCTCGGCGAGTCGCGCGCGGGCGCCTTGCGCGGCGAATCGATGATGGACGTGATTTTCAACGGTTCGACGACGCGCAAACCCGTTAGTCGCGCGAGCGTCGAGTTGATCTTCGAGAACAACGAAGGCCGTGCGGCCGGCCAGTGGTCGCAGTACGCCGAGATTTCGGTCAAACGCATGCTCGACCGTAGCGGGGAGTCGAGTTACTGGATCAACAATCTGCATGTCCGCCGCAAGGACGTGATCGATCTTTTTCTCGGCACCGGCCTGGGGCCGCGTGCTTACGCGATCATCGAACAGGGCATGATCTCGCGCATCATCGAGGCGCGGCCCGAGGAAGTGCGCGGCTTTCTCGAAGAGGCGGCCGGCGTCACCAAATACAAGGAGCGCCGCCGCGAAACCGAGGGCCGGTTGTCCGATGCGCGCGACAACCTCACGCGGCTCGACGACATCCGCAACGAACTCGGCAGCCAGATCGAGCGCTTATCTGGACAAGCCGAGGTCGCGCGCCGTTACCGCAGCATCAACGACGGGTTGCGCGAACAGCAGATCCTGCTCTGGCTCTTACGCCGCAACGAAGGCCGCGAGGAAGCTGCGCGCGCGGCCGCTGCGGTCGCCGAAACGCTCTCGCGCATCGAGGCCGAGAACGCTCGCTTGACCGAAGCGGAAAGTCTTTCCGAGCGCGCGCGCGAAGCCAACTACAAGCGTTCCGACGCGCTGCACGCAGCGCAGGGCGATTTTTACGCCGCGAACTCCGAGGTTACGCGGCTGGAGGGCGAACTGACGCGGCTTGCCGAGCGTCGCGTTTTGCTTGCCAAGCGCGCCGAGCAACTCGCGGCCGATCTCGAACGCTGGGCGCGCCAGCGCGAGACTGCCGAGGTCGAGCGCGAGCGTTGGGATAATTTGCTCGACGCAGCGGGCCTGCGCCAGGAACAGGCGCAAGCGCGCTACGAAGAACTCGCCCAACGTCTGCCAGCGGCCGAAGATGCGCTGGCCGGCGCGCAGGGCAGCGTGCGTTCGCTGCGCCACGAACTGGGTTCGGCCGAACAGCAACTCAAAGTCGAGGAAACGCGCAAGGCCAGCGCTTTGCGTGCGCTCGACGCGCTGGCCCAGCGCCGCGCGCGGCTGGAGAGCGAACGTCACGCGCTCGCCGCGCCCGATCTCGAAGCGCTTGCGCGCGCCGAGGCCGCGGCCGAACTGGCGCAGAACCAGCTCGCGGCGATGCAGGAAGAAATCGACCACGCGAACGCCGAAATTCCGCAGTTGCTCGCGGCCTTGCGCGTCGCCCAGGATGCCGAGCGCCAGGCCAGCCGCGAATTGACCGAAACGCGTGCGCGTTTCGATGCACTCTCGCGGATTCAGAAACAAGCCGCCGCGCCTGGTGCGATGGCCGATTGGATGCGCCGTCACGGTTTTAACGAAGCGCGTCCGCTGTGGCAGGTACTGCGCGTCGAAGCCGGGTGGGAGACTGCTGTCGAGAGCGTGCTGCGCGAGCGTTTTAACGCGCTGCGTTTGCTTGATGCGAGCGCTGCGTTGCCGGCCTGCGAGTCGGACGTGCCAGGTTCGGTTTCCTTCGCCTGGCCCGGCGCACGGCCGCCAGCCGATATTGCGGCGGGTGCGCCGGGCGTGGCGCTACTCGATTTGATTCGCGTCGATTCGGACGAATGGCGTGCGGTGTTTGCCGGCTGGCTTGCCGGCCTGCGCGCGGTCGAGGATGTGCGCGAATGGCTGGGCTCCAGTGGCGATCTGGCGCCGGGCGCATGCCTTGTCGATCGCAAGGGCCGGGAACTGACGCGCTGCGGCCTTTCGCTGATCCGGCCCGAAGCCGGCACGCATGGCGTGCTCGAACGCCAGCGTGAGATCGAAGAACTCGAATCGAAAATCGCCGAACTCGAAATGCGCGCCGAATCTTGCCACGATGCAATGACCTCGGCCGAGATGCGCGCGCAAGCGGCGCAGGAACGCGCAGCCCAGTTGCGGCGCGATCTGCAAGGCTTGCAGCAGGCGGCGCACCGCGAGCAGTTGGCGTTGGTTCAGCTCGGCCAGGCGCGCGCGCGGTTCGATGAGCGTGCGGGCCAGATCGGGCGCGATATCGGAGAAATCGATCAGCATATTCAGGGCGAGCGCGACCACGTTGCCGCAGCGGTTGCCGAAGAATCGCGCCAGGACGAATTGGCCGAGCAATTGCGCGAACGTCTGGAAGCTGCCGAGGAAATCGCGCAGACGCAAGAATCCAATCTACGCGGCCTGCGCGCGCAGGAGCAACAAGCCGCGCGCGAAGTGCAGGAAGCCAGCTTTTCGGAGCGTGAGTGCCGCGCCAAGCTCGACGAGAACGCGCGCATGCGCGCCCAGGCCGAGGAGTTGGTCGCACGCAGCGAGCACGAACGTGATGCGTCGGAAGCCGAACGCGCCGGGCTGGAAGACGGCCCCGTGCGCGATATGCTCGAACAGGCGCTGATGCTGCGCGAAGCGCGCGAGACGGCGCTGGCCGCCTGCCGCGACGCGCTCGAACAGGCTGCCGCCGAACTGCGTGCGCTCGACGACGCGCGCGTGCAGGCCGAGCAGGCCCTGCGTCCGCTCAACGAAGCGCTCGCCGATTGGCGCCTCAAGCAGCAGGCCGCCGAACTGGGGCAGCAACAGTATGAAGAACGCCTGGCCGAGATCGAATTTAACGAAGCGGATTATCTTGCGCGACTGGCGACCGCGCCGAAGGATGCGACGCTCAACCGCGAGATCAACCGGCTGTCGCGCGAACTGGCCGAACTTGGCGCGGTGAACCTTGCGGCGGTCGAGGAACTGACCGCCGCCGAGGAGCGTAAGGGCTATTTAGATGCACAGACGGCGGACCTTGTAGAAGCGATCACGACGCTCGAAGATGCGATACGCAGAATCGATAAGGAGACGCGAGAGCAGCTCCAGGAGACCTACAATACGGTCAATCGTCATTTCGGGGAGCTTTTTCCGCAGCTCTTCGGTGGCGGCGAGGCCAATCTGGTGCTGACAGGCGACGAAATCCTCGATGCAGGAATACAGATCGTTGCGCGCCCGCCCGGAAAGAAAAACAGTACGATTCATCTGCTCTCCGGGGGCGAGAAGGCCCTCACGGCGATTGCGCTCGTATTTTCGTTTTTCCAGCTCAATCCCGCGCCGTTCTGCCTGCTCGACGAAGTCGACGCGCCGCTGGACGATGCGAACACCGAGCGTTTTTGCAATATGGTCAAGCGTATGTCGGCGATTACGCAGTTCATGTTCATCAGCCATAGCAAGATCACGATGGAGATGGCGCGCCAGCTCGTCGGCGTCACGATGCAGGAGCAGGGCGTCTCGCGCGTCGTCGAGGTGGATATCGAAGAAGCGCTTCGGCTGGCCGAAACGGTCGAAGCTTGATTGGCCCCAGGAGTTGCGGCCGCGGAGTGGCCGATACTTATAGGGGCGCCAGAGAACTCGGGGCGGCCCGTCGTTTTCTTGAGATTTGAGGAGTTTCATGGCTGACAACGAATTGCTTTACGGCCTGATCGGTCTGGGCTGTGCGAGCGTCGTGCTCGTGCTCTGCTACAACGCCTGGCAGGAGCGCAAGCACCGCCGCACGGCCGAAAAGGCATTCCGTTCCGAGCATCGCGACGTGCTGCTCGAAGGCGATGCCGAAGAACCCGCCGAGCCCGCATTTACGACCGAGCCAGTGAATGAACGCATCGAACCTGCCGCAAGCCGGATTGCGCCGACGCAGCCGATAGGTCGCATGGCCGAACCGGAGCTGCCGGGAGATGCCCGTGCGATCGACTGTGTGGTCCGCATCGAGGCGCCGGCCGGCATCCAGGGCGGCGCGCTCGTCAGCGGCGCGGGCGGGCCGCTGTCGCAGATCAAGCGGCCGATTGCCTGGTACGCACTGAGCGAGGAAACCCACCGCTGGCTGCCGCTCGACGCCAACGAACAGGAAAGCTACACGCGCTTTGCCGTTGCGTTGCAACTGGCCGACCGACGTGGGCCGATCAGCGAGCGCGACTATGACGTATTCATCGCCGCGATCGAACGCGTGTGCGAGCAGTTTCCCGCCGTGCCGCAGATCGGAGAGCGCGAGGAAACCCTCGAACTTGCCCAGCATGTCGACCAGTTCTGCGCGGCGGTAGACGTACAGATCGCGCTCAACATCGTGGCCGGCAACCATCCGTTTGCCGGCACCAAGATTCGTGGTCTTGCCGAAGCGGAAGGGCTCAAATTGGAGGGCGACGACTGCTTCCACAAGCGCGACGAAGACGGCCATACGCTGTTCGTGGTGTCGAATCTCGATCCGGGTTCGTTCCCGGCCGATGCGCTCAAGAAAATGGCATCGAGCGGGCTCACGCTGTCGATCGATGTGCCTAGCGTTGCCGATGGCGTGCGCGTCTTCGACCGCATGGTGGTGTTCGCACGCCACCTCGCCCATGCGCTCGGAGGCAAACTCGTTGACGACAATCGCCGCGAACTTAACGAAGTGGCGATTACGACGATTCGTAACGAGATTCTGGGTATCCAGGACGAAATGAAAAGGCTTGGCATCCCGGCCGGCAGTCCGCTCGCGCTGCGTTTGTTCGCCTGAACCCAAATGGAATCTTCCGCAACACGCGCAGGTATTTTGCGCACCGAATTGGACCGTCATAACCACGCATATTACGTACTCGATGCGCCGACACTGCCCGACGTCGAGTACGACAAGCTGTTCCGCGAGCTACAGGAAATCGAGGCTGCGTACCCGCAGCTCAGAACGCCCGACTCGCCGACCCAGCGCGTGGGCGCTCTGGCGCTCTCGCAGTTCCCGTCGGTGCATCACAAGGTGCCGATGCTCTCGATCCGCACCGAAACCGATACCGAGGCGAGCGGCGCGCAAGCCTTCGATGCGCGCGTGCGGCGCGAACTGGGCTTGAGCGAATCCGATCCGCCCGTCGCCTATATGGCCGAACTGAAGTTCGACGGACTCGCGGTCAGTCTGCGCTATGAAAACGGCGTACTCGTACGCGGTGCCACGCGTGGCGACGGCGCAACCGGCGAGGACGTGACGCAGAACATCCGCACGATCCGCGCCATACCGCTGCGCCTGTCCACAGGTGACGACAGACCCCCAGAAGTCATCGAAATTCGCGGCGAGGCTTACATGAAGCGTGCGGATTTCGAGCGCCTCAACGAACGTCAGCGCGCAGCCGGCGAGAAGACCTTCGTCAACCCGCGCAACTCGGCCGCTGGCAGTCTGCGCCAACTCGATCCGAGCATCACGGCAAAGCGTCCGCTGTCGTTTTTTGCCTATGGGTTGGGCGAAGCCGTCGGCTGGGCGTCACCCGACTCGCATGGCGAAATGCTGGATGCGTTCGAAGCCTTCGGCCTGCCGATCGATAAGCATCGCGAACGTGTGGAAGGCGCGGCCGGACTCGTTGCGTTTCACGAGCGGATCGCCGCGTTGCGCGATGCGCTGCCGTTCGACATCGACGGCGTTGTCTACAAGGTCGATGCGCTGGCACTGCAACAGAGGATGGGTTTCGTCTCGCGCGAACCGCGCTGGGCCGTCGCGCACAAGTATCCGGCGCAGGAACAGCTCACAAGCGTATTGAACATCGAAATCCAGGTCGGCCGCACCGGCAAGCTCACGCCGGTCGCCAAGCTCGCCCCGGTTTTCGTCGGCGGCGTGACGGTCACGAATGCGACGCTGCATAACGAAGACGAACTCAAACGCAAGGACGTGCGAATCGGCGACACGGTGATCGTGCGCCGCGCCGGCGACGTGATCCCGGAAGTCGTCGCGGTCGTGGCCGAACGCAGGCCACCCGATGCGCGCGAGTTCGTCATGCCAAAGGAATGCCCGATCTGTGCTTCCGTGGTGGTCCGCGAAGAGGGCGAAGCCAATCACCGCTGCTCGGGCGGGCTCCATTGCCCGGCGCAGCGCAAGCAGGCCTTGCTGCATTTTGCCTCGCGCCGCGCGATGGATATCGAGGGCCTGGGCGACAAGCTCGTCGATCAGCTCGTCGATCAGGCGGTTGACCAGGAAGCTGGGTTCACGGTTGCTGATCTATACGAGCTTGACAGGGCGTCGCTCGTGAAACTCGACCGCATGGCCGAAAAATCCGCGGCGAACGTGCTCGCCGCAATCGCCGCGAGCAAAAGCACCACGCTAGCCCGTTTTGTCTATGCACTCGGCATTCGTAATGTCGGCGAGTCGACAGCCAAGGATCTTGCCCGCGCCTTCGGCTCTCTCGACGCGTTGATGCAGGCCGACGCGGCGGCGCTGCAATCGGTGCCCGACGTCGGCCCCATCGTCGCCGAGAGTATCGTGCGATTCGTAGCAGAGCCGCACAATCGCGAAGTCATCAAACAACTGCGCGCCGTCGGCGTGCATTGGTCGGAAACCGAGGCGAGCCGTGAGAGCGGCGGTCGCCTCGCGGGTAAAACCCTGGTGCTGACCGGAACGCTGCCGACGCTATCCCGCGATGCGGCGAGCGAGCTTATCGAGGCCGCGGGCGGCGAGGTCACAAGCTCGGTCTCCAAGAAAACGCATTACGTCGTGGCGGGTCTGGAAGCCGGCAGCAAACTCGAAAAGGCTCAGACGCTCGGCATAGCGATTCTTAATGAGGCGGAGCTGCTTGCCCTGCTCGGATCAGAAACGAAGACGGAAGACACGGAATGAGCACCCCGAAAAACGCCCGCTTTCGTCGCGATACTGCGTCGCGAGTCTGGGATCGCGGCTGACTCGCGAACCTGTACGCGGAAGATTAAACCGACCGACCAATTCCGGCGCGAGTGTTGCTTGTTCCTGCAAGTGAAAGAAGGGAGTCAACTTCTCGTAGAAGTTCGCACAAAAAAGACTGATCCAGTCCGCAATGCCCGGTGATATAAGCGCCATCGGGCGGCACTGGCTGAAAACGCCAGTTGCCTATGATTGCTCCTCGATCAAGCGTTCGCAATTTCAGCTCAAAGCCAGATTCAATGCCAACCAACTCTGCGCTCTGTCCTGGTTGAGGCTGGGTTTGCATGGATTGAATCTGTTGTTGAAATTGCCGTAATTCTCCGGGCATGACACTCCATAGCCCTTCCGCCCGGATACCTGACGTCGCCAAATTTATTCGTACGAGGTACGGCCCTCCTGGCTCCTCATACCGCACAGAAACAAGCTCCATTTGAAGCTGGAAGTCTTCTGTATCAATGGTTAGCATATGTTAGTAGTACATAAAGTGAAGAATTGTCCAATCACGATTTGATGTAGCAGAGGCCGCTGCGCCTCCGGTTGCCATTCGGGCAACCGTGCCAAATCCAGCGCGCATGAACTTTACTACCGCTGGACCTATCAAGATTAAATCGTATGGGTCAATGATAGGTGTTTCCAGAGGAGCTTCTTCAATCCCAATGCTTGACCAGTTACTTCAAAAACATGCCAAACATTTTTTGCACCTTCATGGATGAAGCCAACGCATGCCCCGGATACCTCATCGATAATGGGCTGTGCACCATGCGGAAGCAATGGAGCCGCAACAGCAAAAGCTGCACCGGTATTACGTAATGGGGATGTTGAAAGGGATTTTCCGGATTCATTTCCAGAATAAAGAGGATTATTCATGGACATTGAACATGCGAAGCGAGGTTGTTAAATTAAGGTATCATAGATAGTAAATCTAAAAGCAATACTAAAATCAGGTAAATTATTGCGATGAAGCAAAAATATTGAGCGATTCGACGTCTCGGAGTTCATAAAGAGAGTCTGTAAACTGAACTGTGTAACTGCAAACTTGAGCCGAAGGAGTCGGCCAGAGCGAGGAGCAGAAACATGGAACTCACGAAAGAGCGGCTGGAAGGGATACCCAGTTTGGTTGTCAGACCCTGCGTTGCTCGCAAAAATTACTCCTTATATATCAAACATATGCGGCGTCGCAATTTTTTGCTCGCGCCTTGTCTCGCTTAGAAACCGGGATTTTTCGAGGGGCTCGAATGAAGAAAATACGCAAAGCGGTTTTTCCGGTCGCGGGACTCGGCAGCCGGTTTTTGCCGGCAACCAAGGTGTGCCCGAAGGAAATGCTGCCCATCGTCGATAAGCCGATCATCCAGTACGCGGTGGAAGAAGCGGCGGCGGCCGGTATTACCGATCTCATCTTCGTTACCGGGCGCACCAAGCGCGCGATCGCCGATCATTTCGACAAGGCTTACGAGCTTGAGAACGAACTTGCCGCGCGTGGCTGCGACGACATGCTCAAGATCGTGCAGGACACGGTTCCCAAGGGCGTCAACTGCATCTTCGTCCGCCAGCCCGAAGCTTTGGGGCTTGGCCACGCCGTGCTTTGCGCCGCGCCCGTCATCGGCGACGAGGCTTTCGCCGTGATGCTGGCCGACGATCTGATAGACGGCGATAAGCTTAGCCCGACGATAGGGCAGATGTGCAAGGTCTACGACTACCACTGTTGTTCGGTGCTCGGCGCTATGGACGTGCCGCGCGAGGCCACCGGACAGTACGGCATCCTCAGCACCCAGAGCGCGACAGGCGATGTGCTGCGCTGCACCGGCATCGTCGAAAAACCCAAACCCGAAAACGCACCGAGCACGCTTGGCGTGATCGGTCGTTATATATTGACGCCGCATATCTTCGAACATATCCGAAACCTTACGCCCGGCACCCAGGGCGAACTGCAACTGAGCGACGCAATCGCTTCGCTGATGAGCGAGGAGGCCGTGCTTGCCTACCGCTTCAAGGGCACACGCTACGACTGCGGCCACAAGCTGGGCTATCTACAGGCAATGGTCGAACTCGGCCTCAAGCATGCGGAAGTCGGCGCCGAGTTCGCGGCCTGGCTGGCGGGGCGCAAACCGTAGTTTTTACAGCGGCCCCGACATGCCTCATAGCCCGACGGTCTGCCCGTCCTTCGGGTACTTTACCGAGTAGCCGAAGCGCAGCGTGCGCGATTCGTTCGGCGCGAGATCCAGCGTCCATTGCAGTCCGCCGGTGTCGGCGGTGTAGGTAGCGTCGTTGTCGAAGGACTGATCGATTACTTTGACTTCGCTATTGCGACTGACCGGAATCTGATCGAACACTACAAGCTTGACGGCGTTCTTGCGCGTATTGCGCACGTTAATGCTGTACGCATAGGCAGAGCGTACGTCGCCGCCGAAGAATTCAGGCTTTCCGGTATTTGTCTCGTCGGTTTTGCGGGTCACGATGATGTTTTTGTCGCGGCCGAGCGAGACGTTCATGGTGTCTTTCCCCATGCGCGGGTCGATATTGCCCTGTCCGACGAAAGCGCCGGCAAAGAAAATATTGCTCTTGCCCGGCAAGAGGTTCAGGCGCTCCCAATTGGCGATGCGCACTTGCAGGAATGCGTCGCGATCGAGTTTCGGCGTGGCGATGTAACGATATTCGCCTTGCAGTTCGGTGCTCTTGATCATCACGACGTGGCCCTTGGCGTCGGACGGAATCGAATAAGGCAGGCTGATGTCGAAACGCGTGTCGATACCTTCGGCATTGGTCGTCACGTAGCCGTCGAGTGCCTGTTGCTGGGCCGGCGCCTGGCGTCCTCGCTGCAAGGGAGCCGGGGCCTGCTGGGCCATTTGGGCCATGGCGACTTCCTGTTGCGGGAGGGGGCGATACCAGTGCAAATAGGCGGGTTTCAACTCCGGCGCTTGCGCGCTTTCGGCCGGGTTGCCCGTTGAAAGGCTTAGCCGCACATTGTTCCAGCTTATACCGCTGTTCTGAAATACCGTGCCTTTGTAAGTGAAGCTGACCGGCGCACCAGCCTTCTTGACGCCGATATCGTATGCCGGCACCCATCCCGCATCGGGTACCACGTAGGAGAGGCGTACATGGCAGCTTGTGGCGTGCTCGGTGTGGAAGCGCACGGTGATCTGCCCGCCGGGTTGCAGGTTTTTCTGCAAAAGCTCGGCGAGTTGCTTCTCGGTTTTGGTTATCTGCTCGTCGAGCCGCACGATCTGCTGTTGCGCCTTGAGGCGTGAGTCCAAGAGCGGCGCCATTTTCTTGTCGATCAAATCGAGCATGCGGGCCATTTCGACCGTGGATAGACTGCTTGTCTGGGCTGCAGGGCGTTCGCCTATCATCACCGCGACTTGTGCCTTGACGACTTCGATCTGGTTGTTGATATGCGCTTTGTCGAAGCGGAGTTTTTCGAGTTGCTGCTTGAGTTCGGCGGCCTGGGGGGAGAGCGCCTCGTCGCCGAGGAAGTCGTTGCGCATGCTCGACGAAAGCACGATCACGCCGCCATCGGCCTCGACCGCCAGACTCTGCTCGTTGATGTTGCCGGCCACGTTGGAAAACACCACGTCGGTATTGCCCGCCGGCAGATCGACTGTGGCTGTGCTCAACAGTTGGGCGCCACGCAGAAATACGGTGACATCCTGCAACGTGGCGCGGTGGGCTCGCATCGGCTCTTCGGCCAAAGCCGCGCCCGCCAGGGCCAGTCCGCAGAGCGGCGCGCAGAGCGATTGCGCGCGCGAAAGTCCGATGAAATTCTGCATACCATTCTCCATTTTTAGGTTTTATCTCCCACGCAGGAACAATTTGTCGAGTTCGCTCATCGACAATTGAGTCCAGGTTGGGCGGCCGTGATTGCATTGGTCGGCCCGCTCGGTCGCTTCCATTTCGCGCAGCAGCGCATTCATCTCGGGTAAGGAGAGGCTGCGGTTGGCGCGCACGGCGCCGTGGCAAGCGAGCGTGGCGAGCAATTCGTTGCGCCGCGCGGTAATTACGTCGGAGGCGGGGTATTCGGCGAGTTCCGCGAGTAGTGCGCGGGCCAGCGCGATGATGTCGGCGCGCGCGAGCAACGCCGGCACGCTGCGCACGGCAAGTTCGGACGGGCCGGCCGCCGCGATTTCAAAGCCCATGCGCTCCAGCGTTTCCTGCTGCGTTTCGGCGCAAGCCATTTCGCGGCTCGATACGCCGAACACGGCGGGAATCAGCAGGCGTTGCGTGGTGGGCGCACCGTCGAGAACGTATTTGAGCTTTTCGTAAAGAATCCGCTCGTGCGCGGCATGCATATCGACGAGCACGAGGCCCTGCATGTTCTGTGCGAGCACATAAACGCCATGCATCTGTGCGAGCGCGTAGCCTAGCGGCGCGCTGTCGATGTCAGATGCGGCCGGGATGTGCTGCGACGCGGACGGGATGTCGGATGCGCGATAGAAGCTGTTTGCCGCGCTTGCCGATGGCATGCGCTCGCCGGTATTGCCGACGTGGTAGCTCTGGCGCGGTTCGCTGACGCCCAGGCGATATTGCTCGGGCTCGGCGCGCGGCGTCGGCTCGTACAGCGGGGTGTCGGACGTTGCCACGCTTTCTGGCGCGGCAGCATGGGCGATTGGCGTGGCGAGCGCGCGGCTCACCGCATGGAAGACGAACTGGTGAATTGCGCGCGCCTCGCGAAAGCGCACCTCGGTTTTGGCCGGGTGCACATTGACGTCGACCAGCGCCGGGTCCAGTGTCAGGAACAACACAAAGGCCGGATGTCGGCTGCCGTGCAGGATATCGACATAGGCTTCGCGCAGCGCGTGCTGGATCAGCTTGTCGCGTACGAAACGGCCATTCACGAAGAAGTATTGGGCATCGCGGCTGGCGCGCGCATAAGCGGGCAGGGCTGCGTAACCGGTGAGGCCAAGCCCGGCAGCCTCGACGTCTAGCTCGCGGGCATGGGTAAGGAATTCTTCGCCCAAGATTTCGCCGCAGCGCCGCTGCATGTCGCCAGGCGTCAGGCGCTGGCCGACGCGGCCGTTGTGCTGGAGCTGGAAGGCGACTTCGGGCCGCGCGAGCGCAATGCGGCGGAAAACGTCGTCGCAATGGGCGAATTCTGTATTTTCGCTTTTCAAGAATTTACGCCGTGCCGGCACGTTCCAGTAGAGGTCCGCGACTTCGACGACGGTGCCGCCACTCAGTGCGGCCGGCGCGGCCACTGTTTCGCCGGCATGGATACGCCAGGCGTGGGCGTCGCCCTGTGCGCGGCTGGTCAGCATGACGCGTGCGACCGAGGCGATGGATGCGAGCGCCTCGCCACGAAAGCCCATTGTCGCCACATGTTCGAGATCGTCGAGCGAGGCAATCTTGCTCGTGGCATGGCGTTCGAGCGCCAGCACCAGTTCTTCCTTGGCGATTCCGCAGCCGTCGTCGCTGACGCGGATTTGCTTGACGCCGCCTTGCTGGAGCTGCACCTCGATTGCGCGCGCACCGGCGTCGAGGCTATTTTCAAGGACTTCCTTGAGCACCGAAGCGGGGCGTTCGACGACTTCGCCCGCTGCGATCTGGTTGATCAAAATTTCTGGCAGACGCTGGATGCTGGGCATGACGGGCGGACGTGCAATAGGAATGCGCCAGTCTACCAAGTGCGGGCAAGATTTCCGGACAATAAAAAAAAGCGCCCAGACGGGCGCTTTGAAATGGGGATGGAGCCGTCGCAATGCGACGATGAAACTCGGAAGATCAGAAGCGGTGACGCAGGCCGACGTTCAGGCCACTGCGGTAGCCGTTGCCGGCAGCAGCGCCGTTGCCTTGGGTGGCGTCACCTACGTCGTAGCCGCTGGACGAGGTAAGGCCATCGCCAGTCGTGATCTTGGAGTAGGCCGCGTATACATCCGTGCGCTTGGAGAAGGCATAAAGACCGCCCAGCGAGATCTGTTGGGCCTTCAAGTCCATATCCTGCTTGTCCTTCGAATAGTTATACGAAGCGAGCAGGGTGAAGTTGCCGAGCGGCACTTTGGCGCCAGCATGAATGCGGTTGTAGGTGAGGGCGTCGCCTGCGTTCGGATTCAGGATAATCATGCCAGCCGAATTTCTCTTCCAGCTCGTTGCGCGAGTAAGACCGTCCTTCACGTTTTCGTAGCCGAGGGTGAAGCGGGCAAAACCGAAGTCCGCTGCGCCCAGCACGTCCCAAGCACGATACGACTGGTCGCGGTAATCACCCGTCGTGGCAATCATCGGAACCAGATTGTGGGCCTTGGCCTGGTTGAAACCGCCGATGATAAAGAAGCGATCGGCAAATTTGAGTTTGCCGTAGATCGCGCCGTACTGGCTGCCATTGGCGGCGGCTGTAGCGCCGGCGGCACCTGCAGCGGTGGTGGTGTTGTTGCCGATTTCCTCGTTACCCGCAGCCCGCATCGAATAGGCGGCATCAACGGCGAAAACATTGCCGAAGTACGGCGTATTGACAACAAGCGAGTTGTCCAGACGCGTGTACTTGCTGATGTTCTTGATGACGTTGCTGGCCTGTCCGACCGTGCCTAGGGCGAACGGCTCGTTGGCGGCGTAGATGGCATAGATCGGGCTGAATTGACGGCCCAGCTTGATCGTCGTGCCCTGGATATTCAGACCAACGGTGCTCTCACGGCCCCAGGCAAGCGCGCCCTGGCCAGCTGCGCCCGTGTCGGCATTGATGCCGGCTTCGAGCGTGAAGATCGCATCAATACCGGGCATCAGTTGTTCCGAGCCTCGCACGCCCAGACGCGTGCCGGCTGCTTGGCCGCTATCGAAACCGCTGCGGCTTTTCACACCGGGCCTCGTTAGAACGCCAGCGGGGCTGTAAAGATCAGCCTTGTCGTAGTTGTCAGTACGGTACGAATAACCCATATCGACAATACCGTAGAGCGTCACCGAGGATTCGGCGGCAAAACCCGAGGTACAAACACCGGCAAGTACCAGTGCGGCAAAAATTTTGTTCTGCATTTTTCTTGCTCTCCAAAGTGTTTTTCGGCAGACGGCCACCCTTTGCAATAAAGGTAGTCCGCTGTCGCGGTGAGCAAGGATAGTGGGCTTGTATTGCAACTGCAATTGATCGAAAGAACTAAGCAGCAATTAATTTCGAATTAATGTTTGTTGTATTTCGGCAAATTCCTATTTACTTTGCGCCATGTCATCTGTTTTAAGAGTTTTTAAATCATCTATTTCGGGTAAATCGTTCAGCTCTCGGTAATACGCTGCGTGATATGGGCAAGCGCTTCATCGATTTGGTCGACAAGGATCAGGCAGAGG
This sequence comes from Niveibacterium sp., assembly GCA_031554255.1. GTDB lineage: Bacteria > Pseudomonadota > Gammaproteobacteria > Burkholderiales > Rhodocyclaceae > Niveibacterium. Next base: position 16,755 of record JAVBKC010000090.1, read on the forward strand.
TCGCCGGGCTGCAGGGCGGCCAGCGCGGTATCGATCGCAAGGAATTCGCCGCGTATCTCTTGCACGTTTTGCGTGCGCTGCGCGCAGGCCAGCCCTTCGCGCAGCAGGGCGATGACTTCACCGTCGGCGCGTCCGCGCTGGCATTGGTCTTCGTAGAGAATTACATCCTCGAAGGCTTGCCCAAGAATTTCGGTTTGCTGGCGAATGTCGTCGTCGCGCCGGTCGCCGGCGCCGCTGATTACGACACTGCGGCGACGCGCCGGCATCGCTTCGACGGCGGTAACGAGCGCTTGCATTGCATCCGGGTTGTGGCCGTAGTCGGCAATGACGGTGGCGCCGCGATAATTGAAGACATTGAAGCGGCCCGGCGCATTGTCCGAATCGTTCGCAAAGTTCGCCAGTCCGGTGCGGATCGCGTCCCACGGCACGCCTGCGGCCCATGCCGCTGCAGTGGCGGCCATCACGTTTTCGACCTGGAAGCTTATCGTACCGCCATGCGTGACGGGGATTTCATCGAGTGCAATGCGATGTTTTTCGGCGCCTGCGATTGCGACGATTTCATTGCCGTCGACATACACGACGCGTTTGCCCTGGGCGCGGTGCATCGCCATGATCGGGTGATGACGATCGCGGGCGAAGAAGGTGACGGAGCCCGGGCAATTGTCGGCCATGGTGGCAACGATAGGGTCTGCGGCGTTGAGCACTGCGACGCCATCGGGCGCGACGTTCTGGACAATGACGCGCTTGAGTACCGCGAGCTCTTCGACCGTCGTGATGTAGTTCAGGCCCAGGTGATCGCCAAGCCCGATATTGGTGACGACCGCGACCTGGCAGCGGTCGAAGGCGAGCCCCTCGCGCAAGAGGCCGCCGCGCGCGGTTTCGAGCACGGCCGCGTCAACGTCCGGGTGCATCAGCACATTGCGCGCGCTGCGCGGACCGCTGCAGTCGCCGCTGTCGATTTGCCGGTTCTGGATGTAGACGCCATCGGTGTTCGTCATGCCGACGCGCAGGCCGTTCGCGGCGAACAGATGCGCGATCAGGCGCACCGTCGTTGTTTTGCCGTTGGTGCCGGTGACAGCGACGAGCGGGATACGGCCCTTGTCGCCGCCTGCGAACATGTGCTCGACAATCGCCTCGCCCACCGCGCGGCCCTTGCCGTAGGAGGGCGATAAATGCATGCGCAAGCCCGGCGCGGCATTGACTTCGACAATGCCGCCGGCCTGCTCTTCGAGCGAACGCAGCACGCTGTCGCAGACGATATCGACGCCGCAGATGTCCAGACCGATCATTTGCGCGGCGGCGACGGCGCGTGCCGCGACTTCGGGGTGCACGTCGTCGGTGACGTCGGTCGCCGTGCCGCCCGTGGACAGGTTGGCGTTGTTGCGCAGCGTCGCGCGCTGGCCCTTGGCCGGAACCGATTCGGCCGACAGATCCTGGGCGGCGAGCCGTGCGAGCGCGATATCGTCGAGGCGGATTTTCGTCAGCGAGGTGGCATGGCCTTCGCCGCGACGCGGATCACAGTTGATCTGTGCGACGAGTTCGCGAACCGTATGAATGCCGTCGCCGACGACCTGGGGCGGTTCGCGGCGTGCGGCGGCAACGAGCTTGTCGCCGACAACGAGCATGCGAAAGTCATGGCCGGGCAGGTAGCGCTCGACCATGATGTTGTCGCGAAACTCGATTGCGGTGGCATAGGCGGCCAGCAATTGCTCGCGCGTTGCAATATTTACCGTAACGCCTTTGCCCTGGTTGCCGTCCTGCGGTTTGACCACGACCGGCAGGCCGATCTCGCAGGCCGCCGCCCAGGCGTCCTCGGCATCCGTAACCGGGCGGCCCCGCGGCACCGGCACGCCGGCCGCATGCAGCAGTTTTTTCGTCAGTTCCTTGTCTTGTGCGATGGATTCGGAGATTGCGCTCGACCAGTCGGTCTCCGCCGCCTGAATCCGCCGCTGCCGGCTGCCCCAGCCGAACTGCACGAGGCTGCCTTCGGTGAGTCGGCGGTACGGAATGCCGCGTGCCGCCGCAGCCTGCACGATGGCGCCGGTACTCGGCCCTAGCCTGAGGTTCTCGTCGAGATCGCGCAGGCGGGCCAGCGCATCGGGCAGATCGAAAGCTTTGTCGTCGATGGCCGTTTGGATCAATGCCTCGGCAAGCTCCAGCGCGAGTCGGCCGACCGCCTCCTCGGTGTATTCGATGACAACTTGATAAATGCCGGCCTCGAAAGTCTGCGCTGTGCGAGAAAACGTGACCGGGCAGCCGGCTTCGGCCTGCAGCGCCAGCGTCGTATATTCGAGCGCGTGGGCCAAGGCGACGGTTTCCTCGTGGCTTTCCGGTTGCAGTATGCCGATTTCCGGAAAGCGCATGCGCAGTCGCGCTTCGAATCCAGGCAGATCGTCGATCTTGCATTCGGCTTCCGAGCAGGTGACGATTGCCTCGATGGCGGTGTGGCGGCTCCAAAGGTTCGGGCCGCGAAGGGCACGGATGCGCGAGACTTGCATCGAATTCTTCCTGTTGTGGTGCTTTTCAGACTTGGCGTGCCGAACGTGCGCGGGTCAGCGGTTTTAACGCGGGTTTGCGTTCGATTTCGAATGTTTCGATGCCGGCGGCGATCAGGTCCGGCGAGATGCCGAAGGCCCAGGCCGTGGCGGTCGCGGCAAGGATGATCTCGGCCGCGTCGTTCGCATTCCCGACGTGCGCAAGCGGAAAGGTTTCCAGACGCGCGAGCGCTGCCTCGTCCGGGCCGTTGGCGAGGATGACCTGGCCATCGCGCAGGAAGACCGCGCGGCGGCACTGCGCAAGGTGTTCGACCAGTGGCGGCAAATCCGCCGCGCAGGCGTAGAACACGACTTCGCCATCGCAAAGCTCGGCCATTTCGGCGACCAACGCATCGGCTGCGTTGAGCACGGCTACGCCATCGGGCAGAACGACGTCCACCTGCGTCCGCAGCACGCTGTAGACCTGCTCCGGTTCCTGGATGTGATATTCGCGCAGCGCGTCGAAACCGCTGACGTCGGTGACGACGCCGATCTGGCAGCGGTCGTAGGCGAGGCCCTCGGAGAGGATGAGTTCGCTGCCGTTTTCGAACACGGCAGCCTGGATCGAACGATTGATCAAGAGACGCTCGCCGGCCGCCCAGTTTGCGCAATTGCCTTTTTCGACCTGGCGCCGATCGAGGTAGAGCCCGTCGCGACAAGCCAGGCCGACATGCTGGCCTGAAAGGTGGATCAGCCAGGCTACGAGCCGGGCGATCATGTTCGTGCCCTTGGTGCCGGCCACGCCGATGATCGGAATACGGCCGGTGTCGCCTTCCGGGAACAGATGATCGACGATTGCACGGCCGACCGGGCGCGGCGTGCCGTCGGCGGGTTTCAGATGCATCAGAAGGCCGGGGCCTGCATTGACTTCGACGATTGCGCCGCCTTGTGCTGCGAGTGGGCGCGAGATGTCCTCGGCGACGAGGTCTACGCCGGCGATGTCGAGCCCGACGATACGCGCGGCGAGCGCGACGCTTGCCGCGACTTCCGGGTGCACCGCATCGCTGACATCCCAGGCGACATTGCCGTTGCGCTGAATCAGCACACGTCGGCCGTCGCCCGGCAGCGAGTCCGGCGCGAGGTTCTGGCGCTTGAGTTCGAGCCCGATTGCGGGGTCTTCGTCCAGACTGATTTTATTGAGCGGGAAGTCCTCGGTCAGGCCTCGACGCGGGTCGGTATTGAGCTGCGAGGCTATCAATTCGAGCACCGTCGAACGCCCGTCGCCCGTGACCCAGGCCGCTTCGCCACGGGCGGCCGCGACCACGCGATTGCCGACGACGAGCAGGCGGTGCTCGTTGCCGCGAATAAAGCGTTCGACGATGACTTCGCTACCTTCGCGATCGGCCAGATGATAGGCGGCCTCGACTTCCTCGCGCGTTTCGAGTTCGATCGAAACGCCGCGACCGTGGTTGCCGTCGCTCGGTTTGACTACGACCGGCAGGCCGATGTCCTCGGCGGCTTCCCAGGCCGCCGCGGGGCTCGCGACGATCTGGCCCTCGGGCACCGGCACGCCACAGGAGGCAAGCAGACTCTTGGTCAGATCCTTATCGCTGGAAATTCCCTCGGCAATCGCGCTGGTGCGGTCGGTTTCGGCGGTCCAGATGCGACGCTGGCGCGCGCCGTAGCCAAGCTGGACGAGATTGCCTTCGTTGAGGCGGATCGCCGGAATCTTGCGCCCGGTCGCGGCATCGACGATGCAGGCCGTGCTTGGCCCCAGGTACAGGTCGTCGACCATTTCACGCAGATTCGCGACCGTGCCGGTCACCTCGAACGGACGATCTTCGATGGCTGCCATCATGAGTTCGCGCGCGGCGTTCATTGCCGCGCGCGCGACACGTTCGTCGCGCGCCCGCACGACGACTTTGTAGACACCGATTTCGCCGGTCGAGCGCGCCTTGCCGAAACCCGTCTGCATACCCGCGAGATTCAACAATTCGATTGTCACGTGTTCGAGGATATGGCCCGCCCAAGTGCCTTCGTGCAGGCGCTGGACGAAGCCGCCGCGCTCGCCGACACCGCAGCGGTGCTCGATCAGCGAGGGCAGCCAGGCAGTCAGGCGCTCGTTGAAACCGGGTAATTTGTTCGACGGAAAATCCTCGAGTTCGCCGATGTCTACCCAGGCTTCGAGCACAGGCCGGTAGGTCCAGATATTCGGACCGCGCAGATATGTCATGCGCAGGAATTCGATGTCTTTCTTCTTCATGATCCAATCGTGAGACAGCGGCGGAACGGGCGAAAATGCATTTGCGCGAGCAAAGCCAGCGTGCGGCGTCCCTCGCGGACCATGCTATATACTTGCCTGACCCGGCGCGGGCAGCGCGCAATACAACGCGCCAGAATACCGCAAATGCCCGCATATCGAGTGTGCGACGGGCTTTCAAAGGCGGCCTGGACATCCGGTCCGCGTCGCCATACCGCGCAGGGCAACGCATTCACAATGACAACAGAACACCGAACTCCCGTTTCAATACGTAATACCTTGTCCGAAGCCTGGCGTCTTGAGCTTCAAACCCAGTTGTTAGCCGATGAGAACGTCGTAGCCTGGCTTGAGGTTGACCTCGACGCGCAATTGCACTTCGCGTCCGGCCTGCTCGTCGCGACCGAGCGGCGGCTGCTTGCGCGCATGCCTGGCGCCAGCGTGTGGCAGGCTTGGGACTTCCAGGCGAGTTTGCGGCTCGTGCATTACGACCATGCTGGCGTCGGCACGCTGGAGCTTTGCGACGCCGACTCGCGGCTCGCGGTCTGGCGTTACACGCTGGCCCACAACCTTGCCGCGCTGCGTCTGATCCGCCAGTTCGAACTTCAGCGCGACGTCCGCGCGGCAGGCAAAGCGCGGATAGAGGAAGAGGAGGCGCTTTGCCCGAGTTGCAAGACGCCGCTGCCGCCCGATGAAGACGAATGCCCGGTTTGCGCGCGCGAACTCTATACGCCACCTTCGACGTGGACGCTATTCCGGCTCTGGCGCTTCGCGCATCCCTATCGCGGTCAATTGCTCGCCGGTTTTCTGCTGATGTTGGGCGCAACGGCGGCGACGCTCGTCTCGCCGTATCTGTATATGCCCTTGATGGACGAGGTATTGATTCCGTTCCAGAGCGGCCACCGCATCGAGCCTTCCGTTGTCGCGCTCTTGCTTGGCGGCCTGTTTGCCGCTTCGCTTGTTTCCTGGGGCCTGGGCTGGGCCAAGACCTATATTCTCTCGCTCGCATCCGAGCGGATCGCGGCGGATTTGCGGACCACGACCTACGAGCATCTGTTGCAGCTCTCGCTCGAATATTTTGGCGGCAAACGCACTGGCGACCTGATGGCGCGGATCGGTTCGGAAACCGACCGCATCAGCGTATTCCTTTCGCTGCACGCGCTCGATTTCATTACCGACGTATTGATGATCGGTATGACATCGGTGATTCTGTTCTCGATCAACCCGTGGCTTGCGCTCGTCACGCTGCTGCCCTTGCCCTTCATCGCCTGGATGATCCATCTCGTGCGCGACCGCCTGCGCACCGGCTTCGAGAAGATCGACCGCGTATGGGGCGAGGTCACCAATGTGCTCGCCGACACGATTCCGGGCATCCGCGTCGTCAAGGCGTTCGCGCAGGAAAAGCGCGAGGCGCTGCGCTTTCGCGAAGCCAACCGGCACAACCTCGCGATCAACGACAGGCTCAACAGAACCTGGTCGTTGTTTACGCCCACCGTATCGCTGCTGACCGAAATCGGCCTGCTCGTCGTCTGGGCCTTCGGGATCTGGCAAGTCTCGCGCAGCGAGATTACGGTCGGTACGCTGACCGCCTTTCTTGCCTACATCGGCCGCTTTTACGGCCGGCTCGATTCGATGAGCCGCATCGTCTCCGTGACGCAAAAAGCGGCAGCGGGCGCAAAACGGATTTTTGACATTCTCGACCATGTCTCGAACGTGCCAGAACCGACTAAACCCGTGCACTTGCCGCGCATCTCGGGCGCAATCGAATTGCGCGATGTCGGTTTTCGCTATGGCAACCGCTCCGTGATCCGCGATCTGTCGCTGAAGATCGAGCCGGGCGAGATGATCGGTCTGGTGGGCCACAGCGGTTCTGGCAAGAGCACGCTGGTGAACCTGATCTGCCGCTTCTACGACGTGACCGAAGGTGCGATCCGGGTCGATGGTGTGGATACGCGCTCGCTGCGCGTATCCGAATACCGGAGCCATATCGGCCTGGTGTTGCAGGAGCCCTTCCTCTTTTTTGGCACGATTGCCGACAACATCGCCTACGGCAAGCCGGATGCAACGCGCGAGCAAATCATCGCGGCCGCGCGCGCGGCACATGCGCACGAATTCATTCTGCGTTTGCAGCAAGGCTACGATTCGCTCGTCGGCGAGCGCGGGCAGGGGCTCTCGGGCGGGGAACGCCAGCGCATCTCGATTGCGCGCGCCTTGCTTATCGACCCGCGGATATTGATTCTTGACGAAGCAACCTCGTCGGTCGATACCGAAACCGAAAAGGAAATCCAGAAAGCGCTCGACAACCTCGTGCGCGGCCGCACGACAATCGCGATCGCGCACCGTTTGTCTACCTTGCGCAAAGCCGACCGGCTCGTCGTAATGGATCGCGGCCAGATCGTCGAAGTCGGCCCGCATGACGATCTCATGGAACGTAACGGTGCCTATCGGCGTCTCTACGAAGCCCAGGCACGCAACATCGATACCGAGGCAGAAGCGCCCAGCGCAGCACTTGAACCCAAAGCCGAAGCGGTGAAGGCATGAACGACACGACGCCAATAAAGGCCGATTTCGCGCTCGAATTCGACGCCTTCGGCCGCCTGATTCTGATCGATGCGAACGGCCGTCATGAAAACGTCACGCCCGTCCGCGCCTTCCCGATTGCTGCGCCCGACGAGGGGGTTTCGCTTATCGGGGCGGAAGGCCACGAACTGGCCTGGATCGATCGCATGACCGATCTACCCGACTCGCTGCGCAAGCGCGTCGCCGAGGCGCTTGCGAGTCGCGAATTCGTGCCGGAAATCAGTCGGCTCGTGAGCGTGTCGAGCTTTGCGACGCCGAGCACCTGGGAGGTCGAAACCAGCCGTGGCGCAACGCGCTTCGTGCTCAAGGGCGAAGAGGATATCCGCCGGCTCGGCCACACGAGCCTCTTGATCGCCGACACGCACGGCATCCAGTTCCTGATTCGCGACACCGGCCTGCTCGACCGCCACAGCCGCAAATTGCTCGACCGTTTCCTCTGAGCCGCCAGGCGCAGAAAATTCGTCCTCAAAATAGCAGTCTAAGATAATGAGACAAGACAGATAAATTTTGGCTTGACGACAAGCATGTTGTCGTCTATCATTGCTTTCTCTGTTCCCTGATAGCTCAGTTGGTAGAGCGCCGGACTGTTAATCCGTAGGTCGTTGGTTCGAGCCCAACTCGGGGAGCCAGGAATTCCAAGGCCCGCATTCGTGCGGGCCTTGTCCGTTTACCGCCGCGTTAGCGGCGGTGGTTTTGCTACGGCGCGATTTCGACGCGGTTTTTCCCGGCGCGCTTGGCAGCGTACATCGCTTCGTCGGCTCGGTTTAACGCCTGTTGTCGTTTCTCTCCCGCGCGTAGCTCGCAAACGCCGGCGGAGAAGGTAATCAGCAATTTGCGGTTGTCGTGCAGGAAGAAGTTGCGCGTGACTTCGCGCTGGAGGCGGCGCACGACTTGGGCGGCTTCCTCGACACCGATGTCGGGCAGCACGATCACGAATTCCTCGCCGCCGTAGCGTACGACAGAATCCTGCGGACGCACCGAATCGCCGATTACCTGCGCCAGGTGGACGAGCGCATCGTCGCCGGCCTTGGGGCCGAGACGGTCGTTGATCTGTTTGAAATCGTCAACGTCGATGAGCGCCAGGCACAGTTGTTTGTCATGGCGCCGGGCGCGGCCGATTTCGCGCGAGAGCGTTTCGTCCATACCTTTGCGGTTGAGCGCGCCGGTCAGCGGGTCGTGGCGTACGAGTTCATTCGTTGTGGCCAGCTCGGTTTGCAGCCGTGCGATCTTGCTATTGGCGGTGTCTACCTGCTCGCGCAATGTGGTCAAGGAGCTGCGCGAGTTTTCGGCGCGCATCTGGACATCGCGCGTTTCGCGCACGAGTTCGTCGATGACGGCGGAAAGATCGGTGATCGACGCGGCCTTCGCCACCTGGTTTGCGCAGCGTTCGATACGGTCGTGGTAGCCGCCGGTCGAATCGAAGAAAGTCGAAAGGTGATCGACGAAGCTGCCGAGCAGTGTCCTGAGCCGCTCCTGTGCTTCGACCAGACTTTTCTTGAGCAGACCTTGCTTGAGAATCAGGTCGCGCATGCGGCGGCTGAGCGCGTCGATCGCCTTGCGGTCGAGCGGGCCATTGGTGACTTCGAGCACGTCCGCGATCTGTCCCTGCATCCACGTGTCGTCGAGTACCAGATCGTTGATGCTCTCCATGACGAGCCGTAGCAGTTTGACTAGGCCGTTGCGCACGCCCGCCTGGTCCTGTACGACCCATTCGACCTTGTAGGCGAAGTCGCGCAGGCGGCGGGCAAAGCTTTCGGAGTCGAAATCGTGCTTTGGCTGGCGCAGTTCGGCCGCGAGTGCGCTTGCGACCTCGGCCAGATCGGGCGTTTCGACGAGCAAACCCTTGATCGCTTCGTCCAGCGTCTGGGCGACAAGTTGCCGCATGTCGTTGGAGGCGGGCGCGAGGTCATTCAGCTCCGAGCCGTGCGGTTCGGCGCGCCAATTCCCGACGATGGCCTGGAGCCGCAGAAACAATTGCTGTGCGTTGCCTTGATGGGTTTTGAGTACTTGTTCGAGCGCTTGGCGTTTGTGCGTGCTCGAAATTTCTCCATCGCGACGGTCGATTTGTACGAACAGATCGCGGATCAGCGTGCCCCAGGGCGGGCTTGCCTCGGCGGCTTCCTGAAAGATCTGTTGCATGCGCTTGCGAAAGCTCGCCCAGTTTCTGTTGTTGATTGCGGCTTCGAAGCGCTGTGCGATCTCTTTCTGACTGGCGGTTTGGTGCGGCAGCGAAGCTGCAAGCGAACGGAATTCGCGCTCGGGAAAGCTCTCTTCAGCCTGTGCACCCGATATTTGTTCATAGAATTCGCGGAAATTATCCGGTGTCGGCGGGATTCGGCTGACTGCGAGTCGAAGCAGCACTTCGCGGGCGATTTCAGAGGGGCTTTGGCTGGGCGGGTTCATTGTTGCGTGTGCGGGTTTATGGCGTCCGTGGTGGCCGGGTCAATCGACCAGGCCGTGTTTCAGACCGTAGTGCGTCAGTTCCGCATTGTTCTTGAGTTTCATCTTTTCGAGGAGCCGTGCACGATAGACACTAACTGTTTTGACAGATAAATTTAATTCTTCCCCGATCTGCGTCAATGTTTTGCCTGTAGCGATCATGACAAGCGTTTGGAATTCACGGTCGGAGAGTCTTTCGTGCGGGGGGCGGTCGTCTTCGGTGATTGCTTCGACCAATTGTTCGGCGAGCGTCGCACTGACGTATTTTTTGCCTGCGGCAACCTGACGGATCGCGCTGACGAGCAGTTCCGGCGCGCTTTGCTTGGTGAGATAGCCTGCCGCGCCCGCGCGTAGCGCGCGGATTGCGTATTGATCTTCGGCATGCATGGAGAGCATCAGTACCGGCAGGCGAGGGAACTCCTTTTTGATGAGCTTGAGGGTATCGATGCCGTTGCGGTCCGGCATGTTTACGTCCAGTAGCACGATTTCGAATTCGTCCTCGCGAATTTTCTGCAAGGCGCGACTGCTGCAATCGGCTTCGCCGGTGACGACAAGATCCTCGGTATCGGAGAGGATGGACTTGAGCCCCTGACGGACGATTGCATGGTCGTCGACGATCAGAACCCGAATCGCAGTTTCACTCATTCTGTAGCTTCCTCGTTTTGCTGATCTTTCGGCGCTCGCAGTACGAGTTCCGTGCCCTGACCGGGCTGCGCCCGGATTTCGAGCGAGCCGCCCAGACCGGCGACGCGTTCGCGCATGCCGCGCAAACCGAAGGAGCGCGGTTTCGCGAAATCGCTACGGCTGATGCCCACCCCATTGTCTACGACTTGCAGCACGATTTCGTCGCCTTCCTGCATCAAGCGTACTTCGACCGAACTCGCGCGTGCATGTTTGACGATATTCGTCAGCGCTTCCTGGAAAACCCGGAAGATTGCGATCTCGGTGTCTTCGTTCGACGAAATGTCGTAGTCGGCGCATAACACGCGGCAAGGCATGCTCATGCGCTGCGAGAAATCTTCGGCATGGCTTTCGATCGCCGCCGCGAGTCCGAATTCCTTCAGGATGCCAGGCCGCAGCTCGCGCGCGACCCGGCTCGATGTGGCAATTGCCTCGTCGAGCATCGTGGCAATGCGTTTCGATCGCTCGCAGAGTTTGTCGTCGCCTGCGAGTTTTCCGGCCAGAAGCGAGGCTTCGATCTTGATGCCGATGAGCAGGCCGCCCAGCACGTCATGGATGTCGCGCGCGATGCGTTCGCGTTCTTCTTCCTTGATGCGCTGAAGGTGGCTGGATAATGCAGCGAGCTGGGCGCGCGAATCCGTAAGCTCCGCCTGCCATTGTTTCGAGTGCGTGATATTCAGAATCACGCCGGCCCAATGCATCACATTATTGGCTAATCGCAGCGGCGAGCCGCGTACGTTGATCCATTTCACGTCGCCTTCGGGCACCCGAATCCGACCTTCCCAGTTCAATGCGGTCAGCCGCTCGGCGCAGCGCGCGAGGGCATCGAAAAAACTGTTTCTATCCTCCGGCAGGATCATTTGCCGTAAGCGCTCGCGGTCTTCGACGAGTTCCGCCGGCGCGACGCCGAATACCATGATGGCGCCTTCGCCGGCATAGTCGATCTGCACGCCGCCGTTTTGGGTCGGATGCAACTGAAAAACCATTCCGGGGATGCTGCTCGCAATCGCGGCGATGCGTGTTTCGCGACCCTCGGCTGCACGGATTGCAGCCTGGCTCTCGCGCCGGATGCGCGCCTCGCTCAGTTCCCGTTCGACGGCAGGGACGAGTCTGTCGAGGCGGTCTTTGCTCAAATAGTCCTTCGCGCCGGCTCGCATCGCGGCCGAGGCGGTCTCGTCGTCGATGATGCCCGAGATCAACATGAAGGGAATGTCTATCCCGCGCGTCTTGACGAGTTCGAGCGCGGCATCGCCCGAAAAACCGGGTAAGCGGTAATCGCTGAGGATCAGATCCCAGCCGCCTTTATCGAGTGCTGCGACGAATTGGGCTTGTGTCTCGACGCGATGCCAGCGTGCTTCGTAGCCCGCGCGGCGAAAATGGTCGATCAGCAGAATTGCGTCGTCTTCGTTGTCTTCGACGAGAAGTAGGGAGATTGGCTTTAGCATGCGTTGTCCTGGACCCGTGACCGGATCGCGCGGCGAAGATAGCATGAGGGCTGTTCGACCGAGGCCAGGTACGATCAAGGCGATCCACGTTTTTACATGCCCGGCGGCTTAGTCGATCCGCATCGGCGCACGTATCTGGGCCATCGTACCCATGAAGCTCCATGGGCCCTTGTCGCGCCACCACCAGAGTTCCTTGCGCGCGGCTTCGGAATCGGCAATGAAGACGAAGAAGCTGGGCTCTTCGACCTTCTGTACGATCGTACCGTGCAAACCGTTCACCGTTGCCTGTTTCTTGATCCGGAAGGTATTCCTGCGGCCAGAGGGCAGGGTTTCGACGTAGCCTGGGCTACGCTTTTCCCAGATTCGCTTGCCGGGATCGGGGTCTTTGAAATGTGGTGTGAAGGTGAAATAGCTTGGCTGATCGGCGCAGGCCTCACCGCCGCCGGCTGCCAGCAAGACGAGCGACATGAATATGCTCAGAAACCTGCCGAGATTCATCATGGCGATCTCCCGTGCTGCGGACGGTTTCCAAGACTAGACCACGCAATTGGTAAAAGCGAACCTGCGCGCGGGGCCGCTGTGCAAGGCATCTGTGGAGTGGCGGGAGTATTGGCACTGAGGCGGCCCGGAGGTGGGATGCGGCGGGAAGCGGCGGGAAGGCTTGATATGTAAGGCTTTGCGGCGGCGATGGACGCGCAGAGCGCAAGCGCGGGCGGCGCAGGCGGTTTTGCACGGGAAGGCGCAAA
>JAVBKC010000116.1:0-14721 GCA_031554255.1 Niveibacterium sp.
GTGAAGCCGACCTCGCGCGCGCCACGAATCGCGGCTTCGCGTGGCGTCATGCCGGCCTCGATGTGGCGCGAAATGTTTTCGAGCACGACGATGGCATCGTCGACGACAAAACCGGTGGCGATTGTCAGCGCCATCAGCGAGAGATTGTCGAGCGAGAAGCCGGCCAGATACATGACGCCGAAGGTGCCGATGAGCGAAACCGGCACCGCGACGGCGGGGATCAGCGTGGCGCGTCCATTGCGCAGGAACAGGAAGACCACGAGGATCACCAGCGCAATCGAAATCATCAGCGTGCGTTCGACATCGCGTAGCGAGGCGCGGATCGTCGGCGTGCGGTCCTGCGCGACTTCGAGGTCGATGGCGGCCGGAATCGCGGCGCGCAACTGCGGCAGCAGCGCGCGCACGCGGTCCACCGTGTCGATGATGTTGGCGCCCGGCTGGCGCGAGAGGATCAGCAGCACCGAGGGGCGCCCGTTGGCGACGCCGGCGTTGCGCACGTCCTGCACCGAATCGATGACATTGGCAACGTCGCCGAGCTTGATCGGCGCGCCGTTCTTCCAGGCGACGATCAAGGGGACGTATTCCTTCGCGCTGCGTGCCTGATCGTTGGCCTGGATCTGCCAGCGGCGCACGCCGTCTTCGAGCGCGCCCTTGGGTCGGTTAGCGTTGGTGGCGACGATTGCATTGCGCACGTCTTCGAGCGAAACCCCCGCATGCGTGAGCGCAACCGGATCGAGTTCGACGCGCACGGCCGGCAGCGAACTGCCGCCGACGCTGACCTGGCCGATGCCCTGCACCTGCGAGAGCTTCTGCGCGAGGATCGTCGAGGCCACGTCGTACATCTGGCCCTGCGTCATGGTTGGCGAGGTCAATGCCAGAATCATTATCGGCGCGTCGGCCGGATTCACCTTGCGATAGGTCGGATTGTTCGGCAGGCTCGTCGGCAAGAGGCTGCGCGCGGCGTTGATCGCAGCCTGCACGTCGCGCGCGGCGCCGTCGATGTCGCGATCCAGATCGAATTGCAGCGTGATGCGCGTGCTGCCGAGCGAACTCGACGAAGTCATCTCGGTGATGCCGGCGATGCGGCCGAGCGCGCGTTCGAGCGGCGTGGCGACCGTCGCCGCCATCGTCTCGGGGCTCGCGCCCGGCAATGACGCCTGCACGGAAACCGTTGGAAAGTCGACCTGCGGCAGCGGCGAGACCGGGAGCAACATGAAGGCCAGCATGCCGGCCAGCGCGACGCCTAGTGTCAGCAGCGTCGTCGCGACCGGACGGTCGATGAAGATCGCGGAGAACTTCATGCGCGTAGGGCGGTGCCGGAGTGGCCGCGCAGGCGGCGGGCGAGGCGGTCGAAGGCGAGGTAGATCACCGGCGTGGTGAACAGCGTGAGCACCTGACTGACCAGGAGGCCGCCGACCATCGTGATGCCGAGCGGTTGGCGCAGCTCGGAGCCGACGCCGCTGCCGAGCATCAAGGGCAAAGCGCCGAGCAGGGCCGCCAGCGTCGTCATCAGGATGGGGCGAAAGCGTAACAGGCAAGCCTGGTAGATCGCCTCGCGCGGGGCCATGCCGTGCCTGCGCTCGGCATCGAGCGCGAAGTCGATCATCATGATCGCGTTCTTCTTGACGATGCCGATCAAAAGGATCACGCCGATGATCGCGATGATGCCAAGATCGTTGCCCGACACGAGCAGCGCGAGCAGCGCGCCGATGCCGGCCGAGGGCAGCGTCGAGAGAATCGTGATCGGATGGATGAAGCTTTCATAAAGCACGCCGAGCACGATATACATCGTGACGATGGCGGCCAGGATCAGCCACAGCGTGTTCGAGAGCGAGGACTCGAAGGCGTTTGCGGCGCCGGCGAAATGCGTCGCCATGCTGGGCGGCAATTCCATTTGCGTCTCGGCCTCGCGGATCGCCTTGACCGCTTCGCCGAGCGCTGCGCCTTCGGCCAGATTGAACGAAATCGTCGCGGCCGGGAACTGGCCCAGGTGGTTGATCGCGAGCGCGCCGGGCTGTTCGACCACGCGCACGACGGATGAGAGCGGAATCTGCTGCCCGCCGGCGGTTGCGACATGGATTTGCGATAGCGCTGCGGGGCCGCGCTGGAACTCTGGCCCGACTTCGAGCACGACGCGGTACTGGCTCGCTTGCGTGAAGATCGTCGAGATCAGACGCTGGCCAAAGGCGCTGTAAAGCGCGTTGTCTATCGTCGCAACGCTGATGCCGAGCCGCCCGGCTGCCTCGCGGTCGATCTGGACCATCGCCTGCAAGCCCTGGACCTGGAGATCGCTTGCCACGTCGGCGAGCTGCGGCAAGGTCTTCAAGCGATCGATCAGCCTGGGCACCCATGTGGCAAGTTGGTTCGCATCGGGGTCTTCGAGCGTGAACTGGTATTGCGTGCGGCTGATCCGGTCTTCGATGCCCAAGTCCTGCACCGGCTGCATGTAGAGCGTGATGCCGGGCACCGCCGCCACGCGTTGCTGCAAGCGCCGTGCGATCTGGGCTGCGTCGCCGTCGCGCGCCTTCTTGGGCTTTAAATTGATCAGCATGCGGCCGCTGTTGAGCGTCGCGTTCGTGCCGTCGATGCCGATAAACGACGAAATGCTCTCGACCGCCGGGTCTTGCAGCACGACGCCAGCGAGTTTTTGCTGGCGCTCGGCCATCGCGGCGAACGAAACGCTCTGGTCGGCCTCGGTGACACCTTGAATGACGCCGGTATCCTGGACCGGGAAGAAGCCCTTGGGCACGATGAGATAAAGCACGACGGTCAGCGCCAGCGTGCCGATTGCCACGATCAGCACCAGGCCTTGCCGCGCCAATACCCATGTGAGCATGCGTCCGTATTGCGCGATCATGCGTTCGAAAAAATTGCCCGCCGCATGGTAGAACCAGCCTTGCTGTTCCTCGGGCACATGGCGCAGGAGGCGCGCGCACATCATCGGCGTGAGCGTCAGCGAAACGACCGCCGAGATCAAAATTGCGACCGCGAGCGTGATGGCGAATTCGCGGAACAAGCGCCCGACGACATCGCCCATGAAGAGCAGCGGAATCAGCACCGCGATCAGCGAAAACGTCAGCGAGATGATCGTGAAGCCGATCTGCTCGGAACCCTTCAAGGCGGCAGCCATCGGAGACTCGCCTTCCTCGATGTAGCGCGCGATGTTTTCGATCATCACGATGGCGTCATCAACGACGAAGCCGGTGGCGATCGTCAGCGCCATCAAGGTCAGATTGTTGATCGAAAATCCTGCCAGATACATGACGCCGAAGGTGCCGACGAGCGAGAGCGGCACTGCCACGCTGGGGATGATCGTGGCCGAGAAATTGCGCAGGAAGAGGAAGATCACCATCACGACGAGCGCGATTGCCAGGATCAGCTCGAACTGCACGTCCTCGACCGAGGCGCGTATCGTCACCGTGCGGTCGGTCAGCACCGCAACCTTCAATGCCCCGGGCAGGGCGGCCTGGAGCTGCGGCAGCAAGCGTTTGATGCGGTCTACGACCTCGATCACGTTGGCGCCGGGCTGGCGCTGAATGTTCACGATGATACCGGGCTCGGTATTGGCCCAGGCGGCAAGCTTGGTGTTCTCGGCGTCGTCGATGACATCCGCCACATCGATGAGCCGCAGCGGCGAGCCGTTGGCATAGGCGACGATCATATTGCGATATTCGGCGGCCGAGCGAAGCTGGTCGTTCGCATCGATTGTCGAAGCGCGTTCGGGGCCGTCGAAGCTGCCCTTGGCCTGACTGACGTTGGCATTACCGATTGCAATGCGCAGGTCGTCGATGGACAAACCACGCGCGGCGAGCGCCTGCGGGTTGGCGCGAATCCGCACCGCTGGCCGCTGACCGCCCGAAAGGCTGACGAGGCCCACGCCGGGCAATTGCGAAATCTTCTGCGCCAGCCGCGTATCGACAAGATCCTGCACGGTCGGCAGCGGCAGCGTCGCCGAAGTCACCGCCAGCGTGAGTACCGGCGTATCGGCCGGATTCACCTTGTTGTAGATCGGCGGACTCGGCAGATCGGTCGGCAGGAGCGAGCCGGCCGCGTTGATCGCCGCCTGGACTTCCTGCTCGGCAACGTCGAGCGCAAGATCGAGGCTAAATTGCAGCGTGATGACCGAGGCGCCGCCCGAGCTTGTCGAACTCATCTCGTTGAGGCCCGGCATCTGGCCGAACTGGCGTTCGAGCGGGCCGGTGACGGAGGAGGTCATCACGTCGGGGCTCGCGCCCGGATAAAGCGTGACGACCTGGATCGTCGGGTAATCGACCTGGGGCAGGGCGGAGATCGCCAGCAACCTGTAAGCCACGATACCGGCGAGCAGGATTGCGACCATCAGCAGCGAAGTCGCCACCGGCCGTTCGATGAAGATGCGCGAAGGATTCATGGCGCGCTGGCGGCGCTGCGCGGACCCTGGCCGCCGTTCCACTTGCCGCCGCCATGGCTGCGATGGCCGGACTGGCGGCTGCCGGGCGTCACCGTCATTGCGCGCGCCGCAGCTTCGCGCGTCACAGGTTCGATCTTCGCGCCTTCGCGCAGCTTGTCGGTGCCATCGATGACCACCGATTCGCCAGCGGCCAAGCCTGCTTCGATGATCGTACGCTCGTTCTCGCTCGGCCCGATTTTCACCTGCCGCACGCTGACGGTTTTATCGGCGTTTGCGACGTACACGAAGGTGCCTTGCGCGCCGCGCAGTACGGCAGCACTCGGCGCGACGATTGCGCCGGCGCGGACATCGAGTTCCAGCCGCACGCCGACGAACTGGTTCGGAAAGAGCCGCCTGTCCTCGTTGGCGAACACGGCTTTGAGCTTGACCGTGCCGGTCGTCGTGTCGATCTGGTTATCCACCGTCAGCACCTTGCCACGCGCGCTCGGCCGCTTGGTCTCCTGCCCCTGATCGTAAGTCTGAACCGGCAGGCCCGCGCCACCGGCAGGCTTTTGTAAAAGAGCCGAAATATCGCGCTGCGGCAGCGCAAACACCACATTGATCGGCTGCACCTGGGTAATGACGACAAGGCCGTTCGCATCGGAGGCGTGCACGATATTGCCGACGTCTATCTGACGCAGGCCGAGCCGGCCGCCGACGGGCGCCGTGATGCGCGAATACGTCAGTTGCAGCTTCGCGCTATCGATTGCCGCCTGATCGGTCTTGACCGCGCCTTCGGACTGGCGCACGAGCGCTTCCTGCGTATCGAGCTGCTGCTGCGTCGCCGAATCCTGCGCGACCAACGTTTTATAGCGCGCCAGATCCTGCTGTGCGTTGAGCAACTGCGCGCGGTCGCGCGCCATCTGGCCTTCGGCCTGGGCAAGCTGGACCTGGAACGGGCGGGGATCGATCTCGGCCAGCAACTGACCGGCCTTGACGGTATCGCCCTCGCGGAACAGCACGCGCATGAGCTGGCCGTCGACGCGCGGCTTTACGGTCACTGTCGCAAGCGCCGTAACGGTGCCGATCGCATCGAGATGAACCGGCACGTCGGCTTGCTCGACCGGCGCCACGATCACGGGCTGGACGCGGTTCATCATCTCGCCGCGCCGGGCGCCGGCGGGCCGCGATTGTGCCGCCGGCCCGGCGCCGGCCGCGCCCTCTGTTGCATGCTTGGATTTCCACCAGATGCCTACGCCCGCGAGGGCGAGCACGAGTATCCAGGTGAGCGGGCGGCGGTAGAAAGGTTTTGTCGGGTAGGGCTGATCGGCGGGCATCTCGGATCGGGCACGGAAGTAGAAGGCGTCTGGATGCAAAAAAGCCGGCGGAACCGCACCGGCCAAAGCATCGTGCAATATATGTCGTTCGCGCAGCTTAACCTTGCAAGCTTAAGCGGAGATTGCCGCTACGGTTGCTAAAAACTGTAACGCCATTATGCCGGCAGGCTCCCGCGGGGGCGCTGACGAGCAGATCGGCCATGAAGCCCCGGCATAAATGCCGGGGCTCTGGCTCATGGACGCCTCAAGCGAACACCAAGGCGCCCATGTTTTGTAAAACCCTCGCTACGCTCAACCCTTGGGCGGGATACGCAGCTTCTGCCCCGGGTAGATCTTGTTCGGATCCGACAGCATCGGCTTATTGGCCTCGAAGATGGCGTTGTAAAGGTTTGCATTGCCGTAGTGGGTTTTGGCGATAGCCGATAGCGTGTCGCCACTGACTACGGTGTGCCACTGCGATTCTTCCGCGACGGCTTGGACCGTCATGTTGTCTTCGACCTTCTCTACGCCATTGACGTTGCCGCAGCACAGCACGATCTTCTCGCGCGTGGTCTGGTCGGCCGCCTCGCCAGATACCTTGGCAAGTCCTTGCGTACTGTCTACCTCCACGGCCAGATTGGTAGCGACCAGACCCATCTTGCTGATGTAGGCTTGGATCGCGTCCGCCGAGGCGCTGTTGGCGGCTGCGATCTTGTCAGGCGAGGCATCCGCCGTTGCGGCTTCCTGTGCGGCCTTGGCTTCGCCGCTGTGGAACAGTTTTTCGCCAGCGTTCTTGATGAAGTCGAATATTCCCATTTGATTCTCCTGTAGCAGTACTTTGGGGAAGCGCCCCCAAGAAAAGATTGCTTATGCGCGCTTTATCAGCCGCGTCACGAACAGAATCAGCACCGCACCGACGGTGGCGGTAATCAGCGAACCGATCCAGCCCGAGCCGATATGGATGCCCAGCACACCGGCAAGCCAACCGCCGACGAAGGCGCCGACAATGCCCAAAACAATGTCCATCACGAGGCCAAAACCGCCGCCCTTCATCACCTGGCCGGCCAGCCATCCTGCGACGCCGCCGATCAAGATCCAGAAAATGATGCCGCTATGCATATATCATTCCCGTCGGAGTGAAAGACATTCAAGCCAGCTTGGCGAGCAGGCCGGGGAGGGCGCCCAGCAACTGTTGGGAAAGATCGGCCGGGGCGGCTGTCGGCACTGCGCCGCTCGGCGTGGCGTGGTCGATCAGGTGCGGCAGCATTTGCGCCAGTTGATCGGCGATGCCGCCTGAGCTGCCGCCGACATGCTGCGCCAGTTGTTGCAGTACGTCGGTGCCCAGCGCACTGCCGATCTGGCTGCCCGACACCGGCTGATTTTGGCCGGTGCCGACCCACGACGCCACCGCGTCGCCGAGCCCGCCTTGCTGTAATTGCGACAGAAAACCGCCAATACCGCCGGGTTGATTGGTGATATGGCCAATTACTGCGGTGAGCAGGGCGGAAGATGCGTTGCCGTTGCCGCTTGCGCCGCCCACGACGGCATTTACCACGGAATCCAACAGGCTCATAAATTCTCCTCAAATATAGGTTTCGACCGCCAACGGCGGCCGTGTACGATTCAAACTTGTCGCCGGATTTGGCGCGCAGCCAGAAGGCTGTCACTACCCTTGCAAATGGCATTGTCCCTGGTCAACTGCTTGCGCAAATAATCGTCTGCGGTATCCCAAACTCCAGGGATTTCGCTATCCAGGCTAGTTCGTCGGGCTAGGCGCTGTGGCGCACTGCCAGCCGACCGCCATTGAAAATGGGAACCGAACAAACCATGTCCAACATCACGATCTATCACAACCCGGCGTGCGGAACCTCACGCAATGTCCTGGCCCTGATCCGCGACAGCGGCGTCGAACCCGAGGTGGTCGAATACCTCAAGACGCCGCCGGGGCGCGAAAAACTCGTCGAACTGATCGCGACGCTGGGCGTTCCGGTGCGCGAGGTACTGCGACGCAAGGGCACGCCCTACGACGCGCTGCAACTCGACGATCCAAAATGGAGCGACGATGCGCTGATCGATTTCATCGTCCAACACCCGATCCTGCTGAACCGGCCCATCGTCGTCACGCCATTGGGGGCAAAGTTGTGCCGGCCGGCCGAGCTGATACTCGACATCCTGCCCGGTTCGCGGTCCGCAGCTTCATAAGGTAGGGGTATAGGCCAATCCAACGTAAAAAGTCGCTCTACGTTTCAACTATTGTTGTATTATTGAATAATGGAAAAACAAATTGCTATCCAAGTCTTCGAATCCTTGTCCTCCGCTGTCCGGTTGGACGTGTTCCGCTTACTGATCAAGCACGGGTCTGAAGGGTTGGTCGCCGGTCAGATCGCAACCGCACTGGATCTGCCCAATACCAATCTGTCTTTCCACCTCAAGGCGCTGACCCAGGCAGGGCTATTGTCGATGGAACAGGAAGGCCGCTATCTGCGCTATCGGGCCAATATCCCGCTGATGCTGGATCTGATCGCGTATTTGACCGAAGAGTGTTGCTCAGGGCATCCGGAGCAGTGTGTCGGTCTGCGCGCAGCCTCCCAATGTTCCGATACGGTATTGCCGCCGCGAACCACATGAATGATCTTTTTCTCTGTACCGGCAATTCCTGCCGCTCGATTTTAACCGAAGCGATCTTCTAATATTTTGGCTCCTGCTGATTGGCGCGCCATGAGCAGTTGCGGCAATTGATATTCATGCCCTCCACTACGCCGCTCAATCAACACATCCGCCATAAATAAAAAAGGAATCTCCCCGATGGCCACAACAAACCAATCTGCCGCCCCCATGAATCTGTTCGAGCGTTACCTGACCGCCTGGGTGGCGTTGTGCATTGTCATCGGCATCCTGTTGGGACAAGGCCTGCCGGCGGTCTTTCATCTTGTCGGCAGTCTGGAAATCGCCCGCGTCAATGTGCCGGTCGGCATTCTGATCTGGGTGATGATCATCCCGATGCTGCTCAAAATCGACTTCAGCGCACTGCATCAAGTCAAAGCACACTGGCGCGGCATTGGCGTCACGCTGTTCATCAACTGGGCGATCAAACCATTCTCGATGGCCTTTCTGGGTTGGCTGTTCGTGCGCCAGCTTTTTGCGGCGTATCTGCCTGCCGCACAACTGGACAGCTATATTGCCGGGCTGATTCTGCTGGCTGCCGCGCCTTGTACCGCCATGGTGTTTGTATGGAGTCGTCTGACCCACGGCGACCCGTACTTCACACTGACGCAAGTAGCACTCAACGATCTGATCATGATCTTTGCCTTCGCGCCGATTGTCGGCCTGCTGCTGGGTTTGTCCTCCATCGTCGTGCCCTGGTCTACTCTGCTGATCTCCGTGGTTATCTACATTGTGATCCCGGTTATCATCGCCCAGCTTTGGCGCAGCGTTCTCATGAAAAAAGGCCAGCTAGCATTCAATACCGCACTGTCTAAAATTGGCCCCTGGTCAATTGCCGCTTTGCTGCTCACGCTGGTGCTGCTGTTCGCCTTTCAGGGCGAAGCCATCATCGCGCAACCGCTGATCATCGCCATTTTGGCCGTGCCGATTCTAATTCAGGTGCTGTTCAATTCCGGCCTGGCCTATTGGCTCAACCGCCAAGCAGGCGAGAAGCACAGTATTGCCTGTCCTTCGGCATTGATTGGCGCATCCAACTTCTTCGAACTGGCTGTTGCTGCCGCCATCAGCTTGTTCGGCCTGCACTCCGGTGCCGCTCTGGCAACTGTGGTGGGTGTATTGGTGGAAGTACCGGTCATGCTGCTTGTAGTGCGCGTGGTGAACCGCTCAAAGATCTGGTACGAGAGACAGCCAGCAAGGTCTTAGCGTGCTTTATTTTCGATTTTCTGAAACGACCTCTTAAAGGAACTGCCGCATGTCCATTCTGTGCGGGCCCGCCGCGCCGCAGCCCGCTCTAACGCTTGCCGAGCAGCTCAACGCGCACTGCGCCTGCCGCTGCTTGGACGCGCATCGCTTGCACGAACAACTGGAGCACGATCCCTCGCTGGCCGGACTGAGCTACGAAATCGCCACAACGCGCCCCAATATCTTCTCGAACACGATGGTATTCGTCTCGCCCCGGCAAGTTCGGGCGATTGAAGACACCATTGCGGCTATCGAAACGCTGGTGGCCTTGCCGCGCTGGCGCGATAAGGTTCTTGCGGATGCGCCGCGCATCGCACGCGATGCCTTCGGTCCGCGCGGCGTCTTCATGGGCTATGACTTCCATCTGGGCGAGGACGAACCCCGGCTCATCGAAATCAATACCAATGCCGGGGGCGCTTACCTGGCCGCGATCCTGACCCGTTCGCAGATAGCTTGCTGCGCCGGGGTCGAGCCGCTGATGCAATCGCCAGTCACGGCGCAGACGCTGGAGGATCAATGGATAACGATGTTCCGCGAGGAATGGCGGTTGCAGCGTGGCGACGCGCCCTTGCGCCGTATCGTCATCGTCGATGAAGAACCGCAAACGCAGTTCCTCCATCCGGAGTTTCTGCTTTTCCAGCGTTTGTTCCAGCGTGCCGGCTGGCAGGCCGAAATCGCCGACCCCTCGGCGCTGCGCTGGCAAAACGGCCGACTTTGGCTCGACGGCGCGCCGGTGGATTTCGTATATAACAGGCTGACCGATTTCTATTTCGCGACGGACCGCGCAGCCGCGCTCGGAGCCGCTTACGCCGCCGGCGCGGTCGTCGTCACGCCAAACCCCCACGCCCACGCTCTCCATGCCGACAAACGGCACCTGGAGCGCTTCGGCGACGACGATCTGCTGCGCGGCTGCGGGCTCGATGCGCAAGAACGCGCAGTTCTGGCGCGGCATGTGCCGCATACCCGCGAAGTGGCGGCGGCGGATGCCGACCGATTGTGGCTGGAACGCCGGAAGCTATTCTTCAAACCCGCCGCCGGGTACGGCGGGCGAGCCGCCTATCGCGGCGACAAGATCACGCGCCGCGTGTGGAGCGAGATCCTGGCCGGAAACTACGTCGCACAACGCTTCGCGCCCCCCGGCGAGCGCCGGGTGCGCCACGCGGACACATCGAATATGCTCAAGTTCGACGTGCGCGCCTACGCCTATGACGGTCAGGTACAGCTTTTTGCGGCGCGTCTTTACAGCGGGCAGACGACGAACTTTCGCACGCCAGGCGGGGGCTTCGCTCCGGTTTTCGTTACACCGGAATAGCCGCAGCGCTGAAACCCTCGCGTCTCAATCCCAACGGTCCCATGCTGCCGAGGTGAGAACAGAAAAAGTCAAAGTCTGTAATCTGAACTGTGTAACTGCAAACTTGAGCCGAAGGTATCGGCCAGAGATGGTCTGCTGGAAATCGAAACGCCACGCGACCGAGAGGGTACGTTCGAGCCCCAGTAGCTGCCGCCTTCACACTGACTTTGGCCTGGTCGATGCAAGCGAAGATACGCAGGGCTTCATCCAGAAATACCTTGCCAGCCCAGGTCAGGCGCGTGCGGCGTGTCGTGCGTTCGAACAACTGCACGCCAAGGTGCTGCTCCAGCTCCTTGACCGTCCGCGACAGCGGCGACTGCTCGATGTGCAAGCGCTCGGCGGCGCGGGCGAAATGCAGTTCCTCAGCGACCGCGATAAAGCCGCGAAGATGGCGTAATTCCATCTCTTCACCTCAATGGCAAGGTCATCCAGAAACTGGTTGTTGGATAGGTCATCGCTTCAACCATCATTGCGCTATCGTGGCGACATCAAGAACGATGCAAGATCGCCACAACCCAGGCCGCTACGAACAACCCAACGCCAAACGACGCATGGGCCATTAGACTGCGCAGGCGCGCGGTGTTCGGCTGCGGAGTTTTCGATGCGGCAATGCCTGCACCCATGCCAGGTTGCAAGATGAAGAGCGGGGCCGCGACACTGAGCACCCCGAAGATCGCTGCGGGAAGAAAGGTGGGCTGGCGCGCCCATTCAATACCCACAACCGCCAGAAGTACCGCCGCGAAGGCGATCCCGATGCCGTAATGGGCAGCCCAGCCGATGACGCCTTCGCCACGGATGGGAGTTGCCCGTGCGATGCTCTCGTGTATGAAGCGTCCACTCGGCAGGTGACCGATCCAGCGTCCGACCATCGCATAGTTGAGCGATGGAATGCCGAAGCAGCGCTTGAGGAAGATTGCCCACAGATCCATCACG
Organism: Niveibacterium sp.; assembly: GCA_031554255.1. GTDB lineage: Bacteria > Pseudomonadota > Gammaproteobacteria > Burkholderiales > Rhodocyclaceae > Niveibacterium. Next base: position 11,876 of record JAVBKC010000116.1, read on the forward strand.
ACCGTTGCGCCAATGCCGATCAGCGCTACGCACACGAGGAATTCGAGTTCGTTGTTCATGGCATTCCCCTTCTAGTGCGCCTGAATCGGTCGGCATCCTCTCAGCCCTTGAGCTGAAGGGCGATTGAGTAGCACCATGGCCAGGAGTGCTGCGATGACGTACACGACTGCGGTCGTACCTAATGCCCATGCGTAGCCGACCACCACATCCGCTTGTACCGCAGCCACCGACATCAGGGCAGCCAGGCCGACCGTCGGCCCCAGCTCCATCGCGGTGTTCATGACGCCGCCTGCCAGGCCTGCCTGGTGTTGCGGCACGTTAGTTGTGGAAAGGACAGCCGATCCCGAGAAAACCAGCGACCCGCCCGCCGCCAGCAGAACCAGGCCCGGTAGGATGCCGGTGACGTAGGCGGTTTCACGGTCGATGCCGGCGAGCAGTCCGAGTCCGGCAGCAGCGACGAGCAAGCCGCCGACCGTAACGCGGACGGCGCCGAAGCGATCCACGAGTGGCACCGCCGCACGGCCCGTCGCAATCAGTGCAATAGCGAACGGCAGGAAGGCGTCCGATGTTGCCAATGGCGACCATTCGCTTACCTGTTGAAGGTAGAGCGAGAGAACAAAGGCAATCACGCTTGCGCCAGCGGCCGCGAGTAGCATTCCGGCGAGCCCTGTGATGCGGCATGGTTCCAGAATGAAGCCGGGAGGAAGAAGCGGGTCTCGCACCTTGCGCTCAACCAGCAGGAATACAGCCAGCAGCACCACACCTGCAGCGAGGGGGCCGAACACGACGGCCGAACTCCATGGGTGGTCGCCACTGGCGATCAAGCCGTAGCTACTCAGGGAAATACCCAGCGTAGCAAGTACCGCTCCGGCCGGGTCGAGTCCGGGTCGCCTGATGGAGATCTGGGCATCGTCTGCGGGCAACAATCGACGGGTTGAGGCCAAGGCCAGCAGTGTGACCAGAACCGGAACGGCGAACATCCACCGCCACGAAACCCATGTGATGACGGTACCTGAAATGACCAGTCCGATGACCGACCCCAGCACGGAAACGCCGCCCCAGGTCGCCATCGCTTTGCCAAAGGCCACCGGTTGGGGAAACAGTGTGCGCAACAGGGCCATGGCGGCGGGCGCCGTCAGCGCACCGCCTACACCTTGCGCGAAGCGCATGCCTACCAGCACCTCGAAACTGGGGGCGAAGGCGGCGACCGCGGAGGCGAGTCCGAAGATCGACAGCCCCACGACCAACATGCGCCGTCCGCGATAACGGTCTGCCAGTCGCCCGCCGAACAGCAGCAGGCCGCTGAAAGGCAGTCCATAGGCCGCAGTCACCAGCAACAGGTTCGCGGGACTTAACGCAAACTCGCTGGCGATCTTCGGTAGCGGCACATTGATGAGGGTGATCGTGAAGATCAGCGTGGCCTGGACGATGGCCAGGATCGTAAAGGCCAGGCCAGTACCTTGTATCGGCGCGCCTGCTCCAGTAGCAGTCTGGGGCGGTTCGATGCCGTTATTGGCGAGAGTTGGGGACACGGGTGAAGACTCCTTGTTAAGTTAATCAGGTCACGACGACTTGCAGGGACAGGCGCGGATATGCGGCTCAATGACCTGGTGTCAGAACCACCGGCGTGTTCGTTTTTTCTTGACCCAAGAATACACTACATTCAATTTATTGATTGAATGTTTGATTGATGCTATCTTTCTGCCAATGAGTCCTGCAAGCCCTCCATCGCATCCTCAGCGTTTCATCGAACTGGCAGAGATTGCCCGGACGCTGGGGCATGCCCATCGTCTCGTCCTTCTTGATCACATCGCCCAGGGGGAACGCGCTGTTGAGCGCCTGGCAGAACTGTCCGGGCTGTCCGTCGCCAACGCTTCTCAGCACTTGCAACACCTGAGGCGCGCAGGCTTTGTCCAGACTCGGCGGGACGGTAAGCGTGTGCTGTATCGCATGGGTGCAGGCCCAATCGCCAACTTGCTCGCGTCCCTGCGGGACTACGCGGAGCACCAGCATGCAGAAATCAAGGAATTCGTCGCCGACAGCATCCACCAGCGGGAACGCCTGGAGGGCGTCTCCATCAAAGAACTGCTGAGCCGAATGGAGACTGAAAGCGTTGTTCTGCTCGATGTGCGCCCGGAAGAAGAGTTCGTGCTGGGGCATCTGCCGGGGGCCATCAACATTCCCGCCGAAGAGCTGGAGCGCCGGCTTAGTGAGTTGCCTCCGAACGTGGATATCGTGGCCTACTGTCGAGGACCGTACTGTGTCCTCTCCACCCATGCCGTGGTGGCCCTACGAGCCAATGGTTTGCAGGCACGCAGGCTGAGTGCAGGATTTCCCGAATGGAAGGCCGAAGGGCTGCGCGTCGAAATCACCCCTTCCTAAACGGATGGTAAAGGTGCTTTCAGTGTTCCATTGGACGACTGGATGCCGATCTAGCCAATCGTTGCCCCGCGCTGCCGCCTAACCTCCCACGACACACCGCCACCTCGTACTGTCGCTGCCATCGACTGCCCAAGCCGCTGCTCAATCACCGACTTCCACGGCACCCCTGGCCATCGTCGAGCATGGCAAAGCCGGCTCTACCACTGGCTTCACGGCGAGAACGACGCGGAGCGTGCCAGCCATGTCTGGACGGAAAGAGGGGGCGGGGAGCCTTGTCGCAAGCGGCCGACCGCGCACGAAATGTCGTGGTCTAATTTCTTCGAACAGGTAGATCGTGAGTCTGACCAGAATCGAGAAGGAAAAAGAGATGGCGAAGAATGGCCAAAGATTTGATACGGGGTTCAAGCTGGAAGTGGCGCAGATGATTCGCGACCAGGGTCTGTCGGTGCTGGACGTATGCAGAT
>JAVBKC010000105.1:0-16312 GCA_031554255.1 Niveibacterium sp.
GCCGTCATCAATGCAGACGATCCGCATGCCGATCTCTGGTTGGCGCAAAACGCCGGGCGCACCATCCTGCGCTTCGGTCTCGACAATGCGGCCGAGGTTGCGGCGACGGCGACGCTGCAGGGTTTGGGCAGTCGCATGCGACTCACGACGCCCAACGGCGAACGCGAGTTTCTGCTTCAGGTGCCGGGCCGCCATAACGCGCGCAACGCTTGTGCGGCGGCGGCGGCCTGCCTTGCGGCCGGGGTCTCGCTCGACATCGTGGCAAGCGGGCTTTCCGGCTACACGGGAACAAAAGGCCGCTTGCAAGTGCGTCGTGCGGAACACGAGGCAATGCTGCTTGACGATAGTTACAACGCCAACCCCGATTCGGTGCGCGCCGGCCTCGATGTGCTTGCAATGACGCCGGGTCGCAAGATTTTCGTCTTTGGCGACATGGGCGAGATCGGCGACCGCGCGGCGCAGTACCACGACGAGATCGGCGGCTACGCGAAGAGCCAGGGCATCGATATGCTGTTTGCGTTGGGCGAACATAGCGAAGTCGCCGCGCGCAATTTCGGCGAAGGCGGCGCGCACTTCGATTCGGTGGAGGCGCTGATCGCGGCCCTGCGCCGCGAACTTGCCCCGGGTGCCGTAGTGCTCGTGAAGGGCTCCCGATTCATGCAAATGGAACGCGTCGTCGACGCGATCGCAGTAAAGGAATAAGGCCGCGCATGCTGCTCGAACTCGCGCTCTGGCTTGGCAAGGATGTCCGTGCTTTCAACGTATTCGGCTATATCACGTTGCGCACGATGCTGGCTGCGCTGACCGCGCTTCTCATCTCGTTCATTTTCGGGCCTAGCCTGATCCGCTGGCTGGCCGCGAAGAAAATCGGCCAGGCCGTGCGCGACGACGGCCCGAAGTCACACTTGACCAAGGCTGGCACGCCGACGATGGGCGGCGCCCTGATCCTGATTGCTATCGGTATCACCACGTTGCTGTGGGGCGATCTGCACAATCGCTACATCTGGGTCGTGTTGTTCGTGACGCTGGGTTTTGGCGCGGTAGGTTGGGTGGACGACTGGCGCAAAGTCGTGCGGCGCGATCCCAAGGGTCTGGCCTCGCGCTGGAAATACCTGTGGACTTCGCTGATCGCGGGTGCTGCCGCTGTCTATCTCGGTCTTTCCGCCAACGGACCCGCACAGACCGAGCTGATCGTGCCTTTCTTCAAGGTCGTCACCTATCCGCTGGGCGCCTTGGGTTTCATGATATTGAGCTATTTCGTGATCAACGGAACGAGTCACGCGGTCAACCTGACCGACGGGCTCGACGGTCTGGCGATCATGCCGACCGTCATGGTTTCGGCGGCACTCGCGATCTTTGCCTATGTCGCGGGTCACGCGGTTTTCTCGAAATACCTCGGTCTGCCTTATATCCAGGGCGCGGGCGAACTCGCGGTGTTCTGCGGCGCACTGTGCGGCGCGGGTCTGGGCTTTCTGTGGTTCAACGCCTACCCAGCCGACGTGTTCATGGGCGACGTAGGCGCGCTCGCGCTCGGCGCCGCGATGGGCACAGTCGCCGTGATCGTGCGGCAGGAAATCGTGCTCTTCATCATGGGCGGCCTCTTCGTTGCCGAGGCGCTGTCGGTCATGGTGCAGGTGGCGTACTTCAAATATTCAGGCGGCAAACGGATCTTCCGCATGGCGCCGCTGCATCACCACTACGAACTTGGCGGCTGGAAAGAAACCCAGGTCGTCGTGCGCTTCTGGATCATCACGCTGATGCTCGTGTTGTTCGGTCTTTCCACCCTGAAGCTGCGTTGAGCGATGGAACTTTCAGGACGACTCGTTCTCGTGTTGGGGCTCGGCGAATCCGGGCTCGCGATCGTGCGGCACCTCGTGCGCGAAGGCGCGCGCGTGCGCGTCGCCGATTCGCGCGAACAGCCGCCGGGCGCCGCTGCCTTGAACGCGCTCGCGGGTGTTGAACTTGTGCGCGGCGCGTTCGCGGAATCCTTGCTCGATGGCGTCGAACTCGTTGCGATCAGTCCTGGTCTTTCGCCGCTCGCGCCCCTCGTACTGTCGGCGCGCGCGCACGGCATCAAAATCACCGGCGAAATCGAACTTTTCGCGCAGGCTGTTGGTGCGAATGGTCTGCGGCCGAAAATCATTGCGATCAGCGGCACGAACGGTAAAACGACAACGACAAGCTTGATGGGCGATCTTTGTCGCGCGGCCGGTCGCGAAACCGCAGTCGCGGGCAATATCAGCCCGGCCGCGCTCGACGAATTCCTGCGCCGCACCGATGTGGGCCAGCCGGCCGAGGTCTGGGTACTGGAGTTGTCGAGTTTCCAGCTCGAAACGACGGAGTCGCTCGCGGCCGACGCCGCCTGCGTGCTCAATGTCAGCGACGATCATCTCGACCGCTATGACGGGCTGGCTGCTTATGCCGATGCGAAAGCGCGGATCTTCGACGGCGCCCGGGCACAAGTGCTTAACCGGAGCGATGCACGCGTCATGGCGATGCGGCGCGCGGGGCTGCGCGTTGCCAGCTTCGGCCTCGATGCGCCCGTGCATACCGACGATTTTGGTTTGATCGACACAGCCGGCTGTCGTTGGCTTTGCCGTGGCGAGCAAGGCCTGATGCCGCGCGAACAACTGCCGCTGGCCGGCGATCACAATGTGGCGAACGCCTTGGCCGCGCTCGCGCTCGGCGATGCCATCGGCCTACCGATGGCGGCAATGCTGGACGGTCTGCGCGCGTTTCGCGGTCTGCCGCATCGCGTCGAGAAGATCGCGGTGCGCGCGGACGGCGTCGCGTTCTATGACGATTCCAAGGGCACTAACGTCGGCGCGACGCTGGCCGCGCTCGAAGGCATGGGCCGTCGCGTCGTGCTGATCGCCGGCGGCGATGGCAAGGGGCAGGACTTCGCGCCGCTCGCGGCTGCGTTTGCTGCCCATGCGCGCGCCGCGATCCTGATCGGCCGCGATGCCGGGCAAATCGCACAGGCCGTGGCCGGCTGCGGCGTCGAACTTGTCTTTGCCGACGATCTGGCGACGGCGGTGCAAGAAGCAAACGCCCGCGCGCAAGCAGGCGACGTCGTTCTGCTCTCGCCTGCCTGTGCGAGCTTCGATATGTTCCGCAATTACGCCCACCGCGCCGAAGTGTTCTGCGAGGCCGTCTGGGCGCTGGCGGGAGTTACGCGCTCATGACGACGCTGCGCGAACGCCTCGCGGGTTTTCTCTCGCGCACCGAAACCGGCTTACCGATGGGCGCTTATGCGGCGAACCGCGCGGTCGGCCGCTTGACGGGCGCGCCACAGACGCCGCGCGAACTCGATCCGTTCTTGATCTGGTCGGCTACCGCGCTGCTGCTCTTCGGCGTCGTGATGGTTTTTTCGGCCTCGATCGCGACCGCCGAAGGCAATCGTTTCTCGGGCTACCAGCCAGCCTATTTCCTGATCCGCCATGTCGTCTTCCTGGTCATCGGTCTGACCGCCGCTGCGGTGGCATTTCGTATTCCGACCAGTCAATTGCAAAAACTCGCGCCCTATGGTTTTGCGGTCTGCGTCGTGCTGCTTGTCGCGGTATTGATTCCGCATGTGGGTCGCGACGTAAATGGCGCGCGGCGCTGGATCGGTTTTGGCGTGGCAAACCTGCAGCCGTCCGAAATGATGAAGCTTGCGGTTTCGCTCTATGCGGCCGATTACACGGTGCGCAAGCTCAAGGACATGAAAAGTTTCCGTCGCGGCTTCCTGCCGATGACTGCGATGATTCTCTTCGTCGGCGCCTTGCTGTTGCGCGAACCGGACTTCGGCGCCTTCGTCGTGATTACGGCGATTGCCTTCGGCGTGCTCTTTCTCGGCGGTATTACCGCGCGGATTTTCGTGCTGCTGATCGTTGCCGCCCTCGTCGGTTTCGTGCTGCTGGTCTGGCTCTCGCCGTACCGGCGCGAACGCGTGCTCGGCTTCATGGATCCGTGGCAGGACGCCTATGGCAAGGGCTATCAGCTCTCGCACGCATTGATCGCATTCGGGCGTGGCGAATGGACCGGCGTCGGGCTCGGCGCGAGCGTGGAAAAACTCTTCTACCTGCCCGAAGCGCATACCGACTTCCTGCTCGCGGTGATCGCCGAAGAACTCGGTTTCGCGGGCGTCTGCGCTGTGGTCGGGCTGTTTGCGATCCTGGTCCAGCGCTGTTACTCGATCGGGCGTCAGGCACATCAGCTCGGACGGCATTTTGCCGGTCTTGTCGCACAGGGTTTCGGCATCTGGTTCGGCGTGCAGTCCTTCATCAACATGGGCGTGAATATGGGTCTTTTGCCGACCAAGGGCCTCACGCTACCAATGATGAGTTTCGGTGGTTCCGGCATCCTCGCGAACTGCCTCTCGCTCGCAATCCTGTTGCGCATCGATTGGGAAAATCGTCAATTGATGCGCGGGGCCAAATCATGAGTGCGCCCACGTTGATGGTCATGGCCGGCGGCACGGGCGGACACATCTACCCAGGGCTGGCGATCGCGCGTGCGATGCAGGAACGCGGCTGGAATATCCGCTGGCTCGGCACCGCGCACGGCATGGAGCGCGATCTCGTGCCGCGCCATGGTTTCCGGCTCGATACGATTGCCTTCGCGGGTTTGCGCGGAAAAGGCCTTGGCCATGCGCTCGCGGGCGTGCTTGCCTTCTGCAAAAGTCTTGTGCGCGTGCGTGCGCTGATGAAAGAAGCGCATGCCGATGTCGTGCTCGGCATGGGCGGTTATGTGACCGTGCCGGGCGGCATCGTTGCGGGACTGGCGGGGCGGCCGCTTGCGCTGATCAATGCCGATGCCGCGCCGCTGCTTTCGAATAAATTGCTCGCGCCGTTCGCACGCCGCGTGCTGTTCGGTTTTGCCGGCGAATTCGGTTCGCTGGCGAAAAAAGCCGTTGTGACCGGCAACCCGGTGCGCCGCGAGATTTGCGAATTGCCCGAACCTGCGACGCGCTATGCGCAGCGCACGGGCCCGCTGCGCGTGCTCGTCGTCGGCGGCAGCCTCGGCGCGCGTGCGCTCAACGAAGCAATGCCATTGGCGTTAGCGAAGCTGGCCGCCGACGCGCGGCCCGTCGTCGCGCACCAATCGGGCAAGGCGAATATCGAGGCGCTGCGCGAAGCGTATGCAAATGCCGACGTGGAAGCCGAGCTGTTGCCATTCATCGAGGATATGCCCGAGCGGCTGGCGGCAGCGGATCTCGTGATTTGTCGCGCAGGCGCGATCACGGCAGCTGAACTCACCGCTGCCGGCGTCGCAAGCGTGCTCGTGCCGCTGGTCGTTTCGACGACCTCGCATCAACGCGACAACGCTGTACTGCTTGCGCGCGAAGGCGCAGCGATCCATCTGCCGCAGAGCGAACTTGGCGCCGATGCGCTGGCGCGCTGCCTGGGCGGTCTGACGCGCGCGCGCTGTCTGGAGATGGCCGAAGCCGCAAGGCGTATCGGTCGCCGTAACGCGACCGAAGAAATCGCCGCGATCCTCGAATCGCTGGCCAGCGAGCGGAGGGCCACATGAAGCCGCTTTATAAACAATCTACCCGGGCGCCAGCGGCGGCCGGGCTCTTCGATACGTCTTTTGCCGTGGTGCAAAGTCAATGAAGCACAAAATCAAGCGCATCCATTTCGTTGGCATAGGCGGTGCCGGGATGAGTGCAATCGCCGAGGTGCTCGCAGGCCAGGGATATAGGGTTAGCGGCTCGGATCTGGCCGATACGGTAACGACGCGTCGGCTCGCGAGCCTCGGTATCCACGTCGTGCAGGGCCATGCGGCCGCGCATGTTGCCGATGCGGACGCAATCGTGACCTCTACAGCCGTGCGTCATGACAACCCCGAAGTGCTTGCCGCGCGCGCGCGGCAGATTCCGGTCGTACCGCGCGCCCAGATGCTGTCCGAATTAATGCGACTCAAGCAGGGCATCGCGATTGCCGGCACGCATGGCAAGACGACGACGACGAGCCTTGTGACCAGCGTGCTGATCGAAGGTGGTCTCGACCCGACTTTCGTGATCGGCGGCCGGCTTAACGCGGTGGGCGCGAACTCGCGCGTCGGCAGCGGCGATTTCCTCGTCGCCGAGGCCGATGAATCGGACGCCTCCTTCCTGATGCTCTCGCCCGTGATTTCGGTTGTCACCAATATTGATGCCGATCACATGGAAACCTATGGCCACGATTTCGCGCGGCTCAAGCATGCCTTCATCGATTTTCTCAACCGCCTGGCTTTCTACGGCGTGGCCGTGCTCTGCGCGGACGACGCGAATGTGCGCGAGATCATGCCGTTGGTATCGAAGCAGATCATCCGTTACGGCCTCGATCCGACGGCGCAGGTGCGTGCCGAAAACGTACGCGCCGACGGCGGCCGGATGCATTTCGACGCAGTGCGCCAGAACGGCAGCCTGACGCGCTTCCCGGTCACGCTGAATTTGCCCGGTATGCATAACGTGCGCAATGCGCTGGCAACGATCGCGGTTGCCAGCGAAGTCGGCGTGAGCGACGAGGCAATCGTGCGCGGGCTCGCGAACTTCGGCGGCGTCGGTCGGCGCTTCCAGCGGCATGGCGAGATCGCCTTGCCGGCAGGCGGCGCTTTCACGCTGATCGACGACTACGGTCATCACCCGGTCGAAATGGCCGCAACTATCGACGCCGCGCGCGGCGCTTTTCCCGACCGTCGTCTCGTACTTGCGTTCCAACCGCACCGCTTCACTCGTACGCGCGATTGTTTCGAGGACTTCGTGCGCGTGCTCGGCACGGTCGATGGTCTCCTGCTCGCCGACGTCTACGCGGCCGGCGAGGCGCCTATCGTTGCGGCGGATGGGCGCGCGCTCTCTCGCGCGCTGCGCGTGGCGGGCAAGGCAGAGCCGGTCTTCGTCGAGGAAATCGGCGAAATGCCGGAGCGGATTCTGGAATTCGCCCGCGATGGCGATGTAGTAATCACGATGGGTGCGGGTTCGATCGGAAGCGTGCCCGCCAAGTTGGTGCAAGCCTGAGGAATGCGCGAAGTGAAAGAACTCGGCAAGGTTGCGGTGTTGATGGGCGGCAGTTCCGCCGAACGCGAGATTTCGCTGATCTCGGGCAGGGCGGTGCTCGCGGCGCTCGTGGCCAAGGGTGTCGATGCGCATGCCTTCGATCCGGCCGAACAGTCGATCTGGGATATCCGCAAGCAAGGTTTCGACCGCGCCTTCGTGATTCTGCATGGCCGTGGCGGCGAGGACGGCACGCTGCAGGGAGCGCTCGAAACCGTGGGGCTGCCCTACACCGGCAGCGGTGTGATGGCCTCCGCGCTGGCGATGGACAAGTGGCGCACCAAGCTCGTCTGGCTTGCCGCCGGCGTGGCGACGCCGCGCTACAGGCTGCTCGACGCGGATACCGACTTTGGCTCGGTTGTTGCCGAACTCGGTCTGCCGTTGATCGTAAAGCCGGCGCGCGAAGGTTCTTCGATTGGCGTGACCCGGGCGAATACGCTAGCCGAACTGCACGCCGCGTTCGATCTTGCCAGCAAGCTCGACCCGCTTGTCATCGTCGAGGAATTCGTTGTGGGCGAAGAACTGACTGCTGCCGTGCTGGGCGAGCAAACTCTGCCGCTCGTGCGCATCGAAGCGCCCGAAGGCAAGTACGACTATCAGAATAAATATTTTACCGACGTCGTGCGTTACCACTGCCCCGCAGGTGTGCCCGACGCAATCGAGAGCGAGATCCGCGCACAGGCGCAGCAAGCGTTTCAGGTGCTCGGTTGCCGTGGTTGGGGCCGCGCCGACGTGATCCTGCGCGCCGATGGGTCTTTCTCGTTCCTCGAAATGAACACCGCGCCGGGTATGACATCGCATTCTCTCGTGCCGATAGCGGCGCGCGCGGCCGGCATCTCGTTCGAAGATCTTTGCGTGAATATCCTGCGAGGTGCCCGCCTTGGCTGAACACCAGCCCGCTTTCGGCCGCACGGCCGCCGCGCGTAATCGTGCTGCGGAGCCTGTGCGCGGCCTCTGGAACCGTCCGGAGTGGATGAATCCGCTCGCGGACGCGTTGCTGCTGGCCTCGTCGATCGCGCTGGGTTATGCAATCGTCAAGATTGCGATCGCACTTCCGCTATTCAGTTTCCGCGAAGTGATGGTGATTTCGCCGCTCTCGCAGGTTACGACGGCGCAGCTCGAATTCGCCGCGCGTTCGTCGCTGCGCGGCAACTTCTTCAATCTTAAGCTCGACGACGTGCGCACGGCCTTCGAAAAACTACCCTGGGTACGCCATGCGGAAGTGCGGCGCGTATGGCCCGCCGCGCTCGAAGTCAAGTTAGAGGAGCATGTTGCGGTCGCTTACTGGAAATCGGGCGATAGCGGCGACATGCGTTTGGTGAATCAATACGGTGAAGTTTTCACCGCCGCGAGCAATGCGAACTTGCCGGTGTTCGCCGGTCCCGACGGCCGCGCCGACGCAGTCCTCGAACGCTACAAGGAATTTTCCGAGAAGATCGCTCCGCTCAAGCTCCGTCTGTCCATGGTGTCGCTCTCGCCGCGCGAAGCATGGCAATTGCATTTGTCGGATGGGCTGATCGTGGAACTCGGACGCGATCAAACACAGGCGTCGCTTGCCGAGCGTCTTTCCAGTTTCGTTTCTGTTTGGCCCGAGACGCGCAACAAGCTGTCGCGCGCGCCTGTCGTGGCCGACCTTCGTTATCCCAGCGGATTCGCGGTGCGCGTGGCCGACGCCCCCGCTTCCAGCAAAGGCAAGCAATGAGTAAGGAATACAAGGATCTGATCGTCGGGCTCGACATCGGGACTACCAAGATCACCTGTCTGGTCGGCGAATTGCGGCCCGATGGGCGGCTCGAAGTCATCGGCGCGGCTTCGCAGCCCTCGGGCGGTTTGCGCAAGGGGGTCGTGGTCAATATCGAGGCTACGGTGGACGCGATCTCGCGCGTCGTGCAGGAAGTCGAGCTGATGGCGAACTGCAAGATTCGCGATGTCTACACCGGGATCGCGGGCAGCCATATCCGCAGCTTCAATAGCAATGGCATGGTTGCGATCAAGGACAAGGAAGTGACGCCGCTCGACGTCGAACGCGTGATCGAAGTTGCGCGCGCCATGCCGATCCCGGCCGACCAGCAGATCCTGCACATCCTGACCCAGGAATTCATCATCGACGGCCAGGATGGCGTGCGCGAACCGATTGGCATGAGCGGCGTGAAGCTCGAAGTCAAGGTTCACATCATCACCGGCGCTGTTTCGGCGGCGCAGAACCTCATCAAATGCGTGCGCCGCTGCGGGCTCGAAGTCGTGGACCTCGTTTTACAGCCGCTGGCTTCGAGTTTCGCCACGCTGTCGGAGGACGAGAAGGAGCTTGGCGTCTGTCTCGTCGATATCGGCGGCGGCACGACCGATATCGCGGTGTTCACGCAAGGTGCGATCCGTCATACCGCCGTCATTCCCGTCGCGGGCGATCAGGTCACCAACGATATCGCGATGGCGCTACGCACGCCGACAGCCGAGGCCGACGACATCAAGATCCGCTATGGCGTGGCGATGCCCTCGCTTGTCGACCCCGAGGCGATGATCGAGGTGCCCAGCGTTGGCGAACGCGCCACGCGCAAGCTGTCGCGCCAAGCGCTTGCCGATGTCATCGAGCCGCGCGTATCCGAATTGTTCGAACTCGTGCAGGGCGAACTGCGCCGCAGCGGTTACGAAGAGCTGTTGTCGTCGGGGCTCGTGCTTACGGGCGGCTCCGCGGTGCTGGCGGGCGTGGTCGAACTCGGCGAAGAGATGTTCCACACGCCGGTGCGGATCGGCGTGCCAAATTACCAGGGCAGTCTTTCGGACATGGTATGCCATCCGCAGTATGCCAACGCAATGGGTCTGCTGTTCGAGGGCGCGGCCCAGCGCAGACGTGGCTTGCAAGCGCGCGAAACGCGCAATGTGAAGCAGAGCTTTCAGCGAATGATGGCCTGGTTTCAGAGGAATTTTTAATAGAGTAGTCGACATACTTCACGGCAGTCGTGCTGTTTTTTTGCACGACGTCAATATTTAGTTTGAAACTTGCGCAGGCGTACTATATTTAGGTGGTCGTGTGGAGAGCACGCACAGACCTCAGGCGCCGGGCTGAACCAGGAGGCGATTCAGATGTTCGAGATCAGGGAAAAGGAAGCGACCGGTACCGTCATCAAAGTGGTCGGGGTCGGCGGTGCCGGCGGCAATGCGATCGACCACATGATTCGAGAGGGCGTGAAAGGCGTCGAGTTCGTGTGCGCCAACACCGACGCACAGGCGCTCGTTCGCAATAGCGCATCGATCAAGATTCAGCTTGGCGAAACTGGCCTTGGCGCTGGCGCGAAGCCCGAAGCGGGGCGTACTGCCGCGCTCGAAGCGCGCGACGATATCGCGAATGCATTCGAAGGCGCACACATGGTCTTTATCACCGCTGGCATGGGCGGTGGCACCGGCACTGGTGCGGCGCCCGTATTCGCCGAAATTGCACGCGAGATGGGTATCCTGACCGTCGGCGTCGTGACCAAGCCTTTCGACTTCGAAAACCGCAGCCGTGTGGCCGATAGCGGTATCGACGAACTGGCCAAACATGTCGATTCCCTGATCGTCGTGCTCAACGAAAAGCTGATGGAAGTCTATGGCGACGACGCCAGCGTCGAAGAGTGCTTCCGCTCGGCCGACAACGTGCTGCGCAACGCGGTCGGCGGCATCGCCGAGATCATCAACGTGCATGGTCTGGTTAACGTCGATTTCCAGGATGTGCGCACCGTGATGGCCGAGATGGGCCGGGCGATGATGGGTTCGGCGCAATCCTCGGGCCTCGACCGTGCGCGCATCGCTGCCGAGCAAGCCGCCTGCTGCCCACTGCTCGAAGGCGTTGAGCTGTCTGGCGCGCGCGGAGTCTTGATCAACATCTCGGCAAGCCGTTCGTTGAAAATGAGCGAAGTCCGCGAAGCCGTGAGTACGGTCCGCGCCTTTGCTCATCAAGATGCCTTCGTCATTTATGGCACAGTGTTCGACGACGCGATGGAGGACAGGATTCGCATCACGGTTGTCGCCACCGGTCTTGGCGTAGCGAAGGCGGTTGCGCAGAAGCCGCCTATGCAGGTGATCCGCACCGGGACTGATAACGTTGGCATGGAAGTCAATTACGCCGATCTCGATCAGCCTGCGGTGATCCGCCGCCAGCATCGACGCAGCACGGTCGAGGCGATGAGCGCAAACGGTTTCGGTACGCTCGATATTCCGGCTTTTCTGCGCAAGCAGGCCGATTGAGGCCCCGCCTGGCTCCTATGGACACCGTATCGTGCGGCGTCCGGTGGTGCAATCCGCATGAATATTTTTCGATACCCCGGGCTGGTCCCGGGGTTTTTGTTTGGGCGCAATCGAATCGTTGCCGCACCCGATCTGTGAGGCCCTAGCCGCGTGATACCATATTTGAATCAAGTATTTAGGGAGTGGTCGCCATGATTCGCCAGCGCACCCTCAAAGCCGTGGTTACTGCGACCGGCGTCGGCCTGCATAGCGGCGTCAAAGTTACGCTTTCGCTGCGTCCCGCAGCGGTCGATACCGGTGTCGTGTTTCGCCGCGTGGATCTCGATCCGCCCGTCGATCTGCCCGCAAGCCCGTACTCGGTCGTCGACACGCGCCTGTGCTCCGGTTTGCAGAACGGCGAGGCGAAAATCGGCACGGTCGAACACCTGATGTCGGCGCTCGCCGGGCTCGGCGTCGACAACGCCTATGTCGATGTCGACGGTCCCGAAATCCCTATCCTCGATGGCTCCTCCGCACCGTTCGTATTCCTGATCCAGTCGGTCGGCATCGAGGCGCAGAACGCACCGAAGCGCTTTTTGCGCGTGAAAAAAACGGTCGAATTCCACGAAGGCGACAAGTGGGTCAAGCTCGAACCGCACGACGGCTTCAAGCTCGCGTTCTCTATCCACTTTAACCATCCGGCAATCGACCGCACAGGCACCGAGGTTTCCATCGATTTTGCCGAGCAGTCTTATGCGCGTGAAGTCGCGCGCGCGCGCCCCGTCGGTATAATGCACGAAGTCGAATACATGCGCGACAACGGGCTGGCGCGCGGCGGCAGTCTCGACAACGCAATCGTCATGGACGAATACCGCGTCCTCAATGCCGATGGTTTGCGTTATGCCGACGAGTTCGTCAAGCACAAGGTGCTTGACGCAATCGGCGATCTTTATCTGGCCGGCCATCCCCTGCTAGCTGCCTATAGCGCGCACAAGTCGGGCCACGCGCTGAACAACCAGATCCTGCGCGTGCTGCTCGAAGACAAAACGGCCTGGGAGATCGTGACGTTCGAGCAGGATTCGGCCGTACCTGCGAACCTCGCCAGAACCGTCGCGCTGCAACTGGCCTGAACGGTAGCGCGATGCTGGTACTGCGGCTCGTCGCGCTGCTGCTCGCACTCGGTATTGTCGCTTCGCTGTGCGCCTGGCTATTCACGCGCGAGCGCCGCTATCTGGATCTTGTCTGGCGCCTCTTCCGCTTCGCGGTTTATACGGGGCTGATTTTCTTTGCGCTGTTTCTCGCGGAGCGCCTGCTGCTTCCCGTTATCTGAGGTCCAGCGATGCGCTCACGAAATTCTCGCCAGCAAGGAAGTTAGGCACTTACGCTGCAACAAGACAGAACCCAGAACGCCTAAGGGGCGTTCGTTCAAATTTGTGGGAAGCCCCGGCATTTATGCAGGGCCTTCATGCATACACCCCCGCATTCCGCTCCGGGTAGCTTTCATACACATGCTCGAACACCGCCGAGCACTTCTGATTGTAAATCTCTGGCGTATAGGCGCGCGGCAAGCCACTATCGAGCGTGTCTTCGATGGCAAGCTTCAGCTGAGAACGGGCGGCGGCCTTCTGTCGCCAGTTCAACACCAACAAGGCCTTGAGCCGCACCAGCAGTTCGCGGGAGGCCTTCTTCACTGCGGCTCGCTCCGCAGACGACAACTCTGGCGCGGGCCGGGTCAGGATATCGAAGATGACCAGCTCTTCCTCGCTCACGTTTTCGCGCACGTGTCGCTGCTGTTCGTCGGTCAGGCTGTTGGACAGGCGGATCAGCTCGTCGAAGAGTTGCTCGATGCTGCGGCTGCCGGTGTTGTAACTTTCGATCAGTGCCTCGAATTTTTCGGCGAAGTCTGCTCGCGTGCGGTTTTGCTGGATCATTTTTTCCAACTGGGCACGGATCGCGGCCTTGAGCACTTCGATGTCGGTGTTCTTGTGCTTCGATTTTTTGAAACGTTGCGCCAGCGCCTCGAAATTGATCTTCGATAGATCGAGTGCTGCAGGCCCCTGTTCGCGGATTTCGTGGCCGGTGATGGACTCGTCGAGCAGGCCGTTGATCTGCCCCAGCACTTGCGAAATATCCGGAGGATTCGGGTTGAGCTTGGCGCGGATGGCGTCGGCCAAGGTCGCCAGACAGGCGACGCGGCTGGCAAATTCCAGCGCCGAAGGATCTGGCTTCACGGCGCGGTAGAGCGTGCTCACCAGCCGCTCATGGGCGAAAAAATCGCGGCGCAGTTGGTCCGGGGAAATCAGCGCGTTCATGCCGTCATGGATGCGCGACAGGCGTTCCATACTGCCGGCGCTCGTGGCTTCGATCTCATCCAGCATCACGCCGTGAGCGGCACAGAAAGCCGTGGCTGCCACGACCGACTTGCGCAGTTCCTCGACCAGTTGTTGCTTGTCCCTGACCGGGGTGTTGCCGTCCTTGCCTGCGCCGTATATCGCAAGGGCCTTTTCCAGCGAGGCAAAGACGTTAGCATAATCGACGATGACGCCGCTGTGCTTGCCGGGGAAAACGCGGTTGGCACGGGCGATGGTTTGCATCAGCGAGTGGTTGCGCATGGGTTTGTCGAGGTACACCGTCGAGCAGCTTGGCGCATCGAACCCCGTCAGCCACATGGCGCAGACGAAGACCAGGCGTAGCGGGTCTTCGGTGTCTTTGAACCGCTCGTCCAGCTTCGGCTGCGATTCGTTCATGCGTTTGCGGTGCGGCTCAATATCGAGCCCCAGCGTATGCATCTGTGCGATTTCGTTCTGACCTGGCGACACGATCACCGCCATGTCGGTGCTGGTCAATACAGCCAGCCGCTGCTTCAGATCGGCCATGCGCAGGTCGCGCAGCGCTTGCTCGGGCGTCATACCGCCGCCGGGCAGGTAATGCAGCTCGCCCAGTTCCTTCTGCACCCGTGCCGTCTCCTCCGCCCAATGCACCTTCACCTTGTCGTGCATGCGCAGCGCGGTAGCCTTGTCGATCGACACCACCATCGCTTTGCCCACCGCATCAGCCAGCATTCCACGCCCAAGGAAGTGGCGGACAATGTCCCGCGCCACGGTTTCCAGTCGGTCGTCGCGGGTGATGAGGTGGTATTGCCGCCCCAGCACCTTCTCCAGCTTGGCCTCCTGATCGGCGTCGAGCTCGGCGTCTTCGATGAGGCGATAAATATCTTCGTTCAGGTCGGGATTGATCAGCTGCAATTCCGGCGTGCGGTTCTCGTAGAACAGCGGCACCGTGGCGCCGTCCTCGATCGACTGCTGAAAGTCATAAATCGACACATAGTCGCCGAAGACTTCCCTTGTGCGTTCTTCGCCGGCAATCAGCGGCGTGCCGGTGAAGGCTAAGAACATCGCCTTGGGCAGCGCGGCGCGCATGTTGAGCGCCAGGGTGTCGTACTGGCTGCGGTGCGCCTCGTCGGTCAGTACGATCACGTCGGAGCGGTCGCACAGCAACTCCGGCGTCTGGAATTTATGCACCAGCGTGAAAACGTAGCGGTGATTGCCGCGCAAGAGTTCGCGCAAATGCGCACCGCTAGCTGCATGGCATTCGTCGCCCTCAGCCTCGCTGACGGAGCCCGTGGTCTTGAAGGTCTTGGCGATCTGCTCGTCCAGCTCCACGCGGTCGGTGACGACAACAAAGGTCCAGTTTCCGGCCAACTTGCGCAGCACCTTCTGCGCGAAAAACACCATCGAAAAACTCTTGCCGCTGCCCTGTGTCTGCCAGAACACACCGCCACGCCCGTGCCCCATCTTGCGGGCTTCGAGCATCGAGGCGATAGCGTTATTGACACCGAGGAACTGGTGGTTCTGTCCGATGATCTTGACCAGCCCGGCCTTGTGCTCGGAGAACAGCGTGAAGTTTTCGACCAGATCAAGCAGACGCGTGCGGTCACAGGTGCCACGCAGCATCACTTCCAGCGACACGCGGCGCGGCTCGTCTTCGCGCTCGATACGCTTCCACTCCGCCCAGCGGCCCCAATCGGCGGTCAGCGAGCCGACGCGGCTGTCGGTGCCGTTGCTGGCGATCAGCAGCGCATTGCTCCAGAACAGCGACGGAATCTGCTGCTTGTAGTGAGTGAGGTTCTCGTCGAAGGCAGCCCGCGCTGGCACGCCGGGTTTCTTGAGTTCGATCACCAACCAGGGCAGGCCATTGACGAAGCCGACCAGATCGGGCCGGCAGGTGTAGAGCGCACCGGTGACGCTGAACTGGCTGACCAGCAGGAAATCGTTGTTCTCTGGGTGTCCCCAATCCACCACGCGCAGGCGCTCGGTCTTCTGGCCGCCATGTTCATGATTGGGCACCGACACCGTGATGCCTTCCTTGAGCAGCCGATAGACTTCGCGGTTGGCGGCTTCCAGACTCATCGCGGATCGGTCGCGGGTCAGTTCATCGACCGCGTTGCTGATTGCTTCCGGCGGCAGCGTGGGATTGAATTTGCATAGTGCGGCACGCAGGCGTTGCACCAGCACGACCTCGCCTCGGGTCTCGCGCCCAAGCGTGCCGTCCGCTCCGAAGGTTTCGTCCGTTACCGACAGCGTCTGCCAGCCTAGCGTTGAAAATAGCCCGATGGCGGGCTGTTCGACGAGTTGATCTTCGGAGTAAGCGTGGGTATTCATGGTCAAACAGCCTCGATGTCGATCTGGCCGGAGAGCAGGCGCGGCAGGAGTAGGTCGCGGGTGCGGCGGAGGTTGGCAGCCTGCCGTTTGAGTGCAATGACTTGCTCGGAAAGCGATTCAAGGAACTCACGTGTTTTCAATCGAATATCTTTGGGAGGCCAAACGATCTGGATCGTCTTGATGTGCATGTCGCCGAGATGGGCAACTGTCGTTCCGACAATCGCCTTGTTGAATTCTTGAATCGGTTTTTCCAGCGCCAGAAATAGGTGAAAGTTACCCATTTGGCCCTTCGACTCAAATCGGGCAACCCGCTGGTTCTGGTACGCGTGTCCGCTTGACCAGATGTTCATATGAAAATCGCCATCCATGCCGACAAGAATGTGGCCATTATTCACATGGTATTTATGTTCAACTCCCTCATCGGTGAATGTTG
>JAVBKC010000113.1:0-35729 GCA_031554255.1 Niveibacterium sp.
CGCGTTCAGGCCAGCGCAGTATTGGGGGAAATCAGCTTCTTCCTGGCCGGGCAGGCCGGCCGCAAGGCACGCCAAGTCAAGCAGCAGTTGCGTGCGCAACGCGTAAAACTACCGGGGCCCCAGGGCCTGACACTGACCTGCGTGGAGGCCCGGGAGATCGACGCGCCCGCTGGCGTGGAGCCGGTGATATGGCGCTTGGCTACCAATCGCGAGGCGCAGGATGCCGATGCCATCATTGAGCTCATCGATTGGTATCGTGCTCGCTGGGAGATCGAGATGTTCTTCCATGTCCTGAAGATCGGATGCAAGGTCCAAGCCCTGCAACTATCGCACATGGACAAAGTGGAGCGCGCCCTGGTGCTATATATGATTGTCGCATGGCGGATTGCACGTCTGATGCGCTTGGGCAGAACCTGCCCGAATCTGGACGCTTCACTGTTCTTCGATGCCGATGAAATACGGGGAGCCTACCTGCTGGCTAAAAAAGCCCCTCCAAAAACACCGGTTACGCTCAATCAGATGATTCGCCAAGTGGCCACCCTGGGTGGCTTTCTTGGGCGCAAAAGCGACGGCGATACAAAAAAAATAGTACTTGGATGGAATGACGAAGAACTCCTTGGTGGGTTATAAGAGCGTGATCAAAGCTCGCGCAGCGCGGTCGTTACCGGCAGGCGCGCGGCGCGCACGGCGGGGAACAGCCCGCCGATGAAGCCGATCGCGAGCGCCCACTTAAGGCCGGTCCATAAAAGTTCCGGTGTGACGCGCAGTTGGAAGCTCAACTGGCCGACGGTACCGGCGGCGAGCGTCGAGGCCGAATAGCCGTTGAATACGCTCCAGGCCAAGAGGCCCCCCAGCGCGCCGCCGATCAATGCGAGCAGCATTGTTTCCAGCATTACGGCGACGACGACCGGCATGCCGCGAAAGCCAATCGCGCGCAAGGTTGCGATTTCGCGCGCGCGCGCCGCGACGGCGGCGAACATCGTGTTGAGCGCGCCGAACATTGCGCCTACCGCCATGATCACGCCAACCGTGATGCCGATGATGCGGATCACCTTCGTCATGCGTTCTGACTGTTTGCTGAAATAATCGAGCGTCGTATCGACATCGACCGTGAGCTGCGGATTCGACGCGAGCGCGGCTTTGAAGCCGTCGAAGGCGTCGGCACCAGTGAGCCGCACGGTGACCGAGGCGCGCGAACTGCCGCGCCGGTAGGTGTCGGCAACGACAGGCGCATCGCCCCAGATTTCCGATTCCATCGCGTCATCCGAGGCGAATACGCCGGCCACGGTCCAGACCTGGCTGCCCAGACGCACTTCGTGTCCGGGGACGAGACCCGCGAACTGCCGGGTTGCGCCACGGCCGACGATCAACTCGCGCAGACCGGGTTTGAAGCGGCGGCCTTCGACGATCTTGACCTGCGGACGCACCGCCCATGCCTGTTCGCCGACGCCGCGCAACTGGACGCTGCCGGAGTCAGCGGGGCCGCCATGCTTGAGCGGCAGATTCGCCGCGACGACGATCTCGGGCGAGGCAATCGGGCGGCCCTGCGCGTCGCGCGCAATGCCGGGCGCTTGCGGAATCAGGCTTACGCTGTTGTTATCGAGCACCGACATGACTTCCGAGGCCGATGCGCCGCGCATCACGATTGCGCTGTCGGCACTGCCGGTGTTGCGCAGCGTCTGGCCATAGCCCTCGGCCATCGCGAGCAGGGCGACGAGCACGCCGACCACGCCGGCGATGCCGACGACGATGACCGCCGCCGAGCCCAGCCGCTGGCGCACCGTGCTGATGCCGACGCCGGTGACCGAGCTAGCCTGCTGGCCGCGCCGCGTCAGCAGCATCCATGCCGTGAAGAGTACGACCAGCACGATTGCGCCCTGCCAGGGCAACACGACCCAAACGGCCAGGGCTACCGCGAGGACAAGAATCAGAGCCAAGTTAAATAGCATGTTCGCGGGTCCTAGCGCCCAGCCAGGGCGTCGACAATATTGAGCCGCATCGCGCGCAGTGCGGGCAGTGCGCCGACGAGCAGCCCGATCAGCAGCATCAGCGCTACGCCGAGCGCCCAGCTTCCGGCGCCGACGGAGGGCAGATTTAGCATGCCGCCGCTGCCGGCGCTCACGACCGGGATCACCACGCTTGCAAGCGCGAGCCCGAGTACGCCGCCAAGCACGAGCAAGAGCAGCGATTCGGCAAGCACCATCGCGAGCACCGAGAAATCCGAGAAACCAATCGTTTTGAGTACGGCCAGTTCGCTCGTGCGCTCGCGCACCGCCTGCATCATCGTATTGCCCGACAAGAGCAGCAAAGTGAAAAACACCGCGCCCATGATGGAAGCGACGATGAGTCCGATGTCGGCGAGTTGCTTCATCCACGATGCCGTGGCGGCCTGTTCGGTCTGCGTACGCGTTTCGTGGTCGGAATTCGTCGAGAGCGCGTCGATTGCCTTGGCCACACGGTCGGCCTGATTCACGTCATTCACGCGCGTGACATACCAGCCGACCTGGCCCTGGTTGTAGGGCGTGGTCTCGTCGAAGTATTTCCATTGCAAAAGAAATAGCTGGTCGAAGAAACCGGCGGATTTCTTGTCGCTGGAGCGGATGATGCCGACGATATCGAAGCTCCAGTCCTTGCTGCCGGCGCGGTTGGGGAAGATCGTCGATTGCAGCGGGATGCGGTCGCCGACCTTCCAGCCGAAGCGGCGTGCGAGCTGTTCGCCGATGAGCGCGCCGGAGCGCGTCGCTGCGAAGGCGCTGCGCTCGGTATCGGACACCACCATCTCCGGATAGAGATCCAGATAGTTCGGCGCAACCGCGAAGCTGAAGACCTGATTATGCGGGTCCTGGTAAGCGCCGCCGAACCAGTTTGCATAAGTTGCCAGCTTCACGCCGGGCACCTGGGCAATACGCGCTTCCAGCGATTGCGGCAGCGTCTGGATGAACGAAAGCTTGGAACCCGTTTGCAAGCGTTGTGCGCCGTTCGCGCTCTGGCCGGCCTGGTCGAAAGACGTGCGCACCGCGTCGAGCAGGCCGAAAAGCAGGAAGGCGGCGATGATCGAAACGAGCGTGAGAATCGTGCGGGTCTTGCGCCGAAATAGCGAGGCCCATATCAGGTGGAGATACTTCATCGTGCCCTCCGCTTCAGACGCTTTGCGTCTGCGAGACCAGCGTGCCCTTGTCGAGATGCAAAGTGCGGCTGGCGTATTCGGCCGCCTTGGGGTCGTGCGTGACCATGACGACGGTCTTGCCATGGTCGCGATTCAAGGCGCGCAGCAAACCCAGCACTTCCTCGGCGGATTGGCGGTCGAGGTCGCCCGTCGGTTCGTCGCAGACGAGCAACATAGGATCGGAGACGATTGCACGCGCGATCGATACGCGCTGCTGCTGGCCGCCCGACAGCTCGGTCGGTTTGTGTGTGGCGCGGTCGGCGAGCCCCACGAGCTGTAGGGCAATCGCCGCGTTCTTGCGCCTTTGCGCGGCGCTAAGTTTTGTCAGGAGCAGCGGCAGTTCGACATTGCGCTGGGCCGAGAGCATCGGCATCAGGTTGTAGAACTGGAAAACGAAGCCAACGCGCGAGGCGCGCCATTTCGCGAGCGCGCCAGCGCCAAGTTGGTCGAGCCGCTGGCCGCCGACGGTAATCGTGCCGCCCGTAGGCACGTCGAGTCCGCCCGTCAGGTTCAGAAGCGTCGTTTTGCCGGAACCGGACGGCCCCATCAGCGCGAGAAAATCGCCCTGTTCGACATCGAGGTCGATGTGATGCAGGACTTCGACCTTCTGCTTGCCGCGTTCATAAACCTTGGAGAGGTCGCGAATCTCGATCAGCTTGGCCATTCACGTGCCCTTTCGTGGAAATCTATTTTTCTTGAGACCGTTACGGGATACGGCAGGGGATTTCAATTCTTGCTGGTCTCTACGCGCGCGCCATCGGCGAGCGAATCGGGCGGTGTCATTACGACGGAATCGCCCACCGCGATACCCTCGGGCACAAGTTTCATGCCGTTGTAATCCTGTGCGGCCGGCGTGACGATGCGTTGCTGCGCGCGGCCTTGCGCGACGACGAAGACGACATGCTTGCCGCCGCGCTCAACGATCGCCTGCGCCGGCACCAGCACGCCCTTGGGCTGCGCGGCTGCCGGCGCGACGCGGCGGTCGAGGAAGGACACGCGCACGCCCATGTCGGGCACCAGCCGCACATCCTTCTGTTCGAGCGCGACACGCACCTTCACGGTGGCCTTGCCGCGATCGGCCGAAGGCACGATTGCAATCACATGCGAGGAGATCTTCCAATCCGGGTAGGCGTCGAGCACCGACTCGCACGGCATATTCGGTTTGACTTGGCCGATATAGGCTTCATTGACGTCGACATCCACTTCGAGCGAATCCATGTCGACAATCGTGCCCACGCCGGTCCGCGTAAAGCCTCCGCCGGCCGACAACGGCGAGATGATTTCGCCAACCTGCGCGGCCTTTTCGGTGATTACGCCGGCAAACGGTGCGCGCACGACGGCGTAATCGAAATTCACCTTTGCCTGACGGACCTGCGCACGCGCAGCCTCGGTCGCGCGGCGGCGGGCATTGGCTTCGGCGCGGTAGGTCGCGGCCAGCGTGCGCGCTTGCTCGGCCGCCTGCACTGCAACCATGCCGCGCGCAGCCAGGGCATCCTGTCGCTTTACATCGGCTGCGGCCTGCGCGAGCTGCGCCTCGGATTGCAAGACCTGAGCGCTCGCCGACTCCGCATTGGCTTCGGCTGCCGCGAGGCTCGCGCGCAGCGCGCTGTCTTCGAGCCGCGCAAGCACCTGGCCCTTCTTGACGACATCGCCTTCCTCTATCAGCACCTCGGTCAGCGTACCGGTGATCTGCGCCGACACGGTTGCCTTGCGTCGCGCCGTCACATAGCCGGTAGCCTGCAAGACAGCGCCCGCACCGCCACCCGCACTGGGCGCGGCGACCGTGGCTGTCTGCACGGCCAGCGGCTTGGCCGCGTACAGCCACCAACCGCCGCCGCCCGCGAGCAGCAGAACCAGCACGACCGCCAGCGCGATCCAGAGCCCACGCGATATGCCGCCATCCTCACCCTCGCGCTGATGTTCGCCAATCGTAAGTTCGTTCAAGAGGTTCGAATCGATTTTGCTCACTTCTGGAAACTCCACACGCGCTTATGCCAAAGTCTTCTCCGCCCACACCGCCCGGATACGCTTTCGCAAAACGCGGAACTCTACTCGGTTTCAAGCGACAGGGCAGCGCGTGTATCCGTGCTCAACGACCGAACGCGAGCAAGACTCCCGCTCGCACAAGTTCCGCGTCGAGCGCACGGATCGCAAGCGCCTGCCTGCCATCGGCCACGCTGGTAGCGGCGGCCAGCGCCTCGTGCGTAGCCGCCAAGCTCGCTTCGCGACGCAGGAAGGCACGCAAACTAGCGACAACGGCGACAGGCATCCCGACGTCATGCAACGCTATCGTTGCATGGCCAAAATTGAGTACGGCCAGCAATCCGCCAGGCCAACGCTCGCCGAGCGCCTGCTCGCGGCTCAGATGCAGTATCAGGCGCAAAATCTGGCGCGCGCTGCGCGCATGCCATTCGGCCGAGTCGATACCCACGCCATCGTCGAACATCCGCAAGAGATCGGCACGAATCGCCGCCGCCGCTTCCTCAATCCGATGCAGCGGTTGACGTGGCTTGACGAGGAAAACCGCGACGACAACACCGGCCGCAAGCAACAACGCACCCGATTCGGACAGGATGCGCGCAAGATCGGCGGTGGCTGGCACGCCGGCCTGCGAAGCAAGCAGGAAGCTCATGCAAGCGTCAAGGCCCACGGCCGCTGTGCGCGGCGCTACGCGCACGATGCCGCCAACGAGCAAAAAGGGCACCAAGCTTATCAGCACATCGGACGGTGAGGCGAGCCGGGGCTGGATCGCGAGTCTGTAGAACACCGCACAGGCCACGCCCGCGAGCGTGCCGACGAACAACTTCGGCGCGATTTGCTGCGGCAGCGGCATCGAGCCGAGCAGCATCATGAAAATGCACACGCCCAGCAATACAAGCCATGCATCCGGCCAAGCCAGCCACAGACTCGCCGCCGACACTGCGAGGCAAGCCGTGCCAGCCATTGCCGCATTGAGCCTTGCCAAAGGCCATTCGCGATGCGGCGCGAGCCGGCCGTGGCGGGTTTCCGGCCGCGCAGTGCGTGTATGCGGACTATAAAAACCGTGTTCGGCGTCGAAAATCTGATCGAGCGCCTGCAAAAAGCGCCCGAGCGCTGCATCCATCTCGGGCGCAAAGTAACGGTATTCGGCACGCAGCGGGCCGCGCCAAGGCTGGCGCAGATGGCGCGCGATCAGATCGAGCCGCTCGGCGAGCGCTGCGTCGTGCAATGTCGGCGTGCGCCCGCGCGAGCGCGCCGCCGCGAGCAAGGACAGCATGCCGACGACGGCAAGCTCCACGTCATGCAAGCGCCGATAGCCCTCGACCGAGGCCGCTACCGCGAGCCGCGCAGAGGCTTCGAGCTGGCTGATTCGCGCCAGGGTTTTGCGCACCTCCGCATCGCTTTCCGCCGCTACGCCGTCGCGCAGCGCGCGCGCCGCGTGCGCCACGGTAGCCGCCGCAACGAGGCGTACCTCGGCGAAAAAATCGGCGAGCGGTTGCGCCGGCGTGAGCCAGGCCAGTACGAGCGTACCGACGACAACGCCGATCAGCGTGCATTCGACGCGCGCGAGCGCGATTTCCATCGACGCAGTTTGCGCCAGCAGGGCCGAGGGCGCGACGACGATTGCCGCCGTCATGCCCGCCAGCACTGCGGCGTAACCGTGCATACCGCGCAAAAGATGCGTGAGCCCGGCGGTAAGCGCGATCCAGAACGCAAGCGCCGCCAACTGCGCAGCCGGCGTCAGTGGCAGATGCATGATTGCAAAACCAGCCGCAGCGCCGAGCAAGGTGCCGAGCACGCGCAACACCGCGCGCTCGAACAACAGTCCGCGCGAGGTTTGGGTAATAACCCATACCGGCATTGCCGCCCAATATGCATTGTGTACATGTAAGCGCGAGGCGAGCGCAAAGGACAACCAAGCGGCAAAGGCCAGCGAAGCAGCGCGCCGAACGAGCGTGGCATCGAGGCCGAGCGGTGCAGGCATACGGAATAATGAAACCATGTCCTACATTATCATTTCGTAATATTTGAAATATTCTAATCGCATGTTTGAGCCTGCCCTGCACAGCAAGACTAGCGCGGTGGTTTGGTTTTTTCGCTCGCATGCGCCTGAAGCAGATGCGCGCGCGCAAGCATGTGGGCGCTGACGGGCGCGGTAAGGAAGACGAAGCCGAGCGGCAGAAGATTACGCAGGGTGCTCCAGCCTTCGTCGGCAGCAAAGCCTGCGGCGCAGGCGGCTAGTGCGCAGCCGACGCCGAGCGTGGCGGCCTTGGTCGGCGCGTGCAGCCGCATCATGAAGTTTGGCAGCCGTGCGAGACCCCAGGCGCCGATCAGCGCGAAAACGCCACCCGTGAGCAGCAGGATGGCGGCGAGCGCGTCGAGCACGGCGGTGGTCATGGCGTGTCCCTCCGCAGGTGAATCAGGTAGCGTGCGGCGGCGACTGTGCCGGTGAAGCCGAGCATCGCAATCGCCAGCACCACCTCGAAGTTGATCGAACTGCGCCAATGAAGACTCAGCGTGGCAACCAGGGCGAGCGCAATCACGTAGAGCGTGTCGAGCGCGAGAATACGGTCTTCCGCAGCGGGACCGCGCAAGAGGCGCAGGACGCAGAGCAGGAGCGCTGCGCCATATAGACCAACAGCCCAGGGCAGAATCGTCGCCGTCATTTCAGGAGGTCCAGAAGAAGGGCTTCGTAGCGTTCGCGGATGCCTGCTGCGACCGCATCAGGCTCGGGTGCGTCGAGCGCGTGAATACGCAAGTAACGGCGGCCGTCTTTTTCGCATACGTCAACCGCCAGCGTGCCCGGCGTCAGCGAGACGATCGTTGCCAGCGCAATTACACGGGCGTCATCGGGCAACTGCAGCGGCAGATCGATCCAGGCGGGTCGTAAGCGCCGAGCTTGGAACAACACCTGACGCGCAACGACGAGATTGGATATGACGATGTCGCAGGCCACGCGCAGCGCGAGCCGCAACAGTATTCCGATGCGCAGTCGGCGGCGGGGCGCGTGCGCAGTCAGCCAGAGGGCGATGGCGTAGGCGATCAGCACGCCGAGCACGCCGGAGCCCACGCCGAGCCGGCCTTGCAACAGGCACCAGACCAGCGTGAGTAGCAACGTCCAGCCCGTAATTTGATAGCGTATGTTCATTGCGTACCACCCGCACCCAGGATCGCCGCTTCGACCGCCATCCGTAGGCCGGTTTGTAACGGGGTCGCGAAGAGGCTCATCGCAATACCCGCGCCACACAGCCAGAACAAGGCCAGATGTACGCCCGGCGCGGCTTTTGCGTTGGCTTCGCCGCAGCGCAGACCGGCACGCGCAAGCCCGACCAGCACGCAAAAACTACTTATGACAAGCGCGACCATGGGCCAGATTGCGCCTGCGGCAAGTAAACCCGCCATGGCTTGCAGCTTGGCAAGGAAGCCGGCCAGCGGCGGCAGCCCGGCCACGCCAGCAGCGGCGGCGAGCAGCCAGAGCCGCGCGCCGCCACCGAGCTGGCCGCGCTTTGCCAGATCCGCGACCAAATACAGCGCGCTCGCGCTCATTGCGCTGACCGGCAGATAGTAGAGGCCTGCCGCAAGCAAAGCAGGATCGCGCGCGGCGAAAACGAGTAGCAGGAAACCGCTGGAAGCCAGCACGCTCCAGCTTGCGACCGCGCGTAGCGAGAGACTGCCGAGCGCACCGATGCCGGCAGCCAACATCGTCACCGCCCCGAGCACACGCACGGCGTCGAACAACGGCCAGCCGGTCAATGCATCGCTCCAGTAGAGGTTGATGCGTAATAGCCCGTAAGCGCCGAGCTTGGTCAGCAGCGTGAAGGCCGCCGCCGAGGCCGGCGCGATCCGCGCATAGGTGGCGGGCAGCCATGCCGACAGCGGCAGCGCCGCCGCCTTGAGCAGGAAGACGACGGCGAGCAACGCCACACCGGCCAGTGCGAGCGCGCGATCGGTGCCGGTGAGCGCCGACATCCGCGTGCCGAGATCGGCGAAGTTGAGGCTGCCGGCTACTCCGTACAGTAGGCCCGCCGCGATCAGGAAAACTGCCGAACCGGCCAGATTGATGCCGACGTAACGTAGCGTGACGCGCGCCCGCGCGGCATCGGCAGCCTGTAGCGCAATGCCATAAGAGCCGATCAGCAACACTTCGAAGAAGACGAAAAGATTGAACACGTCGCCAGTCAGGAAAGCACCGGAGAGCCCCATCCAGAGCACGCAGAACAGCGGATGGAAAAAACTGCCCGAATCGCGCCGGGCGCCTATCGCATAGAGCTGAACGCCGAACATCGTCCAGGCCGTTGCAAGCAGCATCCAGGCGCTGATGGCGTCGCTCGCGAGCACGATGCCGTAAGGCGCAGGCCAATTGCCGAGCTGGTAGCTCGCGCCGCCCGCGTCGATGACGTGCAGATAGCGCGCGAAAGTGGTCAGCACGATTGCGAAACCGGCGAGAAGACTTATGGGGCGAGCGTACCTCGGCCAGAGCAGGCTAAGGCAGGCCGCCGCGAGCGGCAGCAGGATGGGCGCGATGATCAACGGATCATTCATCGGCCGGCTCCGCCTTGTGCCTGCGCACGGCCAGCGCGGCGACAATACCCGTCATTGCAAAACCGATGACGATGGCCGTCAGCACCAGCGCCTGTGGCAAGGGATCCACATATTGCGCCAGCGTGGCCGGCGCGCCGGCTGCGACGATGGGCGGCTTGCCCGGTTCCGGTCGGCCCATCGCGAACAGGAACAGATTGACCGCGTGGCCCAGCAGTGCAAGGCCGAGAATCATGTCGAACAGCGCGCCGCGCAGCAGGCACCAGAGCGCGCTTGCCGTCAGCAGGCCAATGCCGAGCGCGAGCAGGAGTTCGATGCTCATTGCACGCTCTTCCGGGTGGAGTCGGCGCCGAACGCAAAGGCTAAGATCAGCATGATCGTCGCGCCGAGCACCGCGCCGACGACGCCCAGATCGAACAGGGCGGCGCTGGCCAGTGGCAGCTCGCCGATCAGTGGCAGATACGGATGGCCATGCGCGCTGGTCAGGAACGGGTAGCCGAGTGCGAGGCTGGCGCTGCCGGTCGCTAGCGCTGTCGCGAGCCCGCCGGCGAGCCAGATTACCGGCCGCGCATGTGGCGCGCGCCATTGATTCAGCGCCAGCGCTTCGAGCACCAGTGCAATCGCGAGCAGAAGGCCCGCGACGAAACCGCCGCCGGGCAGGTTGTGGCCGCGCAGATAAAGGTAGGCCGCGACGAGCGCGCAGAACGGCAGCAACGCCCGGATCGCGAGCGGCAGCATGAAGGAATCCTGCAATCTGCGCGCAAGCCCCGTGCCGCGCTCGCGCGCAAGAAAAGCGAATACGATCAGCGCGGCGGCGGCCAGCACCGTGATTTCGCCTAGCGTGTCGAAACCGCGAAAGTCCACGATGATCACGTTGACCGCATTGGCGCCGCCTCCGCCCGGCAGCGCTTGCGCAAGATGAAAGGCCGAGATCGGATCGGGTCGGCGTTGCATGGCTTCCCAGGCCAGCCAGGCCAGCCCGGCGCCGCCCGCGATGGCGATGGCGCCGCGCGCGGCCGTGCGCATGCGCGGCCGGTGCGGCGCGGCTTCCAGCGGCAGACGTTCGAGCGCGAGCAGAAGAAGAAGCACGCTGGCGACCTCGACGAAGATTTGCGTCAGCGCGAGATCGGGCGCGGAGAGGCCGGCAAAAGCCAGCGCGACGACAAGTCCGACTGCGCCGAGGAACAACAACCGCGTGACCGGCCGCAAACGGCGGCCGACAACCGCCCGCGCGCACGCTGCGCCAATCAACCATAGCGTGACGGCGAGCGGCTCAGGGGCGTGGCTCCAGTCGGGGCGCGTGGTCGCGACGCCCGTTGTCAGCAGAGGCCACAGGCTTGCGGCGATGGCGACGAGCGCGAGCGCCGCTATCTGCCAGCCTAGCCGTTCGCCGCGCAAGAGCCGGCCAGTCGTGCGACCGCAGCGTGCGAGCAGGACTTGCAGGCGCTCGAATAACAAATAGCCGTGCGCCGAGGGCGTGAGCATGTCGTGCAACCTGCGTCGCCGCATCAACCAGGCATAGATGCCGACGCCGAACACCAGCGCGAACGCACTCATCGCGAGCGGCAGCGTGAAGCCATGCCAGATGCGCAGCGAATATTCGGGCAGCGGTGCGTGGATCGTTGCGCCACCCGCCGCCGCGAGCAGCGGCCCGATCAGCGGTTCGGGAAAAAGGCCGATGGCGACGCAGGTAAGCACCAGCACTGCGACCGGCACGCGCATCCAGAACGGCGGCTCGTGCGGCGTGCGGTTCAGGCCCTGTGGTGGTCCGTTGAAGAAAACGTCGTGAACGAAGCGCGACGAGTAAGCGACGCCAGCCGCGCCAGCCGCGACGGCCAACCACGGCGCCAGCGCGGCATACAAGGCATGGCCCCGGATTTCGAAGGCCTCGGCGAAGAACATCTCTTTCGACAGAAAACCATTGAGTAGCGGCACCCCGGCCATCGCACCGGCTGCGGTGATCGCCAATACGCCGGTTAGCGGCAGGTAGCGCAGCAGGCCACCGACGCGGCGTAAATCGCGCGTCCCACATTCGTGGTCGACGATACCGGCGGCCATGAAAAGCGAAGCCTTGAAGGTCGCGTGGTTCATCACATGGAAGACGGCGGCGACGGTGGAGGTCGGCGATTCGAGCCCGATCAATAGCGTGATCAGCCCGAGGTGGCTGACCGTCGAGTATGCGAGCAGCCCCTTCAGATCGTGCTGAAAGAGCGCCGCGACCGCGCCGATCAGCAATGTCACCGCGCCGATGCCGGCAACCCAGAGGAACCATGCCTCGGTGCCCGAAAGCGCGGGGTAGAGCCGCAACAGTAGAAAAATGCCGACTTTCACGAGCGTGGCCGAATGCAGATAGGCCGAAACCGGCGTTGGCGCCGCCATTGCGCGCGGCAGCCAGAAGTGGAACGGAAATTGGGCCGATTTTGTAAAGGCCGCGAATAGCACGCAGCCAAGTACAAGCGAATAACGCGAATCGGCGCGAATGATGGAACCGGCCGCCAGCACTGCGTCCAGGTCGAAGCTGCCGACGATCTGCCCTAGCAGCACGACGCCGACCATTAACCCAAGCCCGCCCGCTGCCGTGATCGCAAGCGATGCGCGCGCGCCGCGCAGGGCCGCGCGCTTGGGTGCGTCGAAGGCGATCAGCAGAAAGGACGCAAGACTCGTCAGTTCCCAGAAAAACGCGAGCAGCACGAGATCGCCAGCAAGCACCACGCCGAGCATCGTGCCCATGAAACCGAGCAAGCAGCCATAAAAACGCGGTAGGCGCGCATCGCCTGCGAGGTAGTAGCGCGCATAGAGCACGATCAGTGCGCCGATGCCGCTGACCAGCCCGGCGAACATCAGCGCAAGTCCGTCGAGCCGCAGCGTGAAGCGCGCGCCCAGTGCCGGCAGCCATTCGAAAGAGACGCGTGGGGTCGCGCCGGCGAGGACAATGGGCGCGGCGGCAAGCACAGCGGCGAAACTCGCGAGCGCGACGAACTGGGCTGCCGCATAGGCGATTCCCGGCCGGCGTAACCACGGGATCAACAAGGCGGCGAAACAGGAAGGCAGAAGGATTGCGAATAGCATCGGCGGGAATTCGCAGCTTGAACTGTTGCGGACGAAAGGCCCGATCTTACCGGTCCGATGCCATGCAAGGCGCGCTTTGCGTGCAGGACGTCACGATCCGTTATCCGCCAAAATCCGAAACAAGGTCCGCCGCAATTTCCTGGTGGTTTTGCAGAGCGTAACCGGGTGGCATTTTGAGGCGTCATTCCCTGGCCACCGTGTGCTAGCGGTCATTGACCTCGAACCGATAGCTGCCTGGCATCGTCTCCGGGATCACCCAGTTACCCGCAACGGCGGGTAGGCGTTTGAGGAATTCCGGGTCACCGCGCACCGTGCCGTCCAGATGCCAGGGGCCGCGCGGCGTCCAGTTGCCTTGCGCGGCGAGGCGTACGTCGCCGGCCAGTGTGGTGAGGTCGAAATGGAGTTGTCCGGCTTCGCCGCGCGCATCGAGTTGGTAGTCGCCGAGCGGCCGGCCGCGTAGCACGTCGACCGCAGCGCCGGCCCAGCGCAGGCCGAAGCGGCCTGCGCAGGCGAGTTTCCAGTCGCAGCGCCATTGCGTCGAATCGAATTGCATATCGCCGCGCCAGCCTAGATGGCCGAAAGCGTGGGGAATGCGTTCGAGCAGAAAACGCGCCGGCGCGACAAGCGTGAGTCCGTCGGCGCGCCAGCCGCGCGGGGATGCACCGATGTCGCCGGCGGGCCGCTTGTCGAGCGCCAGCGACCAGGCGGCTTCGAGTTGCAGAAGCTGGGCCGGCCGCCAGTGCCAGCGTAGCGTCGTCCAGGGCTGGGCGCGGCGGCTGACCGGATCGATCACGACGAGCGCGCCGCCGCCGTTCCAGAGCGTGCCGTTTATCGCTTCGAGCCGCACCGCGCCATCCGTTGCATGCGCCAGGGCCGTATCGGCGAGCCAGGCGGGCGCGCGCGCGAGCAGCGCGAGCAGGAGTAGAACGATGAATAACGCGAGGCGCAATAGCATCGCCGTGTAATGCTCGCCCAACGTCAGTTCGGCTTCGATCCGCGCTGCGCCGGCATCGCGGTTGGCCTGGAAACGCGTCACGCGCAGGCTGGAGTCGCGTTGCATCTGGGCCAGCCATTCGACGATGGCGTCGAAGTCGCCGCTGCCGGCAAGCCTGATGCTGTCTTGCCCCGGTTTGATGTCCATTTTGAAGCCGCGCGCTTTCGCGCTGCCGGTAAGCGTTGCGGCGGCCGCATTCGCGGCGGGAGTGCTGCGTGCGGGTTGGCGTTGCAGGCGCTGGAGTTCTGCTGCGTCGTCGCGCATCGCTGCAAGCCGGGCTTGAGCCACGGGCAGCGCGCGCGCAAGCCGCAGACGCTCGGCCCGCGTCCAGTCGAAGAGCGACCAGAGAATGGCGACGAGCACGACGGCCGCCATCGCGGCGAGCAGCAGTTGTTCGCGCGGCGCGCGTGCGTTCCAGGCGGTGCGGGCCCGCTGTAAAAATTGAAGCAGATTCTTCATTTATTGATCTCCCGGCGCAGCGCGAGCTTGCCGTCGCCGAGCCGGCCGGCGGCCAGACCGCGTGTCTTGAGGCGTTCGACGATTGCGTCGGTATTTGCGACCGCTTGCGGCGCGAGCGTCAGTTCGAGACGCCCCGCTTCGTACTTGATGCCCGCGAGCGCGTCGCGCGCGTCGGCGCCGAGCGCTTCGCCGACCGAGGCGAGCAAGGCCACCAGATCGTCGTCGCCGAGCTGTCCGTGCGCGCGGCGTGCCAGATTGAGCTGGCTGCGCATCTGCGCCGGTGCGTCGACGAGTGGCTGGTTCGGAAAAGTCGCCTTAAACACGGCTTGCATCTTGGCCTGTGCGTCGGCGAGTTGGTGGCGTTGCCAGAGCACTTCGCCGACTGAGACCAGAAAGCTTGCCGCAATTGCGCCGGCCAAGAGCCACAGCGCCGGCCGCATCTGTTTGATGACTGCGCCGTGCTGACTTGCGCCGCGAAACTCGCCGTGCAGTAGATTGCTACCCGTTGCTTGTTCGGCCCAGCGGTAAGCCGGGCCGGCAGTCAGCGGTAGAGCGAGCGCATCCTGCCAGGCCGACGGCGCTATCGCTGGCGCGCCAGCCGCGCGACACAGCACAAGCGTGGACGGCAGACGGTTCGCCTCGCGCGCGGCGGCGACGGTCGCGAGTAGAGCAGGTGGCGCGTCAGCGCCGCAAAGATCGAGTGCGAAGGCATTGACGCCGCTGCCGCGCAAGACGCCGTGCGTGGCAGCCACATCGAGCCGCCATATGCCGTCCGGCGGCTCTTCTGCGTCGAGTTCGGACCACAACAGCGCTGGCGCGCGGCCGAGTGCGGCGAGTTGGGCCGTGATCTGGCGCAGGCGCTCGCGCGCCACGACGATGACGCGCGCTTCTTCGCCGGCATGATCGGTCAGCGACAAATGCTGGCTGTCGGGTTCCTGCACGAGCTGATCCTCGAACGCGAAGCGCAAGAGGCGTTCCTGCTCGCGCTTGGGCGCCTTGGGTAGTCGTGCGGAGAGCCAGACGCTCTGGCCGCCAGCCAGCACGACTTCGCAGCGCAGGGCGGCCGGCCAATGACGCGGCTCGCTGTGGCCCTCGGCGGCAGGCTGTCCGTCGCGGCCGAGTAGCACCCAGTCGCAGGCCGGATTTGCGGGCCAGGTTTCGTTGATATAGAGGCGCAGAATGCTCATAGGATGCGTTGCCAGACGATGACCGGCCAGTAAGGCGGCTTCGAGGGATCGCCGCGGTCGAGTAAAACTTGCATATTGGTTGTTGCGCTGCCGAACTTCGCGCGCCCTGTAGCAAGGAAGAAGCTGCTGCCGACGGAAAAGTGCGTGTCCGGAGCGGCAGCCTCGCTAAAGCCGGCGACTTTTTTGATGTCGCCGATGTTTGTGAAATAAGCCGTATTGCGCTGGGCGACGATCTGGCGGGCTTGATCAACGGTTACCGCTGGCGCGTTCTTGTTGGTGCCGCGCGCCTCGGCGCTGAGTTCGGCTGCGAGAACCTCGGCGCTTGCCGTGTTGAGATTGAGCTTGGAATCGGGCGCCACGGCGGTGGCGAAGGGGCGCAGGCGTTCGACGAGTTCGCCGTCGAAGCCGGGCACCAGGGCGAGTTCATCCACCGTGATTAGCGGCGCGTTCGGCGGCTGGGCTGCGCCTTTGGCAAGCGGGGGTTGATAGGCCTCGCCTGCTTCGGCTGCGGCATCGGTCCAGCGGCCGAGGTTGGCGGCGAGCAGTTGCGCGCGGTTCGCCGTTTCGCCGAGGACTTGCAGCAGCTCGATGAAGGCCAGCCGGCCGAAATCGTTGGGCGCCCCATTGCCGCCTACGAGCAGATTCAGGTTGAAGCGGCCGGAAAGATCTTCGATTTCGCCGCTGATCTCGCCTTCCTCGACCGGTGTGGGCGGAATTTTCGTCGCCCAGGCTTCGCCGAAATGATCGACGTTGCCGTTGCGTTTGTCCTCGGCCAGGACATTGCGCGCCCAATCCACCGCGCCGCGTGCGAGCCAGCGCGCCTGATCCAGATCGTGTCGGCCTGAAACCGAGTCGAGCGCGAAGCCATAGGCGGTGACGATAGCCGTGGCGAGCATGGCCACCAGGGCCACGGTCAGCATGGCCATGATCACGGCGACGCCGCGTTCAGCGAATCGAGAAGACACGTTTGAGAAGGCCCGCATCGGCAAGCTCCAGTTCCATGCGCAAGCCAGCGGGCAGCGGGTTTTGCCCGGATGATCCGGCGGGCGGCCAGGCATCGGATTCCTGTCCGGTATTGCTGATGAAGCGCCAGTGCAGCGATTTGACGCGGTCGAGCAGGATGTCTTCGCTTGCCGCGCTGCTCTGCGCCGATTCGCGAACGAGGATCAGGCGATCATCCTCGATATGGTAGGCGCGGCGCTGCAAACCGCCGTTCGCGCCATCGTGACGCACGAGCTGCAACACATCGCGGTCGCTGCTCTTGGCAAGCTGGATCGGCGCTTCGGTGCGCCCGGTATTCGCGGTGTCCCAACGCGGCGCGAGTTGAGTCAGGTCGTTGTCGATAAGCTGCATGACGCGGCCGATCGCGCGCTGGCGCGCGAGTTCGGCGCCGACGTGCTCGCGGCTGTCGCTCATGCTGCTGACCGCGCGGTACGAAATTACGCCGAGCACGGCGAAGATTGCAATCGCGATCATCACCTCGATCAGCGTGAGGCCCCTCTGGCGGGTTCTCATTGCAACGGCCGGACCATGAAGCCGGTCAGTTGCGCCAGCGCATGCGCATCGTCGCCGGGCCGAAAGACCCGCACCTCGATCCGCCGCACCAACGCATTCGGCGTGCTCTTGACCTCTTCCTTCCAGTGAAATTGATAGACCGATTGTTGTTCTACGCCTTCGTAGCTGCCCGTATCGAGGAATTGGCCGAGAATTCTGTGACCTGCGAGCCGATTCAGCGCGACCCATTCGGCGAGCTGGCGCTGTTCGAGTTCCTGCGCGTTGCCGGTTGCAAGCCCGACGGCGCGAAAGCCCGCGATCAAGGCAGTTGCCAGAATCGCCAGCGCAACCAGCACTTCGAGCAGCGTAAAGCCGCGCGCCTTCATGCCGCCGGCTCCGGCACGGCGAGCCGTTCGAGCGTGACCGAACCGTCGGCGCGCGAGCGGTAGCGCCGGTCGCCATCGGGCGTGCGCAGGCGCAGCTCGAACATAGGCATCTCGGCGCCGAAGACGAGCGGCGGCTCGGCATTGGCCGTGCGGCCTTCGACGACAAGCCCGGCCCAGGATAGCGTGTCGGGCAGCGCCCGCTCGGCGAGCGCATCGCCGTCCACGATCGGGCGCCATTTGCCTTCTGTGTCGAGTTCGGAAAAACGATAGCGGCCCGGCATGAATTCGGCCGCAATCGGCGTGCCGTGTACTGCCGCGCGTTCGCCGGCCGCTTCGAGCACGAGGCGCAGGCGGTCTACTTCGTGCTCGGTCTCGCGCGCGTGCCAGCCCTCGATGCTGAACGAGACGGCGGTTGCCGTGATCGCGAGGATCACCAGCACCACCATCACCTCGATCAGCGTAAAGCCGCGCGCGCGCATGGCAGGCTCAAAGCATCCAGTTGCCGATATCGGCGTCAACACCCTCGCCACCGGTCTGGCCGTCGGCGCCGAGGGAAAAAACGTCGAATTCGCCATGCACGCCGGGCGAGAGATACTGGTACGGATTGTTCCAGGGATCTTTCGGCAATCTTTCGAGATAGCCGCCCGTCTTCCAGTTATCGGGCTGCGGCGCGGCGGAGGGTTTTTCGACGAGCGCCTGCAAGCCCTGTTCGGTCGTCGGGTAACGCCGGTTGTCGAGTTTGTAGAGCTTGAGCGCCTGACCAATCGCTGCGATGTCCTGCTTGGCGGCGACGACGCGCGCCTCGTCCGGCCGGCCCATGACCTTGGGCACGATCAGCGCGGCGAGCACGCCGAGAATCACGATCACGACCATGACTTCGATCAGGGTAAAGCCCCGTTGCGGGTTGGCTTGCATTGGTGTGTTCCTCCATGTGCGGGATGCGATTCCCACGACAGTTATTTCAGTAATGTATTGATTTCAATGATCGGCTGCATCACGGCGAGCACGATGATCAGCACCATGCCGCCCATGGCGAGCAGCAGCAGCGGTTCGAGCAGGCTGGTGAGTACCGCTGTGCGCGTTTCGAGTTCGCCTTGTTGCAAGTAGGCGGCGCGTTCGAGCATCTGGTCGAGTTGGCCGGTGGCCTCGCCGCTGGCGATCATGTGGATGAGCAGCGGCGGGAAGCGGCGCGTTGCGGCGAGGGCGCGCGAAAGGCTGGTTCCTTCGCGTACTCGGTCCGAGGCGTGTCCGATCGCATCGCGCAGCGGCAGCCGGACGACGACCTGGCGGCCGGCGTCGAGCGCAGCGAGCAGCGGTACGCCGCTGCCGACGAGGATTGCGAGCGTGCTGGCGAAACGTGTGGCGTCCAGCGTACGCAGATGGCGGCCGATCAGGGGGAGCGAGAGCAGCCAGGCGTCCCAGCGGCGGCGTACGGCGTCCTCGCGCAGCGTGTAGCGCGCGCCCGTGATGCCGCCGACGATCAGCACGGCGAGGAGCCAGCCCCAACTGCGCAGGAGGGCCGATACGCCCATCAGCGCGCGCGTGAGCCACGGCAGCTGTTGCTTGCCGCTCTGGAAGACCGAGACGACTTGCGGCACCACATAGGTCAAAAGGCCGGTGATGACGAGCAGCGCGACGGCCGCGACGATCGCCGGGTAGATCAGCGCTTGTAGCGTTTTGCGCCGCAATGCGTCGCGCCGTTCCATGTAGTCGGCGAGCTGGTTCATGACCTTGGCAAGCTGGCCCGATTTTTCGCCGGCGGCGACCGAGGCGCGGTAGATCGTGGGGAACGATATTGCATGACGATCGAGTGCGGCGCGCAGCGAATAGCCAGCGAGGATTTCGCTGCGCACGCCGGCGAGCACGTGGCGCACGGCATCGCGTTCGACCTGATCGCCGAGCGCGAAGAGCGCTTGCTCGACTGTGAGGCCGGCGGTGAGTAGCGCGGCCCATTGGCGCGTCAGCAGCACGAGTTCGGATTCGCGTAGCTTGCGCGTCGCGCCGATGCCATGCTTGCGGCTGCCGCTTGCCGCGACTTCGAGCGGAAAGAGCCCGCGTTCGCGCAATTGCGTGCGCGCGGTGCGTGCGCTGTCGGCTTCGATGATGCCGGTGAGGTTGTGCCCTTCGGCATCGATTGCGCGGTACTGGAAAGCGGCCATGACGAATCAATCGCGCGTGACGCGCAGGAGCTCTTCCGCCGACGTTGTGCCTTGCGCGAGCAGGCGCAGGCCGTCTTCCTTTAGCGCGAAGAGACCGGTGCTGCGTGCGGCTTCGCGCAGCGCGCTCTCGG
Source organism: Niveibacterium sp. (assembly GCA_031554255.1). Lineage (GTDB taxonomy): Bacteria > Pseudomonadota > Gammaproteobacteria > Burkholderiales > Rhodocyclaceae > Niveibacterium. Next base: position 19,565 of record JAVBKC010000113.1, read on the forward strand.
ATGCCCGATCGTGAATGAGTCGTTCGACGGTATCGTCCACTGCGAGCAATTCATAAACGCCGGTGCGGCCGGCGTAGCCGGTGTAGCCGCAGGCTGCGCAACCGACCGGTTTCCAGAGCGTGTCGGGACAGCCGGGGCCGACGGCGAGCCGATCCGCGGCGTCGGCCGCGTGTGCGCTGCGGCAGGTCGGGCATAGCCTGCGCACGAGCCGCTGTGCGAGCACGCCGCGCAAGGTCGAAGCCAGCAGGAAGGGTTCGACGCCCATGTCGATGAGCCGCGTGACGGCCGAGGGGGCGTCGTTGGTGTGCAGCGTTGCGAGCACCATGTGGCCGGTCAGCGATGCCTGTACGGCGATCTGCGCGGTTTCGAGGTCGCGGATTTCGCCGATCATGATGACATCCGGGTCCTGACGCAGAATCGCCCGCAGCGCGCGCGCGAAAGTGAGGTCGATGCGGCTGTTGACATGAATCTGGGCGACGCCGGGCAGATCGTATTCGACCGGATCTTCGACAGTGACGATGTTGCGCGTGTGGCCGTCCAGCGTGCGCAGCGCGGCATAGAGCGTCGTTGTTTTGCCCGAGCCGGTCGGGCCGGTGACGAGCAATATGCCGTGTGGCTGGCCGAGCAGCGCGTCGAAACGCTCGCGCGTATCGGACGCCATGCCGAGCGCATCGAGCCCGAACTGGGTCGCGTCCTTGTCGAGCAGGCGCAGCACGATGCGTTCGCCATGCGAGGTTGGCAATGTAGAGACGCGCACGTCGATCTGGCGGCCGGCCAGGCGCACGCCGATGCGCCCGTCCTGCGGCAGGCGCTTCTCGGCGATATCGAGATTGGCCATGATCTTGATCCGCGAACTCATCGCCGCGTGTAGCGCACGGTGCGGCCTTGCGACTTCGACGAGCACGCCGTCGCGGCGCAGACGCACGACCGAATCGCGCTCGTAGGGCTCGATATGGATGTCGGAGGCGCGGTCGCGCACGGCTTGCGTGAGCAGGGCGTTGATCATGCGGATGATTGGCGCGTCGTCCTCGGCTTCGAGCAGATCCTCGACCGGTGGCAACTCCTGCATGAGCTGCGAGACATCGATGTCGGCGCCGACATCGGCGACGATCTCCGCCGCGCTGCCGTCATTGCGGCTATAGGCTTCGGCGAGCCGTGCCTCGAAAGCGCCACGGCCGAGCGATTGAACTTGCAGGGGCCTGCCGAAGGTCCGGCGTAGCTCGGCCAGCGCGAGCGGGCTGACGTCCTCGCGTGCGATGACTTCGGCATGGGTTTCGCCGATTTCGCCGAGCAGCACGCCGTGAGTGCGTGCAAAAGCGTAGGGCAGGCGGGCAGGCAGGGCGCTCATCGCGGTGCGGGCTCTTCCGTCTGCACCGGAGCGGTCCGCTCGCCGGGTTTTAGCCGTGCATCCTCGACCGTTCGGTCGGGGAGCTGCGGCGTGCCGAAATCGGGTGCCAGCCAATTACGGCTGCCTTCGGGCAGCAGTTGCTGGCGCAGGTATTGGTCGTAGCGCTCGCTTGTGATGCGGCCGTAGTCGTCGGCTTCGCGGATGATCTTCGGGCGCAGGAAAACGACCAGATTGGTCTTCTGGCGGTTCTTCGAGTCGTAACGAAACAGCGTGCCGATGATAGGCAGATCGCCGAGGAAGGGTACTTTGCTGGCGTTGTTTTGCGACGTATCTTCAATGAGACCGCCGAGTGCGATGATGGCACCGTCATCGACGATCACGGTCGAATCGATCGAGCGCTTGCGCGTTGTCGGGCCGTTCGGATTGCTCGCCGTCGTCTGGTCTACCGACGAGGTTTCCTGGCTGATCAGAAGCCGTACGACGCCGCCTTCGGAGATCTGCGGCTTGACCTTGAGCGTCAAGCCTACGTCCTTGCGTTCGATGGTCTGGAACGGGTTGACCGTCGCCGATGTGCTGCCGGTATTGGTATAGGCGCCGGTTACGAAGGGCACCTGGCTGCCGACGATGATCTTGGCTTCTTCGTTATCGAGCGTGAGCAAGGTTGGCGTAGATAGGATGTTGGTCTTGCCCTGCGTGGCGAGAAAACGAGCGAGCACGTTGAGATTCAGGATATTGCCCAGCCCCGGGATGTTGACCGTGCCGCTGCCGGCGAGGATGTTCAAGCCCGTGGACGCGGCGAGCCCGGCGGGCGATACGGCTGTGCCAAGCAGTGTCGGCGAGCCGAAGTTGGTGCCGCCGCCGACGAACGAGCCGCCCGTGCTGTTGGGTTTTTCGCCGGCGAACCATTGCACGCCGAACTCGGCCGCGTTCTCGGCCGTCATTTCGGCAATCAGGGCTTCGATGTAGACCTGGGCGCGGCGCCGGTCGATTTGGTCGATGACCTTGCGCAGGTTGTTGTAGATCGGTTCGGGCGCCGTGATGATCAGCGCGTTCGAGGCCGGATCGGCCTGTATCATGCCGCCGCCGCTCGCATTGCCGAGTCCGCCGCCGGCCTGGCCGTTGGTACTCGTGCCCGAGGGCGCGGTCGAGTTAGTGCCGGCGCCATTCGTTGAACTCGAAAAGCCGGAACTTGCCGTGCTCGCCAGCGAACCCGTATCGCCGCTGATGACCGAACGCAGCGTCTGCGCAACCTTGACCGCTTCGGCGTTCTTGAGGAAGACGACGCGGATGTTGCCGGCCGCGCCGGGTTGATCCAGATTGCTCACCAGGCGCTGGACCGAGGCGAGCTTGGAGGCATTGTCGGAGCGCACGAGCAGGCTGTTCGTACGCGAATCGGCGAGCACGGTTACGCGCTGGCTTGCGTCGCCCGCTGCGCCGCCCACGCCTTCGTTGAGCAGGCGATTGATGGTGCCGGCCAGATCGAGTGCCGAGGCATTCTTGACCGGTACCACGCGCACATCGCCCTGCGGCACGTCGATGGAGGCGAGCACCTGGCCGATCCGCGCGATGTTCTCGGCATAGTCGGTGACGATCAGCGTGTTATTGCCCGCGTAAGCCGAAACCGTGTTGTTGGGCGAGACAAGTGGCCGGATTACCGGCACGAGTTGGGCCGCCGATTCGTTGCGGATCTGGAAAATTTCCGTGACGATCCGGTCGCCGGCCGCGAGGGGTTTGCCCTTGCTGACCGGTACGCCGTGCAACTTGGCGTCGACCTCGGGCACGATCTTGATCACGCTATTCGTCTCGACCGCCGTATAGCCCTGCATGCGCAGCGCCGAAAGCAAGATTTGGTAGGTCAGTCCTTTGGGAACCGGCGCCTGTGTCGTGATGTTGAGCGTGCCGCGCACGCGCGGATCGATGAGAAAATTTTTGCCCGTGATCTTGCCGATTGCGCGGATGACAGCGTCGATGTCGGCATTGACGAAATTCAGCGTCACGGTGTCGGCATCGTCGGCCAGCGCCGGGACGGATGCGCACCCTAAGGCTGCGGCGAGAATCAAGGCGGTACTGAGATGGCGCATCGAGCGGTGTGCGGTCATTGAGTGGGCTGATTATTGGCTTGAGGCTCGGGAGGCTGTTGAGCCTGTGGTTGCGGCAGTGGAATCGGCTGCTGCGCGGCTTGCATGCCGATATTGCGCTGCGCTGCGCGAGTCTGCGAATTGAGCAGTGTTTGCGGCGAAGATAAGGACGGGTTGGCGGATAGCGGCGGAGCCCCGGCGGCGGGTTTTTCGCTGAGGCGGACGATTTCGCGCTGACCGTTGTGTTCGAGTTCGACCGCATCGGGCCGGATGGCCACGAGGCGCATGCCGGGTGCGATTTCATCGCCCAGAATATAGCCTTCGCCTGCTTTGCCTTCTTCGGCGATCACGGCAAAACTCGCCGCCGCCGCTTTATCGGCGGCGACGCCGAGCAGCGTATAACGCGAAACCACGACTGGCGCTGCGCTGCCTGCCTGCTGTGCCTGGCCGAACAGGTGGCGCGCGCCGACGAGTTTTGCGGCCGCCACGGGATCGGTGATTTCCGAGGGCGCGGCGGCGATGGCCGCCGGGGCCTTGAGCCGCCAGTACCAGCCCGCGAGAATCCAGGCGGAAAGCGCGATCGCGGCAAACCAGACGAAACCGGCGAGCAAGGCCGGGGCCATGCGGATACGGGGCAGGCGCACTGAATAATCCAGGCTCTTGTTGCAAATGAACCCAACATCGTACGCGAGCTGTGCTGGAGCGTGAAGCGATGTCGCTCACCGAGCCGGCCCGCTCGTTGCAAGCTAAAAAAATCGACCGGACGACCCGAAGGGCGTCCGGTCTAACGGCTGCGCGTAATGAAACCTGTTTTACGTATCGCAAGGCGTCGCTTGTCGGAGGCCGCGAACGTGCCGCGCCGCTCCCGGCCGGCGGTGCAATCAGTTCCCGGAGCCGGGGAGGGTCGGGAAGCTGGGCGTTCATCCGTGGCGGGGGCGCCGTATAGCGGGATGAGGCTTTAAGTGTTGTCGGATTCGGGGGAAATCGCGACAAGGCTTCCCTACTCGGGTCCTGATTGACCGCGCGACGGGTGGCGCGTTCGAGACGAATCTTCGGCTTAAGACTTGTCTGCTACTTGACCGGATTTGCGGCAACGCTCTTCGCGTCGCAGCATTCGATTATTGATTCGTCGCCCAAACGTAGCGTTATCAATCGTCTGCATCGCAACATACCATTTCAAAATTTTTTTAATTTTTGAAATGGTTTAACGCAGCGCGAGCCAGTAATCGATCTCGGGCGCAGCGGAAAACGGCGAGCGGGCGGGATCGAAAGTGAAATAAGCCGGCTGGTCGGCGACCGCGAAGTGGCTGTCGGGCAACCAGGCGCCGAATACATATTGCAACGTGTATTCCCATGTTTGGCCTCCGCCGCAATGGCGAAAGCGTGCGTCGCGGCAGGGCGGCCGCACCAGCGCCACGAGGCCCTCGGGCAGATCGGCGAACGTAGTGACTTCTACGCAGGACATCACATAACCCTGAATGTTGTGCGGATCGGCAGTCACGATGTCGGAGCACAAACCGGCCAGGCTGTTGGCGCGGACCGGAATATGCGGGATCTGCTGGACGAGCGCTTCCCACGCCGCCATGCCGAGTTCGACGAGATCGAAAGATTCGGGTGAAACCGAGAATTCGGACTTGATGCCGACGAGCCTGCGCACCGGGCTGTCGACGAATTCCGGTTCGGTCGTCAGGCCCGAATGCAGATGTTCGAGATATTCGGTCGTGATGTGCGGGATGCCGCGCGGCAGCGTTGGCGGCAGGCCGGCTGCGCGGAATTCGCGCGGGCTCATGCCGAACTGGGCGCGGAACGCGCGCGTGAAGGCTTCGTGCGTTTCGAAGCCCGCGCCGAGGGCAACATCGATGATGTTCTGATCGGTTTCGAGCAGCTCGTATGCCGAACGCGTCAGGCGCCGGCGTCGGATGTAATCCTTGACGGTTTCCCCGACGCTTGCGCGGAATACGCGCAGGAAATGCCAGAATGATATTTCCGCACGTGCCGCGAGGGCCTGGATGTCCAGCTCGTCGTCGAGATGGCTGTCGATGTAGTCGATAGTGGCCTGAATGCGGACTATGCTGGCGGGAAGACGATTCATGGAGCCGACTCTACCATCGCCGGGGGGCCTTGATCCGGGCATGAAGGCAAGCTATTCCCGTCATGGAGTGACCATGGTCAAACTCCGTTAAGACACCTTGCGGAATCCTTGACACCTCGGTTCGAAGACAGCACATTCCGGACTAGATCGCTCGGCTGCGCATCCGGGTAGGAATAATACAAAATCAATATATAAGCGATCGCATAACCATACTTTGCTTTGGAGGTGTTTTATGGTTCGGCAAAGCTTTGGGGCGATCATGCGGCACGCGCGCGCATTGGTAGCCCTGTCCAGCTTGGCTGTATTCGTTGTCGCATGCGGCGATGGAGGGAGCGGCACTACGCCGTCCCCAAGCGGGGATCTCGCGTTTTGCGACACCTCGGATTTTCAGCAAGTGCTCTCGGCCGTTCCTGCACCGCCTACGGGCGGCTCTGGGGGAACTAACGCGACGACTACACTGACCGTTCATTACCATCGCACGGCCGGCGATTACACCGGCTGGCAGATCCATACCTGGGGCGCTGGCAAGGATCCGGGCTGGAACGCCGGCTGGAACGCTGCGGGCTCCGATGCGTATGGCGTCGTCTACAACGTGCCGCTGGCCGCGACGACCGGCAGTGTAGGTTTCACGTTTCACAACGGCGACACCAAGGACAACGGCGGCGCCGATCAGTCCTACACGCTCAAGGCTGGCGCCAACGAAATATGGCGCACTCAGGGCGATAACGCGAACTACTCCACCAATCCGCTCGCAAGCGGTACGGCCGACATCAAGACGGTGCGCGTTCACTACAAGCGCTTCGACGGCAAGTATTCCGACTGGGGACTACATCTGTGGGACGGTGCGGGTTTGAACGTTGCGGCGTTGCCCGCAAACGTTGTGATCAATAATTGGTCGCAGCCGGTGCCGCTCGCCTCGATGCCGAATTACGCGGCGGGTACGGGTGAAGTCGTCTTCGACGTTCCCGTGCTGAATCCGAAGGATTCGGCGAGCAACCCGACTTCGCTCCAGTTCATCATCCACGGCATCTCGAATCCGGATGACAAGGACGGTCGCACCGACAACGTCACGATCAAATACGCGCAGCTCGCTATCGCAGCGCAGGTTGGCGAAGTCTGGCTTGTGCAGCAGGACGCGGGGGTCTATTCGAGCGTGCCGGATTCGCGCAGCGTCTCCAGCGCGGATGCCAAGGCGTACTGGCTGACGAAGAGCCTGATCCAGTGGCCGACTGTCGATACCTCGGGCGTCTTCAAGCTTTACTACTCGAAGACGGCGCAGATCGGCGTGGCCAAGGACGCGAAGGTCGCTGGCGCCGACGGTTCGCTGACGCTGTCCGCAGGCGGCGCAGTACCGGCTGCCGCAGCGACGCGCTTCAAGTATGTTGCAGCCGGCGTGGTGCTGAGCGTGCAGGACGCCGACATCGCCAAGCTTGCCGATCTGCATGCGAACGAACTCGTCGTCGTGCAGGAAGATGCCAGCGGCAAGGTTCAGAACGCGACGACGCTGCAAGTTGCAGGCGCTCTGGACGAATTGTTCGGCAATGCAGCCAACGAAAAGGCGCTCGGCGCCACGATTGCCGGCGGCAATACCAGCTTCAAGCTCTGGGCGCCGACTGCGCAGCAGGTCAAGCTTTGCATGTACGACTCGGGCAGCGGCAAGGCCACGACGATCGATGCGTTGACGAAGGACGCTGCGACCGGCATCTGGAGCCTCGCGAAGACCGGCGATTTGTCGGGCAAGTACTACACCTATGTCGTTGACGTCTTCGTCCGCGGCGTGGGTATCGTGCGCAACCGCGTGACCGACCCGTACTCCTTGAGTCTGACGACGGATTCGAAGCGCAGCTACGTCGCAAACCTGGATTCGGGCAGCCTCAAGCCCGACGGATGGAATTCCGATAAAGCGCCGGCAACGGCGCCGGCCCAGGAAGACATGGTGGTCTACGAGCTGCATGTACGCGACTTCTCGGCCAACGACAGCAGCGTATCGGCGGCCAATCGCGGCAAGTATCTCGCCTTCACCGAAAGCGGTTCGAACGGCATGAAGCACCTGACAGCGCTGGCGCAGGCTGGCCTGACCGACGTGCATCTGTTGCCTGCGTTCGATTTCGCCACCGTGCCCGAGTCGGGCTGCGTGACGCCCGATTCCTCGGGCAGCACGGCCGATTCGACGAAGGCGCGCGACGCGCTCGCCCCCGTCATCGACAAGGATTGTTTCAACTGGGGCTCCGATCCGTTCCACTACACGGCGCCCGAAGGCAGCTACGCGTCCGACGCGGCCGACGGCGCCAAGCGCATCGTCGAATTCCGCGCGATGGTTCAGGCATTGCACAAGGCTGGCCTGCGCGTCGGCATGGACGTGGTCTATAACCACACCTCGGCTGCCGGGCAGGATGCCAAATCGGTGCTCGACCGCATCGTTCCGGGCTACTACCAACGCCTTGGCGCGACCGGTGCCGTGCTCAACGACACCTGCTGCGCCGATACCGCGTCCGAAAACCTCATGATGGGCAAGCTGTTGATCGATTCGGTCACCACCTGGGCGACGAAGTACGACATCGACTCCTTCCGCTTCGACCTCATGGGCTTCCAGCCGCGCAGCGTCATGGAGCAACTGAAGACCACGGTCAATAGCGCAACGGGCCGCGACGTCTTCCTGGTTGGCGAAGGCTGGAATTACGGCGCGGTCGCCAATGGCGCCCGCTTCGTGCAGGCCTCGCAGCTCTCGCTCAATGGTTCCGGCATCGGCACTTTCAGCGATCGTGCGCGTGACCGCATCCGTGGCGGCGGCTGTTGCGACAGCGGCGACGCGTTCCGCACCCAGGGCTATGTCACGGGGATGTACTACGACCCGAACGACATCGCCGGTACGCCGAGCAAGGATTCGCTGCTCGAAGCGGCCGACATGATCCGCGTCGGTCTCGCCGGCTCGATTCGCAGCTTCAGCTTCACGACGCGCGACGACAGCACGAAGACGCTGGAGCAGATCCCGTACGGGAACGATCCGGGTGGCTATGTGACCGATCCGCAGGAAGTGGTCAATTACTTCGAGAACCATGACAACCGCACGATGTACGACGCGGCCGTCGCCAAGCTCCCGAAGGCCACCAGCCTCGACGATCGCGTCCGCGTGCAGATGCTGGCGGCAGCGATCAATACCTTCAGCCAGGGCGTGGCCTACTATCACGCAGGGGTCGACACGCTGCGCTCGAAGTCTTTCGATGGCAACAGCTACAACTCGGGCGACTGGTTCAATCGCCTCGACTGGACCTACGCCAGCAATAACTTCGGCGTGGGCCTGGCCCCGGGCAACGATACGGACGACGCACTTGCGAAGACCTTCCTCAATGCCGCTGTCGTAGCCAATTACACGCCGACATCGGTGCAGATCACGAGCGCACGCGACAGGTTCCGCGATCTGCTCAAGATCCGCTCCAGCTCGACCTTGTTCCGCCTGCGCACCGGCGACGCGATCGAGAGCCGCCTGACGTTCCCGAACACCGGATCGAACCAGGTCGCCACGGTGCTCGTCGGTCATCTGGATGGCGCAGGCTATGCCGGCGCGAACTTCCAGGAAGTCATGTACTTCGTGAACGTCGACAAGGTGCCGCAATCGGTCACGCTTGCCGCGCAATCGGGCAAGGCTTGGACGCTGCACCCGGTACAGGCCGATGCGGCTGCTGCCGACAAAGTTGCCGCGAACGCGGTCTATGAGTCGGCAAGCGGCAAATTCACGATCCCGGCCCGTACGGCGGTGGTCTATGTCGTGAAATAAGCGCAAGGCTCATGCCCAACGCAAAACCGCCACCTTCGGGTGGCGGTTTTTTTATTTCAGAATGACTTCAGCATCGATCTTCGCTGACCCGCAAAGCCGGAGTAAACGTACTCAGGACGGGCAGATGATGGTCCCGCCGACAGGAATCGAACCTGTATCTGCCGCTTAGGAGGCGGCCGTTTTATCCATTGAACTACGGCGAGATGATTTGTTGCTTGGCTTGCGTGAAAATCTTGATGCTGTCTATGTTTTCCGCTTAAAACCTAGCTCTGCGCTGATTTCATGAAGTGCGTTTATTCCCGTTGCAACCCGCTATTTCCTGCTATTTCCCGTCGCGAGTGCTACAGTGGTGCTACGTCGTAGCACTTGGAGTAGCAGTCGTGGCAAGCATTATACAAGTCGCGGGAAAATGGCGCGCGCAGGTACGTCGCAAGGGCGTCAAGGCTATCACAAAGACATTCGCGACGAAGAGCGCGGCGCAGGCCTGGGCGCGGCGGATTGAGGCCGATGTCGAAGCCGGCACGCATCGTTCAGCGTCCGGCCGGCCGCTCGCCGAGCTAATCGATAAATACAAAGAGCTTCGCGAGGGCTCGGGCCGGCCGGTGCGGGATGACTCTAATCAATACTATATGCTGCGTCGTCTTGCCGTTCGGCTCGGCGAGTATGACGCGGTGGCGCTCGATACTGAGCGTCTGCTGAAGTGGGCGCAGGAGCGAAAAAAAGAAGGCGCGGGGCCGTACACGTTGAATATGGAATTGTCATTGCTCGGGACTGTGTTGCGCACAATGTCTAGCGTACTTAGCTTGCGGCTGCCCGACGTTGTTGGCGAAGCGCGGCCGTCGCTTAAGCATTTTCACTTGATCGGTGGCGGCGGCAAACGCGAGCGGCGGCCGGAGGCGGACGAACTACGGCGGCTCTTCGAGTATTGGAAAGCGCATCCGGAAATTGGGCCGCCGATGCAGGACATTGTGAGCCTTGCAATTGTCATTGGGCTGCGGCGCGGGGAGTTCGCGCGCATCGAGTGGCCTGGCTTTGATCGCGAGCGGCGAATGATACTTGTGTGTGATCGGAAAGATCCGCAACACAAATCAGGGAATGATCAGTGGGTGCCGTTGATCGGCGATGCGTTCGGCTTGCTGGATAAACAGCCGCGCCGCGACGGCGAGCCGCGCATTTTTCCGTGGAATGTGGGAACGATATCGAAATATTTTACGGATGCTTGCCGGGAATTATGCATTCCTGATTTGCATTTCCACGACTGCCGGCATGAGGCCGTGTCTGCATTGCTTGAAGCGGGCTGGATGCCGCACGAGGTAGCGCTTGTGAGTGGGCACCGCTCAATTGCACAGCTCGATCGCTATGCGAATCTCCGGCCCGATGACATTGTCAACAAAGTGACGCCGATCAGCAAGGCGAAGCGTTCGGCATAATCACGCGGCCGAACGCATCGAATCAATGAGGGCCGCTACGTCTTGCGCATGAAAGAGTAGTGGCCGGCGCTTTGCTGGCTTGATCCCAAGCGTCTCGGCCGAGACGTGATTCATGATCGACTTTTCGCCCAGGTGCAGCACTTCGCCGAGCTGCGCGGCAGTCAGCAGCGGGCCGTAGCGTTCGAGCAAATACGCCTGGGTCAGGAAGTTCATCACTATTCCTTTTCGTCAGAACAAAGGATTTTGTATTTGTCACGGCACCGGGCACATGCGCCGCGAATCAGCCGCGACGACCATTCGCCGCACATGTCGCAATCGCCGGGCGTGCCAGGCTCAATCAATGCAGCCTTTGCGCGCGCGGCATTGATTGCCGCTTCCGTGGGAATTTGCTCGCGCTCTTGAATACGATCTACTTCGTCTGTCATTTCTGAAAACCTCTATTCGAGTGAGTGAAATCGTCACGCGACGCTTCTGCGCGCATGCGCCTGCGCTTGCAACGTAAACAAAAACGGTTTATTGCGAATCAGCTCGGCAGCTTGCGTAAGGCCGTAGCGGATCAAGAGAGAGACTGTCTGCTCAGCGCTCAGGCCCGCGCATCCGCAGGCGAATTGCATAACGAATTCGAGATCAGCTTCGGGCAGCTCAGCGAGATCGCAAGCGATGAAGCTCGCTTCGGTTCGAAGAGCACTCAGCTCGGCCTGTGCATCGATGCCACGGCGCATATCTTCGAGTAGTGCTGTGATGTAGCTGAGACGGCGCGTCATGATCAGCGGGCCTGGCATTTCTCGGCGACGAAATCGGGGAGCGTGGATGCGAGCCCGCCCGCCGCGATCAGTACGCGCTGGTTATGCAAATTGGCAGATTGCACGGCTTCGACTTCGAGCGTCGCGAGTTCGCGCGCGGCTTCGTCAAGCGCCATGTCGCGCTCGATAATCGCATCGAGCGCGGCGGCATGGACGCGCTCAAGGTCGCGCCTGGCGCGCGTAACGCGGCGGACGGCGCGCGCCAGGCGAAAGCGGAAAAGTAGGCGGCTGGTGTGTTGGCTCATGCAAGTAGCTCCTTTGTGCGCGCGATAGCTGCACGCATATGACATAGCGCGTCGATGTCGCGCTCGTCGCGCGCGGTGCGGGTAAGACGATCTTCGGCGCGAAGAGCGGCGCTGTAGAGTGCCGCCAACGCATCCTTTGTTTTGCTGTCAGCAATGGCATACTTGTCGTTTGCAATCTGACGGGGGCTTATGCTCATGGATGGCATCCTTATCGATCTAAACTTCCGCAGACGGCGCTGGCTCAAGATTTGTTTCGACAACAAGATCAGTCAGGCTATGGGTTTGGTCTTGTAGCCACGCTTCGATCCACAATGGTTTTTTCCCACGGCCTGACCAAGTTAGTGCTCTGTCTTCGGGATGGCGGTAGCGTACGAGCGGGTTTGCGTTTCCCTTCGACGGCGTAGCCGGCGCTTGATCTTGGTCTTTCTTTGCTTTGGTTTTTGCTTTTGTGGAGAGCGGCTTCGGTGCGGTTTTCTTCGCCGCAGGCGCAGTTTTTTTGACGCGCAAAGACTCGCTTGCACGCGCAGCTGGCGCGGGGTCAGGAGGTGTTTCGGCGGCCGAACCCGTATCAACATCGCTAGGCTTTGCCTTGGTTTTCGTGGATTTCGCGGACTGATTTTTTACTTTTGCGGCGGCGCTCTTCTCTTTTGCGAGTTCGAGCTTGAACGCGTCGGCGTCGATGCCGCAATAGTCAGCGAGTGTTTGTAGATTTTCCGGCGTCGTCTCATAGTCGGATAGCCAACTCGGTACAGACAGGCTATTGATCGCGGTTATCTCAAGCATTAAGCGCATGCAATCAGGATAATCAAGAGTGGCGATGCGTTCAGAGAATTCGCGGATTAGTTCATGATCATCCTGGCCTTTTTCTTTCGGGCCGAGCCAGTGCCGCGTGATGCGCTTTTGATTGTCAAAACCCGTCAGCATCAGCGCATGCTTTGCGATAATGCGTACAGCATTCTCGGATTTCCGATCGATCGGGCTCTGTACAAGATGACTGCTGCAACGCTCGAACAAGCGCGCGCGGAAGTTACGCGCATCAGTCGCGCGCTTGTTCTCTTGTTTTTGTTTGGATTGTGTATTCTGGCTGGGTATTTTTATACCTTTAGATTCCAGATGTTCTTTCAGCGAAGCCTTGGTAACAATCTGAATGACGTGCGTATCGTCAAACGGATCGACAAGCAGTGCGACTTCCGGCTTGTCGTCGCCGAGTATTTCACCGAACGTTCGATATTCCGGATCGCTGTAGCATTTTTCTTCAAGCGACACATAATCGCCGGCAAGCTCTGACGTCCATTCGGTTTTTTTCATTTCCTTCGCAGCTTTGCCTGCGATGACTTTCTGCCCTTCCGCTTTCGCTTCGTGTGTTACGTGATCAGCATAAGCCTTGCCCTTGGCTGCGAAGCATTCCGGGTCCGTGCAGACGTCTGCATCATCGACATCGGCGAACAGTGCTTGCTGATTGCCCGTGCGCTTGGGGCATTGATTGCACGCGCCGGCCGTCGCGAGCAAAGTTTCGTCGGTGATCGGAAAACGCGCCTTGGCAAGCCGCAGCATGTAGTTATGCTGGATGTGTCGTGCGGCTTCACGGTAACTCATTACGTCTTCATCATATTCCAGATTCGTTATTTCGCTGCAAGCCTGTTCCTGCAACGCTTTGGTCGGAATCCGAGCAATCAATAGTGCTGTGCTCGCGGTCAGCAGACCGTCGCGAAACGCCTTGCGCGCGGGCTCGGTCAGCTCCAGCAATTTCAGTGATGCATAGATGTAGGCTCGGCTCTTGCCGATGCGCTCGGCAATGTCGTCGGCTTTTGCGCCGCAGTCGCGCATCAACGCTTGATAGCCGTCGGCTTCTTCGAGCGGATGCAGGTCTTCGCGTTGCAGGTTTTCGATGAGCTGGATTTCTATGACTCTGGAATCTGTCATATCGTCGCGGACGTAAGCGGGGATGTGCTCCAGCCCCGCAAGTTTGGACGCGCGCCAACGGCGCTCGCCGCATATGACTTCGTATTGTTCGCCGGTTGGCGGTATAGCTTCGAGCGGGCGCACGAGGACCGGCTGGATGACGCCCTGCTGACGGATGCTTTCGGCAAGTTCGGCGAGGCTTTCGCTTGCGAACGTCATACGCGGATTGGTTGGGCTCGGTAGCAGAGCGGATACGGGCAGCATCGCGGCCGTGCCGGCGGGGATAGGGGTCATTTAACCCTCCTGGTCTGAGTCAGAGAGACGCCCGCAGCGCGGGCTATGAAGCGGCGAAGGGCTACAGGCGTGGCGCGCGCGCCGATGCAAACATTGCCGCCAGGCTGTGCGCGATAGACGATGTAGACGGTTTGTGTGTTGCTGCTGGCGCGCTCGACGACGAAGAGGCCGTGCGCCTTGGCGATGGTTTTGGCTTCTTTTAGTAACGCAATGGGATTCATACTGGCCTCCGCTCATGCGTGTTTTGTGTGCAAAAATGGCTGCACGACAAAACGAGGGAGGCTGTTATGGGAGCTTGGCTTATCGCCGTTGTGATTTTTGTTGCTCTGTATTACGGGACCGTTCAACGCAGACGCCGTGCGGCTCGCCAGGTTCAGCGTGTGCCAATTGCTTCGCATGTGCGGGCGAGTGCAGCGGTCCGCCGCGCATTGCAGTTGCGCGGCAATGGGGGGCGTTTTGAGCGGGATATTGTCGGAGAGTCGTCTTATGCCGACTCGATACGATGGCTTGATAAAAAGCTCGGAACGCCAGGCCGCGCGACTTTGTGTCGAGCTACGCTGAGCATGGAAAATGACAACCCGCACGACGACAAGGCTGTCGCTGTGCGGATTGACGGCGTACTGGTGGGGTATCTCTCGCGTGACGACGCGCGCGCTTATCGCAAAGCGCTCGCCGACGCGGGCTTTGGCGAAGCGGCGGCTACGTGCGAAGCGATGATCTTGTACTTCGGCGTCAAAGAAGGGCGAGACGTTTACAGCATTCGGCTTGATCTTTGATGCTTTGTTGTACGTGGTGGCAAGAGTCACGGCGGCTCCTAGTCTTCACGAAAGGTTGATTCGAGAAGATTAGCAACGGGCTATCGTTTTTGTCAATAGCAACGGGCGATGATTTTTTGTTGTGCGTGACTACGCGGTAGCGCGTGCGGAAGCTGCGGGGGGAAGATTGGACTTTGGAAGAGCGGCGCGAGCTGCGGTCGGCTCTTTTAAGATGCTGGGGATTTGATAGATGCCCCAAGCGTGTTGCGCGCGCTTGGGCGTTTGCGCATCATGAACGCGAGCGCGGTGGGTGCGGGCGTCGTTTCGGAAAACATTACCGCACGGCAGGCGGCATCAAGAGTTATTCAGTTATTGTTTATTTTCTTCTGGTTTGTGCTCGACCTCGAATGCTTTTTGTTCGGCAATGGCTTTAGAAATAGTGGTTCCGAATGGTATTGTTTTGTGATCATGTATGTATCGGAGAACGGTTTCGCGCTCTTCTGGTTTAATCAAACGTAGGCTACGACTGAATTTTTCGTTTGCTTCGACGGTTTCTCTTATTTGACTTTTGTTTGTGGGATCGATAGATGAAAATCCGGGAGGCAAAACGTCGTCATAAGGGTTTGTGCAGGCAAAAAGAAATAGGCAAAGCATTAATGTAAGGTGTTTCACGGCAGATCCTTGATAGGGTATTCCTGTTTTTCGCTGCGTGAATTCAGCAAAGAATGCACGCGAGCGGTGAATTTAATCGAAAAAGATTAGCGCCCCGCGTACGACGCCGATGAGAACCCAGCTATCGCCGATTTCTTCTTGGTGAAATGCGCTGTTGAGCGGCGTAATATAACGCCGTGTTCCGACTGCGTTAAGCAGTCCAAATATGACAGAACCCTGGGGCGGTTTTGCTAAAACGATGGACACGCCTAGTTTTGTTTCTTTATCGGGGTCAATGACCACTACTTGGCCGCGTGCAATGCGTGGCAAGCATGAATCATCCGGGGCTATGACACAAAAGCTTCGTTCGCCTACCTCTTCGCTAAACGGCACATGCTTTGCGCTGTTGCGCATTAGCTCTTCGAGATTGTTCATATCCAACGCCTCCAAATTGAGCAACGGTAGTTGCCTCAGACGCTGAATTTGGAGCCATCGCAGATCGGGACGCATGCTCAATGCATCGGGCTGGATTTCGTCGTGCAACACGTCCATCCAGCCCTTGGGCTTGCTGTAAGCAATTTCGAGCTTTCTTGCCAGTCCGGTTCCGACATCGCGCGGCTTGCCCGTGCGCGATGGTGCGCGAGTCACTATCTGACTCAAATACGACGGACTTGTATCTGCTGCGTTCGCCAAAGCTGCGATTGTGCCGGCCCTGCGAATGAGGGCGAGCAGATTATCTAAGCGAATCTCTTCGGTTGTCATCATTGTCAAATAGTAGCAACGGGCTATTTT
>JAVBKC010000010.1:0-22606 GCA_031554255.1 Niveibacterium sp.
GGACGAGCTTCGCACGCAGCTACTTCTACAGCGATTCGCACAACGATCTGCCGCTGCTCGCACGCGTCACCGATCCGGTGGCCGTCGACCCCGACGAAACTTTACGCGCGGCGGCTCAAGCGGCAGGCTGGCGAATCCTCAGCCTGCGCGGCCAGGCGTGAAGCGCAGGCTATAATCACCTGTTATTTCCATAAAAAAGAAGCATGATCCGCAAACTCCTGCGCCGTGTCTTCCGCCGCGAAGCGATGCGCGTGGCCGAACCCGCGTTGATTCCGCTGACGCTCCATGGCATTAGCCGCGACCGGATTTCACCGGCGAGCCGGCGGGTCTGTTCCGTTCTGCAGGAAAGCGGTTTTCGCGCCTATGTCGTCGGCGGCGCCGTGCGCGACCTGATCGCCGGCATCGCGCCCAAGGATTTCGACGTCGCGACCAACGCCACACCGGACCAAGTGCGCGAACTCTTCCGCCGCGCCCGGATCATCGGTCGGCGTTTTCGTATCGTCCATGTGATGAGCGGTCCGGAGACCATCGAGGTTTCCACGTTCCGCGCGCTGCGCGGCGACGACGGCTCGACCGACGAACACGGCCGCATTCTTGCCGACAACGTTTGGGGCACCATCGAAGAAGACGCGACGCGACGCGATTTCACCGTCAATGCGCTCTACTACGATCCGAGCGACGAAACCGTCATCGACTACCACCACGGCGTCGGCGACCTAAAGCAAAAGACGCTGCGCGTCATCGGCGACCCGCATGTGCGTTACCGCGAAGACCCGGTCCGCATGCTGCGCGCCGTGCGGCTTGCGACGAAGCTGGATCTCATCATCGACCCGGCCGCGCGCGCGCCGATCCGCGAGTTGGCCGATCTGCTCGGTAATGTGCCAGCCGCGCGGCTCTTCGACGAAATGCTCAAATTGCTGACCAGCGGTCAGTCCGTCGGCTGTTTGAAGCAACTGCGCGAGGAAGGTCTGCACAGCGGCCTTTTGCCGCTGCTCGACGTAATTCTCAAGCAGCCGCTCGGCGAGCGCTTCGTCTGGCTTGCGCTCGAAAATACCGACGAACGCGTGCGCGCGGGTAAGCCGATTTCGCCGGGCTTCCTGTTCGCTACGCTGCTATGGCATGAGGTGCTCGCCAATTGGGATGCGCGCAAGGCGCGCGACGAGCCTTCTCAGCCCGCGCTTTTCGACGCGATGAGCGAGGTGCTCGACCAGCAGGCCGAAAAGCTCGCGATCACCCGCAAGATTTCGGCCGACATCAAGGAAATCTGGGCTCTGCAACCCCGCTTCGAGCGCCGCTCGGGCAAGGCGCCGTTCCGCCTGCTCGAACAAGCGCGCTTTCGCGCAGGATATGATTTCGTGCGCCTGCGCGCGCTCTCCGGCGAGATTCCGATGGAAGTACCCGAATGGTGGGAACACTTCGCCGAGGCGAATCCAGACGAACGCAGCGAGATGCTCCAACCCGAACAACGCGAAGCGACCGCGCGCAAACGTCGCCGGCGGCGGCGCAAAACGCCGGACGAAGGCGTGGCCGACACGGATATCTGAGGTCGATATGGACGAGCGAGTCTTTGCCTGGATCGGTTTGGGCGCCAACCTCGGCCACCCGCAGCAAGCCCTGGAGGATTCCTTGGCCTTGCTCGCCGCCCTGCCCGGTTCGCGGCTTGTGGCGCGCTCCTCGCTGTATCGCACCGCGCCGATCGACGCCCCTGGCCAGCCCGATTACCTCAATGCAGTCGCGCAGATCGAAACCGCGCTGACGCCCTACGCGCTGCTGCGCGAAATCCAGGCCGTCGAGCACGCACAAGGCCGCGCACGCAGCGTTCGCAACGCGGCGCGCACGCTGGATCTCGATCTCCTGCTCTACGGCGACGCGATCGTCGCGCTGCCCGATCTCGTCGTGCCGCATCCGCGCATGCACGAACGCGCCTTCGTGCTCGCGCCGCTTGCCGAAATCGATCCCGAATTGACGCTTCCGGGCCTTGGACGCGTTATCGATTTGCTGGAAAAAGTTGGCGATCAAGCGATAGAGCGGCTGGCGTAAGTTCTTGCATGAAGTTGCCAGAGGAGTTGGCCAATTGCCCATGCCCGTCCCCGAACCGATCTTCCCCCTCGCGGCTATTCGCGAAATCGAAAAACACCATACAGACGGCAGCCCGCCGAGTTTGATGGAGCGCGCAGGCACTGCCGCGGCAGAACTGGCGCGCGTGCTGCTCAAAACGAATTCCGGTCCGGTGCTCGTGCTTGCCGGTCCAGGTAACAATGGCGGCGACGGTTTCGTGCTCGCACGCCGTCTGATGCAGGCGGGGTATGCCGTAACACTGGTCTTCGGCGGCGATCCGGCGCGACTGCCTGTGGATGCGCGCGCGGCCTTCGACGCCTGGGGCGAGGCTGGCGGCCAGAGCGTCGCGGAGTTCCCGTCCGGCGACTGGGCGCTCGCGGTGGATGCGCTGTTCGGCATCGGTTTGACGCGCGCGCCGAGCGGCATCTATGCCGAATGGATCGCGCGTTTCAACCGGCTCGCCTGCCCAAGACTCGCGCTCGATATTCCGAGCGGGCTAGATGCCGACACGGGTTGCGCACCTGTACCCTGTATCCGCGCAACGCATACGATGAGCTTCATCGCGCTCAAACCTGGGCTGCTGACGCTGGACGGCCCGGATCATTGCGGGCAAATACATGTAGCGAGCCTCGATCTTCGTGTGGATGCCACCACGGCGGCCGGCCATGTGCTGCGTCCGCACAATTTTGCGGCGTACCTGCGACCACGACCGCGCAACAGTCACAAAGGCCACTGGGGCGAAGTCGGCATCCTCGGCGGCGCTCCGGGCATGGTGGGCGCGGCCTTGCTTGCCGGGCGCGCGGCCCTGCAACTTGGCGCAGGCCGCGTCTTCGTGGCTTGTCTCGATGAGGCTGCGCCACGACTGGATATGAACTATCCCGAATTAATGCTGCGCACGGCGGATGAACTGCACGCAATTTCCAGCGTGCTTGCGCTCGGGCCAGGCCTCGGTCGGTCCGACGCCGCGAGCAGGCAGCTTCATCGCGCGTTAGCGTTCAAAGGGCCGCTCGTGCTCGACGCCGATGCGCTAAATCTTGTGAGCGCAAGTCCGCAGTTACAGGATGCGCTGGCCGCCCGCACGGCGGCCAGCGTGCTCACGCCGCATCCGGCCGAAGCCGCGCGGCTGCTGCAAGGCACGACGGCCTCCGTACAGGCCGACCGTGTCGCGGCGGCACGCCAGATCGTCTCGCGTTTCAATGCTCATGTCGTGCTCAAGGGCGCAGGCAGCGTCACTGCGCATCCGGATGGACGCTGGGCGATCAACACCAGCGGACATCCCGGCATGGCCGCAGCCGGCATGGGCGATGCGCTCACCGGGATGGTAGCGAGCCTGCTCGGCCAGGGCTGGCCTGCCGCCGCTGCGTTGGATGGTGCTGTGCATTTGCATGGCGCGGCGGCCGACCTGCTTGCCGCTGAGGGCACAGGCCCCGTCGGCGTAAGCGCCAGCGAACTGATCCCGGCCGCCCGCCGCCTGCTCAATCGCTGGATCGTCGACGGCGCTACGCAAGTGGAGCGCTGATCGATGCTCGATGCCCCGCAACACCCGCCACGCGGGATCGCGCTGCTCTCGCTCGCAGTCATTCTGTTCGCCTGCCTCGACGCAACGTCCAAGCATCTGGCGCAGCTCTGGCCCGTCGCGTTTCTGGCCTGGGGCCGCTACGCAGCCCACTTGGCTCTGATGACTATCTTCCTCGGGCCGCGCTGGCGCGGACGCTTGCTGCGCACGCAACGGCCGTGGGCGCAGATCATTCGCGGATTGATGCTCGTCGCGCTCACCGTTCTGATGATGGCGGCATTCAAGCGGATACCGCTGGCCGAGGCGACAGCAATCAGCTTCGTGGCGCCCATGCTCGTAGTCCTCGCGGCTCAGCCGGTACTCAAGGAAAAAATCGGCGTATTACGCTGGATCGCGGTGCTCACGGGCTTTATCGGCGTACTGATGCTGACCCGTCCGGGCAATCATCTCGATCCGGTCGGCATGGGCTGCGCACTCGCGGCGGCCGTTGCCAACGCGATCTACCAATTGATGACGCGTATGATGAGCAAGACCGAGCATCCGGTGACGATGCTCTACTACGCGGCGCTAACCGGAACACTCGGCCTGTCCTTCGCGCTGCCCACGCTGGTAATACCGCACACGCCGAACCTGGTCGAAATACTTATGATTCTTGCGCTCGGCATCCTTGGCGGCGGCGGGCATTTCCTGCTCGCGCGCGCATTCCGCGAAGCGCCGGCCTCGCAGCTCGCGCCGCTGATCTACACCCAGTTGCCCTGGGCCGCCCTACTGGGCTGGCTCGTCTTCGGTAACCTGCCCGGCCCGCTTGCGGCCGCCGGCATGGCAGTGATCTGCGCGGCAGGCCTGCTGATCGCATTCGAGCACGCGTTAAAGCGCAAGCTCCGACATTCATGACGGAGTCTTCACGGCAGTCGCCGCGTTCGTGCCGTTTGAATTTTCAATGACTGCTTCAATTTCTTATCGCCCTTATCGATGCAACGTATTTTGCCGCGCCCAATTCCCGCAATCGCCCTCACCCGCCTTACCGATTCGGGCCTGCCGCCGCTGCTTGCGCGGCTCTACGCCGCGCGCGGCATTGCACGACGCGATGAACTCGACTATTCGCTCGACGCTCTGATTCCACCGACGGCGCTGACGGGCGCGGAAGCTGCAGCATGCATGCTCGCCGATGCGATCGCGGCGAACGCAAAACTGTTGATCGTCGCCGACTACGATTGCGATGGCGCTACGGCCTGCGCGGTCGGAATCCGTGCGCTGCGCGGTTTTGGCGCGAGCGTCGATTATCTTGTGCCCAACCGCTTTTCCTTCGGTTACGGACTGACGAGCGCAATCGTCGAGCTCGCGGCGCAGCGCAAACCCGATCTATTGATTACGGTCGATAACGGCATCGCAAGTGTTGAAGGCGTGGCCACTGCGAAAAGACTCGGTATCGCGACCTTGATCACCGATCACCACCTGGCCGGCGCCGAGTTGCCCGCCGCCGATGTAATCGTGAATCCAAACCAGCCCGGCTGCAATTTTCCGAGCAAGCATCTGGCCGGCGTGGGCGTTATCTTCTACACGATGCTCGCGCTGCGCGCCGAACTGCGCCGACGCGGCCACTTTGCGACGCGGGCGGAACCCAAACTCGGCGATCTGCTCGATCTGGTCGCACTCGGTACGGTCGCCGACGTGGTGCAGCTCGATCACAATAATCGCATTCTCGTGCATCAGGGCCTCGCGCGGATGCGTGCGGACCGCATGCAGGCCGGCGTGCGCGCGCTCTTCGCGGCGGCTTCGCGCGATCCGGCGCGCGCCACGACTTTCGACCTCGGTTTTGGCCTAGGCCCACGTCTGAATGCGGCCGGCCGACTCACCGACATGTCGCTCGGCATCGAATGCTTGCTTTGCGACGACCCCGCGCGAGCAGTGCAGATGGCGCGCGAACTCGATCAGCTCAATCATGCGCGGCGCGATATCGAAGGCGATATGCAGTATCGCGCCGACGAACTGCTCGCCACAATCGATCCGGGCCGCACAGCGGGTATCGCGCTCTACGATCCCGAGTGGCACCAAGGCGTGATCGGCATCCTCGCGGGCCGCATCAAGGAGCGGCTGTACCGGCCCGTCATCGCCTTCGCGCGTGCGCAAGACGGATCGCTCAAAGGCTCTGGCCGCTCGATTCCCGGGCTGCATCTGCGCGATGCGCTCGACCTCTTATCCAAGCGCAGCCCCGAACTTCTGCGTAGCTTCGGCGGCCATGCGATGGCGGCAGGCCTCTCGATTGCAGAAAGCGATTTCCCGCGCTTTGCCGCCGATTTCGACGCTATCGTCACTGAGTTCGCCGGACCCGAAGTGCTCAACCCGACGCTTGCCACCGACGGCGCGCTGAATGCTCATGAAATGACGCTGGAAGCCGCCCGCCTGCTCGAACGCGAAATCTGGGGCCAGGGCTTTCCCGCGCCGCTGTTCTCGGATCGCTTCGAGGTCGAATCGCAACGGATGTTGAAGGACGCTCACGTAAAACTTACGTTACGCCGTGGTACGGAACGTTTTGAAGCTATCCGTTTTCGTCATGCCGACCCGGCGCCGGACGTACTGACAGCGGCCTTCCGCTTATCGGTCAATGAATATCGCGGGGCCGCATCGTTGCAGCTATTGATCGACGATTGGGTCGCAGACTGAGAACACCGAGTCGGTGTCGCAGAGGCACGCAACAACCGCGTATCGAATAACGCGGTTGTTACGTGCCGTTCTTGTTTTATTCGGCCGAGCGTTTTCCAATCGGCATCCGTAGCCGGGCCTGGATCCGCTGCGGGATTTCGCGCAGCGGCGCGGCCTCGTCGAGTGCGCCGACCAACGCGGCTTCGCGCGGCATACCATAGACCACGCAGGAGCTCTGGTCCTGCCCGATATTCCAGGCGCCCGCCTTGTGCATCGCCAGCATGCCTTGCGCGCCATCCTTGCCCATACCGGTAAGCATCACGCCGATTCCCGCAGCGCCGACATTTTTCGCAGCGGAGTCAAACAATACATCGACCGAAGGACGGTGCCGGTTGACCGGTTCGCTGCGCGACAGCTCGCAGTACCAGGCGCCGCCGCTACGGCGGACCAATAGATGCGAATGGCCGGGTGCGATGTAGGCGTGGCCGACTTGCACGCGCTCGCCGTCGACCGCCTCTTTGACCGTGATCTTGCAGAGCGTGTCGAGCCGGCGCGCAAAGGAGCCGGTGAACATTTCGGGCATGTGCTGAACGATCAGGATACCGGGCATCGCTGCCGGTAAAGCCGTGAGCACTTCCTTGATTGCTTCGGTGCCGCCTGTCGATGCGCCTATCAGCACGAGCCTGTCGCGCTGCGTGGCCGAATCGACAGCACCGAGCGAGCCTGTCGTGCCACCTGCCGTCGTTGCGCCATAACGCGCGCGCGCCGACTGATTCTGGCCCGCATGCCAAGCAGCGCGAATCTTGTCGCGGATCTCTTCGGTCTGCGAAAGCAGGCTGCCGCCCTGCTTCCCGCCTGGCTTGGTAACGAAGTCGATCGCGCCGAGTTCGAGTGCGCGGAAGGTGGTCTCGGAGTTGCGTTCGGCATAGGACGAGATGACGATCGTCGGCACCGGCTGCTTCTTCATCAGCATGCACTCGAGGAATTCAAGCCCGCTGGTGTGCGGCATCTCGATATCGAGCGTAAGGACGTCGGGTTTGAGCCGTTCGATCTGGGCCTCGGCGGAATTCGCATCGGCCGCAGTGCCTACGACCGTCATGTCGCCGCCCTGCTCGATAATCCGGCTCAATGCCGCGCGCGCGAGCGCAGAATCGTCAACAACAAGAACACGGATCATTACTACACCGCCTTTTGCGTGAAATCAGGAATCGGCACGCGCATAGACAGTTCTGCCAAGAGAGCGGAAGAGTTCGGCTGCATGCATGAAGTTTTCGGAATGGCCGGCGAACAGCAGGCCGTCGGGCCGTAGCAACGGCATGAAATTTTTGAGGATGCCATGCTGAGTGGGTTTGTCGAAATAGATCATCACATTGCGACAGAAAATTGCGTCGAAGGGACCGCCTACCTGCCAGCTGCGGTCGAGCAAATTGATTTGTCGAAAACTGATCAGGCGCTTGAGTTCGGGCCGTACTCGCACTTGCCCGTCCGCGCCGGGTTCGCGGACGAAGTATTTTTCGAGCCGTTCCGACGAAAGCTTGTCTACCCGATCTGCGCCATAAACACCGCGTTCGCCTTGCGCGAGCACCTGGGTATCGAGGTCGGTCGCGAGAATTCTTACCGGCGGATTCAGGTTGCCAAAGGCTTCGCAGGCGGTAATCGCGATCGAATACGCTTCTTCGCCGGTCGATGACGCGCAGCACCAGATATTGAGCGTGCGCTTGCCGTCGGTGCGCCGCAGAAAATCGCGCAGCATATCGAAATGGTGCGCTTCGCGGAAGAAGAAGGTCAGGTTCGTCGTCAGCGCGTTAACAAAAAATTCCCACTCCACCGAACTCTTGCTCGTTTCGAGCTTGTCGAGGTAATCGGAAAAGCGCGTCTCGCCGCAGGCGCGCAGACGGCGCGCGAGGCGGCTATAAACCATGTCCTGCTTGATCGGCGAGAGCGAAATGCCGGCGTGTTTATGGATCAGCGTACGCACGCGGTCGAAATCCTGGGGCGAAAACGGGAATTCGCGCGGACCCGATTCGATTTTCGGCAACCCTTCGAGCATCTTCGCTTGCGCCAGCGCTGTCGCGGCCAAACGGCTCGATGTGGGGAGAGTCGCGCCAAGAGGTGCTGGCGGACGCGGGAGTTTGGGCACGAATGGCGTGGCCGGCTTGCGGTTATCTCTGTCAGTCATGGGGGCTCCCGCTATTTGTTGTATAGGGCTCGTACCGATTCGTGCCGGATATCGATTCATTTTCCGCCAGCGCCGGGTTGCGATGGTGCGGTGCCATCGGTCGCCGCGCGGATGTCGTTAACGCTCGGTGCATGGGATGCGTCGGCATCCAGCGTTCGGCTATCGCGGGCCAGATCCGCCTCCGCCCGCTTGTTCATCACGACAATGCTGATGCGTCGGTTGATCGAGTTGTACATGTCTTTCGTATCGAGCGGGATCGTCTGCGCAAGGCCGACGACGCGTGCAACCTTGGGCTCGGTCAGACCGCCGACGAGCAATTCGCGGCGACAAGCATTCGCGCGGTCGGCCGATAGTTCCCAGTTGGAAAACCCCTTTTCGCCGCCGGCATAAGATGTGGCGTCGGTATGGCCCGAAATGCTGATCCGGTTCGGAATGCCGTTGAGCGTATCGCCGATGGCGTGAAGGATCTCGCGCGTATAAGGCTTGAGCGTCGAGGCGCCCAGATCGAACATCGGCCGGTTTTGTTCGTCGACGATCTGGATGCGCAAACCCTCGCTCGTGATGTCGAGCAACAATTGTTTCTTGAACTGGCGCAGCGCCGCACTCGCCTCGATCACCGATTCGATCTTCTTCTTGAGTTCCTGAAAACGCTGTTTTTCGAGTTCTTCCAGTTGATCTGGCGTGATCTTGTTCGGCGGGCGCTTCTTGCCGTGATCCAGATCGGACTTGGCCATCTGACCGACGACACGGGTCAAATCTTCGCCGCCGCCAGGGATGAGGGAAGAGGAGCTACCCGCAGAATGACCTCCGGTCGCCGCAAGCTTTGCCGGTGCTTTGAAGTAATCCGAAATACCTCTCAAATCGCCGTCGGCGGTCGTGCTGAGCAACCACATCAACAAAAAGAAGGCCATCATCGCCGTCACGAAGTCGGCATAGGCCAGCTTCCAGGCGCCGCCGTGCGCGCCGCCCTCGCTCTTCTTGATGCGTTTGACGATAATCGGTTGCTGGGTCGGGTCTGTCATGGCTCACAGGACGCATTGAACACGGGGCTTGTCGGGTGCCAAGCACCCGATGACGCTCATGCCTTCTTGCGCGCCTTGATCTCCTCTTCCAGCTCCATGAACGTCGGACGGTCGGCCGAGAACAGAACCTTACGGCCGAATTCCACCGCCACCTGCGGGGCGTAACCGTTCATGCTCGCCAGCAGAACAACCTTGATGCATTCGTAGATCTTGCTGCTTTCGTTGGCCCGCTGTTCGAGCAAGCTGGCGATAGGCGATACGAAACCGTATGAAATCAAGATACCGAGGACGGTGCCGACGAGCGCCCCGCCGATCATCTTGCCGAGCACGGCAGGCGGCTCGCCAACCGAACCCATGACGTTCACCACGCCCATAACCGCGACAACGATACCGAAGGCCGGCAGCGCGTCGGCCGTTTTCGCCACGGCATGGGCCGGCTCGTGCGCTTCCTTGTGATGGGTCTCGATTTCGATGTCCATCAGGTTTTCGATCTCGAAGGCGTTCAGGTTGCCGCCCACCATCATGCGCATGTAGTCGGTCATGAATTCGAGCGCGTGATGGTCGCTCGCAACGCTCGGGTATTTCTGGAAAACCGGGCTGTCGTGAAAGTTATCGATATCGCCTTCGATCGACATCAGGCCCTCTTTGCGGACCTTGGTCAGGATCTCGGAGAGCATCGCGAGCAGGTCGATATACATCCCTCTGTTGTAGCGCGAGGGTTTGATGGCGTTCTTGAACTCGGCGGCAACCGTCTTGAGCATCTTGGTGCCATTGCTGGCAATAAAACCACCCATGGTGAGGCCGACGATCGCGGCATATTCGGCCGGTACCCAAAGGGCGGCCAGACTGCCGTGTATGGCGTACGTGCCTATCGACGAGGCGAGTACGATCACATAGCCGACAAACAAAAGCATGAGCTGCCTTTCCCGAACAGAAACAGCGGAACCAAAAATTTCCGCGAATTCTAGGCCTATCGGCCGAATGTTACGAAACTTGAGGCCGAGCGAAACGCAAAAAAGCCGCCAGACGCCTGTCTGGCGGCATGAACTCCTTGCGCTGCAAGGAGGAGGTCAAGCGGAAACCTTCTCCTCGACAACCACCGCACGGCGCGTCTTGCCTGCGCGCGAAGGCACATTGCAAAGCCCGCAGACATAGTTGTGCGTGGGATCGTAAGCATGTGCGACGTAACGGCCGCGGCAGCGCGTGCAGGTTGCGCGTTGTAGCATGTTCGCCTCGAAAAAACGATTCAGCGTCCAGGCCCGCGTGAGGCTCAGTACAGGATCGAGATCGTGTTCCTCGCAATGCTGCCCGTACATCCGGTAGGCGGCGAGGATGGCGTCCAGTCCTTCGAGCTTGCCGTTGGTGCAAACGAAGTCGTAAAAACCTAGAAACAGCGAGGCATGGATATTCTGTTGCCAGCTCATGAACCAGTCGGTCGAGAACGGCAACATGCCCTTGGGCGGCGATTCGCCGCGAACTTCCTTGTACAGTTTGAGGAGACGCTCGCGCGACAGGCCGGTTTCCGATTCCAGCATCTGCATGCGGGCGCCCATGCGCACCATCTCCATCGCGCGTTGTGTATCGATTGCATCCTGAACGACGCTACGACCTGCAGCCATGGCGCGCCTCCTCAAGAAAGGACTTCGACGGGGCGACTGGCCGCGATGATGGCGGCGTGAATGCTCGCGACACCGGGTTCGCGCTCGTAGTTCGAGAGCAGGCTCAACAATAATTCGTCGTCGAAACGCAATTGGCAGAGCAACAGGCCACTGCTGGCCATGCGCAGCACCTGCGCGGGCGACAGCGATTCGATGATGTTGGCGGCGTCGTCACCGATACCGAGACGGAACATTCCGTTCTGGCGATCCTCTGCCAGCAGGCGCTGGGCGAGCATCAGGTAAGACAGGTTCAAGTCCCGAATATCTTCGATAAGTTGAGTACCACGCATTTTCTGACCCCTTTCGTCTACCTGCTCGAACAGGCTTTTGTATGGGACGTAGAGTACCGTTCACACCGAAAAAACTTGAGTCGGCTATGGGAGGAAAAAGCAGTATCAGAAACAACCTTGATTTATGTAGGAGTTTGTCTTACATGCCTGACACATCATCGGTGCGGGTAAAGGCCAATCTCAATCTCTGCACCAGCAAGGTTTTCGCACCGTTCCGCCTGCGAGATCGGGCTCGATGCGTCCGGTTCCGTGCTGCGCTGCGCCCAAGCGCCGACACTTGCCGTTCCTTATATCGAGGCACGCTGGTTTAGAATCGGTTCGACTCCCCCTGCCAGCCGCGACACGATGAACTTTTGCCCTCTTTGCGGTGCCCCTCTCGTCCAGCGCATCCCCCCCGGCGACCATCTGCCGAGGCAGGTCTGCGACCGCTGCGACACAATTCATTACCAAAATCCCAAGCTCATTGTCGGAGCAATTCCCGAATGGGGCGAGCAAATCCTGCTGTGCAAACGCGCCATCGAACCGCGCTACGGCAAATGGACGCTGCCAGCAGGCTTCATGGAAAACAACGAAACAACTGCTGAGGCCGCCGCACGCGAAACCCTTGAAGAAGCCTGCGCGCGGATCGAGATCGGCGACATGTATTCGTTGATCAACGTCGCAACCATTAGTCAGGTGCACATTCTCTACAGGGCGCGGCTGCTCGATCTCGATTTTCGGCCCGGCGAGGAATCGCTCGAA
Source organism: Niveibacterium sp. (assembly GCA_031554255.1). Taxonomy (GTDB): domain Bacteria; phylum Pseudomonadota; class Gammaproteobacteria; order Burkholderiales; family Rhodocyclaceae; genus Niveibacterium. Next base: position 12,108 of record JAVBKC010000010.1, read on the forward strand.
GTACGTTTGTTCGAGGAACACGAGATTCCTTGGGACGAATTAGCCTTCCGCTCGGTCGCGATGACGCTGCGCTATTACTTCGAGGATCGCCGCGCGGGCCGCTTCCGCTTTCGCGTCGCCGACATTCCGCCGCTGACCGCATGAGGCCGCGCGTTGCTGTAATTGGCGCGGGCTGGGCCGGATTATCGTGCGCGGTCGAACTCGCGCGCGCCGATCTTGCGGTGAACGTGTTCGAAGCCGGCTCGGTCATGGGCGGACGCGCACGCGTGGTCGAAAAGGACGGCTGGCGCGTCGATAATGGCCAGCACATCCTGATTGGCGCTTACACCGAAACGCTCAAGCTGATGCGCTTTCTCGGCGTGAGTCCGAAGCGGCTCGATTCGCGCCGCTTCCACATCCATGTGCCTGGCCGGCTTTCGCTCAAGGCGGCCGCGCTGCCCGCGCCGCTGCATCTGGCAGTCGGCCTCTTGCGCGCCAGCGGGCTTGGCTGGCGCGACCGTCTGGCCGCGTTGCGGCTGCTGCGCATGCTCAAGGCAAGCCGCTTCGTGCTTGGCGGCGATTGCAGCGTCGCCGAACTGCTTGTCCGCACGCAGCAGACCGCAACGCTGCGGCAACTCGTCTGGGAGCCGCTTTGCATAGCCGCGCTCAACACGCCGGCAGAGCGGGCCTCGGCCCAGGTTTTCGCGAACGTGCTGCGCGATAGCGTGGCGGCAAACGCGAGCGCCTCGGACATCCTGATACCCAAGGTCGATCTGTCGGAACTCCTGCCGGTGCCGGCCACGGTCTATCTTTCGCGACGCGCCCAGTCGGTACATACCTCGAACCGGATTCGCGCCATCGAACGCCGGCCCGAGGGCTTTCGGCTCCAAGGCGATCCGTTCGATGCGCGTTTCAGCCATGTCGTAATCGCCACCGCGCCCTGGCATGTTGCCGATCTGACGCGCGGCTTTGCCGAACTCGAACGCCTGCGCAGCCAGCTCGACGCGATGCCGAGCGAGGCGATCACGACCGTCTATCTCGCCTACGATCCGCCGCTCGCCTTGCCCGAGACCATGATCGGACTGGTCGATTCGATGTTGCAGTGGGTATTCGACCGCGGCCGCCTCGGCGGCCCATCCGGCCTCGTCGCTGGCGTCGTCAGCGCCGCCTCGGTTGGCTGGCCGCGCGAAGCCATCGCGCTGCAAGCCCAACGCGAGATCGAAAAACTCTTCGCCGAACGCGGCGCGCGCATCCCTGCGCCGTATTGGTCAGAAGTCATCACCGAAAAACGCGCGACTTTCGCCTGCGAGCCCGGTATGTTCCGGCCGATCGCGATCACACCGGTCAAAAACCTGCTGCTGGCGGGCGACGATGTGGCCTCCGATTACCCGGCCACGCTGGAAAGCGCGGTACGTTCGGGCATCGACTCGGCGCGGACGATTCTGCGCGGACTGGGGATAAGGACGCCGACGCTGTTCTCGCTCGATTGAAAGGCGCCTTGAAAACCCCCGGGCTCTAAGTTTCGCGATGAAAGCGGGGGTTTTTCGAGGTGCCCTAAAGCGGCACGCCGTGCCGCCGCATCGCGAGCTCGACTTCCGTTGCGCTGCGTAGCGGACGAACGTTGCTCATCAAGTCCGCCGCCTGCGGGTAGTTGCGTTCGAGTAGATGCAGCCATTGCTTGAGTCGCCCTGGCGCATGACGCGCTTCGACCTTGCCGCGTACGCCATGCCAAAAATGCGCAAGATGCGGTAGCAGCAAAGGCCAATCGTCTGCATACCGCGAAGCGGGTTCGCCGGCGACCGCACGCCGGATTCTGTTGACAAGCAAGGGATCGGCGATCGCACCGCGGCCGAGCATCACATCGGCAACGCCGCTTTCCGTACGACAGCGCGCCCAGTCGGCGACCGACCAGATTTCACCGTTCGCAACAACAGGAATCCGCACCGCCTCGGCCACCGCTGCGATGGCGGCCCAGTGCGCGGGCGGACGGTAGCCGTCGAGCTTGGTGCGGGCATGGACGACGAGTTCCTCGACACCGCCGTCGGCAAGCGCCTGCGCGCAGTCGCGCGCTTTCGAGGCGTCGCGCACGCCGAGCCGCATCTTCGCCGTATAGGGAATCGAAGCCGGGACGACCTGCCGCACGGCCTGCGCGATTCGATGCAGCAGTTCGGGTTCGTCGAGCAAGACGGCGCCGCCGCGATGGCGGCAGACAGTTGGCGCAGGACAGCCGAAATTCAGATCGATGCCGGGCGGCGCGAGACTCGCGAGCCGAGCGGCGTTCTCAGCCATGCGCTGCGGATCGGAGCCGAGCAATTGCACGCGCACCTGCGTACCGGCCGGCGTGCAGCCGCCGGCAAGCAGTTCTGGGCTGATCCGCGTAAAAAAGCGCGCGGGCAGCACAGTTTCCGTCACACGGGCAAATTCGGTAACGGCATGCGAATAGGCAGCGGACCCGCTGATGCGCGTCAGCGTATCGCGCATGACATCGTCGACCAGTCCCTCCATCGGAGCGAGTATCAGGCGCGGCATTTTCATCGCAACAATGCGGGGACGCGATTTTACCGCGCGCCGCAGCCCACGCTCACGGCAAGCGTGAGTTCGTGTCCGAGTCACCCGGCACCGCGTCCGGCGGAGCAGAAGCCGCGCCGGCAAACGGGCGTAGCGCTTCGCCGAGCATCTCGACGTTAATCGGTTTGACGATGCAGGCATCCATGCCGGCAGCTATGCAGCGCGCTTCGTCGCCGAGGCCCGCTGTCACGCCGACGATGGGTTTGCGCACGCCTTGCTCGCGCAGGCTGTGCGTCAGTGCAAAACCATCGCTGACCGGCATGTTCACATCAGTCAGCAGGAGATCGAAATCTCCCTCTTGCCAGCTTGTCAGCGCTTCCTCGCCGTTGCCGGCCAGCACGACGGAGCAGCCCAGCGCCTGGAGCTGGGCGCGCAAAAGCATTTGGTTGATCGGATGATCCTCGGCCACGAGCACCTTAAGCCCCAGTTGCGGTATCGATTGATTTTGTGGCGCGGCGGCTTCTGGTGCGGCCCCGCCGCCTGCTGCGACGAGCGCGTCGAGTATGCCGGCCTGGGAATACGCGCTGACGCGCCAGTCGGCGCCTTCGGACTCGGGCGCAAGCGGCCCGTCCGGCAGCACGCAGACTCGCGCGGCCCTGGCCACGCCCGCCAGCGTATCGACGAGCAGGATTGCGGGCGCCTCGGCGTCCGCGTCGCTCACATCGGCCAACTGCCCGCCGCAGTGGCGCACCAATGCCGCGAGATAGCCGGCGAAATCCACGTCGGCAACATCGATGCGGATAGCCGGCAAAACCGCGAGCGAACGCAGCGGCGCCTCGCCCTCGTTCGGCAGGCTCACACGCAGCGTGAAGCTGCTGCCAAGGTAACGCTCGCTCGCCACGTCGATCCGCCCGCGCATCATTTCGGCCAGTTGACGACAGATCGAGAGCCCGAGCCCGGTACCGCCTTGCACCTGACCGCCCTCGCCCTGCACGAACGGCGTGAAAAGCCGGGCCTGCTCGGCCGGCGTCATGCCCGGTCCGCTATCGACGACGCGCAGTTCGAGCGCGCAATGCAATCCCTCGGCGCGAGCCGCGAGATCCACGAGCACACGGCCGTGCTCGGTGTATTTGATCGCGTTCGAGAGCAGGTTGAAGAGAATTTGGCGTAGCCGCAGCGGATCGCCGCGCAGGCATGCCAAGCCTGGCTGGATGCAGCAGACGAGCGCGAGATTCTTCGCGGCGGCCAGCGGCGCCAGACTGCGCACGACATCCTCGACGAGTGCGACCGGATCGAGTGTCTCTTCGCGCAGCGCAAGTTCGCCGGCCTCAATTTTTGCAAAATCGAGCAGATCGCTGACGATCTGCAGCAGGGCCGACGACGAGCGCTGCACGCCGCCGATCAGATCGCGCTGGCGGGGTTCGAGACGGCCGCGCGCAACCAGTTCGAGCGAGCCGAGCACGCCATAGAGCGGCGTGCGGATTTCATGGCTCATCGTCGTCAGGTAGGCCGATTTCGCGGCATTGGCCGCATCGGCGTCCTGCTTGGCTTGAGCCAGATCGAGCACGAGCGACTTGTAGAGACTCACATCGGTCACGGCACAGAAAAACGCGCTCTGACCATGAAATTGCAGATCCGCCATGGCGACGCTGAGTGTCCGCGCCGGGCTCTGCAGCGAACGCCAGGCGACCTCGATGCTGGCGACGCCATTGCCGCCGCGGCCGGCAAACCCATCCGCCTGCAGCAAGATATCGCGCCGGACCGCGAGATCCGCAAGCAAGCCGCTGCCCAGCGCATTGGCTTCCAAGAGTTCGGCGTCGCCCCGGCGCAAAATCGCAAGCCCGACCGGCGCAGTCCGCATCGCCGTACGGTGAAAGGCTTCGCTTTCGTGGATCAGAATCGCCTGCTCGCGCGCCGGCCGCACGATGCGTGCGTGCAGACGCCAGGCTGCGCCGAGCACAAGCCCCGTGCCGAGCAGAAAGAACAGACTGGCAACCCCGAACGGCAAGGCCCGATCCCGCACGATGTCCGCCAGCGGATAGACGCTGACCATGCGCCAGCTGCCGCGACCGGAAATGTCCGTCGACATGATGTGCAAGCCATCGTCGGCGAGCCGCCAGCCCGAAGCGCCCGGCGCAACGAGTCGGTTGTCCGCGATGCTGAGTCCTTGTTGTCCGTGTTCGGCAATCGCCATGCCAAAGCCATCGAAAATCGTATATCGATCCGGCTGTCGTTCGCGCGCATCCAGGTTGGGGAAAAGCCCCTCCCCCGCAACGCTGGCGCCGATGACGACGAGGGGAAGGCCCTCCCCGGAAACGAGCGGCCGCAGGCAGAGAAGCGCCGACGGCCCGAATATCGCCGTCCCGGCCGGCCACCATGTACAGCCGGATCGACCTTCGCGCTCCACCGGGGGTAAGCCGGGGATGCCAAGATAAGATAACGCCGGTTTGGGCGGCACGATGGCCCCCGCAAGGATTTCGACGGCTTCGCCCTTGGTTTCCGGCGCGGGCGAGGCAAGCAGCAGACGTCCGGCGGGGTCTAGCAACAGACTGTACATGCCGGCAGCGCGCGGATGCAGCACCATGTTGTCGATCTGGGCCAGCCGCTCGCTCAGTTCGAGCAGGCGCGGTTCGTCTGCGCTATTGGGCGCCCAGCGCAGAACGCCGACGCTGCCACGCTGCGGCGTCGGCGGCAGCCTCACCCACACGCCGTTAGCGCTACGCGCGAGCCGGCCGCGCAACTGTTCGTTGATTTCTTCCGGCGCCTTCGTTATGCGACGCTCCAGCACCAGAACTGCGGCGACGCTGCTGACGTAATTCTCGATACCGATCTTGCGGATCAAGACCTCGGCAAACTGCGTGCGGCTCCAGGCCTCCCTTTCCCGGATGCCATCGAGGACAAGGCCGCCGACATAGAGCGCAAACAGCGCAAACAGCAGCGCCATACCGAGACCGGCCGAAAACAGCACCATGCGGTCGGTGAAGGCGCCTACATAAATATCGGAGCCTTCCATGTGTTCGAGCGAACGCCCTTGTGCCGTTCTGGTTTCTGTCCTGTCGTGGCTAGTGCCGCCAGAAACGCTGGGGCTTGCGCCTGAATGGCTCTCTGATGCCGCATTAGGTGGGCTTACAGGATCGACGTCGCGCATGGACTCCCCTGACAGGCAAGCTCGCGCTGCCGGAAACTATGTACGGGCGACCGGCATAGTGCAGCGAAGCATCCCCTCGATGCGCGCCACAACCATCGGAGCAACCCATCAAGGCTAGTATGCGCAAGCCCTTTTCTCCAGGCATGAAGCGCGCGCAAGCACGAGTTCGACACATGGCGACTCAGGGTGCATGGACAAGCCGTACCAAGTCCCTTTAGGCTTTACTGATGAGACGCCTAAGACGACAAACCGGACAGAACGATGTACACGATTCCTGGCGCCCCCAATGCCTGCTGCCGTGGTTCGCCGGCGGTTTTCTCGCCCTGCTCGTACTGCTTTTCGCCCTGCAGCACTATCTGGCGCCCTTACCGCCGCGCTCGCTGATAATGACGACAGGCGCGCCGGGCGGCGCCTACGCCGTCTTTGCCGAGCGCTACCGCGAAATTCTCGCGCGCCACGGCATTCGCGTCGAATTGAAACCCTCCTCCGGCGCGGTCGAGAATCTGCGCCGGCTCAAGGGCGTCGATGGCGACGCGGATATCGGTTTTTTACAGGGCGGCATCACGCACGAACCCAAATCCGACGATCTCGTTACGCTAGGCGCAATGTATTACGAGCCGATATGGGTCTTCCTGCGTCCCGGCATCAATGCGGCCTCCATCGCCGAGCTACGCGGCAAGAAGATCGCAATCGGCCTCCAGGGCGGCGGCGGGCAATTGCTGACGCTCGAAGTGCTGACAGCGAACGGCTTTGCGATCAACGATCCGGGTCTGCTCCCCATCGCCGGCGACGAAGCTGTCGCGGCGCTGCGCAGCGGCAAGGTGGACGCGCTGATGACCGTCAACGGCGCCGAAGCACCTATCGTCAAGACCCTGCTCGCCGAACCCGGCGTCGCGCTGATGGATTTTGCCCAGGCAGACGCCTACGCGCGGCGCCTGCCGCATCTATCCAAACTCGTGCTGCCGCGCGGCACGATAGACCTCGTGCGCGACATTCCGCCGCACGACATCCAGCTCGTGGCCCCGACCGCCAACCTCGTCGCGCGCGCCGATCTGCATCCGGCGCTCGTCTCGCTCTTGATGAAGGCGGCGCAAGAAATTCATCGTCAGCCGGGCCTGCTCGCGGCGGGCAACGAATTCCCCGCGCCGCGCGATCACGATCTGCCGCAAAGCGCCGAAGCCACGCGTTTCTATAGCTCGGGGCCTCCGCTGCTGCAACGCGTACTGCCATTTTGGGCCGCTGTGCTGCTCGATCGCGCAATCTGGACGCTCGTCCCGCTGCTCGCGCTCTTGATTCCAATCTCGCGCGTGCTGCCGGCTGCGTTGCGCTGGCGGATCCGTTCGCGCATCTATCGCTGGTACGGCGAACTCAAATTCATCGAAGAAGAAGCGCGCCGCCAACCGGAAGTCGCGCGCGTGGCCGAACTGCTGCGCAGACTCGACGAGATCGAACGACTGCTGGCGCGGCGCAAGGTGCCGCTGTCATATGCCAACGAACTCTACATCCTGCGCGAACACATCCAACTGGTTCGCAACGAATTACGTCCACGGGAGCATAGGGAATGATTCGGTACGCGTGCGCATTGGCGCTGATGAGTTGCATGTCCGCAGCCGGCGCACAAGAGCGCATCGACATCCGGCCCGGCCACGAAGGCGCAACCGGCCAGGCGCCATCGAACTGGCGTCCGATTGCGCTCGCGCCGGGCAAAACACCGACGATCTATCGCCTGGAACGCAATGACGAGCGCGTCGCTCTGCACGCAATCGCCGATGCAGCCGCGAGCGCCATCGGTCTGCCCGTCCATATCGATGTACACAAATTCGCCACGGTCGGCTGGGACTGGAAGCCTGTCGCCCCGATCGCAAACGCCGACAACCATGTCAGCGCCCGCGAAGACGCGGCGCTACGCCTGGTCTTCGCCTTCGATGGCGAGCGCCAGCAACTGCCGCTGGCCGATCGCGTAACACTCGGCGCGGCACACGTGCTCGCCGGTGCCGACCTGCCCTATGCGACATTGATGTACCTATGGGTGCCACACGGCACGCACGGCGAGAAAATCCCCAACCCGCACACGCAGCGCGTCGAAATGATCGTCGCCGACACGGCCGCTGCCGACGGCAAGTGGCACGCGCTGCGCCGCAACCTGCTGGACGACTATCGCCAGGTCTTCCACGAAGAACCCGGCGCGCTCATCGCGATAGGCGTGATGACCGATACCGACAACACGGGCGGCAAGGTTGAGGCGTGGTATGGCGATATTCGATTCGAGGCTGGGCCGTGAAGGAGAAAAGCCAGAATCGCCTTTGGGACGCCCCTGGTGTCCGTGGCATGCAGGGGTGAAATGACCACTACGCATCGGAAATACCGCTGAACGCTGCCAGCCCAGTCAGAGTGTGTTGTCCGTCTCTGCGGGGCAAACACTGTAGGCGCAGAAGATCTTTATCGCACATCTCTCCAGGTGTGGAGCACTCCCGCTTTGGCGTATAGCGCACGCTACGAGAGGCGGTTCAAGGAACTGCGGATTCGAAAAATCTTGGGCGGTCGGACCATCAGCGCCGCGCACCGGCTTACGCGCTGGGACTAGCTTCGTCGCCACGGCGCGATTTGCACGATTTCACGCACATGGCGGGGTTTGTGTGGTTTAATAATTAATACGAATCAATATCATTTGTCTTAACAAATACAATTTCGACCTATCGCCTGCTTCAGCAAGCGAAGCAAACGGCGGGCGTTCCAGAACAACAGACTAGGGAGATAGTCTTGAAGCACCATCCTTTTGCCCAAGCTTGCGCGCCGACCCGACGCACGCCCGTTTCCGCCGCATGCGCCATCGTCGGCGCGCTGACGGGAATTTCCGCGTTTGCCGCCGAACCAGCGGCTAGCGTCGCGGAAGATCTGGACGAAGTTGTGGTGACGGCCACGCGCACGCCAGAGCGATCCGACGCCGTGGCCGCCACGATCACACTACGCGACGCACGCCAGATCGAGCGCAGCCGGCCGATAGACGAGACCGGACTGTTTGCGGACGAGCCCGATATCGACGTTCCGCGCGACCGCCGCCGTTTCGGTGCAGGCAGCATCAACATCCGTGGCATCGAGGACAACCGCGTGTTGCAAATCGTGGACGGCGTACGTCTGCCGGATTTTTACAACGGCGGCGGCCCCTCCAACGCCACCACTTCCACACGCGACGCGCCCGAGTTTTCGTTCCTGAAGCGCGTCGAAGTCCTGCGCGGACCGGCTTCCAGCCTCTACGGCTCGGACGCCATCGGCGGCGTGGTTTCCTACATCACCAAGGAGCCCAAGGACTTGATGAAGGGTGCTGCTTTCGGCGGCGAAGCCGGCCTTTCCTGGAACGGCATCGATAACGGTTTCGGCCAGACCGCCGGTGTCGCGGGCGGCAACGAGATGTTGCAGGGCATGTTCATGATCGCGCACCGCAGCGCGCACGAAACGAAGAACATGGGCGAGGACAACTCCACTTCGCCTGCCCGTACTACGCCCAATCCGCAGGACACGGATACCAATGCCTGGCTCGGCAAACTCGTGCTGCGCGCAAGCCCCGCCCAAGAGTTCCGCCTCGCTTACGAACATCGCGATGCCGACAGCAGTACCGACATGCGCCGGCTGTCGCCCACGCTCCCGCGCGTGACGCTGGCCACAGGCACCGATGACTTAAAACGCGACCGCGTCAGCCTCGATTACGCCTGGACGCCCGCAAACAGCTTGCTCGACCGTTTCACCGCACAGCTTTATTACCAGGAAGCTGCCACCCACAACGTCACCTACCAGACCCGCAGCAACACCAGTGCCAGTTGCTCGGCTGTTTCACGCGGCAAAAACCAGTGCAAAGTCGATCTGGGTTTCGATTTCCGCCAGCGGATGACCGGCCTGAACCTGCAGGCCGACAAGACCTTCACCACTGGCAGCGTCGAGCAGAACCTGATCGTCGGTGCGGATTACCTGCTCACCCGCTCGGAAGAAGGCCGCGACGGCTTGGTGCGCAATCTCACCACCGGCACGAGGAATATGTCGCTTTCGGGCGAGAACTTCCCGATTCACGACTTTCCGCAGGGCCAGACGCAGCAGATCGGCCTCTTCGCGCAAGACGAGCTGCGCTTTGCCGACGGCAGCTTCACGCTCACGCCGGGCCTGCGCTTCGATCATTACGCGCTACGGCCTGACGCCGACCCGCTTTACAGCAACGCCGCCGGCAGCCCTTCGACGGACAAGAGCGACTGGGCTGTCTCGCCCAAGCTGTCGGCGCTGTGGCAGGCGACCGAGCAGGTGAAACTGTGGGCGCAGTACGTATTCGGCTATCGCGCCCCCAACTACCTGGAGGTCAACGGCGGTTTTCGCAATCTCGTGCAAGGCTACGGCGCCGCGCCCAACCCGAACCTCGACGCCGAGAAAAGCCGGTCGTTCGAAATCGGCGCCCGCTACACCGATACCACGGTGCAGACCAGCGTGGCGGTATTCGACAACCGCTACAAGGATTTCATCGAGCAGGTGCAACTTACCTGCCCATCCGACCCGGCCTGTCTGCCCAGACTGCGCGCCACCTACCAGTACCGCAACCAGACGAGCGTGCGCATTTACGGCGCGGAATGGCGCGGCGCGTGGAACATCCTGCCGCAGTGGCGCATCGACACTGCGCTGGCTTACGCACACGGCGACAACGAGGACACCGGCCAGCCGCTCAATAGTGTCTCGCCGCTGCGCGCCAACGCGGGCCTTAGCTGGGAGCCGGTCGAGGGTCGCGGGGCCGCCGTGCGCTGGCGCGGCGCAAGTTCGGTCACGCGCACCGACGACAGCAGCTTCGCCTACTTCAAGCCCGCTGGTTACGGCGTGGCAGACCTGCAAG
>JAVBKC010000043.1:0-12685 GCA_031554255.1 Niveibacterium sp.
GCCGGCGCGCAGCGGCTCGGCAAACTCGCTTCCGTGCTTGCGCATGGCGAAGGCTTACAAGCACATGCGCGTTCGGCTCAATTGCGCGTCGAAGCCGACTGATCTATTTGTATTTCAGGGTTGCCACGACGTGTAGAGCGGCTGGCGAACACGTACCGGGCTTACGTCGAGATAGATGTTAGCAATCGTATACCCGGCGCCGCCGGGGCCCCCGGCGTACCAACCGAGACTATCGGTCCCCTTGCGGAGTTGGAACTCGAAACCGAGGTCGGGTTGCGAGTCGTTCGTGACGGGCGTTGGATTGAAGGCGAGTCCTTTTAATGTCTGCCTGTCGCTTGAGAGCAGGTGCCGCATTGCCGTCACGATTGTCGTATCGGACAGGATGTCGATATAGAACTTCTCTCCTTGATAGTAAGGCGAGAAGTTCGCGGCATTCGGATCGACGCGGCGGCCCGCGAGTTTTTCTGCTGATGGCGTGAGTGCGCGGGTTCGCAGATCGTAGCGATCGCCGTCGTCCAGATAGGATAGACGCGCGTTGTGCAGATTGAATACCCGTAGTTCGGGATTGCTTGCTGCGTCGGAAAGATCGACGAGCAGCGCTCCCGTGCCGCCTAACACCTCGATCTCGTCGTCGTGCACAACGGCGGCGGAATTTTCATCGACGCCCAGTCCGACGCGGTAATTTTTGGCCAGCATCAACGGCAACATACGGCCGATGCGGCCGCGTCGGAGGAAGTGCTGGTCAACGAACAGACTTGGGCCGACGAAGCCCAGCCCCTGGTCCATTTCCACGCCGTCGCGTAATTCGCCTTTGAGAATCTTCATGATGTCCCGCCCATCGCGGAACATGATGCGGCTCATGATCGCGGCCCCTGCGCTAGTACCCGCCACTACGCCGCCTTTGCGATAGACATCCCAGATTGCATCGAGCAGCGGTGTGTTTTTGCCTCCTGGCGCGAGCGTGTCTTTGATGCGCCCCTGAGCGCCGCCCGCAAAGAAAACGCCACGCGCTGCGCGTGTTTTTGCTATCAAAATCGGATCGCGCACCGCGAAGGCCGTATCGGTATCCTTAAGTTCTGGGGCCGCGGGAATGGCTTCCGCGATGGCGCCATATTTTTGCAGCGCCTCTACAATTTGTCCCGCAGCGCCTTCGGGATCGCCTGCTGCCGTACCGAATACGACAAAGCGGGCGCCGCGCCCGCCTGCCAGCCCGACCAAGCGATTCCAGACGGCTTCGTTGTCTGCCTTGAGTCCGCCACCGATCAGAACGGCATAACCTGCCGTCGTATCCTCGGCCCATACGACCCCGGCGAGGAGTGCACAGGCACAGGTGGCAAGCACGTATTTCCGGATGTGCGAAAAAACAGGAATGACTTGGATACCGCGCGACAAAAACCGCCTCCGATGCGTATTCGATAGAACCCACATCGCGCCATTCTGGTGGCAAAAATAAATTTTTGGCTTGATGTTAGACAGTGAGAAACCGAGTCGTCGGATACGAAAAAGCCCGCGCTGCGCGGGCTTCTTGGTTTCGACCATCGAATCGCTGAGGATCGTAGTCGGAAATTTGGGGCGACATACCGGGATCGAACCGGTGACAACAGGAGCCACAATCCTGTGCTCTACCAACTGAGCTAATGCCGCCATTGTGTTGATTAAATTACTTGGCCCGAACGCTTTCACGTTTGGTCCGCCCGACAGGGATCGAACCTGTAACCTACGGCTTAGAAGGCCGTTGCTCTATCCAATTGAGCTACGGGCGGTCCGTAATCGGGCTCTCGAAGCGGGCGCTTTGGTCGGGGTGGAGGGATTCGAACCCCCGACATCTTGCTCCCAAAGCAAGCGCGCTACCGGACTGCGCTACACCCCGAGAACCGCGAAATATACAGGCACTATAGGATTGCGTCAAATATAAAAGCAGGCCAAAGTACTGTTTTATGATTTTACCGGGGGCGGATCAGAGGATCGTCATGTATAGGTTTGTTTCCCTTGCGACGTCCCCCTCAATCTGCTATTAACGCGTCTCCAGACTGCTCATACGGGGAAGCCATCATGGCTGAGGAGATCATCAGGCATTTCAAACCCTACTCGTCGAAGAAGGGTGAGCAGTACATGAACGAGAACCAGCTCGGGCATTTCCGCGAGATTCTCGAAGCGTGGAAGCAGGATCTGCTCGACGACATCGAACGCACTGTGCACACGATGCAGGACGAAGCCACATCTTTCGCCGATCCGAACGATCGGGCGAGTCAGGAATCCGATATTGCGCTGGAACTGCGCAACCGTGATCGCGAGCGCAAGCTCGTGAAGAAAATCGACGAGACCCTCGCCAAGATTAATTCGGACGACTACGGCTATTGCGAGAGCTGCGGCATTGAGATTGGTCTTAAGCGTCTCGAAGCACGTCCGACCGCGACACTTTGCATCGATTGCAAGACGCTTGAGGAGCTGCGTGAACGGCAGGTTGCCCGGTGACCTGAAAAGTTTTTGCGCAAACAGTAAGGCGGCGGCTCAGAGTGAGCCGCTTTTTTTGAGCAGATTTTGCCGAAAAACGGATTGCTCTCAAATTGAAGCAGACAAAAAAAGGCGCCCGGATGGGCGCCTTTTAAAACATGGGGTACCTTCAGAAGGATTAGAAGGTGTGACGCATGCCCAGGTTGAAGCCGGCGCGATAGCCATTGCCGCCGTTCGTTGCGTCGCCGACGGAAGGCGTATAGGCGCTGTAATTCGGGTTCGCGGCTGCTCCGGCAGCGTAGAGTCGGTCCGTGTTGTCGCTCGTCAGGATCTTCGAATAGACGGCGTACAGCGAGGTCCGCTTCGAGAAGCTGTATAGACCGCCGATACCGAACTGTTGCGACTTCAGATCCTGGTCGTTCTTGTCCTTGGAGTAGGCGTAGGACGCGAGCAGGTTGAAGTTGCCCAGGGGCACATTGCCGCCGAGGAAGTAGCGATCGAACTTCCACTCCTCGCCGTTCGGTGCGACCACAGCCAAGCCGGTGACATCGCTGGCACCATTGGTGTAACGCGCATAGGCGCCAAACAATTGGACGACCTTGAAGTCGAGGTTCAGGCCAAGGTCAACCGCAGAGTTGTTCTTCTCGCCGTCCTTGAGCTTCCACTGCGTGTAGCCAGCCAGCAGGGTTGCCGGGCCGAACTTGAGCTTCGGGAAAATGCTGCCGTAGCGCAGATCCTGGCGGTTCTGGCCGCTTTCGTTCAGCGGTTGTGCGAGGGTGGGGTTATCACCCGGCGGCGTGTTCAGCGAGTAGATACCTTCCACGGCGAAGGCGAACTTGTCGCTGCCCCAGAACGGCGTGTTGATGGCCAGCGAGTTGTCGGCACGGGCCAGAATGTGGGTGAAGATGTTGTTGGTTTCAGCAACCGAACCCAGTTGGAACGGTTCGTACGTGGCGTACATGTTAAACGCCGGCGTGTACTGGTGGCCAAGCGTGACCTTGGTACCGTACAGATCGAGACCGGCGAAGGTCTGGCGGCCCCAGGCGCGACCGTTTTGGTTGCTCGCACCGGTGTCGGCAGCGATGCCGGCCTCTAGCGTGAAGATCGCCTTCATGTTCGGGCTTAGTTCTTCGTAGCCCTTCACACCGAGACGCGTGCCGTTGAACTGGCCACTATCGAAACCGCTGCGCGACTTGACGCCGTCGAGGTAGTTGTCGCCGCGCCACGAGTAGCCCATGTCGACCAAGCCATACAGCGTGACGGCGCTGTCGGCCGCGAACGCCGGAACGGCGGTCAGGCCCGCGATGGCCAGCGCGATCAATTTCTTCTGCATACGTTTCTCCTCTTAATCTGAAGATGCGACGACAGCAAACACCCCCGTTGCCGTCGTCCTTCTTGTCTCGAGTCCGAGAGCTGAACGGATTCTTGCAGGCCACGAAGAGTCGCGGCAAGGCGAGGGGGCAGATTGAGGTGTATCGGCACACAAATCTGTTGCTTTGTGGCAACAGTTCAATCGGAGTAGTCCGTTTTGGTTCCGATTACCGCTGTAAACCTTTTGTGGGCGTGATTCGTTCGGGGGACATATTCGTGAATTCGGGCCTGGGTCAGAAGACGAATGCGATCGAGAAATGGATTTTCGGGATCGAATCGCCCTTGCCCCATGCAAGGTCCAGGCCCAACGGACCCGCCGGGCTTTTCCAGCGTCCACCGAAGCCCTCGCCGACTTTTAGCGTCATATTTTTCCATTCGTCAGCGGCATTGCCGGCATCGACGAACACGGCCAGGCCCCACGGCGGGCGAAACCAGTTGATGTATTCGACGCTCGAGATGAAGAGCGTACGCCCGCCGACGGTCGCGCTGCCGTCTGTAACGCCCAGGCTTTGGTAGTCGTAGCCGCGCACCGATTGCGAACCGCCGGTGCGGAACAGGAAGTCCTGCGGAATGCCGTCGCGCGAACTGGCTATCGTGTAACCGATCTCGCCGCGTAGCAGTAGGGTGCCCTGTTTGCCTAGCGGTCGGAAATACTGACCGCGGCCGTAAAGGCGCAGGAAATTCTGGTCGGAGAGCAGCGACTTTGCGCCGCCGCCGATCTGGAACCCGAGCAGCAAGCCCGATTGCGGGTCGGTGATGCTGTCAACATCGCGCAGATCCGCACCGTAGTTCAGCGTCAACGCCTTGCTCTGGGTTTCGGTGCCGCCTTCGGGTTCGGTGGTTTCGCGTTGATAGTTCAGATTGACGCGAACCTCGGTTTTCTTGAGCGTGCGTGTTCGTGTTGCACCGATCGCCCAGCGCATGGTTTTGAGGTTCGAGATGTCCTCGGTGAGCGCGGTGCTGCCGATTGCATCGCGGAAACCCGAAGATGTTTGCGGGAAAAAGAGGTCGGCGAAGGCCGATTGACGCTTCTGTTCGAGCCGGATCGAACTGTTTAGCTCCCAGGCTCGGTTGAAGATGTTCGCATCGCGATAGTTCGCTTCGGAGCGCAAGCCGGTATTCGTGCTGTAACCGAGGCTCAGACCGAGACGTTTCGGATTCGATTCGGTTAGCCGCGCGCGCACCGG
This sequence comes from Niveibacterium sp., assembly GCA_031554255.1. GTDB lineage: Bacteria > Pseudomonadota > Gammaproteobacteria > Burkholderiales > Rhodocyclaceae > Niveibacterium. The sequence goes on from JAVBKC010000043.1 coordinate 5,013, forward strand.
CGTGGCTGCGGCCTTGTCGGGATCGCGGTCGATTTCGATGATCGCTGAACTGAAGTAGGGCGTGCCTTGTAGTGCGTTTTGCAGCGCTACGAGTCGGTCGTAGTCGTAGGGCTCGCCGGGTTTGAGCATGTTGTAGCGGTCGACGAGGTCGCGGCTGTAGAGTTCGAGGCCGCTGACTTCAAGTTCGCCAAGCCGGAATGGCGGGCCGGAATCGACGATCAGATGCAGGCGAGCGGCGCCGCGAATCGGGTCGATATCGGCTGTCGACTCGATGAGCTTCGCCGCAGCGAAGTCGCGCTCGGAGACGCTGGTGAGCAAAGCTTCTTTCGCGCCGGCCCAGTCGGCCTGCCGAAACGGTTTATCGAGCGGTAGTCGCCAACGGTCCTCAATGCTCTTGCGGCGCTCGGCGTATTTCTCTTCGGCGATCACGCCATGAAATTCGATGCGTACTTCGCGGATTTCGGTTCGCCGTCCGGGTGTCAGCTTGAGCCCGATGCCACCGCTCTTTTCGGGGAGGATGTCCACCTTGGCCGAAAAATAGCCCTCGGTTTCGAGCAGGGGCAGGATATCTTCGCGGGCTCGTCGCGCGCGCGACTGTAATTCGACCTGCTCGTCCTGTATCGGCTCGGTTTCGTCTTCAAGCTCGATATCGGGCTTGGCTGCTGGCTTCTTCAATGCGTCCACGTACTTGAGGATCAGTTCCCGCAAGGGCTCGGGCGCGTCGACTGTAATTCCGGCTGCGTTTGCCGAGGCTGCGAGCGCGAATACGCAGGCCGCAGCGACGCGGCCGAACACAATGAGGGGGCGAGGGATTCGGAAAGCCAAACGCACGCGGCGAATTCTAACCGCGTGCACTACGGCTCAGACGAGTTCCGCGTAGTAATTGAGCACCCGCTGGACTTCGCTGCGCGAACCGAGCACGACGGGCACGCGCTGGTGCAGCGCTTCCGGCTCGATATCCATGATGCGCTTATCGCCGGTCGAAGATGCGCCGCCGGCCTGTTCGACGATGAAGGACATCGGGTTCGCTTCGTAAAGCAGACGCAGCTTGCCGGGTTTCGTCGGATCGCGCTCGTCGCGCGGGTACATAAAGATGCCGCCGCGCGTGAGCAGACGATGAACGTCGGCCACCATCGATGCGACCCAGCGCATATTGAAGTCGCGCCCGCGCGGACCTTCGCGGCCAGCAATGATTTCGTCTACGTAGCGCTTGATCGCGGGGTCCCAGAAACGGCTGTTCGAGGCGTTGATTGCGTACTCGCGGGTTTCTTCGGGAATTCGCATCGACGGGTTCGTGAGCACCCAGGTGCCGAATTCCTTGTCGAGCGTGAAACAGACTACGCCGGCGCCGACTGTCAGCACGAGAATCGTCTGCGGGCCGTAGAGCGCATAGCCGGCGACGAGTTGTTTCGTACCTGGCTGCAGGAAAGCGGCCTCGTTCGGCTCTGCGCCGTCAGGGCAGCGTAGCACCGAGAAGATGGTGCCGACCGAAATGTTGACGTCGATGTTGGATGATCCATCCAGCGGATCGAACACGAGAAGGTATTCGCCGCGCGGATAGCGGTTGGGGATCGCGTAGGGTAATTCCATCTCCTCGGAAGCCATTGCCGCGAGATGACCGCCCCATTCGTTCGAGAGCAGCAAAATCTCGTTTGCGACGACGTCGAGCCGCTTCTGCGCTTCGCCCTGAACGTTGATGTTCCCCGCTTCGCCAAGCACACCGGCGATGGCGCCCTTACTGACGTTAACCGAAATCGCTTTGACTGCGCGGGCAACGACTTCGAGCAGGAGCCGAAGGTCGCCAGTGATCCGGTTAAGGTCTCGTTGTTGTTCAATCAGATACTGCGTGAGTGTCATGCGGCCCATTTTTTTCCCCGAAGACAGAATGCCGACATAGCAAAAAGCCGGCAGCCTCCCAGCCCGCCAAGCCTGTCAGCGACACCAAGTGCATAAAGTACCTGTCTACAAGGCAAGCTCGCAAATAGGCTTTCCCTAATTTGACTGGAAGTTGTTACGCGCAAGACGCTATGTTGCACGGCAGAGAAATCTCGCGCCAGGGATAAAATCAAAAGTATCGGCGGCGACATACTCTGGCTCGATTTCTTCAGAAATTCAAAAAATGCGCATTCTTATTATTGGTGCCGGCCTTGAAGGCATCGCGAGCGCCTGGTATCTGGCGCGTGATGGACACGAAGTGACAGTCGTCGAGCGCCGTGAAGGTCCTGCGCTCGAAACGAGCCATGCGAACGGCGGCCAGATCTCCGTCAGCCATCCGGAGCCTTGGGCAAATCCGCAGGCCCCCGCACAGGTTCTGCGATGGTTGGGCCAGGAGGATGCCCCCCTGCTGTTCCGCCTGCCGGCCGAATGGGCGCGCTGGCGCTGGGGCCTGTCGTTTTTGCGCAACTGCACGGCCGCGCGCAGTCGGCGCAACACACTAGCCATTGCAAAACTTGCCGCGTACAGCCTCGAATGCCTGCGCGAGCTGCGTAGCGAGACAGGCATCCGCTACGACTGCGAAACGCGGGGCGTGCTCCACCTGTTTTTCACGCAAGAAGACATGCGTCGTGCGCCCGAACGCGAGGAAACACTAGCTGCCTGTGGTCTACGGGCACGGATCGTCGATCGCGAACATTGCTTGGAGCTCGAACCGGCGCTCGTCGGTTGTGTCGATAAACTGCATGGCGGACTTTACGGTATCGACGACGAATCGGGCGATGCCTGCCGCTTCACCGCCGAGCTTGCGGCGAAGCTAGCCTTGCTGGGCGTGCGATTCCACTATGGCGTGAGCGTGACGGCGATCGAGCGCATGCATGGCCGCGTCAGCGGTGTCGATATCGTCGATACCGAGGGTCGTACCGGGTTAATCTTGGCCGATGCCGTCGTGCTTGCGGCAGGGCCGTGGAGCCACCTTATCGCGCGTAGATTAGGCGAGAAACTGCCGATCTACCCGGTCAAGGGTTACTCCGTGACGATGCCGGTCGTCGATGAGGCGCGCGCGCCGCATGTAAGCCTGACCGACGAGGCGCGCCGCATCGTGTGCTCGCGGCTCGGCGACCGGCTCCGCATCGCGGGCACGGCTGAACTCAACGGCTTCGACCGCTCGCCCAATCCGGCACGAACCCAGGCGCTCGTCCGCTGGGCCGAATATATTCTGCCCGGCGCGGCCGATACCACGCAGGTCGAAGCCTGGAACGGTTTGCGGCCGGCGACGCCGAACAACGTGCCGATCATCGGCGCCAGCCGGATTCCCGGGCTTTGGTACAACACAGGTCATGGGACGCTCGGCTGGACGCTCGCCTGCGGCTCGGCCAGCGCGCTTGCCGACCTGATTGCGGGGCGCGGATCGTCCGTTAGCGGCTTTCCATTCGCAAGCTAAACCGCAGGGCTATTTCAGAATGCGAACCATTGTTCGTGGTACGCGAACACGAAAAACGCCGCGATTGCATAGGGCAGGGCGGCGCTGACAAAAGATGTGATCCAGTCCTTCGAATGTCCGTGGAACAGATCTTCGCCAGTCGTAATGGATGAATTTTTCATGGTGTTCTCCTGTGCATGACGGACTCAATTCGGGGTAAGTGTTGTCATGGCATGAACCAGCGGGGTTTCAACGCAAGGAGAACATCGGCCGAACGATGCCTTGCGTTTGCCCCGCAAAAACAGCGGTTGGACATGGGGTTACTTTCGTCGGGCGTTTAAGTCTCTGAATTGTATGGTGTTGCTTGCTCGCATGCGGCAAAATTATTGTTCTATTAAACTGAACAATGTCGCGTCATGGAGCATTTCAGTGCTTTGCAGACATTCCTGCTCGTGGCCGAGCTGGGTTCGTTCTCGGCTGCGGCCCGGCGACTTGGACTTGCACGCTCAACCGTAACCACCCAAATTCAAGCACTGGAGGCGGAGATCGGCGTGCCCTTGCTCAATCGCAGCACGCGCCATGTTTCCCTGACGGCCGATGGACAGCGTTTTGCCGAGCGCGCTGGCGTGCTCGTCGAGGGGCTGCTGGATCTGCGCGCCGAATTCCGTCAGCGCGCGGGCCGCGTGGCGGGGCGGCTACATGTGCAGATGACAGAGTCGATTGCCAATACGCTGGTGCTGCCGCGCCTGCCGGAATTTTTGCGCAGTCATCCCGACCTGATCTTGCGTGTCTCGCTATCCGAACGCGCCCCCGATCTTGCCGAGGAGAGTATCGATTGCGCGCTGCGCTTGTCGGCCGAGAAGGATTCCTCGTATCGTTTCCGTCGCTTCGGGCAAGTCAGCTTCGTGATGGCGGCGAGTCCGGCCTATCTCGCACGCTACGGCACGCCGAGGCATCCGAACGATCTGCTACGGCATCGCACGATCGATTTTTTCGACGCAGACGCGGGGCGACCGACCGACTACGTACTCGCCAAAGGCCGCGAGCGGATCACGGTGCCGGCCGATGGCGTGCTGGCATTCGATAACACACGAGCAGGGCTTACTTGCGCGCGCGCCGGGCTCGGCATTTACGAGGACTTCGATTTTGTGTTGCGGCCGTATTTGGTAAGCGGCGAACTTGTCCGCGTGCTGCCCGACTGGAAACGGCCGGGACCCGCGGTTGTCGCGCTATACCCGAGCGGACGCCAGAATTCGACGCCCGTGCGTGCTTTCCTGCGGTTTTTGGATGGCGTGTTGCGGCCCGAGTTGGGCCAACTTTGAGATCGGGTTTTTACAAAAACAAGGCGGATGGATCTTGCGATTTTGCGAAAGTCGTGACGCCGTGCGCGGATACTTGGCGTCGAGGTACAACAATGCGTCTTGCTCGATTGCGGCCGGTCTTTCACACTGGAATTCTATGAAGCTTGCCGCTGTCGCGCGGACGGGTGACGGCGAGAATTCGTGCAGTGTCTGGATCTGTTGGAGGTGAATGCATGATCTATGTGCCTGAGCCAATCCGTCCTTTGCTCTGCTGCGCCATGCTGGCTGTTGGGCTCTTCCCCGTAAACGCGTGGGCGCAGGAGAAGGGGTTCTCGCGTCTGCCGCTGGCCAATGTTCAGCGTAGCGCAAATGGTGTATTGGCCCTGATGAGTTATTCGGTCGTGCCGGATCTCACGACGAGCTCGCTGTCAATTTCGGATGCGAATACTGGCAATCCGGATATCGCGATGACTCAGGTCGCAGGAGGTTTTACGTTCGGTGAGGACTTGCCGCTTTATATGGAAGGCGGTATTGCCGCGAGCCGCTACGACCCGACGTTTGTTGCGGCCACGGGCAACGGGACACGCGCACTTCCGACGAAATGGAATTGTGTGGCCGGTTCGCTCGGTATGGGCTGGGATTTTCAGATCTTCGACGAACTCAAATTCAGACCGATCGCGAATTTCGCGCTTGGCCGAGTCAGTAGCGATCTGTCGCTCGCCAAGGCGTTCATCGAATTCAAACGCGACAGCGATATTCAGTTTCTCGAGGGTGGTCATTTGAGCGCTGTGGGCTGGGGTGGCGCCGTGATGCTCGACTACGAGCACTATCGCGCCGCGCATGAAATCGATGTGGAACTGCGCTACTCAGCGGTCCATCTGCAAAGCTATGGCGACAGTTCGGCCGCAGTTCAGGGGCATGCGGATTCTCAGACTGCCAATTTATGGGCGCGCTGGCGGGCGCCCACAGGTCTGCGGATACTTCGGCGACCCTTCCGCTACGTCCTCGAATTCACGCATTCTGAATTCTTCGGCGATCAACGTGGCGTGCTAGGTTTTACCAACCTAACCTCGTTCGGGGCGGGAATCGAGTTCGACACCAGTTCCTATCCGGTCGTAGCCTCGCGCCTGCGGCTCGTCGGCCGCTACGTAATCGGCAACAATGTTTCGGGAACCTCGGTCGGACTAGCCTTAAGTTTTTAAAATTGGAGCCGGCCGCATTTGCTGCTGCTGCTGCTGCTGCTGCTGCTGCTGCTGCTGCTGCTGCTGCCGGCAAGGTTTCCAGTTTTACTTTATGCGACGCTCGGCAGGCCGCTCAAGGCCATTGCCAGCTCGCCTTCGTCATAATCCTGATCGACGAGTTTGCCGCCAAGGTAGTTTTGATATGCTGCCATGTCGAAATGACCATGTCCCGAAAGGTTGAAGACAATGACCTCGGAACGGCCTTCGGCTTTGCAACGCAGTGCCTCGTCGATCGCGGCCTTGACGGCGTGATTGGCCTCCGGAGCTGGGACGATGCCTTCGTTGCGCGCGAACAGAATGCCCGCTTCGAAGCAGGCCGTTTGGTGATAAGCGCGAGCTTCGATCAGGCCCAGTTCCTTCAGATGGCTCACGAGCGGAGCCATGCCGTGGTAGCGCAGACCTCCCGCATGAAAACCGGCTGGCGTGAAGGTTGAGCCAAGTGTATGCATTTTGACTAATGGCGTCAGATGTGCGGTGTCGCCAAAATCGTAGGCAAATTTACCGCGAGTCAAGCTTGGGCAGGCGGCCGGCTCGACAGCGACGATACGCCGTTTTTTCGCGTTCGCGCCGCCACGCAATTGCAAGCCTAAGAATGGGAATGCGATGCCGGCGAAATTACTGCCGCCGCCCGTGCAGCCGATAATGACATCAGGGTCTTCTCCCGCAAGTTCGAACTGACGAATAGCTTCTTCGCCGATGATCGTTTGGTGAAGCATCACGTGATTTAACACCGAACCGAGCGCGTACTTCGTGTCTTCATTGAGCGCCGCAACTTCCACCGCTTCCGAGATTGCGATACCGAGCGAGCCAAGATGGTGGGGATTCTGCTCAAGGATATGGCGGCCCGATTGCGTGAGCGGACTTGGCGATGGAATGCAGCGCGCGCCGTAAGTTTCCATGAGTGCCCGGCGATAGGGTTTCTGGTCATACGAAACGCGGACTTGGAAGACCGTAATGTCGAGCCCGAACAGGCTGCCTGCAAATGCGAGCGAGCTACCCCACTGGCCGGCGCCGGTCTCGGTCGCGAGCTTTTTCACTCCGGCCTGACCGTTGTACCAAGCTTGCGGCACGGCAGTGTTCGGCTTGTGACTGCCGGCTGGCGAGACGCCCTCGTTCTTGTAATAGATGTGTGCCGGTGTGCCAAGCGCCTTTTCGAGACGATAAGCGCGATGGAGGGGGCTTGGGCGCCATAGGCGCAGCACCTCGCGTACCGGTTCCGGAATCTCGATATAGCGCTCGGTCGAAACTTCCTGCTCGATTAACGCCGTCGGAAACAGCGGGGCCAAGTCGGCGGGACCAATCGCTTGTTGAGTGGCCGGATGTAGCGGCGGCGCGAGCGGCACCGGAAGATCCGCCGCGATGTTGTACCAATTCTTTGGGAGTTCCTTTTCGTCGAGCAGGAACTTCGTCGTTTCGTGCATCAAACTATCCTCCAGCCTTTTGATGAATCTAAGTGCCGTACAGGCGCTACGACGCATATTGTGCGCGAAGTGTGCGATGGCAGGGGGACGTGCAAGACAGATCAAGAAATTTTTTGACGGAAATAGGCTTTCCCATCAAAGGGTTGCACGTATTTTTGCGCAAGGGATGGGCAAGGAAGTGCGGTACTGGTTGACGCGAGGATTGAGTACTGCTAAATTCTCGCCTCTCTGCTGCAGCGAAAGCGGCGGTAGAGGCGAAAAGCAGTCGGTCAGTAGTGTTTGTTTGGCAGGTTTTATCTTTTGTTTGCTGCGCTTTTACGACAGTTCAAGTCGCGCAAACAAAACAGCAAAACAA
>JAVBKC010000085.1:0-23483 GCA_031554255.1 Niveibacterium sp.
TAGTAGTCACCCGCCTTTGTCGTGGTCGGCGTCACGACGGGCGTCAGTTCGTGTCGTTGCGCCAGCACTGTGGCGATCTGGCTGCTGGTCTGATTGGCGAAGTGCTCGCTGGTCTTGGTGTCGATCAGCGTCGCGGTGAGATCGCGGCCGGATAGCTCGATCGTGCCCCGCACGGGGTCGAATTGAATGTCATCGACCTGGCCGAGAATCAGGCTATCCAATTCGTCCGGCGTGAAGTACGCCGCGTCAGCGGGGAAGCCGGCGAGGATCTCGACCCTCATGCTCGACTGCGCGGCAAACCATGCGGCATTGCGCGTATCCGGAAGCTGCGACACCACGAACACCACGCGGAACGTGTCGGCGCTGCGGTAGGCGTTGTTATCGACCTCCCACGACACCCAGCCGGGGATCACTTCGCCATCGAGCTTGACCGCGCCGCGCGGCTGTCGTGCGTGCGGCAGCACCGGCAAGCGATTCAGATCAGGCATGGAGCACTCCGTTGCTCGGGTTGTTGTTCGGCGGGATCGTCAGTTGCGTGACGCCCGTCACTTGCGGGTCCTGGCGGCCGTTGGCCTGGGCAATGGCCGTCCAGGCCATGGCGTCGCCGTAGTGCTGGACGGCCAGCGCGTACAGATTGCCGCCGGCCACGGCCACTTTCTGGGTGCCGCTATTGATCGTGCCGATGTTCGCCTGCACGCGACCCAGTACCCGGTCGAGGTTGATCAACGCCGGCGATTGCGTCACCGCTCTGATCTGCCCGAGCAGCTTGTTGGCCTGCTGCGCGATGGGGTTGCCCGGCAGGATGCCGCCCAGGGTCGTGACGTTCTGGATCGTGTTGCTTGCCGCCTGAGTGAGGACGCCGACCTGCGCGCGTACGTCGGCAAGCGGGCCGAGCACGCTGCCCAGCGTGCTTTGTGCCGCCTTGGCGAAACTTCCGACCGTTGCAATGGCCCCGTTGAGCGAACCCATCAGCGACGAAAGCGCACCGTCGCCGATGCTCGATGCCAGCGCGTTGGCCGTGCTCATATCGCCCGCGATCAACTGATCGACGCCCGGCGTGCTCAGGCGATCAACCGGCGCGGTGCGGTCTTCGACCACCTCGCAGACGATGCGGTAAGGCACGCGGGAGAAGCGCTTGAATTCGCAATGGAACGACTTGACGACAACCTTGAAAGCGAAGGCATGCCACGCCAGATCGAGCGGCTTGCCCGCCTTGCGCAACCCATCGACATAGCGCGCGCGCTCGACCGCCGCCTCGCCGACAAAGAAACCGGACCATTCGATCGGCATCGGCGTCGCGCCCATCGCATCGAGCACGCGCACGCCGCCGACCAGCTCATGCACCGTCAGGCGCTGCTCGCCGCCGAACGGAATCTGCTCGGGGATTTCGAAGCGTGCGAAGGTGAAATCGCCGAGTTTCAGGGCGGTGTCGGGAGTCATCGCGCCTGGCCCAGTCCGACAGGCGGCGCGCCCATCATTCGGTCGAAGGTTGATGCGCCCATGCCAGGGCGGTTGGCCTCGCGGGCCTGATGCGTTGTGACGGCTGCCGCCACCTGCCGCCCGTCCATGTTCAGGACGGTATTGACCTGCACGGTCCGACTTCTGCCCGGCACCACGTAGGGACTCGGGCCGCGTTGCCCGGCATTTGCCGCAGCAGCAGGCGGCGGGTCTTTCATGTACTGCTTTTTAAAGTCGTCGGCGAAAGTCATCTTCGAGAGCTCCATCGCTTTTGGCAGGATGCTATTGACGCCCGCGATCAGCGTGTTGAACACCATTTGCCAGCCTTGAAGAAAGAGATGCGCAAAGGACTTGAGCGCGCCGGAAATATCTCCATTGAATAGTTTGATGAATACGTCCTTGAGGTCGTTCCACATGATCAATAGGGATGATTTGATTTCCGCCCAGTTATTCCACAGCAGATAGATTGCCGCCGCGATTGCCAGGACAACCAGACCGATCGGGTTCATCAGCAAGGCGCGGCCAAGGCCCCACACACCGGAAGTAAAGCCGCTCAGCCCCCGCCACGCACCCAACATGGAGAGCTTCATCGATGAGAGCGACAATTTGAGCAAAACAAGGCCGCCGGACACGAGCAACAAACCTGAAAGCGCAGCACCTCCAAGAACCGCGAGCTTGACCAGCGTCGGATGCTCTTTGGCGAAGTTCGTGACCTTCTCGATGGCTCCGCCCAACAAATCTAAGCCCTTTGTCGCCAGATCGAGCAGGCCGCCATCCTTGGCGATGGCGAGTTGCAAGTTTTCCCATTTTTTGTTGAACGCCTGGCGCGCCATGAGTGGCTTATTGGCTGGGTCTTTGACTACTTCAGATGCGCTTTTCGATTTGTCATAGGCCGCAAGGGATTCCTTGAGAACCGGCAATTGCGACATGACCTTATTCATGACTTTCGAGCCATTGGTACCGAAGAGAAGTGCATTTTCCCGTTCGCGATCCGTTTGACTTGTGATACCTCCGGCGGCGTATCGCTTCATGATTTCTTCGGCATAGCCGAGCACATTCGTCGATTGCAAATGCGCAAGACCAGCGTTTTGTTTCTTGCCGGTTTCATCCGCCATTCCGAGCCGCTGCATTTCATGCAGCATAAGCTTTGGCGGCAAGGCCATCATGCCGTTGGTACGCGTATAAGCAGTGCGCAGTCCAACAGCGGTTGTGCTGCCGCCAAGCTCGCCGATGATGGGCTCCAGCCCGCCAAACACCGTGCGCAGCTGCTGCTGATTCGTGGCCGATCCGCCGTAGGCGAAGAACTGTTTCAATTGCCGCTCATCGACCATTTTCCCGCTCGACTGCACGGCTTTGAATACGCCGTCGGCAATTTCCTGCGCGCGCTTTGTGTCGCCCAAACCGCCCATCATTTCGACGGTCTTGTTCAGGCTTCTCATGGCCATTTCGGCGGCTGCGTGCTTTGGGCCGCTCAGTGCGCTCATGGCGACCTCGTAATTCCCAAGTACCGGCATCATGGTTTTGGCCGCTTGCAGTGCCTCGGCGTCCGACTTGCCGGATTCACGAAAAGCGCCTTGCGCTTCCGTGAAGAGCCGCATGCGATCGAGTTCCGACGTATTGGCCACGTTGGTGGTCTTGACGAACTTCTTGGCATCCTGAATCTGACTGTCGTTCAGATCCATCTGGCGCAGGCTGGCGACGCGGCGCTCGTACTCCAGCCCCTTGTCATACATCTGGTCAAGCATTTTGAAGCCTGCCGCGCCTATCCCCATCCCGATAAGCGCGTCGCCGTGAGAGGCACCCGACGACGGACCGCTGGCCCCGCCTCGACCGCCTCCGCCTCCGCCGTTTCCGCCACCGCGCCCGAATGTCCGCCGGCTACGCCAGCCGCTACGCTGAGCGCGACTCTGGCCGCCGCGCCCGCCACCGTAAGTCGCCAAGGCATTGCGATAGTTCGCCAGCCCGCCACCGCCGCCCAGGGCGGCAAGTCTGGCCGTGCGATCCGCCAGGGCCGGGGGCGCTACGATTTCGGCATAGCCCATGTACTTCTCGCGCCGTCCGCCATTGCCTCCGGAAGCGGTCATTGCGCTATTGCGGTTTGCAATGGCACCACCATAAACAGCCAAGGCGGTGCCCGCGTTTTCGATCCGACTGCCGCTGCCATAGGGCATGACTGCCGGCAGGCGGCTCGCCGAGGCAACCGCTTGCGCCGTCGCCGCCTTGACGAGGCCAGTCTGCGCAACGACATGCCCCATTGCCGAGGCGTAATTCTTTGCCGCCGATTGCGCGGACGAAAACCCGGCCGTCGCCGAGGCCGCGCCGGAGCCCACTTCATTGAATTTTTTCGACAGTCTGGAGAGGGATTTAAGCGATTTCTCCAGCACGTTCGTTTTTTCGATAAGACTCGCGACCGTCACACCAATCGACGCCAGCCCAGCCGTGAGCCGGTCTTCGAGTTGAATCCGAATGGCAACCTTGTATTCGTCCGCAGTCATTTACCACCCCTGAATAACTTCACAACCTGCTTGGCGACTATTTTTCCGGCGTCCGTTTTGACTTTCGCCATGCCCAGCACCGGGCGCGGCGGCTGTCTGGACGTGCCGAACTCGAAATAGACCAGCTTGTCGTCGTTGGAACCGACCACCGCATCCAAACCCTCTACCTTGTGCTCGATAGACTCGCGCATTGCGCCACTGCGCAGGCCAGGATCGTTCTCCGTGTAGCCCCGGCGCAGCCGGTCGGTCTTGGTGCTCTCCGCCAGTTCGGTCCAGGCCGAGAACGGGCCGGACGCCTCCTGGTACTCGCCAATTTGCGCCTTGGCGGTTTGCTCGATCTCGATTGCGACGGCTTCGAGTCCCGCTTCAAAACGGTGTTTTGCCTGGACCTCCAGCGCTGTCAATTGCTGTGCGAACGCGCGCAAAGTGAATTCCTTCATATCCAAGGTTCCTCGAAAGGAGAGGCACGATGCCTAAAATTCAAGATCCCGAGATCGCGCAATTCGATGCCGCACTGCTGCGCAGCATCGATCAGGCGCAGCGTGGCGAGCATGCCGCCGTGCATACGCCCGAACAGATCGCGGCGCGCAAGCGCGGGCGCCCCGCCGGCAGCATCGAGCCCGACTCGAAAGTCTCGACGACCATCCGCTTCGATGCCGATGTCCTCGCCGCGCTCAAGGCATCCGGGCCGGGGTGGCAGACGCGGGCGAACGACGCGCTACGCGCGGACATCGAAGCCGGACGCCTGTAGGCGCATCGTTACGATGGCGTTTCCTTGAATGCCATGTTGTTGAGATCGAACTCGGCGCCTTCAAACTCGCTGAACTTGATCGACATCCACTGCCGCCGCGCGTCCGAGCCCGCCAGCCATTCGCGCAGTTCATCGTTGGAAACGCCGAAGGCGACCGAGGCCGGGACACCGTTATGGACGAGCCACAAACACTCGTTCGTGGCCGCGTCCGTCAGGAGTTTTTTAGCTCGGCCTCCTGGCCTTTAGCGGCCGCACTGCCAAGGAAGTGCTCGGTAATGCCGCGCATGGCCGCATCGTTGCCTTCTTCGCCCAATCGCTGGTACAGGGCGCGCAGTTCGCCTTCGGTGCTCGGCGTGGCAACCGGCTGATCATCGATAGCAGCCACGAATTTGAGGTGCGCGACCTCGGCCAGGTACAGCAAATTCAGCTTGTCGCCGCCTGCGGCCTTGGCAAAGTCAAGGTTCGCCAGCGGATTGGGCTTCTTTAAACGGATGGCGCGACCCAGCGCATCGGTGACGGTGAGGTCCTTGGGTGCGGGCTTGCTCACCGGCAGGTTGGACGGGTTGATGGTGACGGTGGCACCGCCAACTGCGGCGGTCATTTGCTCGATTTCAGGCATTGCAACTCCTAGGGTTAAAAATGCAGCGGGGCCGTGCGTCAAATACGGCGCGGGCGAACCTTCCAAGTAAAAACGCCCGACTCAAATCACCGGTCAAAGCTCGGTTTGATTAGGCATACATTTGTACATACAATTACCGCATGGAGATCGACTTCGATCCGGCCAAAGCGCGGAGCAATCTGAAAAAGCACCGTGTGAGCTTCGAGGAAGCGGCAAGCTGCTTACTCGACCCGATGGCGCTTGTACGCGAAGACCCCGATGCGCACGCAGAGATGCGATGGCTTCTTCTTGGGTTGAGTGCATCGGGACGGCTGCTAACTGTGGTCTACACCCTGCGCGGGGATACGCCCCGCCTGATATCGGCACGCCGAGCCACTGCGAAAGAGGAAAAAAGCTATGCGTAAAGAATACGATTTCAGCCGCGCCAAGCGCGCCGAGGATGTCCCCCACTTGGCCAAACTACAGACCGAGGCAAGCTGCAAGTCCCGCATCACCATGCGCGAGGATAACCGGACGCTGTCGGCCTTCAAGACGCGCGCGCAGGCAACGGGCGGTAACTACCAAACCTTGATGAACGAAGCGCTGGCGCAATTCGCCCAAGGTCTGACGCTGACGGACATGCTGCGGGAAACCCTCAGGCAAGAACTGGGGCGCGGCTGAGCGCATCAGCCCCGGTCGCCCCGCGTCACGCTTGCTGAATGCGGCGCGAGGCGACGAAGGAAATCTTCTGATGCACCGATTTGTCGCCGGCCCAGTCGCCGGCGTCGTCGTACTTGAGCAGCACGCGCTCGTAGCGGTATTGCGAAACCTGCCCTGAGGGTTCCACGATGGTCTGTTGCAGCGTGGCGGGCGGCTCGTCGGTGCCGGCGTTGTAATTGGCTTCTAGCCTGGCGAAATACACGTCCAGTTCAGGGCCGCGACGCTCGGATTCGAAAGAGCCCGACCAGCCTTCATAAAAGCGTAGGTGGTCGGTGTCACCGTCGATGCCCTTGATCTTCTGGTCGGAGCTGTCTTGCTTCGAAGTGAATTTGGTGACTTTGCCGAGGTTCAGACTGCTGCCGTTGGGCAGGATGATCGTCAGCGTGACGTCGCGGCCAAGCGAATAGCCGTTTTGGCTCATGTGAGGCTCCTGAAAACGCGAAACCCCGCTTCAAGCAGGGCGGGTAATGGACGAGGAATTACTGCGCGACGCTAACCTTGACCGACTGCCCACCTTCGACGTTGATGAGCAGCTTGGTGATCACCGACAGGTAGGTGACGCGGCAATCGATCTGCATATATCCCAGGGCGACGCGGCTTGACGGGTTGTTGCTCTTGTCAAGTTGAATTGAGAACGGCTGCTTCTGCGGCTCGTTTACATCGCCGATCATGCCCTGTTGCCAAAGGTTCGACATGAAGGCATTGACAGTGCCGTAAGCGTCGTTGCGCGCCTTCGGGCTTTGCAGCTTGCCGACATACAGCCCCATGCCGCCGTTGAGCGTATAGGCGATGTAGTTGGTCATGCGCGTGTAGTTGTCGCCATTGATGACGGCGTTGGACGAGCAGTTCTGGCCAATGCGCACACCGAAGCTGTTACCGGCCGGGATCGGGTTCGCGATCACATCGATGCCGGCCTGGGCGAGCGCCTGCAACTCGGCTTGCGAGTAGGTCAGGTTCTGGTAGCTCTTCTGCGTACCGACGATGCCGTACAGGGGTTTGTTCAGGCTCGACTGCTCGGGCGAGAGTCCGGACAAACGGCCCGCAACAAAGCCCTGTGGCGAGATCAGGCGGATCTGGTTGTTCACCGTGTCCTGGAAATACACCCAGTCGCCGAACAAGAGCTTCATGGTGTAGGTGTCGATGCCCGCGCTGGCTTTTGCGCTCACAGCATTGGTTAGGGTGTCGCCTACAGGGCCGGAGGCAACCATGTAGGTGCCTTCGGACAATCCGTATGCGACTTGCAGGCTCCACGTCGTGTTGTCGTCGCAGTCGGCCAGCATCGCGACGCTGGCATAGGTCCCACGCAGCGCGTACATGCCTTTGCGCGGTGTGGTATCGACGCCCAGCAGGCTTGCGCCGGTAACGGCAGCGGCGCCATCGGTGCCGCCGGTGAGCGTGTAGGTCGCCGCTGTTGGCGCGGCTACGCCTGCGCCGGCACTTGCAACAACCAGGGCGGATTTGCCGCGCAGGCCGGACACGCCGCTATTGATGGCGTTGGCAATCGCGACCCACAGCGCATTGCCACTGCCGACGATGTTGTCATACACCTCGGGCACCAGGCCCGGTAGCGCTACGACGGCCTGCCAGCTATTGGCCGCGCTGCCGGGGGCGAGCGTGACTTGCAGCGCGTTGCCGAGCGAGCCGCTGTACATGGCGGTGAAGGTGATGCAATCGGTTTGCACAGACTGCGTGGCAGCCGTGTCGCTGCCGTCTGTCACGCGCACGCAGCGCATGTTGTTGGCGCCGTTGAGCACTGCGGCCCATACCGCCGTGCCCATGTCGTATTTACGCGCCTGGATGTTGCCGAATTTCTGCACGTAGTCGGCCAGGCTACCGACGAGGGTGGGCGCATTGACCGGCCCCCACTGCGCGGTGCCAACGATGCCCAGGATATTGGTCGGCAGGCCGTTGAGATAGTTTTCGGACGGCGGCACGATCTGGACATACACGTCCGGAACGTAGAGCGCCGTGGTGTTGATTGCGCCTTGCTGGCTCACTGGCATTTGATGCCTCCAGAAATGAAAAGCCCCCGCAGGCGCAACCCTGCGAGGGCGAGTGTGTCGGGGATAGTCCGGGCTTACTTCTTGGCGGCGGCAGGCTTGTCGGGCTTCGAATCGTCCGCAACCTTGACCACGTAGTGCGCCTGTTCGGAGTCCAAAATCCGCTTGATTTCGTCCTCGTCGGTAATTTCGTCGCCGATTGCGTAGCCGCCGAACGGCTGGATGAGTTTGAGTTTCATGGGATGCCTCTCAAATGGTGGTAACGGACTGGGCGCCCGGCCCCAGGGCAGCACTGCCGGGGTCGCTCGCATCGGCCGTCGGCTGCACGTGGATGTCGATTTGCTTGATCGCGTAGTTGGCCGCGCCCTGCATCGTGGGGTAGTTGATTGCGTAGATCAGATCGCGGCGGTAGATGCCCAGTTTTTGCTGGTTGTCGTCCTGCGCCGAGTGCTCGTAATTCATCACGCCCTGCGCGCCATCGGCCAGCGCCAGGCGCGAGACGCCGGCCAAGGTGCTGTCGATGGCGCTTGCCACGCGGTCGCGCGGCTTGAAACAGCCTGCCCATACGGTGATCTGGAAACTGCGCGTCTGACAGCGCAGTTCGCGAATGCTCACGCCCGCCTCGCCATCGTTGCTTTGTTCCTGCCAGTCACTGGCGGCTGATGTCACCCTGTCGCCCAGACGCGGAAATACCGAGATATGCACCTTGCCCGCGCGCAGATCGTCTTCGAGCTGCTGCGGCTGGGGCCAGCCCTGATAGATCAGGATAGGGCAGCCACCCACGGACGCTTGCGCGGTGCCGTTGGGGTAGGCCGCCTGCGCGATGACGGCGACGAGGGCATCGCCTACTTCGGAGAGGTCGGCCATGTCAGTGCGCCTCGGCTAATTTTCTTGCAATGATCGCAAATTGCATCTACAGTTTTCGGGTGATCACGTACGATAAAACCAAGCGCAAAACGAATATCGCAAAACATGGCATTGATCTGGCTGCGTGCGAGTGCGTCTTCGATGCACCGATGCTGACAATCGAAGACAACCGTACGTCATATGGCGAACAGCGTTTGATAAGTCTGGGATGGCTGAACGAGCGCGTAGTGGTGCTGGTCTGGACGGATCGGGACGCAGGTCCTCATTTGATTTCTTGCCGAGGTGGAGACAAACATGAAACCCAACGCTACTTCAAAGCCTTCGTTTAGCTCCGAGCAGCTTGCCGCAGCCTTGGCTGCTGCGCCAGAGCGTGCCACGGCCGACACAGACAACCCGCCCACCCTGCCAGCGGACTGGGACAATGCGATCAACAGCCGTTCGCTGCCCGATCTACGGGAAAAGCTCGCCATACGGCGAACTCGCGGACCCAACAAGCGCCCGACCAAGGTACAGGTTGCGATGCGCTTATCGCCAGAGGTGCTGACATACTTCCGTGCCACCGGAGCAGGCTGGCAGACTCGCATGGACGACGCCTTGCTCGAATACGTAGCCCAGCACAGCACCGAGTAGCAAACGGCAAGGCAAGCAGCAGTGCGCGCCCGCGCGACCGATCAAGCATGCACCTCCTGCGCGTTGATACGCCAGCCCGAATCGCTCAGCTCCGCCCCTTCGATAGCGTAGCGCCGCCCCAGGTCATCCGCCACGATGTCGCCGGCGCGCAGCACCACAGGCACGGACGGTGGCAGCAGGATGCGCCAGCCGGTATTTTTAACGTCGCCGGGCAGGCCTGCGGCGGCCTGGCTTCGGCCGCCGAACAGGATGGAACAAGGCCAGCCGGCGGTATCGCTCCCCAGCACATTGCAGGATTGGGCGGGCGTGTCGCACAGGCCGCTGTAGCCAACCGCACCAACGGCATCATCCGCTCCCTGGGGTACCGCGCGCGCCACGCGCACAAGACGGTTGCATTCGATGCAGATCATCGGCAGCAGAGACTGCTGGGCGGCGATGTAGTAAATCTGGCCATCGCTCGCGCGCACGAGATAGTCGCCCGGCTGCGTCTGGTTTCCGTCGAAATCGCCGAACCAGATTGCCTTGCCGGGCAGGTTGGGCACTCGGTAGGTGTTGTCACCCGCATTGAAAGCGGCCTTGAGCACCGCGATCTGATTGGCCAGCGGGTCGGCGGCCTGATCCGGGCGCATGACCGCGCAGTCCTGCCCCAGCCGCAATGCAGCCTTGCCGCGTCCGGCGTATATCTTGGCGTGGATCTGGGCGGCGTTCATACGATCACCGTCAAACCACCCGCGCCAAGATTCGGCCCCGGCGGGATACCAAGGAAGCCGCACATCTGGCGCCGGAAATCGAAGTACAGCGCGCGGCGGTCACGGTGCTCGCGCTTGTTGTGCACCCACACGGCGGCCTGGTCGGTGTCGAGGTTCTGCGTGGTCTGATCGACCATATCGGTCTCCAGCGTGATGAGCCGTGCTAGATAGGTCGTGCGCAGGGTGGATTCTTCGGCCGGCTGCAGGTCGTTGAGCTTGTATTCCAGCGTGCCGTAGGCGGTCGAGAAGCGATAGCCGGACGCGGGGAGCGCCTGCTGGCCGAAGTTGCCATAGCCGGCAAAGCGGCGCACATCGACCTTTTCTGCGTCCGTCAGCATGGCTTACTCCAGCGGTGCTTGGCGTTCGAGCAGTAGCTTGATTTGAGCCGGATCGGTCACTTCCTGTCCGGCTTGCCAGTAGTGATGCGCATCGGTGTCCTCGTCGATAAAGCCATACGGCGCGGCCAGCCGGAGCCGGACCGGTTCGTCCAGCGTGGCCGACATGGGATCGTTGTCCCGTGCGGGTTCCTTTCTGTTTTGGGCGACTTCTTCAAACTTGACCGAGGTTTCGTCCGGCGCTACCGGCGCTTGAGTCGCCGCGTCTTGCGTGATCCTGGTGTTGCCTCTCGTCATGATTTCTCCTGCTCAGAGGGCTCCCGGCCACGCGGGCCGGAAATAGTGGGTTACAGGGATTCGAGCACTACGCCGCGCTTGTAGTAGCTGTTGGTCGCGGTCGGAATGACCCGTGCATCTGCCGTCATGTCGGTCGGCACGGCAAAACCGCCGATCCAGTACCACGACTGCGCGACGATCTGCTGCAATCGATCGAGCGGCGCGCGCGTGACCATGCAAATATCATCGACCATGCGGATATCGGCGTTCTCGCCGCCAATATCCGAATAACCAGTGGATGCGTAGTCGCCTTCGATCAATGCACCTTGACCGCAGACGATTGCGCGGTGGATCGGAAGACCCGTCAGAATCTGCTGCGGCGCAAGGTTGGTCGGGATGAAACGCACGCCTAAAAGCTCGATGATCTGCCCTTGCTTGTATTGCGTGGATGCGTAGGCGCCGCGAAACAGGAGCTTGAAGTCTTCGTCGGCGAACAAGCCCAGCATCTGCTTGTCATCCAGATAGCAGTTGTAGAGCCCGCCATCGGCCGTCGGTACGGTATTGCTGCGCAGTAGGGCCACGGCGGCCAGCACGGTTTTCATGTCCAGCGTGTCGCCCGTTTTCAGCGTAGCGGTGCTCGCCCGCGCGTTCGGGCGCAGCACTTGCGGCGCAACGGCAGATGTGACCGCGACGCCTACGGTGGCATCGGCGACGCTGACGTTGCGGTCAAAGCTGAGCGTGCCGGAAATGCCGTCGGGTGCGGTCGAAACGTTCGTACCATCGGCGCTCGCCCCTATACAGAAGTAAAGGCCTGCACCGACGGTAACGATCATGGGATTGGCGGGGCCAATGCCGGTCAGCACGCTATTGACGAACATCTGGCGGAAACCGCGAATGTCATCGACGGCAACAGTAATGGCCGGCGCACCAAGAGTCGTACGCACACGGGTATTGCCGCCCAGGTACGAGCCATAGAGCGCATCGCGCGCAAGGATGTCGAGCGTGCGTGCGGCCTGCTCGCCGTTGATATTGGCGTTGAGCAAGAACTGCCCGGTAATGGCAACGCGGCTGGTGACCATGTTCAGGTCTTGCGTGTCGCCATACTGGTTAATGCCCAGCGTGTATTGCTCGACCGATGCGGACGACGGGGTCAGGCCGTTGTCCATATTGGTGTTGGCGGCCGGGTTCAGCGGCGTGGTGGCCGCCTCTTTGAGTCCGGCGCGGGTCTTCGTGATGGTTTCGCCGATGCCGTTGGCGAAGCTCTCGCGGTCGGCAATGGCGCGAAAGCCTAGGCGCGCGCGCAGGGCGTCCTGGAATTCGCGCTCCAGAAAGCCCTGCTGGATGATGGGCTGCAGGGCGGCTGGCATGTTTTGAATGGGCATGGTTTGTTCCAAAGAAAATGAGGTTTCGTTTCATTTCCCCTGGTGGCCAGCACCCGGTGGGACGATGGGAGTTACTTGTTCTTGAGGACTGCGGCCTTCGCGGCTGCGTACTCTGCGGCATTCATTTCCGTCGCCTTCTTCGGCGTCGGCGCGGTAGGCGCGGGGGCGTTCTGCGGGTGGGAGGTTGTCGCGGGCTGCCCGAAGAGATAAGGCTTGTCCTTTTTCAACCCTTCCATAAGGGCGTCGGCACCATCCAGGGTGCCATCGTCTTTGAGCGTGATCTTGGAAAGATCGGCCAGCTTCAAGCCGTCGAGATCGATCATTCCGGCCTTGAGTGCAGCAGCCTTCAATTCGGCACGGATGATGCGGGCGTCGGCATCAGCGCGGGCTTTCGCGCTCTGTTCCTCGGCGGCTTTGAGTGCGGTCTGCGCGGCATCCTCATGCTCCTTGGCCTTGGTGCGGTAGTGCGCGTTTTCGCGCCGCAGTTCTCTGACGTAATCGGCGGAGAAGTGCTCCGGTTCCTTGGGTACGGGCGCAGGCGTCGGGGTGGGCGTGGGGCTCGGGGTGGGTTCGGGGTTCGGAGTGGTCATCAGGACATTCCAGAAAGAGGCCCGCCGGCGGGCGGACCGTTGCGAAGTCCCGCATCGAGCGGGGCGTGGTTAATCGTCCGCGATTGGCTTTGGCAGCGTGGGCGTCTGCGCTGCCGGTGCGGGCGGATCAGCGTCGATCGCGCGCAGTTCGTCCTGCGGGTCTTCGATGTCGTAGCCGTCGGCCAGCGACTTGAGCGCTGTTTCGCGCGATAGCAGGCCGCCCGTACGCAGTGTCGTAAGCGTTTCCGCCTGGGTCTGCTTGTCGGCGTAGGTCGGCGCGTACCACGCGGGCCAGCGCAGCGAAAGCTTTTCCTGCGTACTCAGGGCTTCGATTTGCTTGCCGTTCACCTTGAGCGGGTACTTTTCAGCGGCCAGCGCAATCTTGCCTAACAGGGACAGCAGCGCACCTTCGCCATAGCTGATGCGCAGCTTGTCGGCGAGCCAGATCAGGGCCTGGTTCATCAATTCCATCGCGCGGCCGGACTGCGCGGCGCTCACCTTGTCGGCGTTCGCGCGGTTGCCGTGGATGGATTCGAGCGCCAGTTCGCGCAGCATCCGCACGTATTCGATAACCGCCTGGGCGGCCGTGCCATTGATTTCGAGCATCTTGGCGTCGCCCTCAGCGCTCACCACGATGGCGTTGCCACCGCCCTTGGTGATGTTGCCCTGCTCATCGACTGCCGGCTCCTTGATCAGCAGCGTCGGGTCGCTGCTGTATTTGAGGCCACGGCCGGCTTGCGAGAGCTGGTAGTCGATCTCGATGCTGGTGTCGATGGCACACCAGAAGGTGCAGGCGCCATCGATGCCATCGCCGCCAGGCAGGTTTTTGATCCATTCGGCGGGCACAAAGCCCAGGCCGTGCTGACACGTCCTGGCCGCATCCGCTACCGGCTCGGCATCCGCGTCTCGCACTTTCCAGGGCAGGTACCAAGTCTCGGCCCGTTCGTCCCAAACCCGTCGAAACCAGAAATCGACGTCCAGATCGTCGTCGCTAATGGCATAGCTGCTCGCCTTGAGCACCCTGCCCTTGACCTTGTACTGCTCGGTGATCGAAGCAAGCGTATCGGGCGCGTCATCGCGCCAGGCCGGGGTCAGGAACTGGGTGTTCTCGACTTCGAAAAACACCCGGCCCTTGAGCACACGCATGAAGATCGCGACCGAGCCCACAGCGCCGCGTAGTGCAGCCTCTATCATCACCTCGTTGAGCCGGGCTTCCTTGAGCAGATTGGACAGCGTGTCGCGCGTGGTCTCGTCGGCGCAATCCACTGTGGGGAAATGTCCTTCGGAGAACAGCAGCGAAACCGAATCATCCACTACGGTCTTGCACAGCGCGTACTTGACCGACGGCCGCCGCTCGCGTAGCGGGATGTACTCGCCCGCATCGTTTTTTTCGGTATGAAAGTCGTAGGGCAGATGGTCGTACAGCGTGCCTTCGAACACCCGCGTGAGCATATCGATGCGAAATTGCCGCTCGGGGTAGTCCTTATCGCGATCGATCTTCGCTGTGATCGTTCTGAACATCGGGTTCGGTTCCAAAAAGAAAATGGCCGTGCCTGCCGCCGCACAACTCGCGCGAAGCGAGAAAGGAGATTGGCTCGTCTGACCACATCACGGCCTGCCGGTTTTATTCGCCCCAAGCCCCGGCGATGGGTTCGCGTTCAGCGCGCCATGTGCGGTACATGCTTCTTGCGCGCCGGCTCGGGCGGCGCAATGAGTTCGGAGAAGGCCCGCGACAGCGCATCAACCTGATCGTCGTTCGCCCCATTGGGAAACATCCGCATTTCGTTGATCAGGGCATCGTTCCACGGCCCCCGCAGCATCAACACATTGCCGACGTTGATCTGCGCGGCCAGCGGTTCGGCCCGCGTTACCTTATCGCCCGATTCCGGCGAGGAACTGACCGGATAGCCCGCGAGCTTGCGGGTCAGGTAGAGCACCTGGGTTTTCCCGGCTTGCCCGGGGTCCTGCGGCAAACTGATACGTACCGATTTCCCGTCGCGCGAAGCCGTATTGGTCAGCGCCGTGTCTCGCTCGTCCGGTCCGCAGCGCAGACGCACCACGTCGGCGATGATGAAACGGCCGTCCGGCAGCTTGCCCAGCTTCGCCCCCACCGTGTAGTCGCCATCGACGGACGCGGCCAGATCCCAACCGCGCAGCCATTTGATGGTTTCGGCAGGCAGCGCATCGATCACCGTAATCGCATCGGGCTTGATGACGCCGCCGGTGGGCGGTGCCGGACATTGCCGGTACTGCCCCGCGAACACGTAGGGCGCGGCCTGTTCCATCCGACGCAAGACCGCGATGGTGTGCTTTGCCGGCCAGAGCGCCGTGCCATCAGCCTGTATCGCAGGCAGGCAAACATGTTCCCACGTCTCGCCATTGCCGCCATCGAGCAGCCAGCCCGCCAGATCGTGCTCGTGCAGGCGCTGCATGATCAGGATGATCGGCGTTTGCGGGCTGTTCTTGCGGCTCTCCAGCGTATTCTGAAACCAGTCGATGACGCCCTGCCGGATAACATCGCTCTTGGCCTCGTCGGGCTTGTGCGGGTCGTCGATGATGATCGCACCGCCGAAGCCCTCGCGATGCTTGCCCGCGCCAAAGCCTGTAATCGTGCCGCCCGCGCCAGCGGCATACATCACGCCGCCCTCGGTTGTCACCCAATGGCTTTTTGCGTCCGACGCCAGGCGACAGGCCGGGAAAACCTGGCCGTACGCCTCGTGCTGCACGAGCGCGCGCACGTTTGCACTGTTGTTCGCCGCCAGGGGCGCGGCGTAGCTCGCGTGGATGAACTCCGCATCCGGCACCTGGCCGAGCGCCCAGGCGATGAAATTGACCACCGCGAGTTCGGTCTTCGAGTAGCGCGGCGGCACATTGATGATCAGGCGCAGGCACTGCCCGTGAAACACACGCATCAGCGCATCGCAAATGGGCTTGTGATGCGGCCCGCGTAGCCACTGGAAACGGCGGCGCTGAAAGAACATCCAGCGCGAGAAAAAGTACAGATCCGCCTGCGCCATCCTTGCCGCCGCGAATTGTTCGTCCGGGCTGAACTGGCGCATGGGTCAAACCTCGTCGGCGATTGTCTTGGCGATCTCCCGGAATTCGTCAGAAGTCATGCTCACGCTCTGGATCGGGCCGCCGCTGGTGCCGGTCAGTTCGACGCGCTGTGTGTCTTTCCACCCGGCTTGCGATTTCAGCCAGAAGATGATCGAAGTGGTGTCCCCGCCGATAGCCTTCTTGTAGAGGGTTTGCGCCACCTTGACGTTGGCTTTCAGCTTCCCGGTGTCGAGTTCGACGGCGAAGTTCTTTCGCATCGTCGGCTCGCTGATCGGCAGGCCCTTGGCGCCCTTGATGAACAAGCAGATGTCCGAGTGACGCAGGCCGAATGCGGACAACTGCATCACAAGATCCCGGTGTTCGTCAGTCGGTTTGAATGTCGAGCGGCCAGCGCCCGGACGTTTACCGCCAGATTTACCCTTCGCTCCTGGCATTTATGGTCTCCATGCGCTCCTTCTCCATCTGGGCGAATGCGCGTCCGTCTCCGGCCAGCGTCGCCTGCTGTCCGGTGAATTCTTGCCAGCGACGGATGATCACGTCACAGTATTTCGGATCGAGTTCCATCAACCGCGCCGACCGGCTGTGCTTTTCGCACGCGATCAGGGTTGAGCCAGAACCGCCAAAGAGGTCGAGCACCACGTCACCGCCTTGACTGCTGTTGCATAACGGGTACTCGATCAGTGCTATCGGCTTCATGGTCGGGTGCACGTCGTTGCGTTGCGGGCGGTCAAAGTGCCAGACCGTCGATTGCTTGCGATCAGAATACCAACGGTGTGCACCGGTGGCCTTCCAGCCGTACAGCACCGGCTCGTGCTGCCAGTGGTAATCCTGCCGTCCCATGACGAACGACTGCTTGACCCAAACGCAGCACTGCGCCAGCTTGAAGCCTGTGTCCAACATCGCCCGACGGAAGGCAAAACCCTCACTGTCGGCGTGGAATACATATAGGCCCGCGCCGTCCTTCGCCACAGCGAACATCGCGCCGTAGGCGGCCAGCAGAAACTGGTAGAACGCCTCGGCGTTCATGCTGTCGTTC
Organism: Niveibacterium sp.; assembly: GCA_031554255.1. GTDB lineage: Bacteria > Pseudomonadota > Gammaproteobacteria > Burkholderiales > Rhodocyclaceae > Niveibacterium. Next base: position 16,945 of record JAVBKC010000085.1, read on the forward strand.
TGGATGGTCAGCTTGTCGGCGGTGCGGCCCTCATAGGCGACGTTGTACGGCGGGTCGGTGACGATCAGGTCGGCCTTGTAGCCGTCCATCAACCGTTCCACGTCGGCCATGCTGGTGCTATCGCCACACATCACCCGATGGTCACCACACGCCCACAAGTCGCCGGTGCGCGAAACGGCAACCGCCACCACTTCGGGCGCGTCGTCGTCGTCAGTCAAGCCGATCTTGACGTCCGGTTCGAGCAGCTTGCCCAAGTCCTCAACATCGAAGCCGATCAGATCGAGGTCGAAGCCGGCGACTTTCAGTTCACCAAGTTCGAGCGCTAGCAGTTCCTTGTCCCACCCGGCGTTTTCGGCCAGCTTGTTGTCGGCGATGACATAGGCGCGTTTCTGCGCCTCGGTCATGTCGCAGATTTCGATGCACGGCACCTCGGTCAGGTTGAGTTTGCGGGCGGCCAGCACGCGGCCATGTCCAGCAATGATGCCGTTCTCGCCATCGATTAATACCGGGTTTGTCCATCCGAACTCGCGGATACAGGCAGCGATCTGCGCTACCTGCCCGACGGAATGGGTGCGGCTATTCCGAGCATAGGGAATCAGCGCCTCAATCGGGCGGGGTTTGATAGCCAGATCGCGCATGAGCAGCAAGCCGAAAAACCAAAACCCGCGTCAGCACAAGGCCGTACGCGGGTTTCGAGGCCACCCAAAGGTGGCAGAAAATAGGGAATGAAAAGCAAAAGCCCGCACATGCGGGCTTTTGTTGTTGGCTAAAACGCAGAAAACCCAATGATGACAAAAATCTACCCTGACTGTCTCAAGCCGTCAAGCACTTTGTAAGTTTTCTCCGGCCGGCTCGACGAGGCCGCTTGCCCGAAATCGATAGCCCAGGCGATCCACGGCGCGATTGAACAGTAATCGCCCGGTATTGCGCACAATCTGCATATCACGGCCCACCGTGGCGGACGCAAGCTGATACTCGGCGGCAATTTTGCGCACCGACAGATCCTCGCGCTGGCGACCTGTACCGTAAATGCCCCAGGCCATCGTCAGCGTCGCTATATCGCCCTGCGTCGAAAGCATGGGCAGGCAATAATCGCGGATGCCGCGCACACCCCCGGCTTTGCGCATTTGATACGCAAAGCGCGCATGCACCGCGTCCGCCTCCGGCTGCGGTACATGATGCGCCACGCTCGCGCGAACCATTGCGCACTGCCCCCGAATTTCCAGCGCGGAGAGGCCGCAAAAATTGATCGTTCCCGGCTCGTGTTCCTGAGCAATGCCCATGTCTTCGCGCATCCGATCAATCATGTTCTGCATCTGACTTTTCTGCGCCACTGGCAGCATTTCCATCAAAAACGAGACATGCAACGCCTGCTCGACAGACCGAAAAATAGCAGTAATTTCCGTCATACCGCCTCCCTATTCGCGGGCCGATACAGCAAGCAACGCACCCCGTACCGGCGTTGCTTGGACTCGCAGCCGTGAAGCACTTCACCCTTCCACGCGAGGCTGATCTTGTGCATACATTGCCCGCAGGCCCGATCTTGACGCTGTGCGACCGCCTCGCGGCGCGCCACGATCTCGAACGGATCGCCGTATTCCCACCGCATCATCAGCCGGCCCTCACTTCCACTTCGACGCGGGGCGAGCCATACCGTTTGCTGGCGCGAACATCGACCACCTGCGAATCGTCCTTCCACGTCACGCCATTGGCGCCATCCTTGATCGCCTTGAGAATGTTGTCGAGGTCGGGGCGTTTGGTTGGCGTGATTTCGCCGAGGGCAGCCGCGCGCTGTTTCTTCTGGCTCCAACTGCCCGGAATGCTGAGAAATGCCCTGACGACCAGCGTCACCGCGCCTTCAACCGGGGCAGCATCGCCCATCGCCTGCTGCGCAGCCAGCCGCACGAGGTTTTCATACCGCGCAGTCTTATCCGGGGTGTAGTGTGCGACGTGGCCGTTACGCACGAAGGCTCGCGCCCTTCCTTTTGCAACGGGTTCTCCGGGGATCGTGAATCGAACAACCGGCGATGGCGACAAGCCTGAAAAATCGAGTTTCATAACGTGCCTTTTTATGCCCCAAAAAATCAAATCAGCTCGATGGCATGGCATCGAGTGCCTCGCGAGCGAGTTTCACGTTTGCCGACGGGAATGCCTTTGGGTCTGCAACGATGCGCCGCGCCCATGCGCGGTGATCATGGCCCGCGCTTTTGCGGGCGATCGTCTTCGCCACACTCGCGACTTCCTCGGCGCGGGCTTGCGCAACTTCCGGCGTAATCTTCGGCGCTGGCAACGCAGCCTGCGGCGTCACCTGCGCCTGTCGGCACAAATCCAGGAACTCCGGCAGGGTCGGCGGCAGTGCGCGATGCCGGCATGCTTCGAGCGCTCGCGTGATTCGTTCGGGCTGTTCCACGAAGCCGCCGAGGTCCGCGCACCAGGTGAGCTTTGCGTTCAGCAGGCCGCGGTCGCGACCGTTCTCGTCCAGCTCACCGGTGCGCCAGCGATCGACCCACAGTGAGCCGTACATGCCCTGCATGCGCTCGAACAGCCGATCAGCCCACGAGGCGGGGAGCGGTCGCGGTGAGGGTGCGTTCATCGTCGCGGTCCTTCGGTCGTTTCGGGGTGCCGTCGTCGTTCATCACGTCGGACAGGCGTGTCATCGCTGCGGCGCGGCGCAGTTCGTCGCGCGAAGGCGGACGGTTCGGCGAAGCGCGAGCGGGAGGGGAGCGCCGTTGGTCGGCCAGCAGCGCGTCAAGCAGCCCGGCGTTGATCGCCTGAGCGCTGCCCTTCTCGCTGCGCCGCTGCTGCGCGGTCTCCAACGCAGTCAGCGCCTGAGCGTCGCTGATTCCGATCTCGGCCCATTGCCGCACACGCGGGTCGCTGGCCTGCAAGCCCGCGCCGCGCTGACGCAGCAGGATCGTCAGCTCGATCGCCCGAGCGGTGATCGGGTCTTGGGGCGGTCGCGTCGTCGCGTTTTGATCCGCTTGCGCTGCCGGCGGCGGCAGATCGTTCGCGACCTTCTCAACGGTTGTGCTGCTGCCTAGGGTTATCGAAGGGATAGGTTTACTTCTGGTGCTTGGTGCTTGGTGTCGAACTCCGGGGGAGCTCACGCCGGAATCATCCGTGCGTCCCTCGTGCGTCACGCGTGACGCGTCCGCGACTTCGATGCGTCCCTCGTGCGGCTTCGCCTGACGCGCGCGGCGCTCCGCTGAACGCTTTGCATCCTTCTCGCGCTTAACCAGCATTGCTAACACGCATTCGACGATTGTGTTGTGATAAAGCCGACCGTCAGCCGCCTGCCACCAACCCCGCATGAGCACCGCGCGGTGTTTGGCGAACAACTTCGGCGGCATTCCGATGCGTGCGGCGATCAGTGCATCGTCGTCCGGCAGCGTTCCGCACGGAGCCTGGCGCCACGCGATCATCCACATCATCAGCAACCAGGGGCGAACTTCGGTTGCGGCCAGAGCCCATGTGTCGGACCGCTCAATGCGCTCGTGGTCGATCTCAAGCCGCCAGCCGCGTGCGAGTGTATCGGCTGGATAGGGAGGTTCGAAGGAGGGTGTCTGGATCGCCCCGCTCATGGCGCCACGCCTGCCGAGAACTGCTTAATCAGCGCCAGCACCTCGGGCAATTGCCGCATAAGCTGCCGCTGCGCGACCTGCATCCGCATGGCATCGTCGGCGAGGTACTTCGCTGCGAGATAAGCAATGACGGTGGTATCGCCCGTGGCAGCGATGAAATTTTCCAGATCGTCGAGCGAGAACCGACGCGTGTCGTTCGCGTTCTGAGTGAGCTTGCGCGACAGGTCGCTCTCTGACAAATCCATGTCGGCTGCGATGCTCTTGAGCGGATTCCGGTGCGTGTAGGCACACTGCCGCACGCACTCCAGCGCGCTCTTGTGCCGCTCAAGAAGCGTCGGTTCGAAGTCGAGCGTCATCTGCGAAACCGCAGGCTTCAAATTGGTATTCATGAGGCTACTTCGCCCTTGCGGAAAGCGCCGGAATAAATCGTTCCGGTTCTTTCCTGTAGTGCGCAGAGCGCACGAAGCACACTAGAAGCATGGAAAAAAGAAGGAAGCCCATGCCATGACAAACTCGCACAATGGTCCAGTCATTGATCATCGAAAACCTCGCTACAAAGATCAGCCGCGTCCTCGGGAACGCAGCCCGACAACGCATCCACGTCAGCTAAACCCTGGGCGGTTTCAATGTGCGCGTCCGTTGCCGCAGCACAGCGGAAGCCCCGAAATAGTTCGTTGGCGTAGAGCGCGGCAGCAAGACTGCTCGGAAATCGACGCGCCGCCTCGGCGCATGCGGCGACACGCAGAAACAGGCCGAAAAGCGTATCCATCACGCCGCCTCGCGCTCATCGGAACCCGGTGGCTCCTGCTCGGCGAGCTTAGGGGTCGGTACAGCAACCGGCACCGAGTGCCCAAAGATCTCCGGGCGCAGTTCCTGGCGGGTGATTTGGCTGTCGGTGGCCTTTTCAATTTCGACAGCTCGTTCGGCTGTGATTCGCGTCTTTCCAGTCGCCCACTGATGGACAAGCCCCTGCGTGACGCCAAGACGATGCGCAAGGTCGGTTTGCGTGTTCGTCTTCAGGTAGGTTTTCAAGTCCATTGCTTGTTGCCTCGGTCAATATCACGCTGGCGATACTAGCATAGCTATTTTTTATTGCAATAGCCTTGCTTGTTGTTTGGTTAATAGGAGCGCTTATGCTTGCGGCTATGGATACGAAGAAAAAAAGAAAGCTGGAAGACTGGCAGGTCGATGACGCGGCCCGCCTGAAGCAATTGTTCGACGAGAGATCAAAGCTTAGTCAGGAAGAATTCGGCGCGAAATTCGAGATCGGGTCGCAAGGAATGGTCTGGCAGTACCTGAATGGCAGAAGCCCCCTGAACCTGACGGCTGCCATCAAGTTCGCACACGGTCTTGGAGTCAAGGTCGCCGATTTCAGCGCCACGCTGGAGCGCCAACTTGATCCGATCACAAATGCGATGAATGCCGCTGTCTCCGATAAATCGGCAGGCCATCAAAACGTCAACTCCGGCCCTGATATTGGCGGCAGGGTGCCTCTGATCTCATGGGTGCAAGCTGGTGCATTTTCTGAGGTTTGCGATCTTCTACAGCCCGGCGAAGCCTTTGAATGGATCGAAACGACAGTCCATCCGCGTGAACACACTTTCGCGCTGCGTGTCGATGGCGATTCGATGGAGCCGGACTTCCCGGCAGGAACCGTCCTGATCGTCGAACCTGAGCTTGATGCAAACGCTGGAGATTTCGTCATCGCAAAGAACAATAAAGATGAAGCGACGTTCAAGCAGCTTATGCGCGACGGAGGAGATTGGTATTTGAAGCCGCTGAACGAGCGCTATCAGATAAAACCGCTGGCTGACAGCCAAGTGATCGGAGTTGTTCGCGCGGCAGAAAGAAGATTCAGATAAAAAAAGGGGAGAGAGATGGGAATAACAACCTGCAGGACTTGTGGGAAAGATGTCGACTCGAATGCAAAAACATGCCCTGGGTGCGGGGCTAAGAATCCCGGGTTAAAACCGAAGGATATGGTCGTTAGGATCATCGTTTTTGTGATTATTGTGGGCGGAATAACGAAATGCACCCTGAGCGACGACAAGGACAAACCGACGGCGGTAACGCAGCCAGCGGCAGCAGCACAGCCAACAGACACAAACGATGCATCCTCTAACGCTCAATTAGTCAATAACGAACGCGATGATGCGAAACCGCAGTTCGACACTGGTTTGCGTGGACCTGACGCGAAAATAATGTCAGGAGCCAATAATGGTAGTGCCGGCGGCAAAGCCGCTCAGTTTGAACTTCCAATAAGCGATGACGAAGCCAAATATCTAAGCGATATGCCCTGCCAAGAGAACGGTTGCTACGGCAACAGGGATTTCTATCGATTCATCACGAAGACGTACCCTGATATTGGGAATATCGCATTCCCTAAGGATAAAGCTCTTAAGGGACTACCCGAGGACGAGCTGGAGCCTTTTAAAAATGATTTTTATCGCGCCCTCTACTTGGCCAAACGCATCAACCTTGCAAATGGACAAACACTGTTTGATTTCATGGAAAAATGCAGCAAAGGTTTTGGGAGTACTGACCAAGCATCTTTCAACTTGGAAAAAAATGAATCAATACAATTTTTCCCTGTACTTCGAAGATTGGATAATGGCAAAGAGGAAGATATGCAAATCCTGTTTGACCGCACTGGAGCCAAAGTGACAGCGAGAAGCCCTTGGTTTAGCACCCACATCATTCAGGATCAAGACTTCCTAGCGCAGCATGGACTTCGTTGTTGGAGCAAAAGCTAAGCCCGGTATAGGGCCAGGGCTCCCGCAGCTACGCATTTGACATTAATCGTCATCATCTTCTTCAAGCGGAAAGCCAAGTAGAACGGTGCGGAACTCGTCCGAAGTTGCCGCCAAAAGGCGCTTGGTCTTAATGCTGGTCTTGACGCTCGTGTCGAGCCGGATAAGGTTCAGCGCGATGTGGCGCACCAGCGCCAGGTTGTGGGCA
>JAVBKC010000006.1:0-183333 GCA_031554255.1 Niveibacterium sp.
TCATCATCACTGACTTGTTGGCACTCAATTTCTTTGCTACCCTGCAATTGCTTGCAGTGCGCTTTCCACCGAGCACCCACACTTATCGGTTGTTCAACTTTTTAAAGAACGTACTGCTTATCTGCCTCACAACTTCGCGGCCTCTACTGCCTGCCTGCTTTGCTGCGAGAGGGCGAATTCTGCCCGAACCACAACTTCGCGTCAAGCATTTTGTTTTGCTGTTTTGTTTGCGCGACTTGAACTGTCGTAAAAGCGCAGCAAACAAAAGATAAAACCGGCCAAACAAACACTTCTGACCGACTGCTTTTCGCCTCTACCGCCGCTTTCGCTGCAGCAGAGAGGCGAGAATTTAGCAGCACTTAATCCTCGCGTCAACTCCCCCTCCTCCTACCTTGCTGACTCTATCTGCATGTATATAGTCGCAACGACACGCCTTGGTCTCAAACACCGCCTTTGAGCGCAGTACGAATTTCGTCGGCAACAGAATCGGCGATAGGGCCAAGCACTTTCAGTTCGGCATCGCGGATTAGTGCGTTATCGGCCACTTGCAGGCACAGCCGCGTAGTATAGGCATCGACATCCTTCCGATTCGCCGCGCCACCGAGCGCCGCAATAAATTTGTGCGCGCGCGAGCCATTGCCGGGGGTAGGTGCCTTTGCCTTAAGCACGGCACGCAATTCGTCGGCGAGCAGGTTCGCGCCCGGCCCCAGGACTACTTGCAGCGCACCGGCCTCCGCTCGCACGACGCCCTTGATGCCGAGCGTCTTGAGTGCAGAGTCGTCAACCTGCCGATTGTCGTTGAGCAAAAAACGCAACCGCGCCGTGCAGGCATCCAGATCGATGATGTTCACAATCCCGCCGAGTGCGGTAATGAAGCCTTCGGCTCGGTCGGGGCCGGTCGCTTGCGGCACCGCTGTCGCTGCGCTTTGAGGTTCACGTCCCATTGTCGCGAGATTGAAGCGGCGGATGAAAAAACTGAACAAGCTGTAGTAGACCGCGAAGTAGCAAATGCCGACGGGAATAACGATCCAGAAATTTTTTGAGATTCCGTACGACAGCACATAGTCGAAAGCCCCGCCCGAGAACGTGAAGCCGGCCTTGACATCAAGCGCATGCATCAGCGCGAGCGATACGCCGGTGAGCACTGCATGAACGCCGTACAGCACCGGAGCAAGAAACATGAACGAAAACTCGATTGGCTCGGTCACGCCCGTCAGGAACGCGGTAAGCGCCATGGAGAGCAGCATGCCACCGACCAGGTGCCGGCTCTCCGGTCGCGCATTGCGATAGATTGCAAAACAGGCTGCTGGCAGGCCGAACATCATGACGGGGAAGAAGCCTGTCATGAAGCTTCCTGCTTGCGGATCGCCAGCGAAGAAACGGTTCAGATCGCCGTGCACGACCGCGCCGGCTGCATTCGTGAAGTCACCGAATACGAACCAGACGAGGTTGTTCAGGATGTGATGCAGGCCCGTGACCAGCAATAGGCGATTGAGCACGCCGTAGATGAAAAGACCGATTTCGCCCGAACCGATCAACCAGTGGCCGACGAAGTTGATTCCTTGCTGGATCGGCGGCCAGATCAGGCCGAAAACCGCCGCCAGCACGAGTGCGACGAGACCGGTAACGATGGGCACGAAGCGCTTGCCGCCGAAAAATGCGAGCCACTCGGGCAGCTTGATGTCCTTGTAGCGGTTGTATAGCAGGCCCGCGATGACGCCGATGATCAGCCCGGAAAGCACACCCATATTGATTTTGGGATCGATCGTCTTCATCGCGGCGGTCAGCACGAAATAGCCGACCGCGCCGGCCAGCGCCGCCACGCATTGCTTTCCTTGGCGAAGACGGCATTACCGGCCTCCGCGATGAAGGGAACGATCCGGCTGGCCCAGGCGCAGCAGCAGACCCGCGATCGGCAACATCAGCGTGCGACCGAGCTGCTGAACTGCAGCGAAACGGTTGCGTGGCATGGCTTTCCTCTGTCTTTTCCTATGGTATGGCGGGAGGAATCCAGGTTTTACCCGCCCATCGACCCGGGCTTGCCCGATTCGAAATATGCGCGACAAAGTTTGCGTTTCGTCGCGGTCATCTGCGCCAAGGCAATTTGAAACATGCCTTAACTACCAATGCATCACCACTTGCAAATTCGTCAATACCAAAATTCAAAAAACTTTTGTATTCATGCTTGATCAGAATAACCGAGCATTCCATCATTGCTTAGAATCGGGTCCGATTTGAAAAACCAGTGTTGATACATCCAACAAGTGGATCTATAGTGGTAATAACCACATGCGAAAGAATTCAAATATGGAACATGTAATCGCCGGCTGCGTTCTCACGCCCCAAGGCTGGGTGCGCGGCAAGCTCGGCTTTGGCGAGCGAATCCTTGCGATCGAAGGCGTTCCGGCGCACGCCCCCGGCGACAGCGAAAATCTCATACTCCCCGGCTTCATCGATGTCCATGTCCACGGCGGCGGCGGCGTCGACATAATGGCCGGCGCGGGCGCCATCGATATCGTCGCGCGCATGCACGCACACCACGGCACGACTTGCCTGCTCGCGACAACGATAACCGCGCCACGCAGCGACATCGAGCACGCACTCGTCGATGTCGGCCGCGCAATCCGCGAGCGCCCGGCCGGCGCGGCGCGCGTGCTCGGCGTGCATCTTGAGGGACCTTTCATCAACCCCGACAAGCTCGGCGCGCAGCCGAATTTTGCACGCGCAGGCACGCTCGACGAACTCTCGGCTCTACATGCGCTCGCACAGATCCGCGTGTTGACGCTGGCGCCCGAAATCAGCGGTCATCTCGATTTCATCCGGCACCTGAAAATCGCCGGCATCCTTCCCCAGATCGGCCACAGCAGCGGCAGCTACGAGCATGGCGTGGCCGCGCTTGAGGCCGGCGCCGCGGGCTTCACGCACCTGTTCAATGCAATGAGCGAGCTGCACCATCGCAAGCCAGGCATGGTCGGTGCGGCGCTCGCTCATGCGGTTTATTCCGAACTCATCCCCGATCTTTTACATGTCCATCCCGGTGCGATCCGCGTTGCACGCCGCGCGATACCCAAGCTTTTTTGCGTGACCGATTCGACTGCCGGCGCCGGCATGCCCGACGGCAACTACCGCCTCGGCTCGCATACCGTCACCAAATGCCTGGGTGGGGTGCGCCTGGCCGACGGCACTCTTGCAGGCAGCGTGCTGACGATGGACCAAGCGTTTCGCAATCTTGTTTCGATCGGCATTCCGGTACACGAAGCGGCGCTTCATGTTTCGACCAACCCAGCCGACTACCTCGGCGAACGCGAACGCGGCCGGTTGCAGCCGGGCGCGTATGCCGATGTCGTGGTTATGTCGCCCGACTTACAAATTAAGGCCGTTTTTGTCGAAGGAGAATCCATTGAACTCGCTCATGCTTGATGAAGCCCGCTCGGCGCCCGACCGCGTCGCCGAACTGCTTGCAACAGACGAAGCACGTTATGTGGAACTCGGCGAGAAACTGCGCCGGCAACCGCCAATCGCCGCCGTAACGGTAGCGCGCGGCAGCTCCGACCATGCCGCAGGCTATCTCGCCTATTTATTGATGGCCCGCTACGGCCGCCTCGTGACTTCGCTGCCGATGTCGCTCGTCACCTTGTATCGCGCGCCGCTCGTCACGCTCGGCACACTAGCGATTGCCGTATCGCAGTCGGGTCGCAGCCCGGATCTGATCGAACCGATCTCGGTTTTCCGTAGCGGTGGCGGCACCACGGTTGCGCTCGTCAACGACGCGAATTCGCCGCTCGCCAACGCATCGGAATGGGTCATACCACTCCATGCCGGCACCGAAAACAGCGTCGCCGCAACGAAAAGCTTCATTTGCGCGCTGGCTGCAGGCGCCCGATTCGCCGCGCACTGGCAGAACGACACAGCCCTGCAGACCGCGCTAGGCAGACTACCCGACGCGCTACGCGCCGCCTGCGAGCAAGACTGGTCGGGCGGCATCGAGCTGCTGACCAGTGCCGAACGCATGATGGTCATCGGCCGCGGCACAGGCCTTGCGATCGCTCAGGAAGCGGCCCTTAAGTTCAAGGAAACCTGCGCGATTCAGGCCGAGGTATTCAGCAGCGCCGAGGTCAAGCACGGCCCGATGGCGCTTGTCGATTCGGGCTATCCGATGCTCGTGTTCGCACCGCGCGGCCCGGCTCAAAAAGACTTGATAGCGCTCGCGACCGAAATGCGCGGACGCGGCGCCGCCGTGTTGCTCGCCGCGCCGTCCGAGGTCGCCCAGCGCCAGCTCACGCTCGCCACCACCGACAACGACGAACTCGATCCGATCGCCGCCGTGCAAAGCTTCTATCTGCTCGTCGAGGCCCTCGCGCGCGCGCGAGGCCGCGATCCCGACCGCCCCCCGCATCTGAACAAGGTCACCAGCACGCTTTAACGAACCGGTTTCACGCCAAAACCCGGCGGATAAAATTGATCTAATGTCATATGCCGCGCGCCAGCTCCGCCTAAAGTGTGAAGACACCGATTCGGCCCGCCGCGCAATAGGGCGCTGTATCTCGCACGAGTCGACATTCCATCGCTGGAGACACTATGACCGCTGATAACAAACCACAGGCCCAGTCGTACGAAAGCCGGGCCAAGGCCGACATGCAGGACAGCTACGACGAAGAGCTGGAAATGGAAATCGACGATATACGCTTCGATACGCTGCTGACGGATGCCGGCCACCCCGGCTCCACGGCCGAACTGGAGCGCAGCTTCTACTTCAAAGAGCTATTCCGCCTGCAGGGCGAGCTGGTCAAGCTGCAAGACTGGGTGGTGCACAAGAAACTCAAGGTCGTGGTGCTGTTCGAGGGGCGCGATGCTGCCGGCAAGGGCGGCGTGATCAAACGTATCACCCAACGCCTGAATCCACGCGTCTGCCGTGTCGCCGCGTTGCCAGCGCCAAGCGAACGCGAGCGCACGCAGTGGTATTTCCAGCGCTATGTCTATCACCTGCCGGCGGCTGGAGAGATGGTGCTGTTCGACCGCAGTTGGTACAACCGTGCCGGGGTCGAGAAGGTGATGGGCTTCTGTACCGAAGACGAATACGAGGAGTTCTTCCGTACCGTCCCCGAGTTCGAAAAAATGCTGACGCGCTCGGGAATTATCCTGATCAAATATTGGTTTTCAATCACCGACGACGAACAGCACTTCCGCTTCCAGATGCGGATTCAAGATCCGCTCAAGCAATGGAAACTGTCCCCGATGGACATGGAATCGCGCCGCCGCTGGGAGCAATACACCAAGGCCAAGGAAACCATGCTCGAACGCACCCACATCCCGGAAGCGCCCTGGTGGATCATCGAGGCGGTGGACAAGAAACGCGCGCGGCTCAACTGCATCCATCACCTCTTGCACCAGATTCCCTACGAGGAAATCGAGCGCGAAGCCGTGACGCTGCCCGCACGCGTCCACAACCCGGATTATTTCCGCAATCCGATACCCGAGGAAATGTTCGTACCGGCAGCGTACTAATGCGCGCTGCAACATTTGCTTCATTGCCGCCGTTTCTGCCGCGTTAAGATCGCTCTGAGGCGTCGCGCACAAGCCTCGAAATCGATATCGAAACGTTGCGACAGCAGGCGCGCCTCGCGCTGTACCATATCGATATCCGGCGGAAACGGCGGAGCATTGAAGGCGAAGGCAATGCGGTTGCCATCTCCGTGAACATCCTGGACGATTACGCGACCGCTGAAGACCTCGCGCAATAAATCAAGATGGGCACTACCTTCCTCGTCGCGCAGTGCCAGGTTGCAGACGAGCACGCCGCCCGTGTCCAATTGTGCGCGCAGCTTGAGATAGAACGACTCATCGCAGAAGGCCGGCGCGATGCCGTGTTCGTCGTAGCCATCGAGCATTACCACATCGGCGCGATCATCGGTCGTCGCAAAATATTCGACCGCATCGGTGCGCAGCACGCGAAAGCGTTCGTCGTCGGGCGGCACGGCGAACAAAGCGCGAAAGGCGACGACATCCGCATCGATTTCGAGCACGGTGAGCCGGCTGCGCGGTAGATGGCGGTAACAGAATTTCGCCAGCGAACCGCCGCCAAGGCCAACGAGCACGACATGCCTGGGGCGCGGCAGAAACATCAGGCAGCCCATCATCTCGCGCGTATAGGCCGCTTGCAGCGCATACGGATCTGCAATCAGCATTTCGCTCTGTACGAGCGCGAGCGAGAAGTGCAAGCGACGCAGCTTGCCGTTGTCGAGCACGAAAGGGCGAGGGTAGATGCCTTCGCGCAGCAGCCTCTCAATGTCGCTCGCATCGGCGACGGGGGATTCATGCAGATGGAGGACGCCCTTTTCCCGCAGGATGGCCGCGGGCAGTTCGAGAAACTGCGGCGCGCTATCCGCCACCGCGAGGGCTGATTCCTTGCGCTTCAAGCGCGACTCCGACATTGAATATGGCCTACTCCGTCACGGGCCGTGATGATACCGCCCCTCCCCCTTGGCGCTTGTCGAACAAGCGGAATGCATCGTAAGATCCGCCCCGGGCCGATTCTGCGGCCCGCGTCGCTCGGACGGTTCCGGGCGCTTACGTGAAAGTCACTCCATGTCCGCCTCCGCTGGCAAGCGCCGCTTTGCGCGCATCGATCGTCTCCCGCCTTACGTCTTCAACATAACGGCCGAGTTAAAGCTCGCGGCACGTCGCCGGGGCGAAGACATCATCGACATGAGCATGGGCAACCCCGACGGTGCCACGCCGCCGCATATCGTCGCCAAGCTCGTCGAAGTCGCGCAGCGGCCCGACACGCACGGCTACTCGGCCTCGAAAGGCATACCGCGTCTGCGCCGCGCAATCTCGCGTTGGTACGAGGAGCGCTACGCCATCGACATCGATCCGGATACCGAAGCCATCGTCACGATAGGCTCGAAAGAGGGCCTCGCGCACTTGATGCTGGCCACGCTCGATCGTGGCGATACGGTGCTGGTGCCCGACCCCAGCTATCCGATCCACATATACGGCGCGGTGATCGCGGGCGCAGATATCCGCTCGGTGCCCATCATTCCGGGCGTCGACTTCTTCGCCGAACTCGAACGCGCAATCCGTGGCACCTACCCGAAGCCGAAGATGATCGTGATCGGCTTTCCCTCGAATCCGACTGCACAATGCGTCGAACTCGATTTCTTCGAACGCGTAGTCGCGCTTGCAAAGAAGCACGACATCTTCGTGGTGCACGATCTGGCCTATGCCGACATCGTGTATGACGGCTGGAAAGCACCGTCGATCATGCAGGTAGCGGGCGCAAAAGACATCGCAGTCGAGTTCTTCACGCTCTCGAAGAGCTACAACATGGCCGGCTGGCGCATCGGATTCATGGTCGGCAACCCGGATCTCGTCGCCGCGCTCGCGCGGATCAAGAGCTACCACGACTACGGTACTTTCACGCCGCTGCAGGTTGCCGCAATCGCTGCGCTCGAAGGCGAACAGCAATGTGTGCGCGAGATCGCCGCGACCTACCAGCGCCGCCGCGATGTGCTCCACAAGGGCCTCTCGGAAGCCGGTTGGAACGTCGAACTCCCAAAGGCGTCGATGTACATCTGGGCAAAGATTCCCGAACCCTACTGCGCGCTCGGCTCGCTCGAATTCGCCAAGCAATTGCTGGAGAAGGCCCGCGTGTCGGTTTCGCCGGGGATAGGCTTCGGCGACCACGGCGATGACCATGTGCGCTTCGCGCTGATCGAGAACGAGCATCGGATTCGCCAGGCCGTACGCGGAATCAAGCAGATGTTCAAGACCGACGGCCTGATCCGGCCCGCCGGAGAATAAGTTCGGACGCACGGCCCGCACGCGAGCCGCGAACTCACTAATCTGCGCGGCCCCGCAACGGGAGCAAGGCTGCATCGTTCCCGGCTCACTGCCTGCGTATCCGCGCGTCCATCGCAGAAAATACGATGACTCCCGATCTGCTTCTGACCTTCTCTGTTTATGCGTTCGTCACCTCGATCACTCCGGGACCGAACAACACCATGCTGCTCGCCTCCGGCCTCAACCACGGTTTCGCACGAACCATCCCGCATCTCTGCGGTGTCTCGCTCGGTCTCGCGCTGATGCTGATCGCGATCGGCGCCGGGCTCGGCCGCCTGTTCGTAGTCTTTCCCTCGTTGCATTCGATCTTGCGCTGGATCGGCGCGGCCTATCTGTTGTGGCTCGCATGGAAGATCGCGCGATCGAGTCCGCTCAGCGACGAAACCAGGAGGGCGGCTCCCGTGAGCTTTCTCCAGGCCGCAGCCTTCCAATGGGCCAACCCGAAATGCTGGGTGATGGTCATGGGCGCGCTCACGACCTATATGCCCGAAGGCAACCGCGCGAACAGACTCGCCGTCATCACGCTTGTCTACACCGTGGTCAATGCCCCCTGTGTCTGCGCCTGGGCCGGCTGCGGCGTGGCGCTACGACGCTGGCTGAACGATCCGCGCCTGACTCGCACCGTAAACTTCGTCATGGCCGCGCTGCTGGTACTTTCGCTATATCCGCTTTTCATTGGCGCGCCGGCCTGATTGTTTAGGCTGGCTTTGCCTGCATCGTCCGCTTTCCGCTGCGTTCGAGCAGACGCTGCATCAGGCAGAAAATGCAGAGTAGCGCGCCGACCGCGATGCGCGTCCACCAGGAACTCAAAGTACCGTCAAATGTGATCAGCGATTGGATCACTCCGAGAATCAGCACGCCGACAAGCGAACCTGCGACGTAGCCAACGCCGCCCGTCAGCAGCGTGCCGCCGATCACCACGGCCGCGATGGCATCGAGCTCCATGCCCTGAGCGTGCAAACCGTAACCGGATAGCATGTAGAAGGTGACAAGGATGCCGGCAAGCGCGGAGCAGGCACCGCTGAGGGTATAGACGAGGATCTTTGTGCGGCCGACGGGCAGTCCCATCAGAAGCGCCGAGCGCTCGCTACCGCCGATTGCGTACACCGTGCGTCCGAAGCGCGTGTAATGCGCAAGCAATATGCCGAGCGCGACTAGGCCGAGCGAAATCACAACGTTGACAGAAATGAAGTTCTCGCCCCACAGAATGATCTTGTAATGTGCAATCGCCATGTAGTTCGGATCAGTGATCGAGATCGAGTCGATCGATAACACATAGCAGAGTCCGCGCGCGAGGAACATGCCACCGAGCGTGGCGATGAAGGGCTGAATCTGAAAGAAGTGGATCAGGACGCCATGCACGGCGCCGAACAGAGCGCCCACCACGAGGCAGAGCGGGATCACGATTAGGATGCTCATGTGATGGTGCTCGACGAGGATCGCCGAGATCATCGTCGTCAGCGCCACGATTGCGCCAACTGAGAGATCGATGCCGCCGGTGAGGATCACAAGGCTCATGCCGATCGCAACGACAAGCAGGAAAGCGTTATCGATCAATAGATTAAGGAAGACCTGCGCGCTGAAAAACCCGCTGTAGGCGAGCGAACCGTAACCGAACACCAGCATGAAAAGCAGGCTCGTTACCGCAAGCGGCAGTAGCGCCTGGTTGAAGGACGGTACACGCATCATGGCCGCACGCCTTCGCGGCGCACGATGCGCAAGAGGCTCGCGCGAAAGCGCTCGGACTGGATCAAGCAAACGACGAGTACGACAACCGATTTGACGACCATGTTGATTTCCGGCGGTACGCCGATTGAATAAATCGCATAGGTCAGCGTCTGGATGATCAAGGCGCCGATCAAGCTGCCTGCGAGCGAAAAGCGCCCACCCGCGAGCGAAGTGCCGCCTAGCGTGACGGCAAGAATGGCGTCGAGTTCGAGCAGCAGACCCGCGTTGTTACCGTCCGCGCTTTTGACGTTCGAGGCGACGATGAGCCCGGCGATCGCGGCACAGATGCCGCAGAACGCATAAACCATCATCAGGATGCGCCGCTCGCCCAAACCCGCAAAGCGCGCCGCAACAGGGTTTATGCCGACCGCCTCGATGAAGAGACCGAGCGCAGTCCTGTGCACCATCAGTAGCATCAGGCCCGCGACGACGGCGACGATGTAGAGCGATACTGGCAAGCCGAACAGGAAACCATTGCCGATCACGAAGAAGGGTTCGTAATACACCGTGATGATCTGGCCATCGGTGATCAGTTGCGCCACGCCACGGCCGGCAACCATCAGGATCAACGTCGCGACGATGGGCTGCATGCCTGCACCAGCGACGAGCGTGCCGTTCCAGAGCCCGCAGAGCAGGCCCGCGGCGACGGCCGCAGCCAATGCGAGCAGCATCGGCGTCTTCGAGACATAGATCGGCACGCCGTGCTGGATGATCAACGTGCCGCCAATCAGGCTCGCGGCCACCGCACCGCAGATCGCGACGACCGCGCCGACCGAGATGTCGATGCCGCGCGTCGCAATCACCGGTGTCATGCCAATCGCGACAAGCATCAAGGGCGCGCCACGATTCACGATGTCCACCAGCGCGCCATAGAGATGGCCTTGCTTGATCGTGATCGAGAGAAAGTTGGCGTTGAACCAGGCATTGACCGCAAGCAGTAGCGCCAGCGTCACGCAGGGCCAGAAGAGCCGGTGGCGGGTCAGGCTGGGAAAACGGGCGCGCGTGGGCATTGTGATGCTCGTGCTGTTCATGATTCGGCTCCGGCAATCATCCGGAATACGTCCTGCTCGACGGCCGTCGCACCTGCGAGTTCGCCGACTTTACGCCGGTCGCGCAGTACGGCGATGCGGTCGGAGATCCGCAGCACCTCGGCCATCTCGGACGAGATGAACAGAATTGCAAGCCCCTTGCGGCACTGGGCTTTGATCATGTCCATGATTTCGAGCTTGGCGGCGACATCGACGCCGCGCGTCGGTTCGTCGAGGATCAACATCTTCGGGTCGGTTGCAAGCCAGCGCGCAAGCAGGGCCTTCTGCTGGTTACCACCGGAGAGCTGGCCAATCGGCTTCTCGGCATCGGGCGTACGAATACCGAGCAGGGCAATCAGTCGGTCCGCAATCTCGCGCTGACGCCGCTTCGGAATGAAATGGAACAAGCCGCGCCGCGCCTGTAGCGCAAGGACGATGTTCTCGCGGATAGACAGTTCGGCGATGATGCCCTCGGTCTTGCGGTCTTCGGGGCAGAAACCGATGCCGGCACGGATCGCATCGCGCGGCGAGCGGAATTGGCGCGCGATGCCGGCGACGCTGATGTTACCGCTGTCGGTGCGATCTATGCCGAACAGAAGGCGCGCCGTTTCGGTGCGTCCGGAACCGAGCAGTCCGCCGAGACCGAGAACTTCGCCAGGCTTGAGTTCGAGATCCATCGGCTGGATTTTGCCGCGTCGACCAATGCCTTTGGCATGGAGCAGGGTAGCCCCGGCGACGCCGACCGCTTCTTCCGGCTGCCGCGCAAAAGCGCTCTCGTCTATCGCACGGCCGACCATTTTTTCTATCAGCGCCAGTCGCGGCAATTCCCTGGCCGGATATTCGCCGACGAACTCGCCGTTGCGCAACACCGTGATGCGATCGGAGATCGCATAAGCCTGTTCGAGAAAATGCGTTATGAATAGAATCGCAATGCCTCGCGCCTTGAGCCCGCGCAAGGCCTCGAAGAGCCGTGCAACCTCGCCCTCGTCGAGGCTGGATGTCGGTTCGTCGAGCACGAGGATGCGCGCATCGGTGCCGAGCGCGCGCGCGATCGCAACCATTTGTTGTATCGCGACGGGATAGCTGGCCAGCGGCAGCGCGACATCGATTTCTACATTGAGCGCGGCGAGCGCAGTCCGCGCCCGCGCTTCGACCTCTTTCCATGCAATCGTGCCGCGACGCACAGGAAAGCGACCGATGTAGATATTCTCCGCGACCGAGAGATTAGGACAGAGATTGATTTCCTGATACACCGTGCTGATGCCAAGCCGCTGCGCATCGAATACCGAAGCCGGCGCGATCGCCTGCCCGGCCAGGTGGATCTCGCCCGCATCGGCGCGCTCGACACCGGTCAAAACCTTGATCAAGGTAGATTTTCCCGCGCCGTTCTGACCCATCAGCGCATGGACCTCACCCGGAAACAGTCTCAGGTTCGCCCTATCCAGGGCCTGTACTCCGGGAAACCGCTTGGAAATGCCATGCATCTCCAGCAAAGGATTCGTGTTCTCGATTGCCGCCATGTTCAGATCCCGTGGAAGCGGCCCCGCAACGACGGAGCCGAACAGCCGCACGGCGCCACGCAGCGCCGTGCGTACCCGAGATCAATACTTGCGGTTGGGGAACTCCTTTGCCGCGACTTCCATCGGATAGATGCCTTCCTTCGTAACGATGCGCTTGGGCAATTGCTTGCCGGCCACGACAGCGCGTGCGGCTTCCATCAACTGCGGACCGAGCAGCGGATTGCATTCGACGGTGACGTTGAGCTTGCCGGCCATCATGGCCTCGAACGCGCCCTTCACCGCATCGACCGAGATAATGATGATGTCCTTGCCCGGCTTGAGGCCGGCTTCCTCGATCGCCTGGATCGCGCCGATCGCCATGTCGTCGTTATGCGCATAGAGCACGTTGATCTTCTTGCCCTCGGCCTTGAGGAAGGCTTCCATCACCTCCTTGCCCTTGGCGCGCGTGAAGTCGCCGGTCTGCGAGCGGATGACCTTGAAGCGCGGCTGCGCCTTGATGATTTCCTCAAAACCCTTCTTGCGATCGATCGCCGGCGCCGAGCCTACGGTGCCCTGCAACTCTACGATGTTCACATCGCCCTGGCCCTTGTAGTTGTCGAGCAGCCACTTACCGGCCTTGCGGCCTTCCTCGGTGAAATCGGAGCCGATGAAGGTGACATAGAGCGAATCGTCCTTCACGTTGACTGCGCGGTCGGTCAGGATGACCGGAATCTTGGCGGCGCGGGCCTCCTGCAGGACGGTATCCCAACCGGATTCGACGACCGGTGAAAAGGCGATGACGTCTACCTTCTGCGCGATGTAGGAACGGATCGCCTTGATCTGGTTTTCCTGTTTTTGCTGCGCGTCGGAGAACTTCAGGTTGATGCCCGCATCCGCTGCCGATTGCTTGATCGACTGCGTGTTGGCCGTGCGCCACTCGCTTTCCGCGCCGACCTGCGCAAAACCGAGCGTGAGCTTCTTGTCCGCCGCCTGCGCGCCAATTGTCGCGCCGAGCGCGAGCGTGCCTGCCAGCACCAGCATCGTACGTCGTGTGAACTTCATGGTCCTGTCTCCTTTGGTATGCCGGCCAAATTACGGGGCCAATGTCGCATGACCTAGCCCCTTCTTTTGTCGAAACGGAGCATCGCGCTCCGCGCCATCCCTCGCTGCAACAATCTCTGTTTATAACCGTCCGTCCGCGCTCGCGCGCCGTCGGATTTCACACTCGGCGATCACTCGTTTTCATACATGCAATGCATATGAAAGTTCGTTCCAGCGCAATTCGTTGCGGAAATCTTCGATCCGTGTGTCATGGCCGATGCGGAGGAATTCGATGCCGGTCATCGCGGCAAAAATCCGTAATGCATCGGCGCCGACGGCCTGGCTGAATACGGCATGGTGTGCGCCGCCGGCATGAATCCAGGCTTCTGCCGAAACTTCGAGGCTGGGCAGCGCACGCCACACGGCGCGCGCGGTCGGTAGCAGGGGCAAATCGTGCGGCGGATCGATCACCTCGAGTTCGCTTGCGATCAGGCGGAAGCGGTTGCCCATGTCTACCAGGCTCGCATTCACCGCCGGGCCAGCCTTGGCGTTGAAAATCAGGCGCGCCGGATCGTCCTTCTTGCCAATCGAGAGGGGGCGCACATCGAGCAGCGGCTTTGCGTCGGTAGCGATCGATGGACATACCTCCAGCATATGTGCGCCGACGACCAGATCACCCGCTGCAGCGAAGTGGTAGGTGTAATCCTCCATGAACGAGGCGCCACCGGACAGGCCTTCGCCCATGACCTTCACCGCACGCAGCAGGGCGGCGGTCTTCCAGTCGCCTTCGGCACCGAACCCATACCCTTGCTGCATCAGCCGTTGGACGGCAAGGCCCGGCAACTGGGCCAGGCCATACAGATTTTCGAAGGTCGTCGTGAAGGCGCCGAAACTGCCCGCTTCGAGGAAACGCTTGATGCCAAGCTCGATGCGCGCGGCCTCGACGAGGTTGGCGTGCTTTTCGCCACCGCGCATCGAGGCTTCACTGAGCTTGTAGCTCGCTGCGTATTCTTCGAGCAAGGCATCCAGATCATTCTTGCCGACCGCTTCGATTTCCCGCACCAGATCGCCGAGGCCGTAGCCGCTCACTTGGTAACCGAAGCGGATCTGCGCCTCGACCTTGTCACCCTCGGTCACCGCGACATCGCGCATGTTGTCGCCAAAACGCGCGATTTTGAGATTGCGACTGTCATGCACGGCGGCTGCGACACGCATCCAGCGGCCGATCTTCGCCTGCGCTTCGCGGTTCTGCCAATGACCGACAACGGCCTCGTAACTCTTGCGCATGCGCGCGCCGATGAAACCGAATTCCCGGCCGCCGTGGGCGGTCTGGTTCAGGTTCATGAAGTTCATATCCATCGTGCCCCAGGGCACTTCGGCATTGAACTGGGTGTGGAATTGCATCCACGGCTTTTCGAGCACCGACAGACCGGCAATCCACATTTTGGCCGGCGAGAACGTATGCATCCAGGTTACGAGCCCAATGCAATGGGCCATGTTGTTCGCCTCGCGGCAAAGCGCAAGGATTTCGTCATGGCTCTTGACGGTCGGTTTGAGTACGAGCTTGACCGGCAGGCCAGCCTCGGCGTTGAGCCCGGCGACGAGCCGGGTGGCGTTATCCGCAACCTCCTGCAAGGTCTTCGGTCCGTAGAGGACCTGGCTGCCGACGACAAACCAGACTTCGAGTTGCTTGAAGCATTCCATATTCATTTCCTTCCGTTTTCGTTCGCGCTCTGGCCGTAATAGGCGCCGTTGCCGTGCTTGCGTAGGTAGTGTTTGTCGAGCAGGTAGTCGGGAATTGCCGACTGCTGCGGAGAGAGCGCCAAGGTCATCAACGCGATGCGCGCGATCTCTTCGAGTACGACTGCGTTATGAACGGCGTCGTCGGGCGATTTGCCCCAGGCGAACGGGGCGTGTTCGGAAACCAGCATTCCCGGCAATGCCAGTGGGCTGCGTTCGGCCAAGGTTTCGATGATCACGCGGCCGGTGTTGAGTTCGTAGGCGTCCTCGACTTCGGCGCGCGTGAGCGGGCGCGAGCACGGCACCTCGCCGTGAAAGTAGTCGGCATGCGTCGTGCCGAAGGCCGGAATCGCGCGTTGCGCCTGCGCCCAGGCGGTTGCGTGCGTCGAATGCGTATGGACGATGCCGCCGAGTTCGCCATAGCGGCGATAGAGCGCAAGATGCGTCGGCGTATCCGACGAGGGCCGCAGCGACCCCGCGACGCGTTCGCCTGCCAGATCGAGCACCACGATGTCATCGACACGCATCTTGTCGTAGGCCACGCCAGAAGGCTTGATCGCAACGAGACCCAGTGCACGATCAATGCCACTGACATTGCCCCAGGTGAAGGTGACAAGGCCGTGGCGCGGCAGGGCGAGGTTCGCTTCGAGAACGGCCTCGCGCAGGATGGTAAGCGTAGGGGTCATCGGCCCTGCCTCCGTAGAGCCGCCTCAAGGAGGCTGACGCCCCCACGGGGGGCAGCGGACAAAGTGAGCGAGGGGGTCATCATTCTCTTGCGCACAGGGGTTCGACCACACGCGCCAAAGCGAGATAGCGCTGGTAATGCACCTCGAACTTCGCCGCGCGTGCCGCATCCGGCGTAAAACTGCGCTCTACCCTGCTCGCCATCTTCGCCTGCGCGGTTGCAACGTCGGCGTACTCGCCAGCCGCAACAGCCGCGAAGATCGCCGCGCCCAGCGCGCAGCACTGATCCGAAGCGACGACTTCGAGCGGCCGGTTCATTACGTCGGCGCAGACCTGCATGATCGTCGGCGATTTACGCGCGATGCCGCCCATCGCGAGTACGCGTTCGACCGGCACTTGCTGATCGACAAAGCATTCCATGATCGCGCGCGCGCCAAAGGCGGTCGCGGCGATGAAGCCGCCGAACAGCGTCGCCGCATCGGTGCCGAGGGAAAGATCGCTGACGACGCCCTTGAGCCGCTGATTCGCGAACGGCGTACGGCGGCCGTTGAACCAGTCGAGCACCAGCGGCAGATGGTCGAGATCCTGGCTCAGAGCCCATTCCTCGGTCAGCGCGGGCAGTAACTGCGACTCTACTTCGGCAAGTTGCTCGGCCATCTGCGGGAACTTGCGCTTGGCTAGCGCGAGCGGCCAGCCAAGCAGCCGTCCGTACCAGGCGTACATGTCGCCAAAGGCGGACTGGCCGGCTTCGAGGCCGATCTTGCCGGGCACGACGCTGCCATCGACCTGGCCGCAGATGCCCGCGATCGCACGACCGCCAATCACCGCTTCGTCGGCAAGCAGAATGTCGCAGGTCGAGGTGCCGATGACCTTGACGAGCGTATAGGGCGCGGCGCCGCCGCCGACCGCGCCCATGTGGCAATCGAAAGCACCGCCGGAAACCGTGACGGTGTTGGGCAGATTCAGGCGTTGCGCCCATTCGGCGGAGATTTTGCCGACGGGAATGTCGGCGGTATAGGTTTCGCCGAACAGCGGGTACTGCAAGGTCTTAAAGAGCTTGGCATCGAGCGCCTCGATGAAACCGCGCTCGGGCAGGCCGCCCCATTCGGGATGCCAAAGGCTCTTGTGGCCGGCGGCGCAGCGGCCACGGCGGATGTTCTCCGGCGCCGTCGTGCCGGCAAGCAGGGCCGGCACCCAATCGGCCAGTTCTATCCAATTACGGGCCTCCGCGCGCACCGCTTCATCGGCCGCAGTGACGTGGAGGATCTTGGCCCAAAACCATTCGGACGAATACACGCCGCCGATGTAGCGGCTGTAGTCGCAAAAACGCCCGCTGCGCGCAAGCGCGCTGATCGCTTCGGCCTCCTCGATCGCGGTATGGTCTTTCCAGAGCACGAACATCGCGTTCGGGTTCTCGGCGAAATCGCGATGCAACGCCAGCACACGGCCTTCGGCATCGATAGGTGCCGGCGTCGAACCCGTCGTATCGACGCCGATGCCGACGATCGCGGCGCGGCCTTCGTTGCCGAGTTCGGCAACAACAGCGCGCACGGCAGCTTCCATCGCCTCGATGTAATCGAGCGGATGGTGGCGGAACTGGTTACGTAGGGGGTCGCAAAAGCGGCCCTGTTTCCAGCGCGGATATTCGCTGACATGGGTCGCCAGTTCGGCGCCGTCGTCACAACGGACGGCGAGCGCGCGAACCGAGTCGGTACCGAAGTCCAGCCCTACTGCGATAGCGCCTTGTTTGGTGTTCGCCACTTATGGATTCCCTGGTTTTCGCGGCACCGACCGATGCCGCGTCTTCGCTGCGCGCCGGAAACGACCCGACAACGCTTGCATCGTGTAGCGAAAGATAGGGAATCAGAGGGGTAGGCGGTCAGGAGGGCGCGGCTGCAAACATGCACTTATTTGCTGCACTGTGTAGATGTTGCAGCGCAAAAATGGATGATTCGACTATTTTTGTCATAGATATGGATAAATCTGCCGAAACGAATATCAAAGCCACATGCGCCGTTTATCGTTTCATGCGCGCGTCTTATGATCGATGCCACTTCCTCTCCGGGCATTGTTTCGCGGAAGAATGCCGGACGGATGCAAGGAAACCTCAGGACACCTCGAAAAACCCCGGTTTCTAAGCGAGACACAAGCACGAACAAAAACTGCGACACCGCATACGTCTGATATGTAGGAGCAATTTTTCGTGAGTAATGCCGTGTCGCGACGAAAGCGGTCGTTTTTCGAGGTGCTCCTCAACCATCGGAGGAGACACAAGCATGATGCATAGAAGAACCGCAATCGCATCCGCCCTGGCGCTGGCCCTGGCGAGCTATCTACCGTTGGCCGGCGCGGCCGACAAGGGGCTGGTCGGCATAGCCATGCCGACGAAATCCTCGGCGCGCTGGATTGCCGACGGCAACAACATGGTCAAGGTCTTCCAGTCGCGTGGCTACAAGACCGATTTGCAGTACGCCGAAGACGACATTCCAAACCAGCTCGCGCAGATCGAAAACATGATCACCAAGGGCGTCAAGGTGCTCGTGATCGCTTCGATCGACGGTACGACGCTGACCGACGCGCTCCAGAAAGCTCATGACAAAGGCGTCAAGGTCATTGCCTACGATCGCCTGATCCGCAATTCGCCAAACGTCGACTACTACACGACCTTCGACAACTTCCAGGTCGGCGTGATTCAGGCCCAATCGATCGAGAATGCGCTCGGCCTCAAACAGGGCAAGGGTCCGTTCAATATCGAACTGTTCGGAGGTTCGCCCGACGACAACAACGCCTTCTTCTTCTACAACGGCGCAATGTCGGTACTCGATCCGTATATCAAGAGCGGCAAGCTCGTCGTACGCAGCAAGCAAGTGGGCATGGACAAGGTATCGACCTTGCGCTGGGACGGCGCGGTCGCCCAGTCCCGCATGGACAACCTGCTCTCGGCCTTCTACACGAAGGACCGCGTCAGCGCGGTGCTCTCGCCGTACGACGGCATCTCGATCGGCGTTTTGTCGTCGCTCAAGGGCATTGGCTACGGCTCCAGCGGCATGGCCTGGCCCGTCGTAACCGGCCAGGACGCAGAAGTGCCGTCGGTGAAATCCATCCTGCGCGGCGAGCAGTACTCGACCGTTTTCAAGGATACGCGCGAACTCGCCAAGGTAACGGCAGACCTCGTCGACGCCGTGCTCTCGGGCAAGCAGCCTGTCATCAACGATACCAAGACTTACAACAACGGGGTCAAGGTCGTGCCGTCCTACTTGCTCAAGCCAGTGGCAGTCGACAAGAGCAATTACAAGCACATCCTCGTCGACAGCGGTTATTACACGGCGGACCAGTTGAAGTAAGGCAGCGAACGCCGGATCGCCGCGCTGCGGCGGTCCGGCCGCTTTGTAGCAAAGGAGAAGAGTCGGTGGACACCATCCTCGAAATGCGTGGAATCACGAAACGCTTTCCCGGCGTCGTGGCCCTCAAGGACGTCAATCTGCGCGTGCAAGCCGGCGAGATCCATGCAATCGTCGGCGAGAACGGCGCTGGAAAATCCACGCTGATGAAGGTGCTCAGCGGCGTTTATCCGCACGGCAGTTTCGACGGCGAAATCCATTTCGAAGGCCGCGAGCAGCACTTCGGCTCGATCGCCGACAGCGAGGCCCAGAGCATCATCATCATTCACCAGGAACTCGCGCTCGTGCCGCTGCTGTCGATTGCCGAGAACATCTTCCTCGGCAACGAACAAGCGCATCGCGGCGTCATCGACGACGCCGAAACCTACAAGCGCGCACGCACGCTGCTGACGAAAGTCGGGCTACGCGAATCGCCCGACACGCTGATCACCGATATCGGCGTCGGCAAGCAGCAACTCGTCGAGATCGCCAAGGCGCTGTCGAAGGAAGTCAAGCTCCTGATCCTCGACGAGCCAACTGCGAGCCTCAACGAAAACGACAGCCAGGCACTGCTCGATCTGCTACTCGAATTCCAATCGAATGGCATCACGAGCATCCTGATCTCGCACAAGCTCAACGAGATCGCCCGCGTGGCCGATTCGATCACCGTGCTGCGCGACGGCGCAACGGTGGCGACGATAGATTGCCGTGACGCGCCCGCCAGCGAAGATCAAATCATCCGACATATGGTCGGGCGCGCGATGGCGGACCGTTATCCACCGCGCACGCCGGCAATCGGCGAAACCGTCTTCGAAGTGCGCGACTGGACCGTATTCCATCCACAGCATGCCGAACGTCGTGTCACCAAGGGCGTCTGCCTGCATGTGCGGCGCGGCGAGATTGTCGGCATCGCAGGCCTCATGGGGGCTGGCCGTACCGAGTTTGCGATGAGCCTGTTCGGCCGCTCGTACGGCCGCCATATCAGCGGCAGCGCGCTGCTCAAAGGCGCCGAAATCGATCTTTCCAGCGTCGGCCGCGCCGTTGCGCACGGGCTCGCCTATGTCACCGAGGATCGCAAGAGCTACGGCCTGGTGCTCGAAAATGAGATCAAACACAACGTCTCGCTCGCCAATCTGCCCGGCGTGGCCGAACACGGTGTCATCGACGAAGGGCGCGAATTCCAGATTGCGAGCGCATATCAGCGCAAGATGAACATCCGCTGCGCTGGCGTGTTTCAGAACGTCGGCAACCTGTCGGGCGGCAATCAGCAGAAGGTGGTTCTGTCGAAGTGGCTGTTCGCGAACCCCGAGGTTCTGATTCTCGACGAACCGACGCGCGGCATCGACGTCGGCGCAAAGTACGAAATCTACAGCCTGATGGCTCAGCTCGCCGCCGAGGGCAAATGCATCATCCTGATCTCTTCGGAGATGCCCGAACTGCTCGGAATGAGCGACCGGATCTATGTGATGAACGAAGGCGAGTTCGTGGCCGAGATGCCGGCCGCCGAGGCAAGCCAGGAAAAAATCATGCGCGCAATCGTGAATGCAGGAAAGAAAGAGTCATGAACACAGTCGTCGACAGGGAAGTGGAAGCCGTACCGAGCACGGCCGCCGAGAGAACCGGCAAGGGCAAAGCGCTGGGCGGCTTTCTCAAGAGCAATTTACGCGAGTACGGCATGCTGTTCTCGCTTGCCGTCATCATGATCTTTTTCGAGTACATGACGGACGGCACGCTGCTGCAACCGCTCAATATCACGAACCTCGTGCTGCAAAACAGCTACATCGTGATCATGGCGCTCGGCATGCTGCTCGTGATCGTCGCCGGCTTCATCGATCTGTCGGTCGGTTCGGTCGCGGGCTTCGTCGGTGCGCTCGCGGCGGTCCTGATGGTCGAATACCACTGGCATTACGTGCCGGCAGCGATGCTCTGCCTCGTGGTCGGCGCAATCATCGGCGGCGCACAGGGATATCTGATTGCCTTTCACAAGATCCCGTCCTTCATCGTCACGCTAGGCGGCATGCTCGTCTTCAAGGGTCTTGCGCTCGCCATCCTCGCCGGGCAGTCCGTCGGCCCCTTTCCGCCGACCTTCCAGTTACTCTCCTCCGGCTTCATTCCAGATCCGCTCGGGCACGATAGCCTGCGCGTAACGTCGCTCTTGCTCGGCGTGCTCGCCGCCGGCGGCCTCGTCTGGAGTGGATTGCGCGCACGCGCGAACAAAACGCGCTACGGCGCCGCCAATGAACCGCTCGTATTCTTCGCCGCCAAGACCACGATCTTCGTCGCGGCGATCGTCTATTTTGCCTGGCTGCTCGCCTCGTACAAGGGCATGCCGAACGTGCTGATCATCATGTTCGCGCTGACGCTGCTGTTCGATTTCGCCACCAAACGCACGACAATAGGCCGCCGTATCTATGCGCTCGGTGGCAACGAGAAAGCCGCGCGGCTCTCGGGCATCAAGACCGAACGGCTCGCCTTCCTCACCTTCGTCAACATGGGCGCGCTCGCCGCACTCGCCGGCCTCGTCTTCGCCGCGCGGCTCAACACGGCCACGCCGAAGGCCGGTCTGGGCTTCGAGCTCGACGTGATCGCCGCCTGCTTCATCGGCGGCGCTTCGGCATCGGGCGGCGTCGGTCGCGTCCTCGGCGCAGTGATCGGCGCCTTCGTGATGGGCGTGATGAACAACGGCATGTCGATTCTCGGCATCGGCATCGATTACCAGCAGGTGATCAAGGGTCTCGTCCTCGTTGCCGCGGTATTTGTCGACGTGTACAACAAGAACAAGTAAATACATCAGGGCGCGCTAAATCCGCGCCCGCATTCCTTCGATCCGCTGCTGGCGAGGTGAAACGATGTTCTACGGCGAAGACCAGAAGCAGCAGCTCAACCCCCTGCTGCCCGGCTATTCCTTCAACCTGTATCTCGTGGCCGGCACGACGCCCATCATCGAGAACGGGCCGCTCGATTTCTTCATCGACCGCCCGAACGGCATGAAGGGTTACATCGTTAACATGACCGTCAAGGGCGAGGGCCGTGTCTTCGACGGCGAGGACTCCTTCATCGTCCGCCCCGGCGATCTGCTGCTGTTCTCGCCCGAGACCCCGCACTACTACGGCCGCGCG
Organism: Niveibacterium sp.; assembly: GCA_031554255.1. Lineage (GTDB taxonomy): Bacteria > Pseudomonadota > Gammaproteobacteria > Burkholderiales > Rhodocyclaceae > Niveibacterium. The sequence goes on from JAVBKC010000006.1 coordinate 22,062, forward strand.
CCGGGCAGCCCGGACTGGTATCACCGCTGGGTGTATTTTCGCCCGCGCGGCTATTGGGCCAACTGGCTCAAGTGGCCGCGCCAGACACGTAAGGTCGGCCGCCTCGGTTTGCCGACGCAAGCTTTGACGGACGAGTTCGACGAACTCTTCCAGCAAATCGAGCGCACGCATCACGGCGGCCGCGCGACCTCGGAGGAACTCGCGATTAACCTGCTCGAACGCCTCTTGATCCGCGCCTACGAGGAAACGCCGGAGAACCTGCCGACGCCGCTCGATTCGCGTATTCAGGCGGCATGCCAGTTCATCGCCAAGAATCTCGCCGAGGAACTCTCGCTCGACGAAATCGCGCGTCATGTTTGCCTTTCGCCATCGCGGCTCGCGCACCTGTTCCGCGCCGAGATGGGCGCTGGCATCGTGCGCTGGCGCGAGGATCAGCGGATCATCCTCGCCAAGCATCTCTTGCAGAGCACGCGCACGCCGGTCTCCTCTATTTCGGAAATCGTTGGCTACGACGACCAGCTTTATTTCTCGCGCGTATTTCGCAAACGTGTCGGAATCAGCCCGAGCGGTTTTCGCAAGTCGTGCGATGCAATCCCGCATGCGCCGCAAGCAGCACAACTCGCCGCCTTCACCGGCAATCTGAGCGTGCGGCAATCCTGGGGACATAATTGAGCTACCGTCTCGTTGCACTCGACCTCGACGGCACCCTGCTCGATAGCAGCCTGAATATCCGGCCCGAGTCGGTCGAGGCCATCGCGACCGCGCGCAGCCAGGGCATCGAGGCGATGCTCGTCACCGGCCGCCATCATGTCGTCACCGCGCCCTACCATCGCCAACTCGGCCTCGCAACGCCCGCAATCTGTTGCAACGGCACCTATCTCTACGATTTCGCCGCGCAACGCGCGAGCCTCGGCAATCCGCTCTCGCGCACGCAGGCGCTACTGCTGCTGCGGCGTATCCGCGAATCCGGCATTCACGCGCTGATGTATGTCGAAGACGCAATGACGTTCGAATCCACGGAACCGCATCTGGCGCGCATGCTCGCCTGGGTCGAAGGCTTTCCCGCAGCCGAGCGGCCAGCCCTGCGCCGCATAACAAGCTTCGAGGACGAAGCGATCCATGCCCGCACGATCTGGAAATTCGTGCTCACGCATCCGACGCGCGAACCCCTGCGGGTTTTCGTCGCCGGAATCGAACGCGAGATGGGGCTGGCCTGCGAGTGGACCGACACAAACCGTGTCGATGTCGCCCAGAGCGGCAACAGCAAAGGCGCGTTGCTCGCCCAATGGCTAGAATCGCAGGCAATCGCTGCATCCCAGATCGTCGCGTTCGGCGACAATTTCAACGACATCAGCATGTTGAGGCTGGCCGGCCTCGGCGTGGCGATGGGTAACAGCGAGCCCGCAGTACAACAGAGCGCCGACTGGGTAGCCGGCTCTCACGACAGCAGCGCGATTGCCGACACGCTGCGTCGATTCGTTCTCACAGGATCGCTAATATGACAACGACAATCGCCTCCGACGGGGAAGCCGTCGACCGCATCGAACTGCGCAGCCCCGAGGGACTTTGTCTGCAACTCATGGACTGGGGCGCGACATGGCTGTCCTGCCGCGTGCCGATGGACACCGGGCCGGCGCGCGAAGTGCTGCTGGGCTGCGCAAATCTTGCCGACTACTTCATCCAGGGCGCATTTCTCGGCGCAACTGTCGGCCGCTATGCGAACCGGATCGGCAACGCGCGTTTCTCGCGCGACGGACGCGAATACCGGCTCGTCGCGAACCGCGGTAGCCGCCATCAGCTCCACGGCGGCCCCGGCGGCTTCAGCCAGCGGCGCTGGCGCATCGCCGCACGCGGGCCTATGCATGTGCGCTATGAGATCGATTCGCTGGACGGCGATCAGGGCTTTCCGGGCAACATGAAAGCAGCGGTCACCTACCGGCTCGAAGCCGGCCTGCAAATATTGACCGATTACGAGGTCACAAGCGACGCGCCCACGCCGGTCTGCCTGACCAACCACGCCTATTTCAATCTCGATGGCCTGCGTTCGGATATCCGAGCGCATCGACTGCGACTCGCGGCATCGCAGTACCTGCCGACCGATGCGGAACTGATCCCGTTAGGTCATCTCGCGCCGGTTGAGGGCAGCGGTTTCGACTTCCGCGAAGCCAAGGAAATCGCGCGCGATTTTCTGCGCGACGCGCAACAACAAGCCCCTGGCGGCTACGACCACGCCTTTCTGCTCGATGCCATCTGCGCAAACGGCGAACACCATGCGGCCGAACTCGTCGCCGCCGACGGCCGCCTCGCGATGCGCATCTACACCACATTGCCCGCCTTACAGTTCTATAGCGGTCACAAACTCACCGGCACGCCCTCGCGCGATGCGCGCCCCTATGGCGAATGCGCGGGGCTGGCGCTCGAAACACAGTTTCTCCCCGACAGCCCGAATCATCCTGAATATCCGCAACCGAGCTGCTGGCTAGAACCCGGAGAAACCTGGCGGCATCAGACGCGTCTGGTATTCGTGCGGGCGTAAGCCACCCACGAAAACCGCAGCAAGCCCGCGCCAAACGTGGAGCGCGGTCGATTCTAAAAACAGGAGCCGCGTCATGCCGCACACCGTTTTCTATAACGCCCACCATGCGCCACTCGGCGCTTTCGCCAGCTTCACGCTTGGATTCAAGGGCGCTGCGGGCGGCTTCGATCTCGAACGCGGACGCCCAGCCGACGAACCGGTCTTCATCGGCGTCGAGCATAGCGAGCGGCCCGGCCACTATCAGGCCCTGCCTTTCACCGGCGCTACCGGCTTGCGCGAGATCGCGCGCTTCACACCGAATCCCGCTGAAATTCTCGCCGGCGGCGAAGTGCTGGAAAACTTCCCCGATACGGCAATCCGCCGCGAGCTGACGCTGACGCGCGACACCTGGCAGGCTGGCGACCTTCACTTCACGCTGATGAGCCCGGTGTTGCAGGCCCCCGACCCTGCGAGCGCGTCCGAGGCCGAGCAGATGGCCGCCTATGTTCCGGCGGTCTTTGCCGAACTCGAAATCGACAACCGCCAGGGCACACGCACGCGGCGCGCCTTCTTCGGTTTTTCGGGCCGCGATCCGTATCGCGGCATGCGCCATATCGAAGCCGGGAGCGGTATCGTCGGCATCGGCCAGGGTCGCGACACAGCAATCCTGACCGATGCGGCCTCCGCCTGGACCGGCATTGGCTTCGCACCGGAAATGATCCTCTGCGATCCACAGGTTACAAATCGCCGTTGGGGTCTGGGCGCCTGCGGCTTAATTGTCGTCGCAGCGCCCGCAGGGGAAGTTTCGCGCTTCCGCTTTGCGATCTGCTTTCATCGCGAGGGCCGGGTGACGAGCGGCCTCGATGCACGCTACTGGTACGCCCGTTGGTTCGATTCGGTCGAGTCCGTCGGCCGTTTCGCGCTGGCGCGTTTCGCTGCGGCGCGCGCCGCATGCGAAGCTGCGGACCGCAAGCTCACCGACAGTACGCTGTCCAACGCGCAGCGCTGGATGCTTGCTCATGCGGTGCATGCCTACTTCGGCAGTACGCAATTGCTCGACCATGCGGGCGAACCGCTGTGGGTCGTCAATGAAGGCGAGTACCGAATGATGAACACCTTCGACCTGACGGTGGATCATCTGTTCTTCGAACTCGCGCTCAATCCCTGGACTGTGCGCCACGCACTTGCGCACTATCTCGCACGCTATAGTTTTGAAGACCGCGTGCGCCTGCCGGGCGAGGCGCTCACGCATCCGGGCGGACTTTCCTTCACGCACGACATGGGCGTCGCCAACACGTTTGCGCCAGCCGGCCGGTCGAGCTACGAACGCGCTGGCCTGCATGGCTGCTTCTCGCATATGACGCACGAGCAGCTGACGAACTGGGTGCTGTGCGCCGGCCTGTACGTGCAGAAAACCGCCAACACCAACTGGCTTGCCGCGCAGGCCGGCACGCTGGCGCGTTGTCTGAGCAGCCTTGTCAATCGCGACCATCCGGATCCACTACAGCGCACCGGCGTGATGAGCGCCGACAGCGACCGTTGCGAAGGCGGCGCCGAAATCACCACCTACGACAGCCTCGACGCCTCGCTTGGTCAAGCTCGCGCAAACACCTATCTTGCCGGCAAGACCTGGGCCAGCTACGTAATCCTCGCAAAGCTCTTCGACCAGCTCGGTCGCGCCGATCTGGCGAACACCGCGCGCGCGCAAGCCGCACGCTGCGCGGCAACGATAGTCCGACATGCGGACGCTGACGGCCTGCTGCCCGCCGTCATGGAAACGGACTCGCCCGGCTACCTCTCGCGCATCATTCCGGCAATCGAGGGGCTCGTATATCCGTGGCGCGCCGGTTGCCAAGACGCCTGCAAATCCACCGGGCCTTATGCCGAGTACATCGAAGCGCTCGCGCGCCATCTGCGCAAGGTGCTACGGCCCGGCGTCTGCCTGTTCGATGACGGTGGCTGGAAGCTTTCGGCCAGCAGCGACAATTCCTGGCTCTCGAAGATTTATCTCTGCCAGTACGTCGCGCGCGAAATCCTCGGCCTCGCGGCGGCTGCGACCGCGATCTCGGATGCGGCGCATGTCGGCTGGCTTTTGCATCCGGAACAGTCGTACTGGAGCTGGAGCGATCAGATCGAAGCGGGCCGTGCGATCGGCAGCAAATACTATCCGCGCGGCGTGACAGCCTGGCTCTGGCTCGACGAAGCACGCTAGGCGCCGCCAAAAGCCCGCTCTGAAACTCCGTTGTTGTCTTCCCGCAACGAAGACGAAACATTGAGCATGCTCACCCGCATTTTGCGCTGCACAAATAGCGTCGACTGCGCTACAACGCTATCTGAAATTGGATTATCGATCCCACGAACTACTACTCCGTTGTCGATTCGAAATAGCACTATGAGCGAAAGCCATCCCCTGGGAACGAAGCAGATCATCGACGGCGTCCCGCGCGTCTTCTATTACGGCTACTGGATCAAGGGCTACGACGCGCCGGCCGACACACTTCAGGCCAAAAAACGCCTGATCGAGGCGCTAACCCGACGGCTTTTCAACCATGCGGAGCACGGTATCAACGTGCCCGGCCACCGGCTCGCGGAGGCGCGCCAATCCTGGGAAACCGAAACCGATCCGGCGCGGCGGCGCGTCAAGGGCGCAATGCTGGCGGGCGCGCTCTTCAACCGCGCGACCGATATTTTCACCAAACTCGTCGAACTCCAGTCGCTCGATGTCGACATCAGCTACGACAATGCACTGATGCGCGAATGCGGCGCTTGTCTGCAAGAAGCGCTCGAACTCGGCAGAACTGTGCTGCACCGAAGCGGCGAGGAAGGTATCGACGAACTCTGGGGCGAACCCTTCAAGGCTTTCTCGATTCCTATCGAATCCTTCTACGAAAGCCGCTACATCAAGATCGCCCAGACGATGCGCGATATCGACCGCATCGTCGAAGTGCTCGCGAACACCTTCGGCGGCCGTCGTGGCTACGAAGCGCTCGGCCCGCTCGTGCACGACTTCGCCGAGGCCGCCAAGATCAAGTGTGAAACCCTGCGCACCGATGCCAGCATCTTCGAGGTCTGGTCGTCGTTCGCGGTCGCGGGCGAACGCCTGCATGCCTTTGAACCGCAGCGACGCCTCGCCGCGAGCGACGCCGAAGTACTGGAAGCCGAGCATGCGCAACGGCTCGTACACCAGGCATGCAAGCTCATCGGCAGCATTACACGCGCACGCGTGCCCATGCCCAAGAGCACGGCAGAGTTCGCCGAACGCTGCGAACTCTGGAGCCTGCGTTACCCCGATGTGCGTACGGTCAGCCGAGTTGCCTGAGCGGTGGCGACCCGCAGGCGATCAAGTACGCGGTTTCTTCTGCCCCGCGAATTTCTGTCCGAAAGGCTTTTTGCCTTCCAGCCTTTCGCGCCGGGGCGGCTTGTCGCCAGCGGCCGCGCCGCGTGGCGGCGATTTCCATTTCTCGCCCTGGTGTTCGCGCGGTGCCGCCTCCTCGCCTTTCTCGACGAAAGGCCGCAGCGCAAGCGCCTGCTGGCGAATGCGGATCCGCTTGAGCTGATCAATCAAATCGGCCGGCATCTGCGCGGGTAGCTCGACCGTGGAAAAACGGTCGAACAAATGGATCTGGCCGATGTTGCGGCCATCGATGCCGCCTTCGTTCGCAATCGCGCCGACGATTTCTTTCGGCGTTACGCCATGCTGGCGACCCAGCCCTATCCAGTAGCGCGCAAGTTTGCCGTCGGCAAAGGCACGGCGGCGTTCGAGGATGTCCTCGCGATTCGCGCGCGCGGCCGGTTCGCGCGTTCCGCGTTCGGACTGCGCTGCTGGTTCGTCCGGATAGTCCTTGCTCGATAGCTGCAACGGCCGCTCGCGCTGGGCCAGGAAGGCCAGCGCAGCGGCGATTTCATGCTGCGGAATCTCGGCCTCGGCTTCGATCTGTTCGACGATGCCACGGAAGAAATCGAGCGATTCGTCTTCGAGCGCATCGAGTATCTGCTGTTTGAATTGCGCCACGCGCCGGCCGGCAAGGTCGGCGCGCGTGGGCAGGCGGATCGGCTCTATCGTCTGCCGTGTGGCGCGTTCGATTGCACGCAGCATACGGATTTCGCGCGGCGCGACGAACAGGATCGCGGTGCCGCTGCGCCCCGCGCGGCCGGTGCGGCCGACCCGATGCACATAGGCTTCGGTATCGTAGGGAATGTCATAGTTGATGACGTGCGAGACGCGCGGCACGTCGATGCCGCGCGCGGCGACATCAGTCGCGACAACGATGTCGAGCCCGCCGTTCTTGAGCTGTTCGATCACGCGTTCGCGCAGACCCTGCGTCATGTCGCCGTTGAGCGCCGCAACCGCATGGCCGCGCGCTTCGAGCCGCTGCGCGAGTTCCTCGGTCGCAAGCTTGGTGCGCACGAAGACCAGCGCCGCATCGAACTCGTCCTCGGCTTCGAGAATGCGCGTCAACGCGTCGAGCTTGTCGATGCCGCGCACGGTCCAGTACCGCTGGTTGGTCGCCGCCACGGTCGTCGTCGCGGTGCGAATCTTCACCTCGCGCGGCGACTTCAGATAGTTGTGCGCAACGCGACGGATCGGCTCGGGCATCGTGGCCGAGAACAGCGCGGTCTGCCGCTCGGCCGGCGTGTGCTTGAGAATCCATTCGACATCGTCGATGAAACCCATGCGCAGCATCTCGTCGGCCTCGTCGAGCACAATCGCGCGCAAGCCGTCGAGGACCAGGCTTTTGCGTTCGAGATGGTCCATCACGCGGCCCGGCGTACCGACTACCACGTGCGGACCGCGATGCAGCCCGCGCAGTTGCACGACCATGCTCTGACCGCCGTATACCGGCAGAACATGGAATCCAGGCATATGATGCGCGTACTTCTGGAAAGCCTCGGCAACCTGAATTGCAAGTTCCCGCGTCGGCGTCAGTACGAGCAACTGCGGTCGGCGGTCGGCCAAATCGAGCTTTGCGAGCATCGGCAACGCGAAAGCGGCTGTCTTGCCAGTCCCGGTTTGCGCTTCGCCGAGCAGGTCGTGGCCTTCGAGCAGGATCGGAATGCACTCGGCCTGGATCGGCGAGGGCGTTTCGTAGCCGACTTCGGCAAGCGCGCTCAGCAGGGACGCGGGGAGGCCAAGTGCGGCGAAAGTGGCGGGATGTTCTGTCATGGAATCCGAAAAAAACGATAGCGGGCCGGCGGCGCGCCAATTTAGCAGTATCGCCCAGTGTTCGCCGGATTCCCAATCCTTACGATCAAGAATCCATCCACGATCTGTCGCGACCGGATATCGGCCGAATAAATAGTCGCGGCAGAACCGGAATATGCACGCCAGACATGATGTTGGCGAACAAGGTCTAGGCCGCCGTCGCACCCTCTCGCGACAGGTTACGAACTCAGTTCCATGTTTTGCGGAGCAGCCTTTGGCGCCGAGTTGGGCGTCGCATTTTTGAAATTAAACTCAATTTGCCGTAAAGTTACATAAATTTACAAATTTAAGTACGGCAATGAGACTCCGTTATCTCCTTATTTCCACAGTCTCGTTCAGAGAAAAGAGGGTTAGATGTTTAATCGGCTATCTATCGGCAAAAGGCTTTTCCTGGCCTTTGGCGTTCTCTTATTTCTACTTTGCATCGTAATCGGAGCGGGGCTTCGCAGTCTTGCCGGCGTAAAGGCAGAACTCGATCAAATCGTAACGCACAATCTGCGTAAGACCGAACTACTCAGCGAGATGCTCGATTCGATGCACACGGTGCAGCGCGTCATGCGCACGATCGTGATCTTGCGCGATCCGGTCAAGCGCGACGAACAGAAACAAAAAATCGAGGGCGCGCGCCAGCAGTACAACAAGGCTTGGGAAGAGCTTGCCCATATGTCGAGCAGTCCGGCCGGCGTGGCGATCCGCGAACGCATCGAGACGGCGCTCAAGGATGCGCGGCCAATCAACGACCGTGTCGTCGAGCTTGGCTATGCCGACAAGGAAGCCGAAGCAGCCGAGTTGTTGCTCACGCGCGGGATTGCCGTGAACGCGAAATGGGAAGCCGCGCTCAGCGAAGATCGCCTGCTCCAGGAAAAATCGGCCCATGAGGAAGTCGTGGCCGCGAACCAGGCATACGAGACGGCGCTTACCGTGCAGATCGTGCTCGGCCTCATCGCCATCGTGGCGGCGTCGGTACTTTGCTGGGTAATCACGCGCTCCATTACGCACCCGCTGGCGCGCGCGGTTGCGCTCGCGAAAAGCGTGGCGGCCGGCGACCTTAGCGTGTCGGTCAAAGCCCGGGGCCGCGACGAAACCGCACAGCTCATCAATGCACTGCACGAGATGAACAGCAGTCTCGCAGGAACGGTCGCAAGCATTCGCAACGCCTCGACCGAACTTACGACTTCGGTCGGTCAGCTCGCCGTGGCTTCGCACGCAGTAGAGGAAGGCTCGTCGCGTCAGACCGAAGCGGCGGCATCGACCGCAGCAGCGGTCGAACAGATTTCGGTAAGCATTACGGCTGTCGGCGACCATGCTGAGCAGGTCAAGACACTTTCGACACAAAGCCTGCAACAAACAGAGGAGGGCAACCAGCGTCTTTCGCAGCTCGTGAACGAAATCGGTAGCGTCGAGCACGCGGTCGGTCAAATTTCGGAGGCAGTCCAGGCGTTTATCGACAGCACGCGGGCGATCACCGGGATGACGCAGCAGGTGCGCGAAATCGCCGACCAGACCAACCTGCTTGCGCTCAATGCCGCAATCGAGGCCGCGCGCGCCGGCGAGCAAGGCCGAGGTTTCGCGGTGGTCGCCGACGAAGTGCGCAAGCTCGCCGAAAAATCGGGCCACTCGGCGGCAGAAATCGATTCGATCACGCTAGCCCTGCAAAGTCAGTCCGGCAGCGTTGCGCAGGCCATCGAACGCGGACGCGAATCGTTGAACGCAAGCCAGGAACATGCGAATACGGTCGTCGCCGCGCTGAAGTCCGCACGCGAAGCCGCCGGTCGTTCTGCCGCAGGGGTCGTCGACATCACGAGCGCAGTTCGCGAACAAAGCGTGGCCAGTACCGGCATTGCACGCAACATCGAACAAATTGCCCAGATGGCCGGGGAAAACCACAGCTCGGTACAAAAGACCAGCGAAGCGGCTTTCACGCTCGAAAAGCTTGCCAGCAGCCTGCAAGCTTCGGTCGCGCGTTTCAAGATCGATTGAAGCTCGCTTCAGACGGCGCCGGCCAGTGCGAGCGGTGCCGTTTTGTCGCTCACGCGTACCGCGCCGCAACCGTGCCATAGCGCACAGCGTGCAAGTGCGGCATCGAGTTCGGCCGCTAACCGCTGCGTGGGCCGCACGACAGGTTCGAGAAACAGCGCCTTCACCTCGAACACGCCCTCGCCACGATGCGCCTTCGCATCAAGCCGGCCGACGAGCCGGCCACGATGCAGAATCGGCAGCACGAAATAGCCGTACTTGCGTTTCGGGGCCGGCGTGTAGCACTCGATCCGGTAATCGAAATCGAAGAGTTCGAACGCGCGTTTGCGATCCCATACGACCGGATCGAACGGCGAGAGCAGCGTCGTGACGGTAGATTTGAGCGTGCCGGCTTCAGCCGCCACGAGTAATTGCGCAAGATCGCGATGCACATACGTGGCATGGAGCCAGTCCTCGACGCGCACCGGAATCAGCTCGCCTTCTGCGGCGAGCGTCTCCAGCGCTGCTTCGGCCTTGAGACGTTTGATCCGGTAGTAATCCGCGACCCAGCTCGCGCGCACCAAGCCTAGCGCACGGCAGCTCCTGCGAATCATTTCGCGTTGCGCAACTTCAGGCGTCGGCAGATCGCGGGCGTCGACCCAACCAGACCTCACACGTTCGGCGAGGTCATAGACACGCTGAAAATTGCACCGCTCGGCAACCATCAAACGACCGCTCGTGAATAGCACTTCGAGATGGCGCTTTTCGGGCTTCCAGTCCCACCAGCCGTTGCCGCCACCATCGCGACGTTCAAAATCGGCCGCGCGCACCGGCCCACGTACGCGGATTCGCGCAAGGATCGCCTCGATCTCCGCGGCATACTTTTCCATCCACTGCGCTGAATATTTCCAACCCATCGCAAGCGGGTCCAGCATCCGGTGGCGCAGCAAGCCGTAATCCTCGCTCGGCACGAAGCAGGCTTCGTGGGCCCAATATTCGAAGAGACGGCGCTCGGCAAGCAATTCGTCTAGCCAGCGCTGTTGATAAGCGCCGAGTCGGCTCCATAGCACGAAATACGGGCTGCGGGCGACGACGTGGATCGTATCGATCTGCAATAGCGCCATGCGACGGATCGTCGCCAACACGTCATCCTTTTTCGCCTTGCGGCGCGGCGGCGCGCTCAGCCCCTGGGCCGTCAGATGCAAGACACGGGCGGCGGAAATCGAAAGCTGCGGCAGACTCATAACAACGCCTCTTGGGAGGAGAAGCCCGCAGCATAACCGCGCGCTCTCGTCGGTCTAGCCGCCAAGCATCAATTCGATTTGCATTTCGTTGCAAATCCTGACGGATCGTAACGTAAGCTCCGCGTAACGTGGATTCTGCCTTCGCGGCCATACACTTTCCGCCGCGCCAATAGGACAAGGAGGAAACTGGGATGAATATGCCGAGCAAAACAGGGTTGGGCCTGATCGCAGCACTCGCTGGTCTGGCGTTCGCGCCGGTCGTCTCGGCGCACGACAGGGATTGGGACGATCACGGACACAACCACGGACGCGGTCATGGCTGGGGCCATCATGAACGTCACTGGGACGCTTATCGCCCGGCCCCGCGCCCGGTGGTCGTGCGCGAACGCATCTACGCACCACCGCGTCCGGTCATCATCGAACACGCCTACTATCCGCAACCCGCGCCGGTTTATTACGAACGCCCCTATTACGCGTCCCGTCCGGCAGTCACGATCGGCATCAACATCCCGCCCATCGTCATTCCGCTGCGTTGAACGCCGCTTGATCAGAAGGCGGTGTTCACGCGCCGCCAGGCGCTCGGCGACAGTCCGGTCCAGCCGATGACCGCGCGGTAAAAAGCCGACGGTTCGGCATAGCCCAGATCGCTAGCGATGCGCGCGACAGGCGCACGGGTCTGGCCGAGTCTGGCAAGCGCAAGCTCGCGCCGCAGCGCGTCGCGTAGCGCACGAAAGCTCGTACCCTCCAGCGCGAGCCGGCGCGAAAGCGTACGCGGCGACAAATGCAAACGCTGCGCAAGCTCGTCCTGATTCGGCAACTCGGGCAGCGCGTCGTGCAAGGCTTCGCGCACGCGCGTCGCAAGCTCGCGGTCGCGTCGATAAAGCATCGTCAGCCGCCCCGGCGCGCCGACGAGAAATCGCGCCAGCGCGGCTTCGTCGCGACGCAGCGGCAGGTCCAACAATTCGGTCGCAAAACGCGCGACGCAACGCGGCGCATCGAAGCGGCTTTTTGCCGTATAGATCAGCGCATAGTCGGCTGCGTGCTGCGGACGCGGATAGGGAAAATCCACTTCGTCGAGCGTAATGCCGCGCGCAACAAGCCAACAGGCCAGTCCATGGATGAGCCGCAAGAGCCATTCGAGCGCAAATACACGGCTCACTGCAAACGGCTGGATTTCCTCGATCACGAGTTCGGCCGCTTGCGCCCCGCGTCGTAGGGAAACCGCAACATCGGGCAACACGAGCCCCAAGAAACGCTTCACGCGCGATAGCGCGTCTTCGAGCGTCGCGGCCGAAAGCACGCCACGACAGAGGAATTCGAAACACCCCAAGCGCATCGGCGACGAAAACAAACCAAAGGCCTCGTCATCGAGCGCCGCCGCCACGCTGTTATAGAGCGCCGCATAGCGCGCGAGCGGTACGCGCGCGCCGTGATCCGCAAGACAAACCGGATCGATGCCGACAGCTTCGAGCAGCGCCTCGCGCCGCAATCCACGCGCTTCGGCACCGACGAGCATGCCGGTAACAAAGGCCGTGGACACCGTGCCCAGTGGCGAATTTGCACGATCGCTCATCGATGATTTTGTCGCTAACATGACAATTCAAGGCGCTTAAGTCACTCAACTGGCTGATTTTGCACGATTTGAGTCGCGCCGCGCACTGGCACCCTCGCAATGCGGCGATTAATGTATGCGCAGAACCCGCGCCATCCAAAACTGCGGGCATTGGAGACAGCCATGACCGACCCACGCGTGCACAGCAAACTCGCCCCGTACAAGCCCAATCAACGTATTCGCATCGTCACGGCAGCGGCGCTCTTCGACGGCCACGACGCTTCGATCAACATCATGCGGCGGCTGCTGCAAACGACCGGTTGCGAGGTCATCCACCTCGGCCACAATCGCTCGGTCGGCGAAATCGTCAACGCGGCGCTGCAAGAAGATGTGCAAGGCATTGCAATCACGTCGTACCAGGGCGGCCATGTCGAATACTTCCAATACATGATCGACCTGCTGCGCGAAGCCGGCGCCGGGCATGTGCGCGTATTCGGCGGCGGTGGCGGCGTGATCGTGCCGGCCGAGGCGCGCGCGCTGATGGATTACGGCGTCACGCGAATCTATTCGCCCGAGGACGGCGCCGCGCTCGGCTTGCAAGGCATGATCAACGACGTCGTGTCGAAGTCCGACTTCGCCATCGCGGCCGGCCTGCCCGCTGACACCGACGCAATACTCGCCGCCTTGCGCGGCGGCGATCGCCGCATGCTCGCGCGCGTGATCACGGCACTCGAAGCCGGTACGGTTGGGGAAACATTGCATACGGCAATCCGCCGCGACGCAGCCGCGCTCGCGACGCCCAGGCTAGGCATCACCGGCACCGGCGGCTCGGGCAAAAGCTCGCTGACCGACGAACTGATCCGCCGCTTCCGCCTCGACCAGGCGGACCGCATGAAGATCGCGGTGATCGCGATAGATCCTTCGCGCAAGCGCACCGGTGGTGCGTTGCTCGGCGACCGCATCCGCATGAACGCCATCGAGCATCCGAATATCTACATGCGCTCGCTGGCCACACGCGAGGCCGGTAGCGAAATTTCCGCCGCGCTGCCCGAAATTATCGCGGCCTGCAAGCTTGCCGGCTTCGATCTCGTCATCGTCGAGACTTCGGGCATCGGCCAGGGCGATGCTGCAATCGTTCCGCATGTCGACGAATCGCTCTACGTGATGACGCCGGAATTCGGCGCGGCAAGCCAGCTCGAAAAGATCGACATGCTCGATTTCGCCGACCTGGTGGCGATCAACAAGTTCGACCGCAAAGGCGCGCAAGACGCACTGCGCGACGTTTCAAAGCAAGTCCAACGCAACCGCGAAGCTTTCAGCGAACGTCCGCAGGATATGCCGGTGTTCGGCACGCAGGCCAGCCGCTTCAACGACGATGGCGTAACGGCGCTCTACCAGGCGATCCGCGCCAAACTCGCGGCGCGTGGTCTGCATTTCGAGCCCGGCCAGCTACCCGAAGTTGCTGTGCGTCATTCGACGCACCAAACAACCATCGTGCCGCCCGAACGCACGCGTTATCTCGCCGAGATTTCCGACACGCTGCGCGGCTATCACAAGCGCGCTGCACAACAGAGCCGGATTGCGCGCGAACGGCAACAGCTTGCCGCCGCCAAACGGATGGCTGAAGCCGCCTGCCGCCCGGTCGATCTCGACGCGCTGATCACTGAGCGCGACGCCGCGCTCGGTGCGTACGAAAACAAGCTGCTCGCCGACTGGCCGCAGACCGTCGCAGCCTACTCCGGCACCGAATACATCACGCAGAGCCGCGATCGCGAAATCCGCACAGCATTGGTATCCGAGAGCCTTTCCGGCAATCCGATCCGCAAGCTTGCGCTGCCGAAGTACGAGGACCACGGCGAATTGCTGCGTTTTCTGATGAAGGAAAATCTGCCGGGCGTCTATCCCTACACGGCAGGCGTATTCCCGTTCAAGCGCGAAAACGAAGATCCAACGCGCATGTTCGCGGGCGAGGGCGATGCATTTCGCACCAATCGCCGCTTCAAGCTGCTCTCCGAAGGCATGCCGGCTAAACGGCTGTCCACCGCCTTCGATTCCGTTACGCTCTATGGCAACGATCCGGATCCGCGTCCCGACATCTACGGCAAGATCGGCAACTCCGGCGTTTCGATCGCCACCATCGACGATCTTGCAGTGCTCTATTCGGGCTTCGATCTGTGCGCGCCGAATACCTCGGTCTCGATGACGATCAACGGGCCAGCGCCGACGATCCTCGCGATGTACCTCAATGCGGCGATAGATCGGCAACTCGAAAAATTCCACAGCGACGAGCAACGCGAAGCGAGTGCGGAGGAAACCGCAAAGATCCGCGCGGCAACGCTTGCGACCGTACGCGGCACCGTGCAAGCCGACATCCTCAAGGAAGATCAAGGCCAGAACACTTGCATTTTCTCGACCGAATTCTCGCTCAAGGTTATGGGCGACATCCAGCAGTACTTCGTCGAGCACGCGGTCAAGAATTTCTACTCGGTTTCGATCTCCGGCTATCACATCGCCGAAGCCGGCGCGAATCCGATTTCGCAGCTCGCCTTCACGCTCGCCAACGGTTTCACCTATGTCGAGGCTTATCTTGCACGCGGCATGGATATCGACGATTTCGCGCCGAATCTCTCGTTCTTCTTCTCGAACGGCATGGACCCGGAATACGCGGTGCTCGGCCGTGTTGCACGGCGCATCTGGGCCGTGGCGATGCGCGAGAAATACGGTGCAAATGAACGCAGCCAGAAGCTCAAATACCACATCCAGACTTCGGGCCGCTCGCTGCATGCGCAGGAAATCGACTTCAACGACATCCGCACAACGTTACAGGCACTGATCGCGATTTACGACAATTGCAACTCGCTGCACACCAACGCATTCGATGAGGCAATCACAACGCCGACCGAAGAAAGCGTACGCCGCGCAATGGCGATCCAGTTGATCATCAACCGCGAGTGGGGCGTGGCCAAGTGCGAGAACCCGAATCAGGGCAGCTTCCTGATCGACGAACTGACCGATCTCGTCGAAGAAGCGGTGCTCAAGGAATTCGAGGCAATCGCTGCACGCGGCGGTGTGCTCGGCGCGATGGAAACCGGCTACCAGCGCGGCAAGATCCAGGAAGAGTCGCTCTCCTACGAGCACAGGAAGCACGACGGTTCTTATCCCATCGTCGGCGTAAACACTTTCCGCAATCCGCACGGCGACGCAGTACTCGATAAGCTGGAACTCGCGCGCTCCAGCGAGGAAGAAAAGCAGTCGCAGTTGTCGCGTCTAGCCGATTTCCATGCGCGCAACGCAGCAACCGCCCCAGCCATGCTCGCGCGTCTGCGTGCGGCGGTGATCCGCGACGAAAACGTTTTCGCCGTGCTGATGGATGCGGTGCGCAGCTGTTCGCTCGGACAGATTACGAACGCTTTGTTCGAGGTCGGCGGACAATACCGCCGTAACATGTAAGCAGCGCTGGGGCAACATTTGGCGTCAAGACAAATATCTGATCAAGATGGGTTGACAAATCCTGACCAAGCTTCATACTCCCAGGCTCGGGAATCAGCAGCAGCGTTGGTTTTGCTTGCTATGCCGTTCGCGGTACGTCAGTTGGTCAATTTTCATCGTGTGATGGTTCTCGTCCCCCTCGCGGCTTACGTCGCATCTTAATTTTTTAAAGGCAATACCTCACATGGCAACTGGTACCGTCAAGTGGTTCAATGATTCCAAGGGTTTCGGCTTCATCACTCCGGATGGCGGCGGCGACGATCTGTTCGCGCACTTCTCCGCGATTCAGTCCAAGGGTTTCCGTACCCTGGCTGAGAACCAACGCGTCAGCTTCGACATCACGACTGGCCCGAAGGGTCAGCAAGCGTCGAACATCAAGCCGATCGAATAAGGTCGGACAGCGCAAGCTGTTCTGAAAAAAGGCCCGGCTTGCCGGGCCTTTTTCTTTTGTTCGCCGCCAACTTAGGAATAAGCCGATACTTTCGGCTCCCTGTCATCCGCCTGAAGCGCATCCGCCATGTCCAACGAAATCGCCCGTGTGGCCCTGTTCATCGACGCCGACAACGCGCCGGCCGTCTATATCGACGTGATCCTCGCCGAACTCGCGCGCCACGGCACGGTCTGCATCCGCCGTGCATACGGTAACTGGAAGAGCGAGCGCCTGAACGGCTGGGAAGCGGTGCTCAACGAGCATGCGATCCAGCCCATCCACCAGATCGACTACACGAAGGGCAAGAACGCAACCGATCTCGCACTCGCAATCGACGTGATGGACGCGCTTTATGTGCGCGACATCGACGTGTTCGCGATTGCCTCGTCCGACAGCGATTTCACGCCGCTCGCGGTAAGACTGCAGGCCGACGGCAAGAAGGTGATCGGTTTCGGCGAACGCAAGACACCGACCGCGCTCGTCAATGCCTGCTCGACCTTCCTGTATCTCGAACAGGAATCGCCAGCCTCGGCAGGAAACGACGACGAAGCGCGCAGCGCGACCGTTGCACCCCGCGACGCAAAGCTGCTCAAGGGCGATGCAAAACTGATCAACCTGCTGCGCAACGCGGTGCACGCGGCCGAAGACGATCAAGGCTGGGCGCCACTCGCACGCGTCGGAAATCTGATCGGCAACCAGGCGTCCTTCGATTCGCGCAATTACGGCTACAAAAAACTCGCCGATCTCTTCGAAGCCATCGATCTATTCGAACTCGCTCGCCGCGACGGCCACCCGTTCGTGCGCGACCGCAAGCGCAAAGCCTAAAGGGCGCCTACTGCGGCGCACGCTGCGGGCGCAGGACATCAGGGTTGCGGCCCTGGCGTCCCTGCTGCATGTCGCGCCGCATTTCCGGGCGCTGCAACTGGGGATTTTGGACAGCAGGCACAGGGCTGCGTTGACGCTGGAATCCGGTCGGTCTGTCGGCGCCGGGATTCGCTGGCGCCGACATCTGCCATGGCCGGCGCTGGCCAGCTTGATCGTTCGGAACATTATGCATCGGTGGCCGCATGCGTTCGGGATCGACCGGACGCTGCTGCGGCGCGACTGGCCGCGGCATGTCGGTTTGCGGATTCGGCGCGGGCCAGTGCGGCAAGCGTTTATCTGTTGTCGGCGGCAGTGCGTTGGGCGGCAAGGGTCGGCCGCCTGCGTGCGGTGGCATGGCCCAGCCTGGCTGCCAGCGCGGCGCCTGACCACCCCGGACGGCGGGTGGCGGCAATACGGGTCGGTTCGCAATCGGGATCTGCCGCAGTTGGTCCGGATCGATGCGCATCATCGCCGGGCTCACCGGCCGCGCGCCAACGAAAGCCGCACGCGGCACGATTGTTACGGCTTCGGCTTGGTGAGCATAGCGGTAACTCGGCGGCGAATTGATGAAGGCGCCATTTGCGACGTGCGTGCTATTGAGTTGCCGCATATACCGCGCGCTGCTTGCATAAGCCGGTCGATAAATCTCGGCGGGACCCAGCGGAAACCAGCCGACGCCCGGTCCGCCACCGATCTCGATCGCCGCACCGGCCTGCGGACCCACGCCATAGAAGCCGACGAGCGCCGGCGCATAGATCGGACGCGCAATTCTCCGCCCCGGCACCCAGCCCCAGCGGTTGCCGACCAGAGCCCAGCGTCCGTAGTGGCAGGTCACAAAACCCCAGCGCGCGTTATCGATCCAGGTCCATCCCCAAGGCCGCACATAGGCCCAGCGACCGTCGCGATAGGGTGTCCAGCCGACTGCTACCGTGTTGGGGAACCAGATCGCGCCGACCGAGGCCTCTTCGTGCCAGTCGCCCTGCCCGGCGAGGGCTTCGATGCCCGTCGTTTCGGGCGAGACATAACGCAATGCCTCGGCCGGCTCTGCTGCGCGCTCGCGCGCATCGAACCAGTCATCGAAACCATCGAACGCAAGCCCCGACAGTGAAAGTACGCGCCGTGCACCGACATCGATATCGGTCTGCTGGCCATCGGTAAGCAGGATGTTTTCATCCGCGCCGAGTACCTGGATGCGCCCGGAAAAAACGCGCAGCGTGGCGCGTTGCTGCGTGGCGTCGTGATCGACACGGAAGTCGGCGGCATCACGTGCTTCCAATCGAATGTCGCCAACGGCAAATACGAAGCGATCGTCGCGCGCAAGACTGCGCAGGCGTGCACGCAAAGACCCCTGCACGACCTCGATCAGCACGCCGGCATCGTCTATCTGGCGGAAATTCGCCTGGCTATCGGCTGCAATCCGCACGACCGCACTGCCTATACGCACCGTGGCGCGGCCATCGGTGTTCGTCGCCAGCGCGTCGCCGCTCGTCACCGGCATATTGAGTTCGGCCGGGGTCCAGTTGTTCTCGTCGCCGGGCCAGTTCTGAACACTGCCTTCGAATTCGGACAACGCGCCAATGCGGCCAGGCGGGTCGAGCGGCGCATCGGCCGCGCAGACGATCCCGGCGAACAGGATGACGGCGAGACCAGCCCAGCGGCACATCCGGGTATTGCGATCAGCGCGCGGCATCGCGCCCTCCTCGGATTCCATTTTCATCATCGAAATTGGAAAAATGGCCGCGTCTACAATGCGCAGCACCTTCTATGCATAACGCCATGGCGGGAGTCAAGTTGATACCGTTTTGTTACCGGCCGTTTCCCGAACGCCAACGGCAGTGATATTTTGTCGGCCGTTCATGCCACGATCATCAGAGCCTCATGCCCACGACCCCGCAGCGCCGCCATCGCAGCCTCCTCGTCCGCCAACTTCATGCGCGGCCACACTTGTTCGCCTCACTCCTCGTTGGCGTCATGTGTTACCCGCTGCTGCCGAAGAGTCTTGCTCTGCACGAATCGACGCGACTACTTCTGGCATGGAACGCCGGCGTGTATCTGTATCTTGCGCTGGCGGGCATGACGATTGCGCGCGCGACGCACGAACACATGCGCCACCGCGCACAAGTTCAGGACGAGGGCCGCTTCGTCGTGCTGATCGGTGTAATCCTCGCTACGCTTGCGAGCCTCATCGCGATCTTCGCCGAGTTGGCCGTCGTCAAGGATAGCCCCGGCGCGCTGAAATTCGGGCATATTGCGCTCGCCGTCGCGACCGTCGTTTCGTCCTGGCTCTTCATTCATCTGATGTTCGCATTGCACTATGCGCATGATTTCTACTCGAACCTCGAACAGGGCGGCGACGGCGGTCTGCAATTTCCCGAAACGGCCAAACCCGATTATTGGGATTTCCTCTACTTCGCCGCCGTCATCGGCACCTCGGGCCAAACCGCCGATGTCTCCTTCGCGGCGCAAGCGATGCGAAGGATCGGGCTCGCGCATTGCGTGCTTGCCTATGCGTTCAACACGACCGTGCTCGCGTTGACGATCAATATCGCTTCAGGGCTGTTTTGAGGGATTGCCAGCCCATGCTGCGATAATCCGCCGTCTGTCGTCACGCTTTGAAATCGAATAATGCAAATTTTCGGCCTTGGCCTTCACATTCTTGTCGCGATCTTCTTCGCGATCCATGCGATCCGGCGCGGTCGCGAGCTTTTCTGGCTAATGATTTTGTTCGCATTCCCACTGTTTGGGAGTGTGGTTTATTTTTTTGCGGTCTACTTGCCCGAATTGCGCCAGAGCCGTGGCGCCTATGTTGCCGGCAAGGCGGTACGCGAGATCGTGGCTCCTGGCCGCAGCCTGCAACGCGCGCGCGAAGCCTATGACAGAACGCCGACCATCGATAACCGCCTGCATCTGGCCAACGCACTGCTCGAAACGGGCGCGACGGCCGAAGCGCTACAGCACTACCGCGAGGCCGCCCAAGGCCCGTTCGCCGACGATCCCGCGCTGCTGCTCGGACTCGCGCGCGCCCAGGTGGACAGCGCGCTGTTCGCGCAGTGCGGGGAAACGCTGGCCCGGCTATTCCAGGCTCGTCCCGAAGCGAGACGCCAACCGCTGCCCGCGCTGATGCTGGCGCGGGTACTCGCGGAAACTGGCGACGCAACAGCGCGCGAAGCCTTTGAAGCGGCCCTGGTCGTGGCGGTGGACCCCGAACCTAAATGCCGCTTCGCAGACTGGCTCGCCGCACAGGGCGACGCCGCCAACAGGCAACGCGCCCGCGCGCTTTACGAAGATATCGTCGCCGACGCGAAACACTGGCACAACCACGCACGCTCGTTGAACCGGGAATGGCTCAAGCGGGCGAAAGAGGGGCTTGCTACGGTCTGAACCATTGAATGCCGGCCCGCACAAGGGGCCGGCATAATAACTATCAGTTGCTGCTCAGCTTGGCCGCGAAGGCGCGGCCGGATTCGGCCGGAAAGGCGTAGTGATCGAAAGCTTCGAGAATCTGTTCGTCGTTGTCGCTCGCGCCCTGGTCGATAAACTGAATGCCGATCGACTTGCCGTTGGCGGCCAGCGTCATGAAGGCGTAGCGCCAGCGTTGGGCTTCGGCCAAGCGTTCGCGCAGCTCGGTTTCGTTGGTGATGGCCACGCCGGATTTTTTCAATGAGTCCAGGAATTCGCTGTAGGACTCCATGAGCATGCTGCCCATCTGTTTCTCCTGTTACCTGCCCGTTCTCTGGGGCGACAAGGCAGATAACGCGTCAAGCGTGATCGGGTTGACACCGCATTGCATCCGCTTGCCGCACTAGTACTTCCGTCCAACGTACGCTCCATCCGAACGAGGGAGCCGCTCATGAACGAAAACATCGTCGTCAGCTTCGATATTGGCGGCACCAACCTGCGCGGCGCAGTCGTCGCGCTGGAGCCCACGGGGCCGCGCCTACTCGACTCGATGCGGCGCGCGACGCCGAATTACCTGCTCGAACCGGGCGTACCCGCCGCAGAACGTCTAGACGATGTGCTCGGTTTCATCGCCGACTACTTCGATTCGGCGCGCAAGCACTCGCCGCCGCCTTCCCCGGACCTATCGTCGGTGGAACCACGCTGCTTGCTTTACCAACCGTCTGGGGGCCCGACGGCCAATCGCTATGCCCCTTGGACCTCACCGCGATGCTCGCCGAACGCTTGCCCGGCGTACCGACGAAGCTGATGAACGACGTGACGGCCGCCGGCTACCGGTTTGTATCGGAGAACCGAGATTTCGCGCTGTTCACGCTCGGCTCGGCCATTGGCCTCAAGGTTTTCATCGATGGCGTGCCGTGCGTCGGTCCGCACGGCTACGGCGGTGAGCTGACTCACATGGTGTTCGACGCCAATCCCGATGCGCCGCGTTGCGACTGCGGCGGCCAAGGCCATCTCGGCGCGCTGGCCTCAGGCCGTGCTTGGCAGCGCGTCAGCGCGGCGGCACAACAAGCAGGCCGCGCGCCGGATTTACAAGCGTTCGTCGAACCGCTGGCTCGCGCCGTTGCGATGCTCCATTACTCGCTCGGCCTCGAACGCTTCATTTTCGCCGGAGGACTCGTCGATGGCCTCGGCGAACCGCTGCGCGCGGCAATCGCAAGCTCGGCGCAAAAGCAAGGCTGGCAGGTCGGCCAGGACTGGGAAGCGATGATCGAATTCGCGCCGGCCGACGACGCGCACGCACTGATCGGCGGGGCCTTGGCGTTCGCGCCAAGTTCATTTCGTTTCTAAATCGATCGGCCGCGAAGAGGAGTCGCAGGCAGCGCACCCGGCACGGCAAGGCGAAGTCGACAAAGGCATGGTTGGTCTAGAAATGGAATCAGTAGTGTGGTGGAATTTCTTCGGCAGGATCGCGACGCTCGCCAGGTGCGCCCTGCATCTGCTGCGCGATTGCGCGTAACTGACGTTGCAATTGGTCGATTTGCTGCTGCTGGCGAAACACCGTGTGATTGAGCGTTTCGAGCAGATCTTCGGCCAGCGCAAGCTTTGCTTCTACTTCGTTAAGACGGGCTTCCATGATGACCTTTCGATACGAATTGTCTGAACTTGTAGCCGCGCGTGCGGCCAGAGCAGAAAGGCACCGAGTTTACGCTCCCGTTTCCCCACGCTTCGAGGACGCCGACAATGGAACTCCCCCTGCATACCTTCGACGAGCTCTTTGCCCAGCTCGGCTTGCCTTCGGACACTGCCGCAATCGAGCAATTCATCGCGCGCCACGCACCCTTGCCAGACCATCTGGCGCTCGCCGACGCACCGTTCTGGACGCCCTCCCAATCCGCCTTCCTGCACGAGGAATTGCGCTCTGATGCCGACTGGGCGGAACTCGTCGACGCGCTGAATGTACGGATGCACGCGTGAATGCGCATCTGCGCGCCATACGGACTGGCGCGGCCGGGATGAAATTTTCATAAGCTTTCGGCGCCCGGATTGCGCATACGCCATGCGCGCATCAAACGCTCGAAATCGGCGCGCGCAATTTCGTAGTGCGTCCAGACGCATTGGTCACCGCAACCGGATTCGCAGCATTCGCTCGCGTGCGGCGATGCGGGCGGCTCGGGGGGTGGATCGAAGGGGTCCTCGTTCTGCATAGTGAATCCTGAACTTGCAAGGCTAACAGGCCGGTCGCGCGGTCGGCCTGTATTTACGCCACCGCACCCGTCAGCGCCCTGGCTTTTTGGTTCGATGCGAATATCGTGCCACGCTCGGGCGTCGCACCGGTTTGCAGCGCAGCTATCCAGGCATCGGTCGTCAGCACCGCCGCGAAGCGCGCCTGCATCACGACCGCGAAAACGCGGTGAATCTCCTCGGCGCTCGCAGCGCCGGCACTATTTGCATACGGCACGGACCCCGTCGCATCCGTCAGGAACTCGACCGCAAACCCCGCGTGCATCGCATGGAATACCGTAGTCGCATCGCAGTTGTGCGTCATATAGCCGACAATCGTCAGCGTGTCGATAGCGTTCTCTTTGAACCAATCGGCAAGATCGGTACCGATGAATGCGTTCGGCAGCGACTTCTCGACATAGTGCTCGCGCGGCCGCGCGGCGACCACGGAATGCAACTCGGCACTTGCGCTACCGCGCGCGAAGAGCGGCGAAGTCGTTGGCGCGAAATTCTGTACGACTACCACCGGCACCGAGGCGGCATGCGCCGCATCGATCGCGCGGCCGATATTCGCGAGAGAGGTTTCGACCGGCGGGTATTCGATCGGCAAATCGCCTGTTACGTATTCGTTTTGCACATCGATCACAATCAATGCACGGCGCGGGATAGGGGTATTCATGGTGCGGCCTTTTTCCTTGGGGTTGCGCTTGAATTTCGGGGATTAACTTCGCTGCGAGGCGATAGCCGAATTGTTCCCGCGCGCCATGTTTGCCGATAGTGGCCCATATGACAATATTCGATAGAATCGGGCCAATTACTCTAAGACAGAACGCATCATGCCCACTGCACACAGCGTCGCCGTGGTCGCTTTCGACCGGATCAGCCCATTTCATCTGTCGACGCCATGCATCGTGTTCGGCGAAGACCGCTCGGACGGTGGCATACCGCAATTCGATTTCTGCGTCTGTGCGGCCGAACCGGGCCCGCTTATGACCACCGCCGGCTTCACGATTGCGACGTCGCACAGCCTCGACGCGTTCGCCAGTGCCGACACGATCATCGTCCCGAGCTGGCGCGACGCCGAGGAAACGCCGCCCGCAGCGCTGCTGGCCGCGCTGCGGGCGGCGCATGCGCGCGGCGCGCAAATAGTCGGTCTATGCCTGGGCGCATTCGTGCTGGCGGAGGCGGGTCTGCTCGACGGCCGCCCCGCCACCACGCATTGGGGCTGGGCCGACGTATTCGCCCGCCGCTTCCCGCGCGTACGGCTCGATCCGGATGTGCTCTATGTCGATGACAACGACATTCTGACATCGGCCGGCACCGCCGCCGGCCTGGACTGCTGCCTGCATATACTGCGCAAGCTGCACGGCGCGAAAGCCGCCAATTATGTTGCGCGAAGGCTGGTCATCCCGCCACACCGGCAGGGCGGCCAAGCGCAATACACACAACAACCGGTGGCGGCAAACCCGCGCGACAGCCAGCTCGCCGACTTGCTCGACTGGGTCCGCGCGCATCTTTCCGAAACGCATACACTAGATTCGCTCGCCCAGCGCGTATCGATGAGCCGGCGCACTTTCACGCGTCATTTCCGCCAAGCGACGGGCGCGACCGTCGGCGCATGGCTGCTCGCAGCAAGGCTTGCACATGCGCAAGCCTTGCTGGAGACGACGGCACTGCCGATCGATACGCTTGCGCAGGACGCAGGCTTCGGCTCGAGCGCTTCGCTGCGTCAGCATTTCGCGGCGGCGTTCGGAACATCACCATCGGCTTACCGAAGATTGTTCCGTGGTGAATAAGCTCAGCCGTCTTCTTTCAGTATCGGCTCGAAACACGCGGGAGCAATGACAAACGGATGATCCGTCGTATCGACTGGTGCATCGGCCAAGACAAAAACCTCCGCAACGATCTTCTCCACGTCCTGGCACATCATGGTCACGTCGAACGGCAGATGCGCGGCAAAAGGGCCCCAATCGAAACATCCGATCTTCATCTTGTCCGCCAAGGCGTCGGTAAGCATGCGCACGCCGCCGCGATTGTCCGAAATAACTTGACCACTACAGTTGCGGTTTACTTCGCGATCGATGGCGAGGTAAGCCGCAGCGTGGTTACAGAATCGGCGCGAGCCAGCGCGCGGCTTCTTCGACGCTCATCTCTTTGCGCGCAGCCCAGCTTTCGAGCTGGTCACGGCCTATCTTCTGCACCGCGAAATAGTGGGACTCCGGGTGGCTGAAGTAGAAGCCACTAACGGCGGCGGCGGGCATCATCGCAAAAGCTTCGGTCAGCGCAAGACCGGTCGCGCGCGGCGCTTCGAGCAAATCGAACAGCATGCCCTTCTGCGTGTGGTCGGGGCAGGCCGGGTAGCCGGGCGCAGGGCGGATGCCTTTGTATTGCTCGGCAATCAGCGAAGCCCTGTCGAGCGACTCGTTACTCGCGTAACCCCAATCGGATTTGCGCACCTTTTCATGCAGATACTCGGCGAATGCCTCGGCAAGCCGATCGGCAAGCGCCTTGAGCATAATGCCGCTGTAATCGTCATGCGCCTGCGCGAACTCTGCCAGCTTCTTTTCGATACCGACGCCGGCCGTTACTGCGAAGCCGCCGAGCCAGTCGGGCTTGCCTCCCACAGGTGCGATGAAATCGGCGAGACTCCAGTGGGGCTTGCCCGCCGGACGCTCATGCTGCTGGCGTAGCTGCGGCAGTTCGGCGCGGATTTCTCTGCGCGATTCGTCTGCGTAAATAACGATGTCGTCATCGCGCCGCGCCGCCGGCCAGATGCCGAACACACCGTGCGCGGTGAGCCAGCGGCCTTCGACGATTTTCTTCAACATCGCCTGTGCGTCATCGAATACTTGGCGGGCAGTCGCGCCGACGATTGCGTCATCGAGTATCGCGGGATAGCTTCCCGCAAGATCCCAGGTCTGGAAGAGCGGCGCCCAGTCTATGTAGGCTACGAGCTTCGCTAAATCCATATTGCGTAGCGCGCGCAGACCGATGACGGCGGGTTTTGGCGGCGTGTAGGATGCGAAATCGAGCTTCGCATGGTTCGCTGCTGCCGTGGCATAAGGCACAAGTTGTACGCCACGCTTCGTGCCGTGCTGCTCGCGCAGCCGCTCGTAATCCACGGCGACCTCGGCAATATAACCGTCGCGCTGCACGTCGGAGAGCAGCTTGGTGACAACGCCGACGGCGCGCGAGGCATCGGGCACATAGACGACCGGGCCGCTGTAGTGCGGTGCGATCTTGATCGCGGTATGCGCGCGGCTCGTCGTCGCACCGCCGATCAAAAGCGGTATCGCCTCGCCATCGGCAAAACCCTGGCGCTGCATCTCGGCGGCGATATGGCTCATCTCTTCGAGCGAGGGTGTAATTAAACCGGAAAGCCCGATCGCCTGCGCGCCATGTTCGCGCGCCGCATTGAGGATTTTTTCGGCCGGCACCATCACGCCGAGATCGACGACTTCGTAGCCGTTGCAGCCGAGTACTACGCCGACGATATTTTTGCCGATGTCATGGACATCGCCCTTGACGGTAGCGATGACGATCTTACCCTTGGCCGCCGCACCCGTACGCGCCTTCTCGGCTTCGACGAAGGGGATCAGATGCGCGACGGCCTGCTTCATCACGCGCGCCGATTTGACGACCTGCGGCAGGAACATCTTGCCTGCACCGAACAGATCACCGACGACGTTCATGCCATCCATCAGCGGGCCTTCGATGACCGCGAGCGGTGGGCGGCCGTCGGCCGCCAGCGCGGCGCGCACCTCTTCGGTGTCGGCGACGACGTATTCGGTAATGCCGCGCACCAGCGCATGCTTGAGCCGTTCGCCGACCGGTTGGTTGCGCCAGGCGAGATCCTCTACACGCACCGAAGCCGCGCCTTTTACCGTTTGCGCATACTCGACAAGCGCCTCGCCCGCGCCGCTATGGCGATTGAGTACGACATCTTCGACGAGTTCGCGCAGCTTCGGTTCGAGTTCATCGAATACGCCGAGCTGGCCAGCGTTGACGATGCCCATCGTGAGGCCGGCACGGATTGCGTGGTAAAGGAAGACCGTGTGGATCGCCTCGCGCACGAGGTCGTTACCGCGAAACGAGAACGACACATTCGAGATGCCGCCCGAGGTCTTGGCGTGCGGCAAATTCGTGTGAATCCAGCGCACGGCTTCGATGAAGTCGACCGCATAGTTGTCGTGCTCGGCGATGCCGGTGGCAATCGCAAACACGTTCGGGTCGAAGATGATGTCCTCGGGCGGGAAGCCGATGCCGGTCAGAAGATCGTAGGCGCGGCGGCAGATCTCAATCTTGCGCTGGTATGTATCGGCCTGGCCGTTTTCGTCGAAGGCCATTACGACGGCGGCCGCACCATAGCGCATCACGAGCCGCGCCTGTTCGAGGAATTTTGCCTCGCCTTCCTTCATCGAGATCGAGTTGACGATGCCCTTGCCTTGCAGGCACTTGAGTCCCGTTTCGATGACATCCCATTTAGACGAATCGATCATCAGCGGCACGCGCGCGATATCGGGCTCCGAGGCGATCAGCTTGAGGAAGCGATCCATCGCCGCCTGCGAGTCGAGCATCGCCTCGTCCATGTTTATGTCGATGACCTGGGCGCCATTTTCGACCTGCTGACGCGCGACTGCGAGCGCATCGTCGAAACGGCCTTCGAGGACCATGCGCGCGAAGACCTTGGAACCGGTGACGTTGGTGCGTTCGCCGACATTGACGAACAGCGCGTCGTCGCTGACCGCCAGCGGCTCCAGGCCCGCCAGATGCATGACGTGCGACTTGCTCGGCCGGTATGCCGGTTTGGTCTCTGCAACCGCTTCGCCTATCGCCTTGATATGTTCGGGCGTCGTGCCGCAACAACCTCCGACGATGTTGACAAAACCACTCGCCGCCCATTCGCCGACCTGACGTGCCATGTTCTCCGGCGTGTCGTCGTATTCGCCGAAGGCATTCGGCAGGCCCGCGTTCGGATGCGCCGAGCGCCAGGTTTCGGACACGCGCGCCATCTCCTCGACATACTGACGCAGCTCCTTCGCGCCCAGCGCGCAGTTCAAGCCTATCGTCAGCGGGTTCGCATGAGCGAGCGAATCCCAGAACGCCTCGGTCGTCTGGCCCGAGAGCGTGCGACCAGAAGCGTCGGTAATCGTGCCGGAGATCATCACCGGCCAGCGGCGGCCGGCTTCCTGGAATAGGCGCTCGATTGCGAACAAGGCAGCCTTGGCGTTAAGCGTGTCGAAAATGGTTTCGACCATCAGAATATCGGCGCCACCCTCGACGAGCCCCTTGGCCGATTCGAGATAGTCGGCCACGAGCGCATCGAAGCTGGTATTGCGAAAACCCGGATCGTTAACATCGGGCGAGAGCGAGGCGGTGCGCGAGGTCGGTCCGAGCACGCCGGCGACGAAACGCGGCCGGCCGGTCTTCAACGCAAATTCGTCACAGACGCCGCGCGCAAGTCTGGCGCCTTCGACATTGAGTTCGAAGGCGAGCGCCTCCATGCCGTACTCGCCCTGCGAGACGCGCGTCGCATTGAATGTGTTCGTCTCAAGGATATCGGCGCCGGCTTCGAGATAGGCCGCATGAATACCCCGGATGATTTCCGGCCGGGAGAGCAGCAAGAGATCGTTATTGCCCTTGACGTCGTGCTTCCAGTCGGCGAAACGCACGCCGCGATAGTCGGCTTCCTGCAATTTATGCCGCTGGACCATCGTGCCCATCGCGCCATCGAGCAGCAGAATGCGGGTTTCGAGCAGGTCGCGGAGTTCTTCGGTACGGTCGGCTTGCATTGTCTCTATCTCGTCGATTTGGTATTCACCTTGCGCTATGAAATGCGCAAAGGCGGTTAATTCATTTCGAGGTGCCCTGGGGTGTTTGTTGTGTGAGCCTGCTCAACATCAGCCCTGCCACCGCTTGTGCTTCGGAATCGTCCTGCTGGCCGAGCGCGCTAATTATGCGTTGCCGATCGGTCGTCGCTTTATTTTGGGAGAGCTTGAACTTACTTTCGATTTTCAAAATCTCAAGCGCGAAGCAATGGATATGCGCAAGCATATCGACACGTTCGTCGGCACGGAGATGGCGCGTGCCGGTTTCGCCGAGCGGGTCGGGATCAAAGGCGTCGATGAGTTGGTCGAGCAGCGATTGGGCGGCATCGCCATGCAGTGCATGAATACTCGCTCGGACATGTACGGTGGCGTAGTTCCAGGTCGGTACACCGGCTTGTTCGTACCAAGTGGGCGACACATACGCATGCGGGCCGTGAAAGATTGCAGTCGCTTGCGCGCCATCGAACAATAGCGCAGCCTGCGGATTCGCGTGGGCGACATGGCCAAGCAGCATGCCATCCTCGGCGAGGAGCAAAGGCAGATGCGTGATAACGGGTTCGTTCCCTGCAATACTAATCAGCGTTGCAAAAGGGTGCGTCGCAATCAGTTCGAAGATCGCATCGTGGTCCGGCGCGGTAAAGTGGTCAGGTACATAGAGCGTCATGACGGTCCCAAAAACAATAAAACCCGTTCGCCTCGGCGGCGGAACGGGTTTTTCTAAAACACGTCTCGCTTTAGCTGTATTTGCGGCCCCGACAAGGGCCGTGCGCCCAGCAAGCTGAGGAGTTCAAAGCGGCGCAAGGTGGAAAGTGTGCTTGCCGGTCAGCCGTATTGTCAAGAAGGACGCATGCAACACCTTCCCGGCCGGTCTACAATTGCGCCCGGACGCGCCGGGCATAAGCCGGCGCCCTCGCTACCAGCCTCCGGAAACCATGTCCCAGACACCTCTCGACTACATCGCCGCCGGCGTCGACTATTCCAAGATCGACCCGCTCAAGATCCTGGCCCAACGCGCCGCCGCAGGCACGGCCATCAACCTCGCAAGCCACGGCGTCAGCGAAATCGCGGCTTCGCGCGGCGAATCGGCTTATGTGATGGACGTAGGCGGGCTCCTGATCGCGAGCATCACCGAATGCCTCGGCACCAAGGCGCTCGTCGCCGACGAGGTCCGCACACTGACTGGCCGCACGCACTACGACACCATCGCCCAGGACACGATCGCGATGGCGGTCAATGACCTGATCACCGTCGGCGCAACGCCGCTTTCGATTCACGCTTATTGGTCGGCCGGTGGTAGCGAATGGTTCGCCGATACCGAACGCATGGCAGATCTGGTGCGCGGCTGGCAGGCCGCCTGCGACGTTTGCAAGGTGAGCTGGGGTGGCGGCGAAACGCCGGCGCTCGCCGGCGTCGTCGAAGCCGGCCGCATCGATCTGGCGGCGTCCTGCGTCGGCATCGTCAAGGAACGCGCGCGTCTGCCGCTAGGCGATACGCTGAAGGTGGGCGATGCCATCGTGATTCTCGCATCTAGCGGTATTCATGCAAACGGCGTGAGCCTGGCGCGTAAACTCGTCGAACGTCTGCCCGACGGTTATGCGACGAAGCTTTCCGATGGCCGCATGTATGGCGAGGCCCTGCTCGATGCTACGGTGCTTTATGTGCCGGTGACCGAGGCGCTCTATGCCGCCGGTATCACACCGCATTACTGCGCCAACATCACCGGCCACGGCTGGCGCAAGCTGATGCGTCACCCGGCCGCGCTCGGCTACCGTGTGCACACGCTGCCCCTGGTACCGCCCGTACTCGCCTTTATTCAGCAGCACGCCGGCATCGACGACCGCGAAGCCTATGGCAGTCTCAACATGGGCGCAGGTTTTGCGATCTTCGTCGCGCCCGGGGACGCCAACGCGGTCGTGGAAGTCGCGCGCGGACTTGGGCTGACGGCCTGGAACGCGGGCGTAGTCGAAGCTGGACCCAAGCGCGTCGTCATCGAACCGCTCGGGCTCGAATACGGCGCGGACGATTTGCATCTGCGTGCCTGATAGACGCGGCTTCATTACAAAAAAAGGCCGATTCACGGATCGGCCTTTTTTCATTCGCAAACCACGGGCCTATTCCAGACCTTGGCTCGCCAGGTACTCGTCATAGGTGCCGCGGTAGTCGACGATCTGGCCATCGTTCTTGATTTCGATGATCCGCGTAGCGATCGAGGAGACAAACTCGCGGTCGTGCGAAACAAAGAACAACGTGCCTTCGAACTTGTCGAGGCCAGCGTTGAGCGCTTCGATCGATTCCATGTCGAGATGGTTCGTCGGCTCGTCCATCAAGAGCACATTCTTGCGCTGGAGCATCAGCCTGCCGAACATCATGCGACCTTGTTCGCCGCCCGAAATCACGCGCACCGACTTCTTGACCTCGTCGCCCTGGAACAGGAGCCGCCCGAGCGTACCACGGATCAGCGTCTGCGCGTCGTCGCCCTCGTAGCCGCCCTCGCGCACGTAGCCCGAAATCCAGTCGGTCAGGTTTTCATCGCTTTCAAATTCGGCCGAGTGGTCTTGCGCGTAATAACCGAACTTGGCCTTCTCGGCCCACTTGATCGTGCCGCGCACGGGCGCGAGTTCACCGGCCAAAAGCTTCATCAGCGTGGTCTTGCCGACGCCGTTCTCGCCGATGATCGCGATCTTGTCGCCGGCATCGGCCGCAAAGCTGAAGTTCTTGACAATGGACTTGCCGCCAGCATAGGCGAAATCTACATTTTCGAGCGCGACGGCCTGGCGATGCAGTTTTTCCTTCTCGTCATAATCGAAACGAATCCACGGGTATTGACGGCTCGATGGCTTGAATTCTTCGATCTTGATCTTCTCGATCTGCTTGGCGCGGCTCGTCGCCTGACGCGCCTTGGACTTGTTGGCCGAAAAGCGCCGCACAAAATCCTGCAATTCGGCGACGCGTTCCTTGGCCTTGGCGTTCTGAGCGGACTGACGCTCGCGCGCCTGTGTCGAGGCTTCGAGATAGTCGTCCCAATTGCCGGGCCAGATCTGGATGCGGCCGTAGTCGAGGTCGGCCGTGTGCGTGCAGACCTGATTCAGAAAGTGGCGGTCGTGCGAGATGATGATCATCGTGCTCTCGCGATTGTTGAGCACACCTTCGAGCCAGCGGATCGTGTTGATGTCGAGGTTGTTGGTCGGTTCGTCGAGCAGCAGGATGTCGGGGTTGGCGAACAGCGCCTGACATAGCAGCACGCGCAGCTTCCAGCCCGGCGCGACCTCGCGCATCGGGCCATTGTGCTGCGAAGTCGGGATGCCGACACCGAGCAAGAGTTCGCCGGCGCGCGCCTCGGCCGTGTAGCCGTTGTATTCGGAGAAATGCGCTTCGAGTTCGGCGGCGTGCATGTAATCGGCCTCGCTCGCCTCGGGGTTCGCGTAGATCGCGTCCTTTTCCTGCATGCAGGCCCACATTTCGGCGTGGCCCATCATGACGACGTCAAGCACGCGCACGTCCTCGAAGGCGAACTGATCCTGGCGCAGGAAGGCCATGCGTTCGCCAGAGTCGAGCGCGATATTGCCGGCCGAAGATTCGAGCGCGCCGGCGAGGATTTTCATGAAGGTCGACTTACCGGCCCCGTTGGCACCGATGAGGCCATAGCGGTTGCCATCGCCAAATTTGATCGAGACATTCTCGAACAAAGGCTTGGCGCCGAACTGCATGGTGATGTTGTTTGCGACGAGCACGCTTGCGTTTCCCCTTAAATCTTCTTCCTGGCGAAGAGCGCCAGCCAAAACCAAAAAGCCGGTGATTCTACCCCTTCCAGCCCCTTTGCCCGCCTGAAAATTGCACGACATCGCCCGTTACGCCACACCGCCGTCGGTACAATCCCGCCCAACCTTCACTATCTAATTTAAGCCGACGCGACCATGGACTTCCGTCAGAAACTCACCGCCGCCTGGGCAGCTCACGATTCGCTACTCTGTGTCGGACTCGATCCGGACCTGGCGAAGTTCCCCACCCATCTGCGCGAAAGCCCCGACGCGGTGTTCGAATTCTGCCGCCAGATCGTCGATGCCACGCAGGATCTGGCCTGCGCGTTCAAGCCGCAGATCGCCTATTTCGCGGCGCTGCGCGCCGAGGATCAGCTCGAAGCGCTGATTGCGCATATCCACGCTAAATACCCGGCAGTGCCGGTGATTCTCGACGCCAAGCGCGGCGACATTGGCGCCACAGCCACGCAATACGCGCGCGAAGCCTTCGAGCGTTACAAAGCCGATGCGCTGACGGTAAATCCCTATATGGGTTTCGATTCGGTCGCGCCCTATCTCGAATGGAAGGACCGCGGTCTGATCGTGCTTTGCCGCACCTCGAATCCGGGCGGCTCGGACTTGCAGAATCTCGACATCGGCGGCGGACGTAAGCTTTATCAACACGTCGCCGAACTCGTCGCGACGAAGTGGAACCCGCACGGCCAGGCCGCGCTCGTCGTCGGCGCAACCTTCCCACAGGAACTCGCCGACGTGCGCAGCATCGTCGGCGATCTGCCTTTACTCGTCCCGGGTATCGGCGCCCAGGGCGGCGATATCGAGGCCACGCTCACAGCGGGCCGCACTGCGAGCGGGCGTGGCCTGATGATTTCGTCCTCGCGCGCAATCCTTTATGCCAGTCCGGACGAGGACTTCGCCAGCGCCGCGCGCAGCATAGCGCTGGAGACGCGGCAGGCGATCAACCGGCTGCGCTGATCCAGCCCTGTTCCCGCGTTCCGGCAAAAAGAACTAATCCGCATGCCATATGCCAGACGCACTTAACTTCGATCGTTTTCTTCCGATATTGAAGATATCGTCCCACTCCTGATCGGCGGGGCCACATGGCCCAGTCAAAAGCCCAGGCCGATGCCCATCCGCTGATCGAGCGGGCTCCGCGAATTTCAATCAATAGGAGCGGGTAATGTCTTTGAGATGGCGCTTACTGGCCTTTGTGGCTGTGTTGTTGATGGCTGCGATTGCCGTGCTGTCGGCGGTGGCGTATCTGCGAATGCGCACAGAAATCGTCAAAGGGGTGAATCAGGAGATCGAGGCCACCGTGCAGGGAAACCGCGCAGCGATGGCGCGCTGGATTACGCAAAGACGCGACGCGATAGAAGCGACGGCAACCAGCTTGCAAATGGTCACCGACCCGGTGCCTTTCCTGATTGTCGGCAAGGATGCCGGCCGCTTCGACCAGACTTTCGTCGGCTTTGAAGACAAACGGATGATCTACAACCTGGCGACCAAAAAGGCCGCCGAGGGCTACGACCCGACCGTTCGCCCCTGGTACAAACTGGCCGTCGACGCCAAACAAACAATCGTCACCCCACCGTATATCTCGTCGAGCACGAAGAAACTCGGCATTACGGTAGCGCGACCGGTCGGCGGTGAGGCGCATGCGGTGGTCGGCGGGGATATTTCGCTGGAGGAAGTCGTCGCTGTCGTCAATTCGATTGCCTTGCGCGGAGAAGGTTATGCCTTCCTCGCCACGCGCGACGGCAAGATCGTCGCGCATCCTAAGCCCGACTCGGCGCTCAAACCCATTATGGATGTGCTGCCCGGCTTCGATGGCGCGGCCCTGCAGTCGGCCGGCGACAAAGTAGGGCTGCATGAGTTCGACATCGACGGTAAGGGCAAATATGTTGCCGTTGCGTCGATTCCCGGCACCGACTGGGTGCTCTGCGCCGTTGTCGACAAGGACGCCATCTTGTCGCCGCTCAGGCATCTTCTTTGGGAATTCACGCTGGCCGGCCTGTTGCTTGCGGCTATCGGCGTCCCTATCGCCAATCTGGTCCTCTCGCGATTGCTCAAAGGCATGTTCAGGTTGCGCGAGGCGCTGGTCGAAGTTTCGAATGGCCGCTCGGATCTGATGCAAAAATTAGCCGCGAACGGACGCGATGAGATCGGCCAGACCGCAGTGGTGTTCAATCGTTTTATCGAGAGTCTGCGCAATATGTTCGTCGAGGTGCGCGAGAGCGCAAGCGCGCTCAACACCGACCTCGATTCGCTCGGCGGCGTGACGCGCTCGATGGCTACCGATTCGCGCAAGCAATCCGAAAAACTTGCCTTCACGGCCAAGGCCATCGAAGAAATCACCGGCAGCATCAACCACATTGCCGACAACGCGCAGCATGTGGAAGCAACCGCGCGGCAGACCGGAGAGGTTTCCCAGCATTCGGCCGAAGCGGTAAAGGAACTGGCCGGCGGCATCGAACGCATTTCGACCGAGGTCGACCGACTGGCTGGCACGATGGGCGCGCTCGGCGAACGCTCCAGCGAAATGAATGCCATCGTCGGATCGATTCGAGAAATTGCCGATCAGACGAACCTGCTCGCATTGAACGCGGCAATCGAGGCGGCGCGTGCGGGAGAGTCCGGCCGCGGCTTCGCGGTCGTCGCGGACGAAGTGCGCAAGCTTGCCGAACGGACCGCGCGTGCAACGGTAGACATCAGCAGCTTGATCAATGCCACGCATGCAGACATCCAGCTTGCGCTGTCGAACATGGGGGAGACCCAGCA
Source organism: Niveibacterium sp. (assembly GCA_031554255.1). Taxonomy (GTDB): domain Bacteria; phylum Pseudomonadota; class Gammaproteobacteria; order Burkholderiales; family Rhodocyclaceae; genus Niveibacterium. Next base: position 57,298 of record JAVBKC010000006.1, read on the forward strand.
ATCGGTGGCCAGCGGCCTGTCCGCCTCGCACTCGGTCGTAACCGAAATTCAGAAGATCCAGGAAGAGGTCGGCAGCGTTGCGATTGCGATCCGCGAGATCGCCGAAGCCACGCGCAGGCAGTCCACCGTCACCAAGGATATGGCCACAACAGCCGACGAGGTCAATCTGATGAATCAGCAGACCGATCACAGCATTCAAAGCGCGACGGTCACCGTCACCGATCTGTCCAAACTCTCGGGAAGCCTGCACGGCATGGTCGAGCGCTTCCCGCTCTGATTACCGCCAGATACACAACAAAACGGCCACCGCATGGGTGGCCGTTTTGTTTAGATAGCAGACTCAGGTGCGGCTGGCGAGCGCCAGACCAGCACGGCGGCGCGCGCGCACGAACGCGTAGCCGATACCGAGCACTACGAACCAGAGTGGCGTGACGAACAGCGCGATGCGCGTGTCATCCTTGAGCAGCAGGAGACTCAGCACGAAAACGAAGAAGCCTAGACAGGCCCAGCACATCGGCACGCCGCCGGGCATCTTGTAGTGCGAGGCTGCGTGCAATTGCGGCCGGTTGCGGCGATAGGCGATGTACGACAGCAGGATGATCGACCAGACGAACATGAAGCAAATCGCCGAGATCGTCGTGACGAGCGTAAAGGCATTGATCAGGTTCGGCTCCGCATAGATCAACGCCACGCCACCGAGCAGGCAGATACAGGAAAACAGCAGGCCCCGCGCGGGCACGGCTTGGCGCGACAGGTGCGCGAAGGCATTCGGCGCATCGCCTTCCTCGGCCAGGCCGAAGAGCATCCGGCTCGTCGAGAAGATGCCGCTGTTGGCTGAAGACGCCGCCGAAGTCATCACGACGAAGTTGATCAGGCCCGCCGCTGCCGGCAACCCGGCCAGGAGGAAGAGTTCGACGAACGGACTCTTGTCGGCATGGGCTTGCGTCCAGGGCGTCACACACATGATCGTGATCAGCGCGAGCACGTAGAACATGATGATGCGGATCGGGATCGAGTTGATCGCGCGCGGCAGCGTTTTATGCGGATCGCGCGCTTCGGCCGCCGTGGCGCCGACGAGTTCGATGCCGACAAAGGCGAATACCGCAATCTGAAAACCGGCGAAGAAGCCGAAAATCCCCTTCGGGAACATCCCGCCATCGGCCCACAGATGATTGAGCGAAGCCACCGTGCCAGTGGGCGAGGTAAAGCCGGTCGACACCATGAACAAACCGAGCAGGATCAAGCCGACGATCGCGACGATCTTGATCATCGCGAACCAGAATTCCATCTCGCCGAACATCCTCACATTGGCAAGGTTCAGACTCAGCAGCAGCAACACGCAGGCCAAGGCTGGCACCCATTGCGGCAAATGCGGAAACCAGAATTGCGCATAGCCGGCAATCGCCACGACATCGGCCATCCCGGTGACGATCCAACAAAACCAGTAGGTCCAGCCGGTGAAAAATCCGGCCCAGGGACCGAGCAGGTCGAAGGCGAAATCGGCAAAGGATTTGTATTCGAGATTCGACAGCAAAAGCTCGCCCATCGCGCGCATGACGAAGAACAGCATGAAGCCGATGATCATGTAGACAAAGATGATCGACGGCCCGGCCAGGCTGATCGTTTTGCCCGAGCCCATGAAAAGCCCGGTACCGATCGCGCCGCCGATTGCAATCAACTGGATATGCCGATTGGAAAGGCGCCGGCGTAGATGCTCTTCCTCTTGGTGTTCCGCTATGTTTTCGTTCATTCCGGACTCCCCCCAAACCGGCCGTTGCGCCGGCTTTTTTTTGAAAAACGCGATTGTGCGCTGTTAGCCACGCCCGCGCATCGCACGCGAGTCGACCTGGAACAAAAGTTAACGAAATGCTTCGCGCAGTGCAATTACCGCAGCCGGCCGCGCAGACTCAAGCTTGCAAGCAGGACACCTATCGCGATCATCGGCAGCGAAAGCCACTGCCCCATCGAAAGCCGGCCGGCGAGCAGGCCAAGAAAATCGTCGGGCTGGCGCGCGAATTCGGCAATGAAGCGAAAACACCCATAGCCAATCAGAAACGCTGCGGAAACCAAACCGATCGGCCACCGCTTGCGCGAGAACAACCAGAGAATCACGAACAGCGTTACGCCCTCCAGCGCCAACTGATAGAGCTGCGAGGGATGGCGCGGCAAACCGCCGAAGCGTGCAAGCTGTTCCATCAGCGAAGGATCGACGAGCGCGGCGGCACGATCTTCGTGCGCGGCCTGCGGAAAGACCATTGCCCACCAGGCATCGGGCGAGGTGATGCGGCCCCACAGTTCACCATTGATGAAATTACCGAGCCGGCCTGCTGCAAGCCCCAGCGGCACGAGCGGACCGACGAAATCGCCGACCTGCAAAAAACTTCGGCCCGTGCGGCGTCCGAAGTACCAGAGCGCCGCGAGCACGCCGAGAAAACCACCGTGAAAACTCATCCCGCCTTGCCAGACGAAGAGGATTTCGAGCGGATGCGAAAAGTAGTAATCGGGTTTGTAGAACAGCACGTAGCCCAGCCGGCCGCCGAACACGACGCCGAGCACGCCGTAAAACAGCAGATCGTCGAGATCCTTTTCCTGCCAGCCAATGATCGGGCCATGTTTCGCGCGCCATTTACCGAGCGTGAGGAACAAGATGAAGGCCACGAGGTACATCAGGCCATACCAGCGGATCGCGAACGGGCCTGCCGATAGGGCTACCGCGTCGAACTGCGGATGAACGAGCATCGAATCGCTTTCGTTTCGTTAGAATCATGGAATATCGGTCGGCGGCAGGGTCCGCATCCCGAAAACCCGTGATTGTATCGGCGATGCTAGGCAGCCTCTCGCCGGGTAACCGACTAGCAGTGTTTGTGGAGTCAAGACCATGCCCCAATATCGTTCCCGTACCTCGACCCACGGCCGCAACATGGCCGGCGCGCGCTCCTTGTGGCGCGCCACCGGAATGAAGGACGGCGACTTCGGTAAGCCGATCATCGCGATCGCCAACAGCTTCACCCAGTTCGTGCCGGGCCATGTCCACCTCAAGGACCTCGGCCAGATGGTCGCGCGCGAAATCGAAGCGCATGGCGGCGTAGCCAAGGAATTCAACACTATTGCGGTAGATGACGGCATCGCAATGGGCCACGGCGGCATGCTCTATTCGCTGCCTTCGCGCGAGCTGATCGCCGATTCGGTCGAGTACATGGTCAATGCGCATTGCGCCGATGCACTCATCTGCATCAGCAATTGCGACAAGATCACCCCCGGTATGCTGATGGCGGCGCTGCGTCTTAATATTCCGACGGTGTTCGTCTCCGGCGGTCCGATGGAGGCCGGCAAGGTCATCACGCATACGAACGGCGGCGACCAGGTGGTCAAGCTCGATCTGATCGATGCGATGGTGAAGGCGGCCGACAAAAATGTGTCGGACGCGGATCTTGCCGAAGCCGAACGCGCGGCCTGCCCGACCTGCGGCTCCTGTTCGGGCATGTTCACCGCCAACTCGATGAACTGCCTGACCGAAGCGCTCGGCCTCTCGCTGCCGGGCAACGGCACGATCGTTGCAACCCATGCCGACCGCAAGGAACTCTTCCTGCGTGCCGGCCGGCTCGTCGTGGACCTGTGCCGTCGCTATTACGAAAACGACGACGCGAGCGTACTGCCGCGCTCGGTCGCCAGCTTCAAGGCTTTCGAAAACGCGATGAGCCTCGATGTCGCGATGGGCGGCTCGACCAATACGGTACTGCACCTGCTCGCCGCAGCCAGCGAAGCGCAAGTCCCCTTCACGCTGCGCGACATCGACCGCATCTCGCGCAAGGTGCCCTGTATCTGCAAGGTTGCGCCCATGACGGACAAATACCACGTCGAGGATGTTCATCGCGCTGGCGGCGTCATGGGCATCCTCGCCGAACTTGACCGCGAGGGTATGATTCACCACGATGTGCCGACGGTGCACACAAAAACGCTTGCCGAGGCGTTACGCATCTGGGATGTCATGCACGCGCACAACACCAACGTATTCGATTTCTACAAGGCAGCGCCCGGCGGCGTGCCGACGCAGGTCGCCTTCAGCCAAAGCCAGCGCTTCCCCGAACTCGATCTCGACCGCACCGCCGGCTGTATCCGCAGCGTCAGCAACGCCTACTCAAAGGACGGCGGTCTTGCCGTGCTGACCGGCAACATCGCCGAGCGCGGCTGCATCGTCAAAACGGCCGGCGTCGACGAGTCGATCTGGAAGTTCACGGGCCGCGCCATCGTCTTCGAAAGCCAGGAGGACGCAGTCGAAGGCATCCTGACGGAAAAGGTCCAGGCCGGCCACGTCGTCGTGATCCGCTACGAAGGCCCCAAGGGCGGCCCCGGCATGCAGGAAATGCTCTACCCAACGTCATACCTGAAGAGCCGGGGGCTCGGCAAGCAATGCGCGCTCCTGACCGACGGCCGCTTCTCGGGCGGCACCTCTGGACTCTCGATCGGCCACGCCTCGCCGGAAGCCGCGATGGGCGGCGCGATCGGCCTCGTGCAAGATGGCGACACAATCGAGATCGACATCCCGAACCGCCGCATCCACCTTGCGGTCGACGCCGAAGAACTCGCGCGCCGCCGCACCGAAATGGACGCGCGCGGCGACGCAGCCTGGCAGCCAATCGCGCGCGAACGCAGCGTCTCCGCCGCTTTACAAGCGTATGCCGCGTTAACGACGAGCGCGGATACCGGCGCGGTGCGGGATCTGGCGCAGCTCAAACGTTAAGATCAATCAATCCCGACCCCCAACGGGCGGCTCGCTTGCACGAGCGCTCTTTGGGGGTTCTGGTTTCCGGAGCGACGTACGCGCCGCCAAGCTTTACTGAATGAATGAGACAAGACCCGTGAAAACCGTAGCCCTGATTGCCCACGACGGAAAAAAAGACCAGATCGTCGCCTTTGCCCACACCCACCGCGAGCGGCTCGAACGCTGCAAGCTGCTTGGCACGGGTACCACGAGCCGGCGCGTCCACGAAGCGACCGGGCTTGCCGTGCAGGGCGTGCTTTCCGGTCCGCTCGGCGGCGATCAGCAGATCGGCGCGATGGTCGCCGAGGGTAGGATCGATCTGGTGATCTTTCTGCGCGATCCGCTCGCCGCCCAGCCGCACGATCCCGACATCTCGGCGCTGATGCGCGTGTGCGACGTGCACGACGTGCCGCTTGCGACCAACCTCAACAGCGCGCATCTGCTGACCGTGGCGATCCTGCTCGAAGATCCCGGACTTTAGCGCTTGAGGCAGGCCGCGTAGTCTTCAAAAGCACCTTGCACCGATAAGCCCGAGCGCGCTCTGCCGCAAAGATCGTTTGCGCCCACATCCTCTGCGGGGAAATCGCCCACGGGCGCTCTGCCTTGCCATGCAAGATCGAGCGCATCGACATCGCGGAAGAGACCGCGTACCGGATGGCGGCCGAAGTAGGCGCCAAAGCGCCCGCCGATCCGGTTTCCCGCGTATTCGAGATCCGCGCCTTCGCGCGCGCGCACGCCCCCATCGAGCAGGTTGCCCGCGAAGCGGCCACTGGTCTCCTCGCCGCGCAGTCCGAGGCCGGCGGTGTCGAGTACGGTATTCTGGACAACGATGCTGCCGGAGGCGCGATTGAGGTAGAGCCCGTCGTCCGAGCAGAACGCGATCAGGTTGTCGCGCACGACGCCGACTTCCTGCTCGGTGATGCAGCGATGATCGCGGCAGTCCGGTGGATTCGTGCCGCCGCCGCCGAGCGAGAGCCCAACCCGCATGCCGGGCTCACCGCGTAGCCGGTATTCGCACAGCACGAGGTTCGCCTCGAAGCGGTTGTCGCGCCCGCCGCCCTTCGCAAAACCCGCATAGCTGATGCCATCGCCATCCTGTTTGATGAAATCGGCGATCAGATTGTGACGAATCCGCCAGCCGTTGGCCGCGACGATGTCTACCGGCGTCACCGGATTTCCGGTACGCCGGGGATGATTCTGGACCAGCGAATTACTTTCGATGACGCCGCCATCGGGCATGCGTCCGGCCTCGCCGTTGACCTTGATCTGCGCGTTGAAATCCTCAATCCGGTTGTTGCGGATCTCGACATTCGCTGCCGGCCCGACGATATGGAAAGCGTGCTCGCAATTGCGGTCTTCCTTGCACACGCCGCGGATCACGAGATTTTCAAAGCGCCAATACGGCGCATTGACGCGGAAGCCTTCGAGCAGCTCGAATTCCAGCGTCACGTCGCCGAGCCGCGCCGCTGCCAACGTGATCGGCGCACCCGCACTGCCGGCGCGATCGACACCGATTGCATTGCCGCTGAAACGGTAAGTTCCGGGCAATAGTTCGATGCGCTCGCCAGGCGCAACTTTGGCGATGGCCTCGCGCAAGGCGTCAGCGCTGGCGATCAACCGCGCTGGCGACTCACCCGTCGCCACGGATTCGGCCACCCGCGCACCGGCCCAGGCAGGATAAGCCGGCGCCGGCATCTGGGCGCCGCGATCCAGCCGCATCAGCAAGGTCGCGAAAGCATTTGTGGGCGCGCTGAACATGGCCGCGTGCCCCTCGGTGCGCGTAGCAAGATAGGCCGCGAGCTTGCGCGGCGCAACGTCGAGCGAAGAGAGTGCCACGACGAAGGCGGCCAACAGAAACACCATGCAGAAAGACACTAGCCAAGGCAAGTAGCGTAGTCGCTTTGCATGCCGCCGGTGGTGCCTGCGTCGCTTGTGCAAAATCTGTTCGCTCATACGCGTCCTCCTCCTGGCATTACCATTCGGCTTTCGCAATGACCACGCGTTGCTCCGCCGGTCCGTTATTCATGGCGGGCCGGCGGAGCAATATGACTAGACTAGAACGCCCGAAGGGCGTTCGCTCAAAATAGTGAGGCGCTCCGGCACTTATGCCAAAGTCCTCACCGGGGATTAGAACATGGGCATGGACATGATCGACTATGAGATTTTCGGCAGAGACATGCAGTACGTCGAAATCGAGCTTGATCCTGGCGAAGCCGCAATCGGCGAAGCCGGCGCAATGATGATGATGGAGGACGGCATTCAGATGGAGACGGTCTTTGGCGACGGCTCCAACGCCTCGGCCGGCCTGCTCGGCGCGCTGATGGGTGCGGGTAAGCGCCTCTTGACCGGCGAATCGCTGTTCACGACAGTCTTTCACAACAAGGGCAGCGGCAAGCGACGCGTGGCCTTCGCGGCGCCGACGCCAGGGCAGATCGTGGCGGTCGATCTGGCGACAACGGGCGGCACGCTGATTTGTCAGAAGGACGCGTTCCTCTGCGCGGCGCGCGGCGTCTCGCTCGGCATCGCGTTCCAGCGCAAGCTCGGCGCCGGCCTGTTCGGCGGCGAGGGTTTCATCATGCAGCGGCTCGAAGGCGACGGCATGGCTTTCTTCCACGCAGGCGGCACGCTTGCCCATAAGACACTCGTCGCCGGAGAAGTCCTGCGCGTCGATACGGGCTGCGTTGCCGCGTTCGAGCCTGGCGTGGAATTCGACATCAAATATGTCGGCCGCATCAAGAGCGCATTGTTCGGCGGCGAAGGGCTGTTCTTCGCGACGTTGCGCGGGCCGGGGCGCGTCTGGATTCAGTCGCTACCGCTATCGCGCATGGCCGGACGCATCGTTGCGGCAGCACCCGCGAAAGACGAATAGAGAACGCATCGCTTGAATCTGCAGGTTGCCAAAGCAGCTTGTTTCGCGCAAAGCCAGCAGAATGTTCTTGTTTTCATCATATCGTGCCGCGCCATACTCAGCAGAGCGGGCCACGATACGCAAATCACTTATGCAAAGTTTTGTTTCGATTCGGCACGCTGCGATGCAGCCAATACGCTGCGTGACATCATCGCGTTGCAGCAGACAATGAGACATGTTCGCTGCAACGCGCCCCGGCGTATTCGACCTCTTACGGATCAGGTCATGACCACGACAGAACGATATATCGCCCCGAGTACCACAAGGTCGCCAGCAAAATCGCTCGCGGCCCTTTTATTCGGTCTTGCTTGCGCCCTGCCCGCCTGGGCCGACGCGCCCGCGCGCGTGATCGTGAAATACCGCGCCGACTCGGCGCTGCTGGCAAGCGCGCCATCCACGCGCGCCCAGGCGCTCGGCGCGCGCGTTCAGACGAAGCTTACGACGCTGCGCGAACTGCGGTCGCGCGTGCAACTCGTCACGGCGAACGGACTCGGCGCGGAAGAGCTTGCCAGCAGGCTCTCGGCGCAGGCCGATGTCGAATATGCGGTACCCGACCGGATCAAGCACATACGCGCGATACCGAACGATCCGCTATTCGCGGGCCAGTGGCATCTACAAGCCGCGCAGCCGGCCGCAATCCATGCGCAAAGCGCTTGGGACATCACCCAGGGCAGCGCCGCCACAATCGTTGCCGTCATCGATACCGGCATCCGGCCGGAACATCCCGATCTCGCGCCAAAACTCGTCACCGGTTATGACTTCATCTCGGTGGCGGGCATCGCCAACGACGGCGACGCGCGCGACGCCGACGCCAGCGATCCGGGCGATTACGTCACCGCTGCGGATTACCAGAGTCCTGCCTTTAAGGATCAAGACTGCGGTGCCGGCAAAAATGTACCAATCGCAAGTTCCTGGCACGGTACGCAAGTGGCCGGCATCGTCGGCGCGGCTTCGAACAATTCGACCGGCGTGGCCGGCGTGAGCTGGAACACACGCATCGAACCGGTGCGCGTGCTCGGCAAGTGTGGCGGCTACGACTCGGACATCATCGACGGCATGCGCTGGGCGGCCGGCCTTACCGTCAGCGGCGTACCGGCAAATCCGAACCCCGCCCAAGTGCTCAACCTCAGCCTGGGCGGCTCGGGCACCTGCTCGGCCGCGTATCTGGACGCCATCAGCGAGATCACTGCCAAGGGCGTGCTCATCGTGGTTGCCGCCGGCAACGAATCGGGCGCAGTCGAAGAACCCGCGAACTGCCCCGGCGTGCTCGCCGTGGCCGGTCTGCGCCACATCGGTACCAAGGTCGGCTACAGCAGCTTCGGCCCCGCGGTCGGCATCGCCGCCCCGGCCGGCAACTGCGTCAACGATGCCGCCCCTTGCCTCTACCCCATCGTGTCGACGACGAACACCGGCACGACCACGCCGCTCACCAGCGGCTATAGCGATCAGACCAACTACTCGGTGGGCACAAGCTTCGCCGCACCGCAAGCCGCCGGCGTCGCCGCTTTGATGCTCGCGGCGCATCCCGGACTCGATCCCGCACAGTTGATTCAGCGAATCAAGAATGGCGCGAATCCGTTTCCGGTCGATCCTGGCCAACAATCCTGTCCGTTAACCGACACTAGCGGTAGATGCAACTGCACGACCGCAACCTGCGGCGCGGGCATGCTCAATGCGCTCGGCGCGGTCCGCGACGCGCTGCGTCCAGCAGCTCGGATCACGCAAGTTTCCGACGCAATCGCAGGCCAGGCAGTGCAAATCGGTGCGAGCACCAGCAATACCGCAAGCGGACGCCAGATCGCAAGCTACGCTTGGCGCATTGCCACCGACAGTGGCACCGCAAGCAGCCTCTCCAACACGAACCTGGCGCTTGCAAGCTTGTTGCCGAGCGCCGCTGGCAGCGTCGTCGTGAGCCTCACCGTAACCGACGACGCGGGGCTTTCCGACACCACCATGCAAACCATCGCGGTGACCACTGGAGACGGCAATGCAACCCCTCCGGGAGACGGTGCAAGCGTAACACCGCCGCACAGCAGCGGTGGCGGTGGCGGAGCGGTCGATCCATTCGGCATTGCGACGCTCGTCATGCTCGGCCTGCTCGGTTACGCCGTGCGACGCGAACGCATCCAACGGTAAGCGCGCGCCAACGCGACATAAAACAGGCCGCCCAGAAAACCGAAAACATGGGCGGCCGGCGCGGGCGGCACGCCCATCCAGTCGCCCAAACCCATCGGCCGCCAAAGGCCGAAAACTTCCTTCAAACCGATCAGCACGCAAAGCACGGCTCCGAATATGCGCAGCGAACGCGCGCGCGCGCAACGCGTATGTTCGAGCGCGAGCCAGGCGACGAGCCCGTAAAGCGCACCGGAAAGCCCGACGTACCAGGCCAGGGGTGGCTTCATCGTCATGAGACCCAGCACCACCGCAAACGCGCTTACGCCGAGCACGGCGGGAATCTCGCGCGCCCGCCCGAGCGCCTGAGCAATGCGTGTCTGTAGCGCAAGCGATAGCAGATTGAGCGAGAGATGCGCGAGGCCCAAATGCACAAGCTGCGCCAAGAGCCCCACCCAAAGCGGATCGCGGGCGGGCACGAAGACGCAACGCTCGCGCAGCGTCGGCAACATGCTGAACGCGATCATCGCAATCAGGATGACGCCGACCGTGTGGACGGCAAGACGTTCGGCGCGCGGCACAGGCGTACTCATGCCGCGCGGCTCGCTCAGGCGCCGAGTTTCTGCTTCAGCAATTCATTGACTTGCGCGGGCGAGGCTCGGCCCTTGGACGCCTTCATGACCTGGCCGACGAGCGCGTTGAAGGCCTTGTCCTTGCCGGCGCGAAATTCCTCGACTGATTTTGGGTTCGCGGCCAGTACCGCGTCGATGAGGGGTTCGATCGCCGCAAGATCGGTCACTTGCCTGAGCCCCTGTTGCTCGATGATGGCGTCCACGCTCGCGCCCTCACCGTTCCAGAGCGCATCGAAGACTTTCTTGGCCGCGGCATTCGAAATCGTGCCGTCATGAATCCGCGCGAGCATGCCGGCAAGCTGCACGGGCGTAAGCGGCGCCGCGGTGATGTCGCGATCCTCGCGGTTCAAGCGCGCAGCGAGTTCGCCCATGACCCAGTTGGCAGCGGGCTTGGCCAGCGCCACACCCGCGATGGCAAGCGTATCGAGGTAGTACTGTGCGGTCTCGCGGCTCGCGGTCAGCCCCGCCGCGTCGTAGGCGGAAAGGCCGTATTCGTGCTGGAAACGCACGCCAAGCGCGGCCGGCAGTTCGGGGAGTTCGCCAGCTACGCGCGCGATCCATTCATCCGAGATCACGAGCGGCAAGAGATCGGGGTCGGGGAAATAGCGGTAGTCGTGCGCATCTTCCTTGCTGCGCATGGCGCGCGTCTCGCCGCTATCCGGATCGAATAAAACGGTGGCCTGCTGGATCGCGCGGCCCGATTCGATTTCGTCTATCTGCCAGCCGATTTCGTACTCGATGGCTTCCTTGAGAAAGCGGAAGCTGTTGAGGTTCTTGATCTCGCGTCGGGTGCCGAGTTTTTCCACCCCCTTGCGACGGACCGACACGTTCGCATCGCAGCGGAACGAGCCTTCCTGCATATTGCCGTCGGAGATATCGATCCAGCGCACGAGCGCATGCAGCGCCTTGGCGTAGGCGACGGCCTCGTCGGATGAGCACATATCGGGCTCGGTGACGATTTCCAGCAGGGGCGTACCGGCACGGTTCAGGTCGATGCCCGACATGCCGTGGAAATCCTCGTGCAGCGACTTGCCAGCGTCCTCTTCCAGATGGGCGCGCGTCAATTGGATTGTTTTCTCGTAGGCTTTGTCGCCTTCGCCAACCTGCACCGAGAGCGTGCCGCCCACGACGACCGGCAGCTCGTACTGGCTGATCTGGTAGCCCTTCGGCAGATCCGGGTAAAAGTAATTCTTGCGCGCGAAGATCGAGGTCGGCGCAATCGCCGCGCCGATCGCGAGCCCGAAACGGATCGCGCGCTCGACCGCGCCGCGATTGAGCACCGGCAGCACGCCGGGCAAGGCGATGTCGATTGCCGACGCCTGCCGGTTCGGCTCCTTGCCGAAGGCGGTCGAACTGCCCGAGAAAATCTTCGATTGCGTCGACAGCTGGACATGCGTTTCCAGCCCGATCACCACTTCCCAGTCGGCTCTACTCATTGTCTTTCGATCTCCACGCCGCGCACCAAGCGCGGTGATTCCATTCTATTAGTCGCAACGGTCCACGCGACGGTCGTACTGTACCGGCAACATTCTGTCGAAGGCGCTGCCAGGCTTGCAAAACTGCCCGCAATCCGAATAGGCCAGCGTTACCTTCGGCCCCTGCTCCCACATTCTCAGTACACAGCTACCGCGATTCGCGCGCAATTCGACGTTCGGCATGCGCTGGGTCTGCGAAAAATCGGCCAGCGCGAACTCGCAGCTCGCGCCATCCGGCGCGCCGAGCCGCGCGCGCAAATAGTGCACCGTCGCGCCGTGCACCTCGACATCGGCTTGCGTCGTGTACTTGCGCTCGTCCTTCGCCGCGCACCGGAAGGTAACTTCCAGCGGTTTGGCAAGCATTGCGCGACTCGGCCTGCCGACCGCCGGCGCGGGCAGGGTCGGTTCGGTCATCGCGAGCGGTGCCGGCGGCAGTGGGCGTTCCGTGCCAGCGCGCGGCGGCAACGGCAGGGATTCGCCTGGCCGCCGCGCCGGCTCTTGCGTTGTACACGCTGCAAGCATAAGCAGCACTAGCGCAAGATGCTTCCTTTTACAGCCGATTTTCATCGAAATTCAGGCAACGCTACGCTTGAAACCTGCCAGCAGCAGCCCGACTCCAATGAAGAGACTGCCGAAGAAGCGGTTGGTCCAGCGGATATGGCTCGGGTCGCGCAGGGCACGCAGTACCTTCGCGGCAAGCAGCGTGTAGCCGCTCATCACGACAAGGTCGGTGAACCACAGCGTCGCGGCGCAGATCAGGTACTGGAGCGCCTGCGGCGCCTGCGCATCGATGAACTGCGGCAATACCGCAAGCATAAAGATGATGCCCTTGGGATTGCTCGCGTTAACGAGGAAGCCTCGCAGCACGAGCGAATGACGCGCGACGGGCACAGCGTCTCCCGGATCTGCGACGAGCGGCACGGGCTTGGCGCGCCATTGCTGGATGCCGAGCCAGATCAGATAGACCACGCCGAACCACTTGATCGCGGCGAACGCGATGTTCGACGCGGCGAGCACGGCGCCTAGGCCAAGCGCGACAATCGCCACGAGCAGGCCGACACCGAGCTGGAGACCGAAGATATTCCAGACGCCACGGCGGAAACCGTAGCGCAGACCCGTCGTCATGCACGACAGCGCGCCTGCGCCTGGCGATAAGCTGATCAGCCAACAGGCGGCGAAGAACGCGAGCCAGGTGTGCAGCGCCATCGCCTCAGAGTTCCGGCGCGCGCAGGTGGAAATCGGTCGCCTGCTGGAAGCGGTGCGCGATTTCGAGCAAACGTGCCTCGCCGAAGTAATTTCCGATCAACTGCATGCCTACAGGCAGGCCGCCCGCGCCAAAACCGCAGGGCACCGACATGCCGGGCAGGCCCGCGAGGTTCAAGGACACCGTGTAGATGTCGGCCAGATACATTTGCACCGGATCGTCGGCCATCTGGCCAATCGGCCAGGCCGTCGTCGGACTCGCCGGACCGACGAGCACGTCGCATTGGGCAAGCGCGGCGCGGAAATCTTCCGCGATCAGGCGGCGCAATTTGAGCGCCTGCAAATAGTAAGCGTCGTAGTAACCATGCGAGAGCACATAGGCGCCCACCATGATGCGGCGCTGCACTTCGCGGCCAAAACCCTCGGCGCGGCTTTTGCAGTACATGTCCATCAGATCGCCGTATTCGGCCGCACGATGGCCGTAGCGCACGCCGTCGAAGCGCGAGAGATTCGAACTCGCCTCGGCCGGGGCGATCACGTAGTAGGCCGGAATCGAAAGCTCGGTCTTCGGCAGGCTCACTTCGACACGCACGGCGCCGAGCTTTTCCATCTCGCCGATTGCAGCCTCGATCGCCGCGCGCACATCGGCCGCCAGCCCCTCGCCGAAATATTCCTTCGGCACGCCCAGGCGCACACCCGCCAGTGGCTTTGCGGGATCGGCGGGCGCCTGCACGAGCAGGCGCGTGTAGTCTTCTGCGGGGCGCTCGGCCGAGGTCGAATCCTTGTCGTCGAAGCCGGCGAAGGCGTTGAGCAGGATCGCGCAATCCTCGGCACTTTTGGCGAATGGGCCGCCCTGATCGAGCGAGGACGCATAGGCCACCATGCCCCAGCGCGAAACCGCGCCGTAAGAAGGCTTCAAGCCCGTGACGCCACACAGCGAGGCCGGCTGGCGGATCGAGCCCCCCGTGTCGGTGCCGGTGACGGCGGGCGCAAGCCGCGCCGCCACGGCAACGGCCGAACCGCCCGAAGAGCCGCCCGGCACACGCGCGTCATCCCACGGATTGCGGACCGGGCCGAAGTAGGAGTTCTCATTCGTCGAACCCATCGCGAATTCGTCGCAATTCGTCTTGCCGAGCATGATGCTGCCGGCAGCTTTGAGCCGCGCAACGACGGTCGCGTCATACGGGCTGACGAAGTTTTCGAGCATCCGCGAACCGCAGGTCGTGCGCAGACCTTCTGTGCAAAAAAGATCCTTATGCGCAATCGGGATACCGGCCAGCGGCCCTGCCGCGCCCTGCGCGCGCGCCGTATCGGCGGCCTCGGCCTGGGCTAGCGCGCCGGCGCGGTCTACCGTGATGAAGGCATTGAGGCGCGGATTCAAAACCTCGATCCGGTCGAGGAAGACTTGCGTCAGTTCGACGCTGGAGAATTCTTTTGCGGCAAGACCAGCGGCGAGTTGCTTGAGGCTTTTTTCGATCATGGGTTTCGTGTCTGGAAAGGAGGCTTAGCCCGTTTCTAAATCAAGCAGGCCGCGAAAACGCGCCGCGGGCATGATTTGGAATCAGGCGTAGCCCAAGCCACGCTCGATCAGATCGATCAGCGTGTGAATGACCTTGATGTGGATTTCCTGAATGCGGTCGGCATAGCCGAAATGCGGCACGACGATTGCAAGATCGGCGAGCCTGGCCAATTCGCCGCCGTCCTTGCCAGCAAGCGCGATGACCTTCATGCCGCGCGCTTGGGCGAGGCGCGCGGCGGCCAGCACGTTCGGCGACTTACCGCTTGTCGATATGCCGAAGAGCACGTCGCCCGGCTTGGCGAAGGCTTCGACATGGCGCGCGAAGATGTGCTCGAAGCCATAGTCGTTGCCGACGCAGGTGATGTGCGAGGGATCGGACACGGCCATCGCCGGCAGCGCCGGACGGTTTTCGCGATAGCGACCCGAGAGTTCCTCGGCAAAATGCATCGCGTCGCAATGCGAGCCGCCATTGCCGCAGGAAATGACCTTACCGCCGGCCTTGAAACAAGCGACGAGCAACTCGGCCGCCGAACTCACCTGCGCATGGAAGGCCGAATCGCCGGCGAGGCGCTGGAGCAAGCTCAGCGCTTCGTTGAAATGCTCTGCAACACGTTGTTCGGACATACGCTGCAACTCACCAGAGATGATGGACACTAGGTTTGACGAACTTGTCGTAGATGCCGCGCACGGCATCCATTTCGGCGTGCGTCAGCGTGCGCAGATCGGCTGCCGCGAGGTTTGCTTCGAGCTGCTCCGGACGCGAGGCACCCGGAATGACGCAACCGACCTCGCGGAACATCAACGCCCAACGCAAGGCCCATTGCGCAAGCGTCGCTTCGTGCGGAAATACGCGCTTGAGTTCTTCAACCGCAGCAAGTCCGGTTTCATAGTCGACGCCAGAAAAGGTTTCGCCCTTGTCGAAGGCCGCGCCATCGCGATTGAATGTGCGGTGATCCTCGGGGCCGAAACGCGTATCGCGCGCGAACTTGCCCGATAAAAGACCGCTGGCGAGCGGCACGCGCACGATCACGCCGACATCGCGCAAGGCGGCCTGCTCGAAGAACAGCGCGGCGGGGCGATGGCGGAACATGTTGAAGATGATCTGCACCGTCGCCACATTCGGATACTCGATTGCCTTGAGTGCTTCCTCGACCTTCTCGACCGACACGCCAAGGTTGAGGATCTTGCCTTCTTCCTTGAGTTTGTCGAATAGCGCGAAGATCTCGGGCCGATAGTAGACCTCGGTCGGAGGGCAATGCAGCTGGATCAGGTCCAACGCTTCCAGCCCGGTGTTCTTGAGGCTTGCCTCGACAAAGCCACGCAAGCGCTCGACCGTATAGCCGGCATTCACATGCGGCGCGATCTGCCGGCCGCATTTGGTGGCGACGAAAATCCGCTCGCGGCGCGCGCGCACGACGCGGCCGACGGCGGCCTCGCTTGCGCCGGCCGAATAAACGTCGGCCGTGTCGATGAAATTGATGCCCGCATCGATTGCGCGGTTCAGGATCGCTTCGGCGTTGGCGTCGGAGAATGCGTCGCCCCAGCGGCCGCCAACCTGCCAGGTGCCGAGCGCAATCTCGGAAATCTCGAATCCGGTTTTGCCCAGACGTCGTTTCTGCATCGGGGAACCTCCTGTTGCTATTCCGCTCCTAGATCCATCGATTTATTCGATGACCTTGGGAACGAGATAGAGCCCGTCCTCGGCCTGCGGCGCAAGCTGCTGGTAAGCGGCGCGGCGGTCGGTTTCGCTAACGGCGTCCTCGCGCAGACGTTGCGCGATCGCCGTCGGGCTGTAGAGCGGCTCGACGCCGCGGGTGTCGACCGCTTGCATGCGTCCGATCAGGCCGAAAATGCCATTGAGCTGAGCCAGCGTAGCGACCGCTTCGGCTTCTTCGATCTGGAGATGGGCAAGGCGGGCGATGCGAAAGACATCTTCGGTGTTCAGCGACATGCTATTAGCCGCGAATGCGGATTTATTCCAAGGAATTGAATAGGTTATCATAGACCTTTTACCCGCCCCAGCAGGACGGGTGCCGGTTGGCCGCAGAATGCGGTCCGTGGGTATAAGGTCCTGGCGCACAGTACCGGCTGGTCGGAAAATCCGCCCATGTCGCGCGCCATGCGGTCCGAGTACACCTGACGTCTTGGGGCGTGCCGCACTGTTCCGGGATTCATCCCCTACAACACGGAATTCTTTGCAAATGTTCGGATTTCTCCGTTCCTACTTTTCGAACGATCTCGCGATCGATCTTGGCACCGCGAACACGCTGATTTACGTACGCGGCAAGGGCATCGTTCTCGACGAACCCTCGGTCGTGGCGATTCGCACCGAAGGCGGTCCCAACGCCAAGAAAACAATCCAGGCCGTCGGCGCCCAAGCCAAGCAGATGCTCGGTAAAACGCCCGGCAACATCACGGCGATCCGCCCGATGAAGGACGGCGTCATCGCCGACTTCACCGTCACCGAGCAGATGCTCAAACAGTTCATCAAGAAGGTGCATCCTTCTTCGCTGCTCGCGCCAAGCCCGCGCATCATCATCTGCGTACCCTGCGGTTCGACCCAGGTCGAGCGTCGCGCGATCCGCGAATCCGCGCTCGGTGCCGGCGCCTCGCAGGTCTTCCTGATCGAGGAGCCCATGGCCGCCGCAATCGGAGCCGGCATGCCGGTCGCCGAAGCGACGGGCTCGATGGTCGTGGACATCGGCGGCGGCACGACCGAAGTCGGCGTGATCGCCCTCGGCGGCATGGTCTATGCCGGATCGGTACGCGTGGGTGGCGACAAATTCGACGAATCGATCGTCAATTACATCCGCCGCAACTACGGCATGCTGATCGGCGAAACCACGGCCGAGAACATCAAGAAGGAAATCGGCTCGGCCTTCCCCGGCTCCGAAGTCCGCGAAATGGAAGTCAAGGGCCGCAATCTCGCCGAAGGCATTCCGCGCAGCTTCACGATCTCCTCGAACGAAATCCTCGAAGCGCTGACCGATCCGCTCAATTCCATCGTCTCTGCCGTCAAGATCGCGCTCGAACAGACGCCGCCGGAACTTGGCGCCGACATCGCCGAGCGTGGCATGGTCCTGACCGGCGGCGGAGCACTGCTGCGCGATCTGGACCGTCTGCTGATGGAAGAAACGGGCTTGCCGGTCATCGTCGCCGAAGATCCGCTAACCTGCGTCGTGCGCGGCTCGGGTATCGCGCTCGAAAAGATGGACAAGCTCGGAAATATCTTCGCCTCCGAGTGATGCGAAAAATCCGGGGTTCGCTTATCGGCACAGCGGGAGCAATCCCGCTCTAATTCGCGCAAGCATGTCCGTCGCCGGCCACCAGCCACCTCCATTTTTCAAGCGCGGTCTGCCGCCCGGCGCGCGCTTGACGCTATACCTGTCGCTTGCAATCGCGTTGCTTGTGGCGGACCTGCGCTATCGCTATCTCGAAACGCTACGCCAGGGCCTCTCGGTGCTGACCTATCCGCTGCAGATCGCGGCAGAAACGCCGTCCGAATGGGCGCGGCGAAGCTTCGACTATTTCTCCTCGCTCTCCACGCTACGACAAGAGAACGAGCAGTTGAAAAAGCGTGCGCTAGGCGACGCCCAACGCTTGCTGCGACTGAACGGGCTCGAAACCGAGAACCATCAGGTGCGCGAACTGCTCAGCATGCGCGAGCGTATCGGTGCGCACAGCATCACGGCCGAGATCATCTACACGGCGCGCGACCCCTTTGCGCGCCGTGTGATCATCGACCGCGGCCAGCGCGATGGCATCGAAACCGGCCAGCCGGTCATCGACGGCGCGGGCGTTGTCGGACAGGTCACGCGTATTTTCCCGCTGCAGGCCGAAGTCACGCTGCTGACCGACCGCGATCAGGCCGTGCCAGTCAAGATCGTACGCACCGGTCAGCGCGCGGTAATGTTCGGCGGCGGCAGCGGCGAGCTCGAATTGCGCTATCTTGCCGCGAACGCCGACGTTGACCCCGGCGACATAATCGTGACTTCGGGCCTCGATGGCGTCTATGTGCCGGATCTGCCGGTCGCGCGCGTGCTCAAGGTCGATCGCAATGATGCCCGCGGCTTTGCGCGCTTCGTCTGCCAGCCGGCGGCCGGCATCGAACGCAGCGGCGCAGTGCTCGTGCTCGGTCGCACCCAAGCCGTGCCCGCGCAGCCAGCAGATCCGCCCCAGCCCCCGCAGCTGCGTCTACCGCGCCGCGCCGCCAATTAGAAATCCCGATGCAGATATCGAACCGCTCGCACCACATTCTGCTGCCGGTCCGCATGGGCTGGGTCCGCGCTACGCTGATGGCCGCGCTCGCGCTCGATTTCATACCCTTGCCGGGTTTTCCGGGCATGCCCGATTTCGTTGCGCTGGTGCTCGCGTTCTGGTGTGTGCGCGAACCGCTGCATATCGGCATGGGCGCAGCTTTCATCCTCGGCCTGCTCGTCGACATCGGCCACGGCTCGGCGCTGGGCCAACATGCGCTTGCCTACATACTGCTGACCTATGTGGCCGCCGCGATGAGCCGGCGCCTGCTCTGGTTCCCGCCCGCAGCCCAGGCGCTGCAAATGCTGCCGCTGTTCCTGATGACCCAGATCGTCATGCTCGTCGTGCGCCTGGCTGCCGGCGCCGAATTCCCGGGTTGGGATTATTTCTTCACGAGCTTCACGACGGCGCTGCTCTGGTATCCGATTCACTTCGCAATGCTGCTACCGCAGACGCAGCCGATCGAGCGGGATGAGAACAGGCCGCTCTAAACACCGCGCGGCAGCAGCGAACGCCTCCACGCCGCGCGGTATCTAAGACACATGGAATTCAAGGCGCCCGAACAGGAAATTCTGCGCTTCCGCAACCGCGTGTTCGCGGCGACGCTGTTCGTGCTCGTCTGCCTCGGTCTGCTCGCCGCGCGCCTGTTTTTTTTGCAGGTCACACGCTACGACTACTACGCGACGCGCGCCGAGGACAACCGGATATCGCTGATCCCGATCGAACCGAACCGTGGCCTGATCGTCGACCGCAAAGGCGTCGTGCTCGCGCGCAACTACTCGGCCTACACGCTCGAAATCACGCCTTCGCGCGTGCAGGATCTGGACACGACGATAGATCAGCTGGCGGAATTCATCGACATTCAAGCCAAGGATCGCAAACGCTTCAAGAAGCTGTACGAGGAGAGCCGAACCTTCGAAAGCCTGCCGATCCGCAATCGGCTCACCGACGAAGAAGTCGCGCGCTTCATCGCCCAACGCTATCGTTTCCCCGGCGTCGACATCAAGGCGCGGCTATTCCGCCAGTACCCGGAAGGCGAACTCGGCTCGCACATGATCGGCTACATCGGCCGCATCAACGACCGCGAGAAGAAGCTGATCGAGGAAGACGAAGACCGCGCGGCAAACTATCGCGGCTCCGACCACATCGGCAAGGCCGGCCTCGAACAGAGCTACGAGAACGAACTGCATGGTTTCACCGGCTTCGAACAGGTCGAAGTAGACTCCGGCGGACGCGCGGTGCGCTCGCTCTCGCGCACGCCGGCGGTGCCCGGCAACAAGCTGATCCTGACGGTCGATTCGCAATTGCAGAAGATCGCCGAAACCGCCTTTGGCGAGCGTCGCGGCGCACTTGTCGCGATCGAACCCGGTACGGGCGGCGTGCTCGCGCTCGTCTCCAAGCCGACCTACGATCCGAACTTTTTCGTCGATGGCATCGATTCGCAGAACTGGGATGCCCTCAACAACTCGCCCGACCATCCGCTTTTGCATCGCGCGATCTATTCGGCCTATCCGCCCGGCTCCACCTTCAAACCCTTCATGGCGTTAGGCGCACTGACGACCGGCAAACGCTCGGCCACGGCAACGATCTCCGATCCAGGCTACTTCTGGTTCGGCGGCCATCAGTTCCGCGACGACAAGAAGGGCGGCCACGGCGTCGTCGATATGGCCAAATCGATCATCGCCTCCTGCGACACCTACTACTACTCGCTGGCCAACGAAATGGGCATCGACCTGATTGCCGGCTTTATGGGCCAGTTCGGGCTCGGCGAGCGAACCGGCGTTGACATCAATGGCGAATCGACCGGCGTGCTGCCTTCGCAAGCCTGGAAAAAGAAGCGCTTCAAGCGGCCCGAATTGCAGAAGTGGTATGCGGGCGAAACGATTTCGGTCGGTATCGGCCAGGGCTACAACAGCTACACGATGATGCAGATGGCGCACGCGGTGGCGACACTCGCCGCCAACGGCGTCATGTACAAGCCGCACATCGTCAAGTACGTCGTCGATGCACGCAGCGGAAGCCAACGCGTGATCGAGCCGCAGCCGCTCAAGACCGTGCCGCTCAAGCAGGAGAATATCGACATCATCCGCAACGCCATGATCGCCGTGACGAAGTACGGCACCGGCGCGCGCGCCTTCAGCGGCGCACCCTACGAAGTGGCCGGCAAAACCGGCACCGCACAGGTCTTCTCGCTCAAGGGCGAGAAATACGAAAAGCATAAGATCGACGAACGTCACCGCGATCATGCCTTGTTCATCGCCTTCGCGCCGGCTCACGATCCGAAGATCGCGCTCGCCGTGCTGGTCGAGAATGGCGGCTTCGGTTCCGAAACCGCCGCACCGATCGCGCGCCAAGTCCTCGACTACTACCTGCTCGGCAAGATGCCGCAAGGCGCGGCACCCGAACAACCGGGAGCCGAATGATGCTTACCCGCCTCTTCCGCCGGCTCCTGGCGCCGCTCGATCCAATGTTGTTCGGACTTGCGCTGCTGCTGCTCGCCTTCGCCTGCTTTGTGCAACTTTCAGCCTCGCCCGAGCGGATCTCCGCGCAACTAATCAATACCCTCGTCGGTATCCTGATCATGTGGGTCATGGCCACGATATTGCCGCAGCGCCTGCAACGTCTGGCCGTGCCGCTCTACGTGCTCGGCGTGCTGCTGCTGGTTGCCGTCGCCCTGTTCGGCGATACCGCAAAGGGCGCGCGACGCTGGCTGGATCTGAAGGTCATGCGGATACAACCGTCCGAACTTCTGAAAATCGCGATGCCACTGATGCTGGCCTGGTATTTCCAGCAACGCGAGGGCGTGCTCAAGGTCCTGGATTTTCTCGTCGCCGGTATCCTGCTCGCGATACCGGTCGGCCTGATCGCCAAGCAGCCCGATCTCGGCACGGCGCTGCTCGTGCTCTCATCCGGCATTTTCGTGATCTTCTTCGCCGGCCTCTCGTGGAAGCTGATCGCTCCTGTCGTGCTGGCGGCAGTTATCGGCGTGGCCGCGATTGTCTCCACGCAGGACAAGATATGCGCGCCCGATCTGGCCTGGCCCGGTATGCGCGATTACCAGAAGCATCGCATCTGCACGCTGCTCGATCCGGCCTCCGATCCGCTCGGCAAGGGCTTTCATACAATCCAGTCGATGATCGCGATCGGCTCCGGCGGCAGCTTCGGCAAGGGCTGGCGCAACGGCACGCAGACACAGCTCGAATTCATCCCAGAACGGCATACCGATTTCGTGTTCGCTGTCGTATCCGAGGAGCTCGGCCTGATCGGCAATCTCTGCCTGCTTTTTACCTATCTGCTTGTCATCGTACGCGGCCTGGTCATCGCGGCAAGCGCGGTGACCGTATTCTCGCGCCTGCTCGCCGGCGCGATCTCGCTCGCTTTTTTCACCTACGTTTTCGTCAACATGGGCATGGTCTCCGGCATCCTGCCCGTTGTCGGCGTGCCCTTGCCGCTCGTAAGCTACGGCGGCACCGCGCTCGTGACCTTGTGTCTCGGGCTCGGTATGCTGATGAGTATTGCGCGTCACAGGACACTTTTGCAGAAATGACCCGTTCGAAGAATCCGCTGGCCCGCCATTCGCACCTGTCCGCAATTTTCGCGGCAAGTCTGCTCGCAGCCTGTGCGACCGCGCCAGCGCCACAGCCACCCTCCGCGCCAGCCGCCAAAACGCCCGAGATCGTCAAAAACAAGCCGGTGCAAAAACGTGGCGGCGGGTATTACCAGGACGATGGTCCCGACGACAGCCCGCCCGACAATCTCGATGCAATCCCCGACGCCCAGCCGCGCGCCGAGCCGCTGCATCGCTTTGCGAACAATCCCTACAACGTTTTCGGCGTCGATTACGTTCCCGCGACCACGGTCAAACCCTACAAGGTGCACGGCATCGCCTCCTGGTACGGCAAGAAGTTCCACGGCCAGCGTACTTCCAGCGGCGAACCCTACGATATGTACGCCATGACGGCGGCGCATCCGACACTGCCGATCCCGAGCTACGCGCGCGTAACGAATCTGTCGAACGGCAGGTCGGTCGTCGTGCGGGTCAACGATCGCGGTCCTTTTCATTCAAGCCGCTTGATGGATCTGTCCTATACGGCCGCCTACAAACTCGGCTATATAAACAGCGGCAGTACCGAGGTCGAGGTCGAAACCATCGTGCCCGAGGGGGTCGAACTGATCGCGGCCAATGTGCCGCCGGTCAGGCAACGCGGCCGCCCGGCGCGCAGTACGACTAGCGCCGCAACGTCCAAAGTGCCTGAACCCGCTCCTGTCGTCGTGGTCGCCGCCACGCAAACGCAACTACCGCCGCCGCCCGTGGTCGACAATAGCGCGGCTGGCAAACCTGTTGCGCCCGCAAGCACAACGGACAACCCGACGCCGCAATTCTTCCTGCAACTGGGCGCCTTCAACACCGCGCGCAACGCCGACGGCTTTCGCGGCATGGTGGAAGCGGAACTCTCGTGGCTGGCCGACAAGCTTCAGGTGCTCGCATCGAATGGCCGCTTCCGCCTGCACGCCGGCCCTTTCGCCTCGGACGCCGAGGCCCGTCAGGCAGCTAGCAAAATTGCCGCCGCGCTTCAGTTCAAACCTTTTGTCGTGCTTCACTAAAATTCGAGACCCGATCCAAGATGAAACGCATCCTTTCGTCACTGCTATCGCTTTGTCTTTTGTTTTCGCCGCTCGCGCACGCCGGCGAACCCGTGCCGCCGGCGCTCGCGGCGCGTGCCTGGCTGCTCTACGACGCGAGCTCCGGCCAAGTGCTGACGAACCAAGCCGGCGACGAACGGATCGAGCCCGCCTCGCTGACCAAACTGATGACGGCCTACGTCGTATTCGGTGCGCTCAAAGCCAAGACGATCTCGATGGAGCAGCAAGTCTCGGTCTCCGATAACGCGCGCAAGACGAGCTTCGATGGCTCGCGCATGTTTATCCAGCCTGGCATGCCGGTCAATGTGCTCGAACTCGTTCAAGGCATGATCGTTCAATCGGGCAACGACGCCTGCGTTGCGCTCGCCGAACTGATTGCAGGCTCCGAAGAAGTCTTCGTTTCGCGCATGAACAAGGAAGCGCAGCGTCTGGGCATGAAGAACTCCCAGTTCCGCAATGCAACCGGCCTGACCGCCGACGGCCACTATATGAGTCCGCGCGATCTGGCAACGCTCTCCTCAGCAATCATTCGCGACTTCCCCGAGTATTTCCGCTTCTATTCGCAGAAATCCTTCAGCTACAACAAGATCTCCCAACCGAACCGCAACCGTCTGCTCTTTGTCGACCCGACTGTCGACGGCATGAAAACCGGCCACACGGCCGCTGCGGGTTTTTGCCTCGTTTCAACCGCCAAGCGCGGTTCGCGCCGCCTGATCTCAGTCGTCACCGGCACAAATTCCGATGCTGCCCGCACGACCGAATCGCAGAAGCTCTTGAACTTCGGTTTCCTCGCCTGGGAAACCGTCAAGCTCTACGATGCGAACAAACCCGTGCAGGAACTCGAAGTCTGGCAAGGCAAGCTACGTAAGGTCGGCGCCGGCTTCCAGCGCGATCTCGTGCTTTCCGTACCGCAGGGCGATGCGCAGAAGGTCAAGGTGCAACTCGAAAGCCGCCAACCGCTCAAAGCCCCGATCCAGAAGGGCATGCCGCTAGGAACCCTGAAACTCACGCTGGACGGCAAGCAAATCGGCGCCTATCCGGTCGTCGCGCTCGATAATGTGGAGCAGGCCGGCTTCTTCTCGCGCACCTGGGACGCACTGCGGCTCTGGATCAAGAACCTTTGAGGGAAGATTCGCGATGAATACGTCCGAACTGCTCGAATTCCCGAGCGATTTCCCGATCAAGGTTATGGGCGAGCGCCGCGACGACTTCGCCCAGACGGTCATGACCATCGTGCAGCGCCACGCGCCCGGTTTCGATGCCAGTGGCATCGAAATGCGCGCATCGAGCGGCGGTCGCTATATCAGCCTCACCGTGACCGTGCGCGCAACCTCGCGCGAGCAGCTCGACGCGCTCTACCGCGAGCTGTCGGGACACCCGATGGTCAAGGTTGTGCTTTAGTAGCCCGGCACCGCAACGAAATTATCGAACCGTGTGCTTTCGCCACGGAACGTAAGCCGGACCGCGCCCGTCGGCCCGTTCCGGTGCTTGCCGATGATCAGCTCGGCCGTGCCCTTGTCGGGCGAATCCGGGTTATAGATTTCATCGCGATAGATGAACATGATGATGTCGGCATCCTGTTCGATCGCACCGGATTCCCGCAGATCGGACATGACCGGACGTTTATTCGGCCGCTGCTCCAGGCTTCGGTTCAATTGCGAAAGCGCGAAAATCGGCACATTCAGTTCCTTCGCGAGCGATTTGATCGAGCGCGAAATCTCGGAAAGCTCCTGCGCGCGGTTGTCGCTGACCTTTAGCGACGTCATCAACTGCAGGTAGTCGACGACGATAAGCCCTAGTTTTCCGCACTGGCGATAAAGACGACGGCATCTTGCGCGCAGATCGGTCGGATTCAGACCGGGCGTCTCGTCGATGTAGATCGGCGCTTCGTGCAGTTTGCCGAGCGCGACGGTCAGGTTCTGCCAATCGTCGTCGGTCAGCTTGCCGGTGCGCAAGCGATGCTGGTCCAGCCGTCCGACCGAGGCAATAAAACGCATTGCCAATTGCGTGGCCGGCATTTCCATCGAAAAGATCGCCACCGGCAGCCCCGCATTGAGCGCGACGTTTTCGGCCACATTGAGCGCAAAGGTCGTCTTGCCCATACCGGGACGTCCGGCGACAACGATCATGTCGCTGCCCTGCAGCCCCGAGGTCATGTCATCGACATCGATCAGCCCGTAAGGCACCCCGGTGACTTGCGAGGGGCTGTCGCGGTCGTAAAGCTCCTGAATCCGATCGACGACCTGGCCGAGAATCGGCTGAATCGGCACGAAACCCGAAGCCTGCCGCGCGCCGGCCTCGGCGATCTCGAAGATCTTCGCCTCGGCCTGGTCGAGTACGTCTTTTGCGTCCCTGCCGGCCGGCGCGAGCGCACTCGCCGCAATCTCGTCGCCGACCGTGACGAGCCGGCGCAGGATGCAGCGCTCGCGAATGATTTCCGCATAGCGTCGGATATTCGCCGCCGACGGCGTGTTGTTCGCGATTTCGGCCAGATAGGCGAGCCCACCGACTTGCGAAGCCGTGCCGGCCTTGTCCAATTGCTCGAAAACGGTCACGACGTCGGCCGGCTTGCCCTGCTCGATCAGATGGGCAACCTGGCGGAAGATCCGCCGATGGTCATCGCGGTAGAAGTCGGTCTCATTGACCAGATCGGCAACGCGGTCCCAAGCCTGGTTGTCGAGCAGCAGACCCCCAATCAGCGATTGCTCCGCCTCCACCGAATGCGGTGGCAATTTGAGAGAGGCGATCTGGGAATCGGTTGAGCTGGAGCGAGCCTCGGACATGAATGTGCTTCCGGATTCAAATTTGAAAGTGTAGCGATTCGCGACCGCGCAAGTTCGGCGCAAAAACGAAAAAGCCCGCGGGAAAACCGCGGGCTTCGTAGGTTTGTCTGCCGCTTACTGCTGCGGCGCCTCGGCTTCCTGAACAGCCTTGAGGCTCAAACGAATCTTGCCCTTTTCGTCGGTCTCGATCACCTTGACACGAATGACCTGACCTTCCTTGAGGTAGTCCGAAACGTTCTCGACGCGCTTGTTCGCAATTTGCGAAACGTGGAGCAGACCGTCGCGACCCGGCATGATGTTCACGATGGCGCCGAACTCAAGGATCTTGAGGACCGGGCCTTCGTAAATCTTACCGACTTCGACTTCGGCCGCGATTTCCTCGATGCGCTTCTTCGCCAGTTCCGCCTTGGCGCCATCGACCGAGGCAATCGTCACCGTGCCATCGTCTTGAATGTCGATCACGGTGCCGGTCTCTTCGGTCAGCGCGCGAATCACCGCGCCGCCCTTGCCGATCACGTCGCGGATCTTTTCCGGATTGATCTTCATCGTCAGCATGCGCGGCGCGAATTCGGACAGCTCGGTGCGGTGGCCGCCCATCGCGTCCTTCATCAGACCGAGGATGTGCATGCGGCCTTCGCGCGCCTGTTCGAGCGCCTTTTGCATGATAGCCGGCGAGATCGAGTCGATCTTCAGATCCATCTGCAACGCGGTCACGCCGGCGTCGGTACCGGCGACCTTGAAGTCCATGTCGCCGAGGTGATCTTCGTCGCCGAGAATGTCGGACAGCACGGCAAAGCGGTTACCGTCCTTGATCAGGCCCATCGCGATACCGGCAACGTGATTTGTCAGCGGCACGCCGGCATCCATCATCGAGAGCGAACCGCCACAAACCGAAGCCATCGACGACGAACCGTTCGATTCGGTGATCTCGGAGACGACGCGGATCGTGTAGGAAAATTCCTTATCGACCGGCAACACAGCGGCCAGCGCACGCTTGGCGAGGCGGCCATGACCGACTTCGCGGCGCTTGGGCGCGCCGACGCGACCGGTTTCGCCCGTGGCGTACGGCGGCATGTTGTAGTGGAGCATGAAGCGCTCTTTGTACTCGCCCGCAATCGCGTCGATGATCTGTTCGTCGCGGCCGGTGCCAAGCGTCGAGATGACGAGCGCCTGCGTTTCGCCGCGCGTAAACAGCGCGGAACCATGCGTGCGCGGCAGCACGCCGGTGCGGATCGTGATGGGACGCACAGTACGCGTGTCGCGGCCGTCGATACGCGGCTCGCCGTTGAGGATACGGTTACGCACGATTTGCGCTTCGAGCGCGAACAGCACGTCCTTGATCTCGCCCTCAGACGGCGCACCTTCCGCGCCGGTCGCCAGCGCCGCGACGGCTGCGGCCGTCACTTCCTTGAGCTTGTCGGAACGCTGCTGCTTGACCATCAGGCCAAAAGCCTGTTCGAGTCCTGCCAGCGCGACTTCAGAAACGCGCGCATGCAGCGCTTCGTTCTTGGCCGGCGGCGTCCATTCCCATTCGGGCTTGCCAGCGACTTCGGTCAGTTCGTTGATCGCCTGGATTACGGTCTGCATCTGTTGGTGGCCGAAAACCACCGCACCCAGCATAACTTCTTCCGACAGCTCGCTCGCTTCGGATTCGACCATCATCACGCCCGCTTCGGTGCCGGCGACGACGAGATTCATCCCGCTCCCGGCGAGCTGGCTCAAGGTCGGGTTCAGGATGTACTGGCCATCGGCGTAACCGACGCGACAAGCGCCAATCGGCCCACTGAACGGCACGCCCGACAGCGAAAGCGCAGCCGACGCGCCGATCATTGCCGGAATGTCGGGATCGACTTCCGGGTTGAGCGACATCACGGTCACGACGACTTGTACTTCGTTATAAAAGCCGTCCGGGAAGAGCGGGCGGATCGGCCGATCGATCAGGCGCGAAGTCAGCGTTTCCTTTTCGGTGGGGCGACCTTCACGCTTGAAGAAACCGCCGGGAATGCGACCGGCAGCGTAGAATTTTTCCATGTAGTCGACGGTAAGCGGGAAAAATTCCTGACCCGGCTTCGGGTTCTTCGCGGCGACGACCGTGGCGAGCACCACCGTATCGTCCATCGACACCATGACGGCACCGTGAGCCTGGCGCGCGATCTCGCCTGTTTCCAGCGTGACAGTATGGGCGCCGTAGGCAAATGTCT
This sequence comes from Niveibacterium sp., assembly GCA_031554255.1. Taxonomy (GTDB): domain Bacteria; phylum Pseudomonadota; class Gammaproteobacteria; order Burkholderiales; family Rhodocyclaceae; genus Niveibacterium. Next base: position 85,794 of record JAVBKC010000006.1, read on the forward strand.
TTTTAGTCGGAGTAGCCAAGGGGAAATCCTTTCAGTGAGCCGGCACGCAGCCCTAGCGAGCGCCGGGCGTAAGACTTGCCAGCGTACTCGGCGCGCAGCGGCGCGTAGATGGGACAATGCCGGCGCAGCCCCGAGGGCTCGCCGGCATCGATTCAGTGAGTCGACCCGCGGAGTGCAATCGTGCAATCCACAGCGGGCCGGCCGCCGATTACTTGCGCAGGCCGAGGCGTTCGATGACGCTGCGGTAGCGATCCACTTCCCTGCCCTTGAGGTAGTCGAGCAGCTTGCGACGCTGGCTCACCATCTTGAGCAGACCACGGCGCGAATGGTGGTCCTTCGTGTGACTCTTGAAATGACCCGTCAGGTCATTGATGCGGGCAGTCAGTAGCGCGATCTGGACTTCGGGGGAGCCAGTGTCGCCCTGGGCGCGCTGGAAGTCCGCAACGATCTGCGCCTTTTGTTCGGTAGCGATAGCCATCTCTTCTTTTCCAATATCAACTTTTCGTCGAGCCGCGAATTATGGCGACTTTTATCAATCGCATCAAGCACCTGGATATTCTAACCATCCTGGCGGCGCTGCGGCGAAGCTTCTAGCGCAGATTGCGCATGTCCTACATTTTTTCAGGACGCCACCAGGCGCACCGGCATAAGCCGCCCATCTGCGCCGATAGCACCCAAACCGAGAAAGCGTCCGGCGGCGAAAACCCTGCACTCGCCACGTACCATGCTCGTTTGCGCAACGGTTTGACCGTGCGAGAACAGCCGTAGCGTCTCGCCATCGAGTTCGCAGACGGGTAGGTGCGAGGCCAAAAGATCGGCCGCGTGCAACGATTTGGCGCGTCGCTCGGGAGATTCGAGTTCGCCGAGAGGCACCGCATCGCGAATGTCGAAACTACCGATCCGTGTGCGGCGCAGCGCAATAAGATGCGCGCCGCAGCCGAGCGCATCGCCGATGTCCTCGGCAAGCGTGCGAATGTACGTGCCTTTCGTGCACGCGACCTCGATTTCAAATTCGTCAGCTTCGAGCGCGCCCCGTTCGAGCTTGTGAATCACCACATTGCGCGCTTCGCGTTCCAGCGTAAGACCCGCGCGCGCATATTCGTAGAGCGGCTTGCCGTCGCGCTTCAAGGCCGAATACATCGGCGGCACCTGACTGATGGCGCCGCGAAAACGCGGCAGCACCCCATCGATGTCAGCGTCATCGACCGCGACGCAGCAAGTGGTAATGACTGCGCCGTCCGCATCGCCGCTATCGGTCTTGATACCCAGTTTGAGTCGAGCAACATAAGTCTTGTCGGCATCGAGAAGCATTTGACTGAACTTCGTCGCTTCGCCGAGGCAGAGCGGCAACAGCCCGCTCGCGAGCGGATCGAGCGTACCGGTATGGCCGCCCTTGGCCGCGTTGTAGAGCCAGCGCACTTTCTGCAACGCGGCGTTGGAACTCATGCCCGAAGGTTTGTCGAGCAGTACAACACCGTCTATCCGCTGCCGGGTCGAACGCGCCACCGTTTCAGTCGTCCTTGGCGGGCGTCGCGACGCCCGTTTCGTCGTCGCGATGCCCGGCGTCGCTCTTCACGGCTTGATCGATCAGCGCGGACAATTGGACGCCATGCTCGATCGAGCGGTCATAGACCCAATGCAACTCCGGGATCGTGTGAATACGGATGCGACGCCCAAGCTCGCGACGCAGGAAGCCGCTGGCGCGGCGCAGTCCCTGCGCGAGTTCGGGGATCGCGGCCTCGCCTTCCAGCGTCGTGAAGAACACCTTGGCGTGAGCATAGTCGGGGCTCACTTCAACCGATGTGATTGTGACGAAACCGACACGCGGATCCTTGACTTCGAGCCGGATCAATTCGGCAAGATCGCGCCGGATCTGCTCGCCAACACGGTCGCTACGCAAATAATTCTTGGGCATTGCCTTCTCCCGCCCCATCAATCGGGGCTGCAAACACAACGGGCCCCGCATGGGGCCCGTCACCAACTCCAGACCCACTTCGATCAGAGGGTCCGCGCGATCTCCTGGATTTCGAAGACCTCGAGCTGGTCACCTACTTGAATTTCGTTGAAGTTCCGGATCTGCAAGCCGCATTCGAAGTTGGCCTTCACTTCCTTCACATCATCCTTGAACCGTTTGAGCGATTCGAGTTCGCCCTGATGGATGACAACGTTGCTGCGCAGCACACGAACCTGCGCATTGCGGCGGACAAGACCGTCGAGCACATAGCAGCCCGCCACTGCGCCAACCTTCGAAATAACGAAGACCTGACGAATCTCGACCATACCAAGCACGTGTTCGCGTTTTTCCGGCGTCAGCATGCCGGACAGGGCTTGCTTCACTTCATTTACTGCATCGTAGATGATGTTGTAGTAGCGGATATCGACTTCGAACGATTCGGCCAACTTGCGTGCGTTCGCGTCGGCGCGTGCGTTAAAGCCAATGATGACGGCCTTAGAGGCTTGCGCGAGGTTAACGTCGGACTCCGAGATCCCGCCGACCGCCGAGTGAATGACCTGCACACGGACTTCGGCGGTCGAGAGCCTTTGCAGCGCATGGACCAAAGCCTCTTGCGAGCCCTGCACGTCGGCCTTGATGATGAGCGGCAACGTCTTGATTTCGCCTTCGCGCATCTGCTCGAACATGCTTTCGAGCTTCGCGGCCTGTTGCTTCGCGAGCTTCACATCGCGGAACTTGCCCTGACGGAACAGCGCGATTTCGCGCGCCTTGCGCTCGTCGGCCAATCCCATCGCCTCATCGCCAGCCGCCGGAACATCCGACAGACCAAGAATTTCGACCGGAATCGAAGGACCTGCCGAAGCAATCGAGCGACCGTTCTCGTCGAGCAGCGCGCGGATCTTGCCGAAGGTCGCTCCCGCCAGCAGCATGTCGCCGCGCCGCAATGTACCGGTCTGCACCAGCATCGTCGCGACCGGGCCGCGGCCCTTGTCGAGACGCGCCTCGATGATGATGCCCTTGGCCGGCGTTTCGACAGGCGCCTTGAGTTCTAGCACTTCGGCCTGTAGCAGCACGTTTTCGAGCAGTTCATCGATACCCGTGCCCTGTTTGGCGGACACCGGCACGAATGGCGAATCGCCACCGTATTCTTCGGGCACCACGCCTTCGGCGACAAGCTCCTGCTTGACGCGATCGAGGTTGGCGTCCGGTTTGTCTATCTTGTTGATCGCGACGACGATAGGCACACCAGCCGCCTTCGCATGGTGAATCGCTTCCTTCGTCTGCGGCATGACGCCGTCGTCGGCTGCGACAACCAGGATCACGATGTCGGTCGCTTTTGCGCCACGCGCGCGCATCGCCGTGAATGCCTCGTGACCCGGCGTATCGAGGAAGGTGACGACGCCGCGCTCGGTTTCGACGTGATAGGCACCGATGTGCTGCGTAATGCCGCCGGCTTCGCCCGCAGCGACCTTGGCGCGACGAATGTAGTCGAGCAGCGAAGTCTTGCCGTGATCGACGTGGCCCATGACGGTAACGACCGGTGCACGCGGCTCGAACGACACGTCCTTGTGGGCTGCGTCGTCGAGGAAGGATTCCGGATCGTCGAGCTTGGCCGCGATCGCACGATGGCCCATTTCCTCGACGATGATCATCGCCGTTTCCTGGTCGAGCACCTGGTTGATCGTAACCATCGAGCCCATCTTCATCATGGCCTTGATGACTTCGGTCGCCTTGATTGCCATCTTGTGAGCAAGATCCGCAATCGAAATCGTCTCGGGCACAGCGACTTCGCGCACGATAGGCTCCGAAGGCGCCTGGAATGATGTCGAGTCGCCTTGACGCTGATCGCCACGGCCGCCGTGACGGCCGCCACGCGCACCGCGCCAGCCGGCAGCGCCGCCGCCGGCATCGCCGCGCGTCTTGATCTGACGCCGCTTGCTCGCATCGTCAGCCGCGCCGCTTGGACGTTCGGCAGCCTTTTTCGGTGCGGGTTTCTTCTCGTCCTTGCCCTCGGCCTTAACGGGCTTGTGCAGCGTGCCTGTCTTGGGGGCGGCGGCGGCCGGCGGCGCGGCGGGCGCCGCAGCCTTACGGGCAGCCGCTTCGGCTTCCTGGCGCAGTTTTTCGGCAGCACGGACGCGGGATTCTTCCTCGTCAGCCTTGCGACGCGCCTCGCGCGCCTGCTTCATGCGCAGCTCTTCGGCCTGGATGCGGGCAAGCTCGGACGAGCGGCGGGCTTCGCGTTCGCGATTGGCGCGCTCTTCAGGACTTAACATATCGGCGATAGAACGCGGCGCAGGTTTGGCTTCCACTGCTGGCGTTTCCACTTCGGCCATCGCCGGCGCGGACCCCTGAACAGGCGCAGGCTCGACGCTGACGACGGGTTCCGGTTCCACGACAACCACGACGGGCTCGGGCTCCGGTTCGACGACAGGTTCCGGCTCGATTTGCGGCGCCTCGACAACGGCGGGCGCTTCCTCGACGACGACTGGCTCTGATACTTCCAGCGTGGTTTCGGCCACGGCTTCGCCATGCAGCAGTTCTTCCTCGCCCGGATTTTCGAGCACAGCTTCTGCCGCCTGCTCGGACGGATCGCGTTTGACGAAGACACGTTTCTTGCGCACCTCGACCTGGATCGTGCGCGCCTTGCCCATCGCGTCGGCCGCCTTGATCTCCGATGTCTGCTTGCGCGTCAGCGTGATCTTCGACTTCGGCGCGTTTTCGCCACCATGGGCGCGACGCAGATAATCGAGTAACCGTGACTTGTCCGTCTCGCTCAGCGAATCGTTTTCGCCGACCTTGCCCACGCCAGCCTTTTGCAACTGTTCGAGCAATACGGATGCGGGCATCCTAAGTTCGCTGGCGAACTGCGCCACGCTCGTTTCTGCCATACCGATGCAACCTCCGTCTTACTCGAACCAGTGGGCGCGGGCCTTGGTAATCAAGTCCTTGGCTCGCGGTTCGTCGATTTCCGCGATTTCCATTAGCTCGTCGACCGCAAGGTCGGCGAGTTCGTCGCGCGTTTTCACGCCAGCACGCGCCAAATTGGCAGCGAGCGGCTTGTCCATGCCTTCAAGACCCAGAAGGTCTTCGGCTGTCTGTTCGAGAGCTTCCTCGCTGACGATTGCCTCGGTCAGCAGCACGTTGCGCGCACGCGTGCGCAACTCACCCACCGTTTCTTCGTCGAAGGCTTCGATTTCGAGCATCTCGGCCAGCGGCACATAGGCAATTTCTTCCAGCGAGGTGAAACCCTCGTCGATCAAGATGTCGGCGACTTCGTCGTCCACATCGAGTTTTGCAGTAAACAACGAACGCAGACGGCCGCTTTCCTGCTCGGACTTCTGCGCGCTCTCTTCGAGCGTCATAAGGTTGATCTGCCAACCGGTCAAATCGGAAGCGAGCTTCACGTTCTGACCGCCGCGACCGATCGCGATCGCAAGATTGCTCTCGTCGACAACGACATCCATCGCGTGCGATTCTTCATCAACAACAATCGAGGAAACCTCGGCCGGCGCCAACGCCTTGATCACGAATTCGGCCGGATCCGACGACCAGAGCACGATGTCGATATTCTCGCCACCGAGTTCGTTGCGCACGGCCGTGACACGCGAACCGCGCAAACCGACACAGGTGCCGATCGGGTCGATACGTGCATCGTTCGCCTTCACCGCGATTTTCGAGCGTAGTCCCGAATCGCGCGCGCAAGCCTTGATTTCGAGCAGACCATCTTCCATCTCGGGCACTTCGAGTTCGAAGAGCTTGGTGACGAATTCGGGCGCCGTGCGCGAGAGCACGAGCTGCGGGCCGCGCGCACCGCGGTCGATGCGCAGCAAATAAGCACGCACGCGATCGCCGATACGCAGGTTTTCCTTCGGAACCATCTGGTCCTTCGGCAGCACGGCCTCAAGCCGCCCGACCTCGACGATCGCATTGCCGCGCTCCATGCGCTTGATGCTACCGGTGACAAGGAACTCCTGGCGTTCGAGAAAATCGTTAAGGATCTGCTCGCGCTCGGCGTCGCGGATCTTCTGCAAGATCACCTGTTTGGCGGCCTGCGCGCCGATACGGCCGAAGTCTACCGGTTCGAGCGGTTCTTCTACATATTCGCCAAGCTGAATATCGGGAAACTGTTCGCACGCATCGATGATGCCCATCTCGGCCTCATCGTTCGTGACTTCGGCATCCGGCATGACAAGCCAGCGGCGGAAGGCTTCGTAGTCGCCCGTTTCGCGGTCGATCGATACGCGCACATCCGCGTCGTCGTGGACACGCTTCTTCGTTGCGGATGCGAGTGCGGATTCGAGCGCCTGAAAGACGATTTCCTTCAGGACGTTCTTTTCGCGCGACAACGCATCGACAAGCAGCAAAACTTCGCGGCTCATTGCATTCAACCCTTTTCCGAAATCTCAGACCTTCGGCACGAGACGTGCTCGCTCGATATCCTCGAGGCTAAAGCGATGCTCGCCGTTTTCAACGGACAGCACCACCTGATCCCCTTCCATGCCGCACAGCACGCCTCTGAAGTTGCGCTGAGTGCCGACCGGGATGCGAAGCTTGAGCTGAACCTCTGCACCAACGAAGCGCGCGAAATGCGCAAGCTTCGTGAGCGGACGGTCCAGCCCCGGCGAGGACACTTCAAGGCGGTCGTAATCGACATTTTCGACTTCGAACACACGGGTAAGCTGATTGCTGACGGTTGCGCAGTCCTCGACGTCGATGCCTTCGGACTGGTCGATGAAGATACGCATCAAACGGCCGCGGGTAGACATTTCAAGCTCGACGAGCTCGAAACCCAGGCCCTCGACGGTCTGTTCAATTAGCTTTTTCAGTTCCATGCGCCACAAACAAAAAGTGGGCGAAACGCCCACATTTCAATCGAATCGATACGAGCCGGTCTCGGTACCAAACCGGATAAACGCGAAGAGTCTATCAGACCTGGCTCCGATCGTAAATGCAAACTCTTGCATAAGACCCCACCATAAAAGGCGGGGCACGCCTAAACGCGCGCTCACGCCTCCTGCGGCGGGGCAGCGGGTTTCTTCGGACGCCGCCTGCGACTGGGCGCACGCACGCCTTCCGCCTGCTGCGTCTCGGCGTTTGCCGCCTCGTTGCGTGGCGCAGCTTGAGGCGGCGCCACCGGAGCGGCCGGTTTTTTCCCGTTGCGCGGCTTGCCTGCGGGCTTGCCGCCAGGCCCACGATTGCCATCGACCGGGCCGCCCGTCTTCTTCATCGGACGCGGGCCCCGACCGCCGGCCGGCGCCGCGCGTGGACCAAACGCTGGACGAGCGCCGCGTGGGCGTCCAACGGTTTCCGGACGCGCCACCGGCAGCGGCATCGCGTTCGCCTTGGCCCAGGCTTCGGCATCCTCGGCTTCCTGTTCGGCGTCGACAAAACCTTCGTCCTCGCCCATCGCCAAACCGAGCGGACGCTCTTCGAGTTCGCGCACGACCTCTTCGGGGATCGCAGCCGAGAGCGCGCGCACATCGTCATCCGGCATTTCGGCCCAACCGCCGCGCTTGAGCTGGCGCGGCATTTGCACCGGGCCGTAGCGCACGCGCATCAAACGGCTCACGGTCAGACCGATGGCTTCGAACATACGGCGCACTTCGCGGTTGCGACCTTCGGAAATCGTGACGCGGTACCAGTGATTGCTGCCCTCGCCGCCGCCATCGGCGACCGTCGAGAAACGCGCCTCGCCGTCTTCGAGCGCCACGCCATTTTTAAGTGTTTCGATCTGTTCCTCGCCCAGCTCGCCAATCACGCGGACCGCGTATTCGCGCTCGATCTCGTAACGCGGATGCATCAGCCGGTTCGCCAACTCGCCGTTGTTCGTGAAGAGCAACAGGCCCGAGGTATTGAAATCGAGGCGACCGATTGCGATCCAGCGGCCCTTGCGCAGCACGGGCAAGCGCTCGAACACGGTCGGCCGGCCTTCGGGATCGTCGCGGCTGACGATCTCGCCCTCGGGCTTGTGATACATCAGCACGCGCGGCGCACGCTCGGTGAAGCGCAAATTGACGAGCTTGCCGTTAATTTTGACGCGGTCGCCCGGGCCTACCTTCTGCCCGACGCCGGCCGGCATGCCATTGACGCTGACGCGACCGGCAACGATCCATTCTTCCAATTCGCGGCGCGAGCCATAACCAGCCTCGGCCAGCACTTTTTGCAGCCGGACCGGTTCGAATTCTTGCGCCTGAGCGCTTGCGCCACGGCCGCGACGGCCGCCCGGCAGATTATTGCTCTTGGTCCGCTGCGGCGGGCGCGGTTTGCGTTGCGGTGTCGACAAGATCCATCACCTTTTCTATTTCAGCCAAGGGCGGCAGCTCGGTTAGGCTGCGCAGGCCCAGTTCATCCAGGAAACGGCGCGTCGTGGCATAAAGCCCTGGCCGTCCGGGGGTGTCGCGATGGCCGACAATGTCTATCCAGCCCCGCGATTCAAGCGTCTTCAATATGTTCGGAGACACGACAACGCCGCGAATTTCTTCAATATCGCCGCGCGTCACCGGCTGCCGGTAGGCAATGATGGCCAGTGTTTCGAGCACGGCGCGCGAATAGCGCGGCGGTTTCTGTTCTCGCAGGCGGTCGAGATACAACTGGTATTCGGTCCGCGTACGAAAACGCCATCCGGAAGCGAGTTGCACGAGTTCGGCGCCGCGGTCGCTCCAGCGACTGCGCAAGGCATCGAGCAAGCGCCGGAGCAGATCCGCTTCGAGTTCGTCCCCGAACAGGCGGCGCAGATCCTGCATCGCCAACGGCTCGGTCGCTGCCAGCAAGGCCGCTTCGAGCACGCGCATGGCGAACTCGAAATCGATCGCGGTATCGCTCGTGGCGGCAGCGCTCGCGCCACCCAACTTTTCTTCGGAAGTTCGGATTGTAGCCTCGTTCGGCTCAGAGGGTGGAATCGTTGAGGCGGACATAAATCGGTTCCAGCGGTTCGACCTGACTCACGACGACGAGTCTTTCTTTCACAAGCTCCAGTACGGCAAGGAAACTCACGACCATGACCGACACACCGGCAGCGGGTTCGAACAGCGTCGTAAACAATTGAAAAGCGCCGCCCGAAAGCTTGCGCATTATCTGCGTCATATGCTCGCGAACCGAAAGTTCTTCGCGTTGAATCGTGTGGTGGCGTGTGAGTTTCGCCTTTTTCATCAGGGCGAGCCAAGCCGCCTGAAGATCGTGCAAGCTGACTTCTGGCTGGCGTTCAACAAGCTGCTCGGCCACCCAGACCGTAACCCATTCGTAATCGCGCTCGACGCGCGGCAAGGCATCGATCTTGTGAGCCGCAAGCTTCATCTGCTCGTATTCGAGCAAGCGCCGCACCAGTTCGGCGCGCGGATCGATCTCTTCTTCTTCGGCGTGCGGCGGACGCGGCAGCAGCATACGCGATTTGATTTCGAGCAGCACGGCCGCCATCAGCAGATAGTCGCCCGCAAGTTCGAGATTGTGCCGCCGCATCGCCTCGACATAACGCAGATACTGCGCGGTGAGCGGCGCCATCGGAATATCGAGCACGCTGATGTTGGCCTTGCGGATCAGATAGAGCAAGAGATCGAGCGGTCCCTCGAAAGCTTCGAGGATGACTTGCAGCGCCTCGGGCGGGATATACAGATCGCGCGGCAGCTCGAACAGCGATTCCCCATAGATCCGCGCCAACGGATGCGGCTCGATCACGTCGTGCGGACGCAGATCGAGCGAAAGATCGACGCCTTCGCTCACAGTACGGACTTCACCGACAAGACGGCGGCCCTATGCAGCTTATGCATAATCGAGCCCCATCGCCTCGCGCACGTCGCGCATCGTCTCCTGCGCGAGCTTGCGCGCGCGCTCGCAGCCATCGGCGACGATGTTGCGCACCAGCGTAGGGTCGTCGAGATACGGCTGCGCGCGCGCGTTCGTGTGCGCCTGTTCAGCGATGATCGCGTCGATGACCGGTTGCTTGCATTCGAGGCAGCCGATGCCCGCCGAGCGGCATCCGTTCTGGACCCATTCGCGCGTACTGTCGTCCGAATATACAAGATGGAACTGCCAGACGGGACAATTGGCCGGCTCGCCTGGATCGGTGCGACGCATGCGCGCCGGATCTGTCGTCATCGTGCGGATTTTCTTTGTGACCTGCGCCGGCTCTTCGCGCAGATAGATCGCGTTGCCGGCGGAGTTCGACATTTTGTGCCCGTCGAGCCCGCACAAATGGCCGGCTTCTGTCAGGCGCGCCTCGGGCTCGACGAGGATCATCTTGCCGCCGCCTTCGAGATAGCCGTAGAGTCGTTCGCGATCACCGTGCGAAAGACTCTGCGCATCGTCGATCACGGCCTGCGCCTGGGCCAGCGCCGCCTCGTCGCCCTCTTGCTGAAAACGCGTGCGCAGCTCCTCGTATAGCCGCGAGCGCTTCGCGCCGAGCTTCTTGATCGCTTCACGCGCGCGCGCCTCGTAGCCGGGTTCGCGTCCGAAAAGATGGTTGAAACGCCGTGCAATCTCGCGCGTAAGTTCAACATGCGGCACCTGGTCTTCGCCGACCGGCACGATGCTCGCGCGGTAAATCAGGATGTCGGCACTTTGCAGCAAGGGGTAGCCGAGGAAGCCGTAAGTCCCCAGATCCTTGTGCGACAGGTTTTCCTGCTGATCCTTGTAGCTCGGCACGCGCTCCAACCAGCCTAGCGGCGTCGTCATCGACAACAGAAGATGCAGTTCGCTGTGTTCGAGCACGCGTGATTGCAGAAACAGCGTTGCCTGGTTGGGATCGACGCCGACGGCGAGCCAGTCGATCACCATATCCCATACGTATTCGCCGATCAGCTTCGGTTCGTCGTAGTTCGTCGTCAGCGCATGCCAGTCGGCAACAAAAAACATGCAGGGATACTCGGCCTGCAAGCTAACCCAGTTCTTGAGCGCACCGTGGTAGTGCCCAAGATGCAGGCGCCCGGTCGGGCGCATTCCGGAAAGAACGCGTTCGGCATACATGGCGGTCAGGCTCCCGAGAGCAGGCCGAGCAAATTTTTGAGCACTGGAATCAAGGGCCACAAAATCCGGTCGAGCACACCGAAGTAAAGCAGGCCGATCAGGATAAAGAAGCCATATGGCTCAAGCCGCGCCCAGCGCCAGGCCCACTGATTCGGCAACAGGCTCACGGCAATGCGACCGCCATCGAGCGGCGGACTCGGAATCAAATTAAGCAGCATCAATGCCAGATTCGCCAGCATGCCGGCCTGCGTCATCGCGAAGAACAGATCGCCGCCATAGCCGCCGAGCATGTTCTGGAATCCTGCAAGCAGCGCCCATACGATGGCTTGCAGCAGATTCGCGCCGGGCCCTGCAGCCGCCACCCACAGCATGTCGCGCTTCGGGTTGTGCAAGTGCGCGAAATTCACCGGCACTGCCTTGGCCCAGCCGAAGGGCGGAAACGCAATGCCCGAAAAATGGCCGAGCAGCAGAATCGTCCCCGGCACGAGCACGGTACCGACCGGATCGATATGACGTAGCGGATTCAAGCTGATCCGCCCGGCCAGATACGCGGTCGAATCGCCCAAACGCAGCGCGGCATAACCGTGGGCCGCCTCGTGCAGCGTGATCGCCAGCACGAGCGGCACCGCCCATACGAAGACAATCAGAACGAGTTCGCTCATCGGAGCCTGCGCAAAAGGGCTGAGTGTATCAAAGCGGAGGATTAGTCCAGCCCGAGCGGCGCAAGAGGCCCCAGCCCCAGACGCACGACTTCGGGCGCGCCGCCCGTCAGATCGATCACGGTCGTGGCATCGGGGCCGCAGGCGCCGGCTTCGATCACGAGATCGACCTGCTTTTCGAGCAATTCGCGGATGTGTTCCGGATCGGTCAGCGGCAAGTCGTCGCCCGGCAACATCAGCGTTGCGGTCAGCAAAGGCTCGTTAAGTTCGGCGAGCAGCGCGGCGACTATCGGGTGCGATGGCACGCGCACGCCGATTGTCTTGCGTTTGGCATGCAGCACGCGGCGCGGCAATTCCTTGCTTCCGTCGAGGATAAAGACGTAAGGCCCTGGCGTTGCGGCCTTCAAAAGCCGGTACTGAGCGTTGTCCACACGCGCGTAATGCGCAATTTCCGACAAATCGCGCACCATCAGCGTCAGATGATGGCGATCGTCGATTCCGCGTATCTGGCGGATTCGCTGTAGCGTTTCCGCGTCTCCGGTGCGCCCGCCGATTGCATAGGCCGAATCGGTCGGAAAAACGATGACCCCCCCCCCGCGCACGATTTCGGCAGCCTGATGAATCAGCCGCGTTTGAGGGTTTTCCGGGTGGAGCGAGAAGTATTGGGCCACGGACGGGCTTATAAATAGGGGAAAGAGACGATTCTAGGCGCGCCGCGCATGAATTGTCTTGTCATATGACACGAAGAAGGCCCCGTCATGAATGGCGGGGTAAGCTGCACGACGCGGTCAAAGGCGCGTCCAGACGGGTGCGAGGTCTGCGGGCAGCAGTTCTGCCCGGCCAAGATCGACCGAGCTTTCGCCCGGTCCGTGAAAATCCGAGGCGCGCGATGCAAGAAAGCCATAACGCCGCGCCACGCGCGCGAATTCGAGCGCGGCCTCGCGTCCATGCGAGCCCGAAACGACCTCTATCGCTTCGCCGCCGAGATCCTTGAAGCGCTGGAACATCTCGTCGAGCGCGACTTTCGACATGCGATAGCGTCCCGGATGCGCCACGACCGCAAGCCCGCCCGCGCCGTGTATCCAGCCCAAGGCATCGTCGAAGCTGGCCCATATATGTTCTACATAACCGGGCTTGCCGCGCACGAGATAATTGTCGAAGACTTGTTTCATATCGCGCGCCACGCCGATTTCGACAAGATAGCGCGCGAAATGCGCGCGGCTCACGAGCGCCGGATTGCCGACATATTTGAGCGCGCCTTCGTATGCGCCGCGAATGCCGATAGCGGCAAGCGATTCGCCCATCCGCAGCGCGCGCGAATCGCGCCCGTCGCGCACGCGGGCCAGCCCGCTCGCGAGCGCCTCGTTCTTCGGATCGACCGCGAGTCCGACGATATGTAACGTCTGCTCGCCCCATGACACCGAGATCTCGACGCCATCGACAAAACCGATGCCGGCATCCACGGCGGCGCTGCGCGCGGCAGCAAGACCGCCGAGTTCGTCGTGATCGGTCAGAGCGAGCAGATCGACCCCGTTTGCGGCCGCGCGCGCAACAACGGCGGCCGGCGCGAGCAAACCGTCGGAAATCGTCGAATGGCAATGAAGATCAGGATTCTTGTAGACCATCTGCGTAGTTTACCGCGCCTGGCCTCTTTAGCGTGAGACAAAGAAATCCTCGATCAGCGCCGCGACACGTTCGGGCTGCTCCAGATGCATGTTGTGGCCGCTATCGTCCAGCGTTTCGATGCGTGCATCCGCGAAACACTCGAAGCGCCGCAGAATCTCGTCTTCCGCCAGGCCAAGCCGCTTCAGGAGCAGTTCGTCCCGCGCACGCACGATGAGCACGGGCGCCGCAATCCGCCGCCAGGACGCCGCGATTTCCGCAAAACGGAAAAGCACCGGACTAACGTGTTTATGCGCAGGATCGGCCGCACGCACGACGCCGCCCAACCCATCCTCCTCACCCAAATAGCCGGCGAGAAAAGTCGCGCGTTCGCGGGTAAGTCGCGGGTTTTCGATCAACAACTGCGTCACCAGACTGCCCGTATCGGGATGCGCACGCAGCCGCGCAGGCTCTCGCAACTGCGCAAGCCATTTTTCGAGCCGCAGCGGCGCTTCGTCGAACTCAGCCTCGCGCAAACCGAAGGCATCGAGATTCACCAGCGCGGCAACCCGTTGCGGCCGCGCACCCGCATACAGACAAACGGCATTGCCGCCGAGGCTGTGGCCGACCAGATACACCGGCGCAGCCGGACTGTAGTGTTCGAGCAGCGCATCGAGATCGGCAATGTACTGCGCAAAGAAATAGCCGCTCGCATCCCATTCGCTCTCGCCGAACCCGCGCAGATCGGGCGCGACCACATCCCAGTCGCGCCCGAGCGCATCGACGACAAATTGAAAGCTCGCCGCCGCATCCATCCAGCCATGCACGAAGAAGAGTTTGGGCGCGCCAGGGTTTGCCCAACGTCGTATATGCAGGCGCAGGCCACGTACGTCCAGCCATTCGCTAACGGCCGCACGGCGCGGCATGTAAACAGGATTTAGTGTTGTCACACGCAAACTCCGGACTGCGGAATAGGTATTTTATCAAGCGGTTGCCGCACTTCTGGCCATCCTGTAGAGTCCGTTCGTCGCTCGGGAGAGCGCCCCCTGGCGGGGCCGCCGAAGGCGTAACACCCGGAACCGCTCAGGCATAAAGGACCGGCGACGACAAAATCTGGAGAGCGATGCGGCTCGCACGAGTGTGCGCATCCACCGAAGGGGCAGTCGTGTCGCGTTATGCGACATGCAATCTCTCAGGTATCAAGGACAGATGGGGCCCGCCACGCGACACAGCGTGTGGCGGGCCCTTTTCGTTCATGAATCACGCGCCTCACCGGGAGCACCAATGGGCAAACAGACTCCGCTTTACGACCTCCACCTCGCTGCCAACGCGAAAATCGTCGACTTCGCCGGCTGGGATATGCCGATTCACTACGGCTCGCAGCTCGACGAACACCACCAGGTGCGTCGCGACGCCGGCATGTTCGATGTCTCGCACATGTTGCCGCTCGACATGAGCGGCGCCGGCGCGCGCGACTTTCTCGCCTGGCTGCTCGCCAACGACGTACGCAAGCTTACGCTGCCGGGCAAAGCACTCTACTCCTGCATGCTGCAGGACGACGGTGGCGTAGTCGACGATCTGATCACCTACTTCTTCGCGCCCGACGACTACCGAATCGTCGTTAACGCCGGCACTGCCGACAAGGACATCACCTGGATACGCAGCCAGATCGCCAAGACCGGCGCGAACGTAACGGTCATGGCGCGGCGCGATCTGGCGATGATCGCAGTGCAGGGACCCAATGCGCGCGCAAAAACCTGGGCCGCCCTGCCCGGCTCGCAGGCCGCGAGCGAGGCACTCAAACCGTTTCAAGCCACGAAATGGAACGACGTAACGATCTGCCGTACCGGCTACACCGGCGAGGACGGTTTCGAGCTGATTCTGCCCGCTGCGAAGGCCGCCGACACCTGGCGCGCGCTGACAGCGGCAGGCGTAGCGCCTATCGGCCTTGGCGCACGCGACACGCTACGGCTCGAAGCCGGCATGAATCTCTATGGCTCCGACATGGACGAGACGAAAAATCCGCTCGAATCGGGGCTTGCCTGGACGGTCTCGCTCAAGGACGACGGCCGCGATTTCATCGGCCGCACCGCGCTCGAAAACTGGAACGGCGCGATGCAACTCGTCGGCCTCAAGCTCGAAGACCGCGGCGTGCTGCGCAGCCATATGCGTGTCATCACCCCGCATGGCGAGGGTGAAACGACGAGCGGCTCATTCGCGCCGACGCTGGGCGCCTCGATCGCCTTTGCACGCGTACCGACCGCTGTCGAACTTGGCGACAGCGTGGATGTAGACATCCGCGGCAAACTGCTCAAGGCGCGCGTCGCCAAGCTCGCGTTCGTGCGCAACGGCAAGGCTCTGGTTTAAAACCACACAATCGATAATCGTATTCCGCAATCCATTCAGGAGAAAACAAGATGAATACACCGGCCAATCTGCGTTACACCAAATCGCACGAGTGGGTCCGCGTCGAGCCGGACGGCAACGTTGTCATCGGCGTCACCGACCACGCACAGAACGCGCTCGGCGACATCGTATTCCTCGAACTACCGGAAGTCGGCCGCCAGCTCGTCGCCGGCGAAACCTGCGCCGTCATCGAATCGGTCAAGGCCGCGTCCGACATCTACGCGCCGATTGCCGGCGAAGTGATCGCGACAAACCAGGCCGCCATCGACGCGCCGGAATCGATCAATAGCGACGCCTATGCCACCTGGCTTTTCAAGCTCAAGCCTGCGAACGCGGATGACGCAAGCGCGCTGCTCGACGCTGCCGCTTACGACAAAATTGCCGACGCATAAAAAGCGCTCGCGCCCAATCACTATGCAAAATCTGCCGCTCTCCGCGCTCGAACAGCGCGACGACTTCATCGGCCGCCATATCGGCCCCGACGCCGTGGAAACCGCCGCGATGTGTGCCGACATCGGCACGGGCTCGCTCGCCGCGCTGATCGAAGAAACCGTGCCGGCCGCGATCCGTCTCGCAGCCCCGCTGCCGCTGGACACCGCGATGCCCGAACACGAAGCGCTCGCAAAGCTCCGCGCGATTGCCGGCAAGAACGTAGCCAAGCGTTCGTTGATCGGGCTCGGTTACTACGACACGATCCTGCCCCGCGTCATCCTGCGCAACCTGCTCGAAAACCCCGGCTGGTATACCGCCTACACACCCTACCAGGCCGAGATTGCACAAGGCCGGCTCGAAGCGCTGTTGAACTGGCAGCAGATGGTGATGGATTTGAGTGGCCTCGAACTCGCCAACGCCTCGCTGCTCGACGAAGCGACAGCCGCCGCCGAGGCCATGACGATGGCACGGCGCGCCTCCAAAGCAC
Source organism: Niveibacterium sp. (assembly GCA_031554255.1). Classification (GTDB taxonomy): domain Bacteria; phylum Pseudomonadota; class Gammaproteobacteria; order Burkholderiales; family Rhodocyclaceae; genus Niveibacterium. Next base: position 102,292 of record JAVBKC010000006.1, read on the forward strand.
AGTCGAACGCCTTCTTTATCGATGCCGCAGCCTTCCCGCAAACGATAGATGTCGTGAAGACACGCGCCAAATACTTCGGCTTCGAACTCGTCCTCGGCAACGCAGAAGACGCCGCGAAGCATGACGTTTTCGGCGCCCTGCTCCAGTATCCCGACAAGCACGGCGCGGTCCGCGATCTCTCCGTCACAATCGCTGCGCTGAAGGCCAAGGGCGCGATCGTCGCCGTCGCCGCCGATCTGATGGCGCTCGTGCTACTCAAGTCGCCCGGCGCAATGGGCGCCGACATCGCGCTCGGCTCGGCCCAACGCTTCGGCGTGCCGATGGGCTTCGGCGGCCCGCACGCAGCCTTCTTCGCCACGCGCGACGAGCACAAACGCTCGGTGCCGGGCCGCATCATCGGCGTCTCGGTCGATGCTCGCGGCAAGAAGGCACTGCGAATGGCGCTACAGACACGCGAACAGCATATCCGCCGCGAAAAAGCCAACTCGAACATCTGCACATCTCAAGTGTTGCTCGCCAACATGGCCGGCATGTATGCCGTCTGGCACGGACCGAAGGGCCTCGCGACGATCGCCTCGCGCATTCATCGCTTCGCCTGCATCTTCGCCGCCGGCCTCGCGCGTACGGGCTTCAAACCACTCGCAAAACAGTTTTTCGATTCCTTCGACATCGCGACCGGTGAACAGACAGCCGCAATCCACGCCGCCGCGCGCACTGCCGGTTTTAACCTGCGCGAAGTTTCGTCAGCCGTGCTCGGCATAAGCTTCGACGAGAAGACGACGCGCGCGGAGGTGCTGGCGCTGCTCAACGTATTCGGCGATGTCGGCCGGCTCGCCAATGTCTGCGAACTCGCACGCGCTTTCGATGAGGCCGACATCGATTCGCTCGATGGCAAACTCGTCGCCCTGCCGACAAGCCTATTGCGCACCGACGCGATCCTCGCCCATCCGGTATTTAATACGCATCACACCGAGCACGCGATGCTGCGGTATCTCAAGCGACTGCAAAACCGCGATCTCGCACTCGACCATTCGATGATATCGCTGGGCTCCTGCACGATGAAGCTCAATGCCACAAGCGAGATGATCCCGGTTACTTGGCCCGAGTTCGGCGATGTGCATCCCTTCGTGCCGCACGATCAGGCCAGTGGCTATCTCGAAATGATAGAAGGACTCGCCAGCTACTTGCGCGCGGTAACCGGCTTCCCTGCGATCTCGATGCAGCCGAACTCCGGCGCGCAGGGCGAGTACGCCGGCCTTGTCGCAATTCGCCGTTACCACGAATCGCGTGGGCAAACGCATCGTACGGTCTGTCTGATCCCGAAATCCGCGCACGGCACGAATCCAGCCACCGCGCAGATGTGCGGGCTCGAAGTCGTCGTCGTCGATTGCGACGAAAACGGCAATATCGATCTGACCGACCTCAAGCGCAAAGCCGATCAGCATAAGGAGAAACTCGCTGCGCTGATGATCACCTACCCCTCGACCCACGGGGTATTCGAGGAAGCGGTCAAGGAAATCTGCGCCACAGTGCACGCCTGTGGCGGCCAGGTTTATATGGACGGCGCAAACCTCAACGCGCAGGTCGGTCTGACCTCGCCGGCCGCGATCGGCGCCGACGTGAGTCACATGAACCTGCACAAAACCTTCTGCATTCCGCACGGCGGCGGCGGCCCCGGCATGGGCCCGATCGGGCTGGCGGCGCATCTGGCACCGTTCATGGCCGACCATGCCGTCTCGCCCACGGGAGCGGCCACCGGTCAGGGCGCGGTCTCTGCTGCGCCTTTCGGCTCGGCGAGCATCCTCACGATCTCGTGGATGTACATCACGATGATGGGTGGTGAAGGGCTTAAGCAGGCCACCGAGTACGCGATCCTCAATGCAAACTACATCGCAGCGAAACTCGCGCCGCACTACCCGGTGCTCTACCGGGGCGTAAAGGGCCGCGTGGCGCACGAATGCATTCTCGATATTCGCCCGATCAAGGCCGCAACGGGTATCACCGAGGTCGACATCGCCAAGCGACTGATGGATTACGGCTTTCACGCACCAACGATGTCGTTCCCGGTCGCCGGTACGATCATGGTCGAACCGACCGAATCGGAATCGAAAGGCGAACTCGACCGCTTTATCGCTGCAATGGCACAGATCCGCGAAGAAATTCGCAAGATCGAGCAAGGCCAGTGGCCCGCCGACGCCAATCCGCTCAAGCATGCGCCGCACACCCAGGCGGATGTGATCGGCGACGAATGGGCACGGCCTTACTCGCAGGAGGAAGCCGTGTTCCCACTCGCCTGGGTCGCCGAGAACAAGTTCTGGCCTAGCGTCAATCGAATCGACGACGTCTATGGCGATCGTAACCTGTTTTGCGCCTGTATACCCATGGAGGATTACGAAGCGTAGGCGATGCGTGCGTTTCAAACGCACAAGCAAAAAAGGGTCACCCACAGGGTGACCCTTTTTTACGACCTCATAGTCGGAGCGCGGCTGCCCGGTCGTCTGCTACCGACCGCCAAGCTTCGGACTCCCGGACTCGACGCGCGAGCTTACTTGCTCATCGCATCCTTGGACATGCTGTCTTTCTTCATTTCGTCCTTCTTCATCGCATCCTTGCCCATGGCGTCTTTCTTCATGCCATCGTGAGCCATACCATCCTTTTTCATTGCGTCCTTCTTCATGCCGTCGTGAGCCATGCCGTCCTTCTTCATTGCGTCCTTGCTCATGGCATCCTTGGACATACTGTCTTTCTTCATCGCGTCCTTGCTCATCTCGTCCGCGTAAACGCTGGCGGCGCCGAAAGCCAAACACAGAGAAAAAGCGGTTGCGGTCAAAATCTTCATGGGGTGCTCCTAGCATTCAAAGTGCGGCGGATACCGCACAGGTTAGAAAAAATAAAGGCCTCTGGACTCAGCTCCCGCCGAACCAGTTATAACCTTGGTCCTCCCAATAGCCACCGGGATATGTGTTGGTGACAAAGAGAGCCCGTATGTGTTTGGGGTTTTTGTAGCCCAGCTTGGTAGGCATGCGCAGCTTCATCGGGAAACCGTATGCGCGCGGCAGCACTTGCCCGTCATAAGTCAGCGTCAGCAGCGTTTGAGGATGCAGCGCCGTTGCCATGTCGATGCTGGTGTAATAGTCGTCGGCACATTTGAAGCCAACGTACTTGGCGTTCAAATCGGCGCCCACGCGCTTGAGAAAATCGGAAAACCGTACGCCTCCCCAGCGGCCGATGGCGCTCCAGCCTTCGACGCAGATATGCCGTGTAATTTGGTCGTACTGCGTCATCGCGCGTAAATCGTCCAGACGCCAGCGGCGTTTGTCGGAAACCAGGCCGGTAACTTCCAGTGAAAAATCGGTTTCGTCGACAACGGGGGCTTCGCTTTCGCTATAAAAGGCGTTGAACGGAAAAGGCCGCGTAATCATCGATTCCGGATAGGTCGGCGCCAGAGCTGTCGGGCTAAAGATAAGTCCTTGCACGCGGTCGTTGAAACGGGATATCGCCGATAGCGCGGCTTCGACATTTTTGTCCTCGCTGATCGAGCAGCCCGATAGCATGGCCACCCCGCCCAAGGTAAGCGTGCGCAGAAAGCCACGACGCGACGCGTCGATATGCGGCACCAACAGATTGCGTGCTTCCTTGACGACGGCATCCGCATCCAGCTCGCCATTGGTCCTGCCGGCTCTGGGTTTTTCGATACGCATCAGCGCCCCCGAATCATCGTCAGCAACGTACGCGGCACCAGGGCCACCATCGCCAAATGAACCGCCACGAAACCAACCAGCAACGTCATGGCAAAAAAGTGAATTTGTCGTGCGGCTTCATAGCCGCCCAGAAGCTCGCGCAGAACGCCAAACTGCACCGACTTCCAAAGCACCAGACCCGAAAGCACGAGCAACGTGATATCCAGAATCACAAATAGATATGCCGCGCGCTGTACCTGGTTGTAGTGGCGCGGATCATCGTGGACGAGTCGGCCGCGCAGCGCCCCCCACGCGTCACGCACCGCACCGCGCATCGAAACCGGAAAAAAGCGCCGACGTAGCCGGCCACTTGCAAGGTTCAGCGTCAGATACAGCAAACCATTGGCGACAAGCAGCCACATCCCGGCAAAATGCCATTGGAGTGCACCGCCTAGCCAGGTACCCAGCGTGATATCGCGCGGAAACACAAAGGGATACAGCGGCGAGGCGTTATAGATGCGCCAGCCACTGGCTGTCATGATTACGATGGCCAGCGCATTGAGCCAGTGAGTCGCTCTTAGCCAGCGCGGATGGACCGCGCCACCGTCCGGAGGGGGAGCGATTCCAAGATCGGCGGAAGTGAAAGCAGACATGGGTAGGTTTTTGGAGAGAAGCGATTTTGCTTGGTCGCTATTCTTCGGCGAACCCGATTGCGAAGTCCTCACGCAAACTTAAATAATTCGTGATACCCACATGTCGGGTAAATTGAGAAAATCTTTCACTGCAATTTCACCTGGAGCCCTCCCATGGATCGGCCCAAGCGTGTCCTGATCGTCGAGGACGACGCCGACATTTCCGACCTCTTACGCATGCACCTGCGCGACGAAGGACACGACGTCACGCACGCGGCCGACGGCCATGCCGGTATGCGCCAACTCGACGGCGGTCCATGGGATTTGCTCGTACTCGACTTGATGCTGCCAGGCATAGACGGTCTGGAAATCTGCAAGCGCGCGCGCGCCATGGCCCGTTACGTCCCGATCATCATCACCAGCGCCCGTTCGAGCGAATTGCATCGCATCCTCGGGCTCGAACTGGGCGCCGACGATTACCTGGCAAAACCCTTTTCGGTGCTGGAACTGGTGGCCCGCGTGCGGGCACTTTTGCGCCGCACGGATGCGCTGGCACGCAATGCACGCCTGGATACAGGACATCTGGAAATCCACGGCCTGACTCTCGACCCGATGGCGCGCTCGGCTTCGCTTGAAGGCGCCGCGCTCGATCTCACACCACGCGAATTCGATCTGTTGTACTTTTTCGCACGTAATCCCGATCGCGTATTTTCGCGGCTCAATCTGCTCAATGAAGTCTGGGGTTATAGCCACGACGGCTACGAACACACCGTCAACACGCACATCAACCGCCTGCGCGCAAAGATCGAAACCGATCCGGCGCAGCCCCAGCGCATCCTCACCGTCTGGGGGCGCGGCTATAAATTCTCGGCGCAACCCGCAACCCTTGGGGAAAAGCAATGACACGACTGACCGTCACTCAGCGCCTATCTATCGTTTTCGCCGTTCTACTGCTGGCATGCAGCGGCACTTCTGTGTGGCTGCAGCTCCAAACCAGCGAGCGCCACGAGCAAGCCGTGGCGCAGCAGCTCTCCGCCGGACTGGCCGCGCATATCGCATCCACCGCGCAGCTAATGGACGCCGAGGGCTGGCGGCCAACCGCCGTGCGCACACTGTTCGACCAACTCATGGCGGTTAACCCCTCGGTCGAAGTTTATTTGCTCGACAATGACGGCCGCATCGTCGGCCATGCAGCGCCCGAGGGCCGTCTTCTGCGCGCCAGGGTAAATCTCGCACCAATCCACGATTTGCGGGCCGGCGCGCCGCTGCCCATATTCGGCGACGACCCGCGCAACCTAGCCACCCAAAAGGTCTTCAGCGCCGCGCCGGTGCAGCTTAACGCACATGAAGCCGGTTATGTATATGTCATTTTACAAAGCGAAATCCACGATGCCCTGACGCACCGCCTGGCTGGCGACTCGGCACTACGCACAACGCTAGGCGCCATGATCACGGTCGCGCTATTGGGTCTCGTAATGGGCTTGGTGGCATTCCGCCTGATTACGCGGCCACTCAGAGCATTAACGCAGGCAGTACGCGGTTTCGATGCCAATGGCGAACTCGCCGCGGCCCTACCGGTAGAAGCCCCGCCCGGACGCCAGCGCGATGAATTCGCCGTATTGCGTACGGCCTTCGCGCAGATGGGGCAACGCATCCGCGAACAATGGCGCCAGCTCAAACAGCAGGACCAACAGCGGCGGGAGTTCGTCGCCAACATCTCTCACGACCTGCGCACACCGCTGACATCCCTGCACGGATACCTGGAAACCTTGCGTCTCAAAGACGAAAGCCTCTCTCAGACCGATCGCCAGCGATACCTGAACAACGCCCTGAACCAGAGTAGCAAGGTCAACCGCCTGGCTCAGGAGCTGTTCGAATTGGCGCGGCTGGAATCGGGACTCGTACAGCCTGAGCTCGAAGCGTTTTCTCTCTCCGATTTGATTCAGGATGTCCTGCAAAAATTCGAATTGGCCGTCGAATCGCGCCAGCAGCAAGTCACCGCCGACATCGCTCAGAGCCTGCCCAGCGTGCGTGCCGACCTTGGCATGATCGAACGCGTGCTGACCAATTTGCTCGATAACGCCATCCGCCACAATCCCGAAGGCACACATGTTACCGTCACCGCCTGCGAGTATGAAAACCGGGTTTTGATCGAGGTCGCCGATACCGGCGCGGGCATCGCTTCCGCACAGAAGGATGGCTTATTCACCCGTGTTTGCGCACTGCGCAGGGGCAACACCGCACGCGACAGCGGCGGTCTCGGATTAATCATCGTACAGCGCATGCTGCAACTGCATGGCAGCGAAATCGCGCTAGCCGATACCGGTTCGCCCGGTTCGGTGTTTCGTTTCTCGCTCTCGAAACAATAAATCGACCGCACTGGCAACTCCGGCGATCAGCCTGGCAAACCGCCAAGATGCGCGACCGAGTCGGCGTTACGCCAGTATTCGAGCGGGCTCATGTCGATTTCGCGATAGCCCAGTCTTGTTGCAGCCCACTCCGTCATGAATAGCAGGGCTTGCGCTGCAACGCGTGGTCATAAGCGCTTGATTTTTCGGCCTTCGCCGCAACATTGAACCTGCCTGTTTCTTGGGCTCCGTGTTGCATTGCGATAAACTCGCGCGCTTACCTGCAGGAGTTTCACCATGCCGATTTACGAATATCACTGCGCCGCGTGCGGCCACCAGAAGGACGTACTCCAGAAAGTTGCCGATGCGCCGCTGACGATCTGCCCGTCCTGCGGTAAGGAAAGCTTCGCCAAGGCGCTGACCGCTGCCGGTTTTCAGCTCAAGGGCAGCGGCTGGTATGCAACCGATTTCAAAGGTGGCGCGAGCAGTGCGACCAAAACCGACTCTGGCGGCGAAACCAAGACCGAGAGCGTCGAGAGCGCCAAGCCCGCCGGCTGCGGCGGCGCCTGCGCCTGCCACTGATCGATGGCAATCAAGAAATACTTCATCACCGGACTCCTGATCTGGGTTCCGCTCACGATCACGCTGTGGGTGCTGCACCTTATCGTCGGTACGCTCGACCAGTCCTTGCTATTGCTGCCGCGCGAATGGCGGCCAGAGGCCTTGATCGGCTTCGACATTCCGGGTCTTGGCGCAGTGTTGACGCTGCTCGCGGTGCTGCTTACGGGCCTGGTCGGGGCGAACTATTTCGGCCAGCGCTTAGTCGGCCTGTGGGAAAGCATTCTGGGGCGGATTCCATTCGTCAAATCGATTTATTCGAGCGTCAAGCAGGTCTCCGACACCCTGTTCGCACCCAACGGACAAGCCTTCCGCAAGGCCTTGCTCGTCGAATATCCGCGCCAGGGCTGTTGGACAATTGCGTTCCTGACCGGCACGCCGGGCGTCGAGATCGCAGCGCGTCTCGATGGCGAACATGTGAGCCTCTATGTGCCGACAACGCCGAACCCGACTTCGGGCTTTTTCCTGATGATGCCGCGCGCATCGGTCGTCGAGCTTGATATGACGGTCGACGAAGCGCTCAAGTACATTATTTCGATGGGCGTGGTCACGCCGGGCACAAATGGCTCGCTAGTGAAGACCCTGGCATGAGCCCGGGCTTTCCACAAGATGGAGCGACGCTCGTTGGGCGTTCTGGGTTTGCTCGAACATTGACCGCGCCCCGTTTGATTTCGGACAATCCTTGCTCATGATCGCAAGCATCCACCTAGCCGTCCGCGCAACACCGTCGCGTGCACGCCTGCCAGAGCGAAACCGAATGGGTTGAACACCTGGCGAACGTTCAGCCCTGAGCGCCATTTGCAGCGCCCCATGCTAGTCGAAGCGAATCCTCCCGTGCGGCTCTTGCCAAAGCGGAAAAATCAAAGACATTCGGAGTTACCGATGCGTACCTGTTATAGCGGACAAGTCAGCGCCGCTCATCTCGACCAGACCGTCACGCTGACGGGCTGGGCCCATAGGCGCCGTGACCACGGCGGCGTCATCTTTATCGACCTGCGCGACCGCGAGGGCCTCGTCCAGATCGTTTGCGACCCCGATCGCGCCGATACTTTTAAAATCGCCGAATTGGTCCGCAACGAGTTCTGCCTCAAGATCGTCGGCAAGGTTCGCCGCCGGCCCGAGGGTACGACGAACCCCAACCTCGTTTCGGGCGAGGTCGAAGTGCTCTGCCATGAGCTGGAAGTGCTCAACGCCTCGGTTACGCCGCCGTTCCAGCTCGATGACGAAAACCTCTCGGAAACCGTGCGTCTGACGCATCGCGTGATGGATCTACGCCGTCCGTACATGCAGAACATCATGATGCTGCGCTACCGCACGGCGCGTGCGTTCCGCCGCTTCCTCGACGACGCCGGCTTCGTCGACATCGAAACGCCGATGCTGACGAAGAGCACGCCGGAAGGCGCGCGCGACTACCTCGTGCCGAGCCGCGTGCACGACGGCCACTTCTTCGCGCTGCCGCAATCGCCGCAGCTCTTCAAGCAGATGCTGATGGTCGCCGGCTTCGACCGCTACTATCAGCTCACCAAATGCTTCCGCGACGAGGATCTGCGCGCCGACCGCCAGCCCGAGTTCACCCAGGTCGATATCGAAACCTCGTTTCTCTCCGAAAACGAGATTACGGCGATCATGGAAGATCTCTTCCGCTGCGTGTTCAAGGACGCCGCCGGCATCGAACTGCCGAATCCGTTCCCACGCATGAGTTACGCCGACGCAATGGCCAAGTACGGCTCCGATAAGCCGGATCTGCGCGTCACGCTCGAACTCACCGACTTCACCGATTTGATGAAGACGGTCGAATTCAAGGTCTTCGCGGGCGCAGCGAACATGGAAGGCGGCCGCGTGGCCGGTTTGTTGATTCCGGGCGGCGGCACTCTCTCGCGCGGCGAAATCGACGCCTACACGCAGTTCGTCGGCATCTACGGCGCGCGCGGACTTGCCTATATCAAGTTCAACGAAATCGCCAAGGGCCGCGACGGCCTGCAATCGCCTATCGTCAAGAATCTGCCCGACACGGTGCTCGACGCTATCGTTGCGCGTTCGGGCGCGAAGGACGGCGATCTGATCTTCTTCGGCGCCGACCGCGCCAAGGTCGTCAACGACGCACTCGGCGCACTGCGCGCCAAGATCGGCCACGAGAAGGGCCATCTCAGCGGCGTAGCCTGGGCGCCAGTGTGGATTGTCGACTTCCCGATGTTCGAGTACGACGAGGACGAAAAGCGCTGGAACGCCTGTCATCATCCCTTCACTTCGCCGAAGGACGAGCACATCGAACTGCTCGCCAGCACGCCGGGCAAGTGCCTTGCCAAGGCCTACGATCTCGCGGTCAATGGCTACGAAGTCGGCGGCGGCTCGGTGCGTATCCATCGCGAAGACGTACAATCGAAAGTCTTCAGCGCGATTGGTCTCGATGAAGCGGAAGCACGCGTAAAGTTCGGTTTCCTGCTCGACGCGCTCAAGTACGGTGCGCCGCCGCACGGTGGTCTCGCCTTCGGGTTGGACCGGATCGTCATGCTGCTTGCCGGCACCGATTCGATCCGCGACGTAATTGCTTTCCCGAAGACCCAGCGCGCGCAGTGCCTGCTAACCCAGGCGCCTAGCCTGGTCGATGAACGCCAGTTGCGCGAACTGCATATCCGCCTGCGCAATTCGCAAGCGGCGCCGGAGTAAGCTTGGCCGGCTGGGGCGATAGCTTGACGCCCCGGCCGCATCCGCTCACATTCATACTTTGCAGCCGTTTTTTCTTTACTCCCCCTTGGTGACCCCCCGGTGTACTTCCAGCAGACCTCATCTTCGGGAAAAAACGCTTCACTGAAAGTTTTGATCGTCGAGCCTCAAGGCAATATGCAGGCGCAACTGCGCGGCATGCTCGCCCAATGCGATATCCAGCAAACTCTGGCCGTCCAGACGGCGGCCTCAGCTTCGCGCAAGCTGCGCGAGACGCGCTTCGACATCATCCTGTGCGAAGCCAACCTCGGCAGCCAGCAGGACGGCCAGCATTTTCTCGAAGACATCCGGCAACATCAGCTCATCCCTTTGTCTACGCTGTTCATCATGGTCACGGCTGAGCGCAACCATGAACGCATCATCAGCACAGCCGAGCTGTCGCCGAACGACTACATCCTCAAGCCCTTCACGCTCGACCGCCTACAGGAACGGCTTGGACGCGCGTTGAGCAAGCGCGATGCGTTCCTGCCGGCCTGGAATCTTTCCGAAGCAGGCAAAACGCTGGAGGCTATAGCCGCCTGCGAGGCCGGCGAAAAAAAATATCCTTGGTACGAGACCGATTTCCTGCGCCTGCGCGCCGAACTGCTCGCCACGATTGGTCAGGCCGAAGAAGCGCGGGCACTTTACCGCAGCGAACTCGAACGACGCCCGGTTCCATGGGCCAGGCTGGGCCTCGCGCGCATGCATTACATGACACGCAATTTCGACGAAGCGCTCGTCGAACTCCAGAAATTACTCGAAGAGACACCGCTTTATCTCGACGCCTACGACTGGCTCGCCCGCACGCAGGAAGCGATGGGCGATCTCGACGCCGCGCGCGGCTCGCTCGAAAGCGCGGCGCAGCGCTCGCCCCATGTCACGCACCGGCTGCGCCGCATCGGCGAAGTGGCGCTCGAACTCGGTAACGGCGAGGCCGCAGAAAAAGCCTTGACCGAAGTCGTGCTCCAGACCCGTTTCTCGGACTTCCGCGATCCGGAAGATCATCTGCGGCTCGTCAAGGCGCAACTCGAAACCGGCGCCACCGACAGGGCCGAGACGACCTTGCGCGAATTCAGGCGCAACCTGCAGGGCCTGCCCAAGACCAACCTCTGTCAGGCACTGGCCTCCGCCCTGGTCTTCACGAAGAAGGGCCAGGCGGACAAAGCCAGCGAAGCCGCACAGCAGGCTGTCGAGCTGCTCGAAGCGCAGGGCGATGCATCGAACGAACTGAAAAAGGAACTCACGCGCGTCTGCCTCGTGCATAAGCTCGACGAGCATGCAACCCGCGTGGTCATGGATATCCTGCGCAACACGCCGGACGATGCCGCGGTCGACGAGATCCAGGCCATGCTCGGCGAATGCGGTCGCGAAGACCTCGGTAAGACACTCACGACGCGCCTGCGCCAGGAAGTACGCTCGATGATGAGCGAAGGCGCAGAACTGGCCAAGAAAGGCGACTACGCAGGTGCCGTGGAATACATGCAGGAAGCCGTGCTGCGCATGCCCGGCCATACGCTCGTGCTGTTCAACGCCGCGCTTGCGCATCTGAAGTACATCGAACACTGCGGCTGGGACGAACGCCACGCCGCGCAGGCGCGCAGCTTGATCAAACGCGTCCAAAAGCAGGACCCCGGCAACAGCAAGCTTGGCGCCATGCACACCTATTTTGACGACCTCGACCGCCGCCAGAAAGAAAAATCCAGTGCCTGAGTTCAGCATGCGCGGCGCAACGCAGTCCCGACCCTTCAGACTCTTCTGCGGTCTTGCCGTTCTTTTGCTCAGTTCGCTTGTCCTCGCGCGCGCAGGCTGGATGCGCAGTAGCGACATTTCGCTCCAGACGCTGCCGTCCGAAGCGCGCGAAACGCTCGTGCTGATCGATCGCGGCGGCCCTTTCCCGTTCCGGCGCGATGGCATCGTTTTCCAGAATCGCGAACGCCAATTGCCCGCGCGCGAGCATGGCTGTTACCGCGAATACACCGTGCCCACGCCTGGCGAGCGCGACCGTGGCGCGCGCCGCATCGTCGCCGCCTGCGAAGGCGTGCAGTATTACAGCGACGATCACTACCGCAGCTTTCGCAAGATTCACCGATGAGCATCATCGTCCCACGCGGACGAACCGCGCCTGGCGCGAAAGAATCCCAATGAGTCCCATGCCGACACCCCGCAGCAGCGTCACCGACCCAGCCCTCGCAGGCGTCTATCGCTGTACCGCCGACGAGAGTCGCAATGCGCTCGCCGCCGCGCACGAGTTGCGTTTCACGACCGCAGCAATGGAGCTCGGCAGCGCCGACAAGGGCACCATCCTGGACGGCTTCGCCTCGGCCCTGCGTTTTCCCGACTGGTTCGGCGCCAATTGGGATGCGCTCGCCGACTGCCTGACGGATCTCTCCTGGCTCGACGCGCCCGGTTATCTAATCGTGCTGCGTCCCGCGCCCGATATCGCCACGCGGCTCGGTGCGGAATTCGAAACGCTCGTCGGCGTGCTTCAAGAGGCCGCCGATTTCTGGCGCGAGGAAGAGCGTTCTTTCTGCGTGCTGTTTGAATCCGGCCACCCACCGCTAGCAAGCATTCCTGCGATCAAGTGAAGTACAAAACGCCCGTCTCGGTGCTCGTGGTCATCCATAGCCCGACACTAGAATGCCTGCTGATCGAGCGCGCACGCCATCCGGGCTATTGGCAATCGGTGACCGGCAGCCAGGAAGACGCGGAAGCGTTCTTTACGACAGCCATGCGCGAAGTCTTCGAGGAAACCGGTATTCGCGCCGCCGAGGGCGACCTGCACGACTGGCAACTCGCCCGGCAATTTGAAATCCTCGCGCTTTGGCGCGAGCGCTACGCGCCCGGCATCACGCATAACACCGAACACGTATTCAGCCTTTGCGTGCCGCGCGACACGCCCATCCGGCTCGCGCCTGACGAGCACCGCGCCTGGCGCTGGCTACCGCTCGCCCAAGCCGCCGAGGCATGCTTTTCGTGGACGAATCGCGCCGCAATTCTGGCGCTGGCGGAACGCTTCGACATCACCGGCTGAAGCGCCCGTTCACGGCCAAGCGCTATCCAACCAGGCTTCGACCGTTCTGCGCGCGGCCAGCGCCAACGCCGTCCCATGCCGTTGCGCCTGCTCGCGCAGCGCACAAGGATCGATACCGGCCTGCGACAGCTCGCAGGCATGCCCCACCAACCAGCGCTCGATCTGCGTGGCATCGGCCTCCAGGTGAAATTGCAGGCCCAGCACCTTGCTGCCGATGGCGAATGCCTGATGCGGGCAAAGCGCTGTACCTGCCAGCAGCGTCGCCCCGGCTGGAACAGCGAACTGATCGCCATGCCAATGCAATACGGGCGTAGCGCCAAGCGCCGCCAGCGGAGATACCGCGCCTTCGGCGCTCAGGCGTAACGGCGCGAAACCGATCTCTTTGGCCTTCATGGCATGGACCGGTGCGCCCAGTGCGCGCGCCATCAATTGCGCGCCCAGGCAAATGCCGAGGATTGGCCTGCCCGCGCGCAAACGCCTGCGCACGAATTCCAGCTCCGGCGTCAGAAAGGGATACATCGCCTCGTCGCACGCGCCTAGCGGGCCACCGAGTATGACAACAAGATCGGGCGTCACGGCATCCAACAAGGCAAAGTCATCGAGCAAGGCGTCGATATAGCGGATAGTCCAGCCACGCTCGCGCAGCAGTGGCGCAAGCGTGCCGAGGTCTTCAAAATGAACATGGCGAAGGGCAACGACGGTTTTCATGAATGCGACGCCTCCGCCCGGGTTGCCGGCCAAAAATGACTATCGGGCAGGGCGCGCGGCCCGAAAATCGCCTGACCGATCCGCACCACGGTTGCGCCTTCCTCGATGGCGGCTTCAAAGTCGCCCGACATGCCCATCGACAAGGCGTCGATGGCGATACCATCCGGCGCGTCCTGACGCAGCCGGTCGCGCAGCGTGCGCAGCACGACGAAACATCCGCGTACCCTCTCGACATCGGGCGACAGCAACGCCAGCGTCATCAAACCTTTGACGCGCAAGGCCGAAAAATCCGGCAGCCGATGCATGAAGGCTGCCACGTCCTGAGGGGCGAGCCCGTATTTGCTGGCCTCGCCCGAACTGTTGACCTGAACGAAAACATCCAAGCCGCGGCCCTCGGCCTGCAAACGCCGATCCAGCGCCTCGGCCACCCGCAAGCTGTCGAGCGCCTGAAACTCCGTTGCGAAGCGCGCCACCAAGCCGGCTTTGTTCGTTTGCAAATGCCCTATTACCGACCAGCGCAGGTCGGCCAGATCGGCCATCGCCTCCCATTTACGCTGCGCTTCCTGCACCTTGTTTTCGCCGAGATGCCGACAGCCCGCCGCATACGCCATGCGGATGCGCGCTGCGTCCACGGTTTTGCTGACCGGCAGCAGGCGAACCTCGGCCGGGCCGCGCCCCACGCGCCGACAGGCGCTGGCGATACGCGCCTCTACCTGGGCAAGGTTACGCTGGAAATCTTCGACGGTAGTGGCCTGCGGATACAGCGCCGCACGCGCCATCGATAAATCGGTATGCAGATCGTTCAAGGCCGGTTCTCCTGCGTGGCGGATTGATACAGCGGAATGTGCAAACCATTTCCACTGCTGTAGCATTGTCATAGGACAAATCATACATTGACACAGGATAGTATGAAAATAAGCGGAAAGACCGCCGCCGAGATTTTCGACAGCATCCGCGCACTGACCCAGTCGCGCAGTCTGCTTCCGGGCGATGCCCTGCCGCCGGTACGCGAGCTTGCAACGCAGCTCGCCGTGAACCGCAACACCGTGGCTGCGGCCTACAAGCGTCTGGTGGGCGCGGGAATCGCTGTGGCACAAGGGCGTCTGGGTACGCTGATCCGCGACCGCGACGCTTCCTGCGAGCAGGAAGGTTCGCTGCCGGATTCACCCTTGATCGACTTGTCCGGCGGCAACCCCAACCCGGCCTGGTTGCCGGACCCCGTGGCGCTGCTGAACCTGCGTCCGTATCGGCCCCGGCTCTACGGCGATCCGCCGATCAACCCCGAGCTTGACGACTACGCGAGACGTTGGTTCGCCGGGGACTGCCCCAAGGAATTCGAGGTAGACCTTGCGCACGGCGCGGTGGACGCCATCGAACGGCTACTCGCGGCCCATCTGACGGCGGGCGACAAAGTGGCGGTGGAAAACCCATGCTTTCTCGGCAGCATCAACACGCTGCGCACAGCCGGCGTGCAAGCCATCGGCGTAAGCACCGATGCGCAAGGCTTACAGGCCACGGCGCTGGAAGCGGCTTTGGCGGCGGGCGCGCAAGCCGTGATCATCACGCCCAGGGCGCACAACCCGACGGGTTGCAGCCTAAGCGCGGCGCGCGCCAAGGCGCTACGCCAGGTACTCAAGCGTCATCCTCGCGTATTGGTGATCGCCGACGATCATTTCGCGCTGCTGTCCTGCGCCGATTACCAGGCAATAATTCCGGAGACAACCCTGCGCTGGGCGCTGATCCGCTCGGTCTCCAAGGTGCTCGGGCCGGATCTGCGGCTCGCCTTCGTCGCCAGCGACCGCCAAACCTCGCAGCGCCTGCGCCAACGGCTGGCATCCGGCACGAGTTGGGTCAGCCATCTGCTGCAGGACATCGCCGGCGCCGGCCTTGCCTCCACCGAAGCTACGCAGCGTATCGCCCAGGCGCGGCAGGACTACGCCCGTCGCCGCGAACAGCTAGCCAACGCGCTGGACAAACAGGGGCTTGGCGTTCTGCAACCGGCCGATGGATTGAATCTGTGGCTGCCGACAGCCGCCGACAGCCGGCGCGTGGTGCTCGATCTGGCGCGGCGCGGATGGCTGGTGCGCGACGGCGCGGCGTTTTGCGTCCAGCAGATTCTGCAAGGGCTGCGCATCACGATATCGAATCTGGATGAAGCGTCGGCGCAGCGTCTGGCGCTGGACATCCGGCGCAGTCTCGATGGCGCCTGAGCGTGCGCCATGAACAAAATTCGAGCATACCGGGCTGGCCCCGACCTCGAACATCAAGGACGGCACACCGTCCATTCTTCGATCCTCACACGGGAGTTTTCATCATGCATTCTCAAGCCATCTTCTACCATGCCGGTTGCTCGGTCTGTGTTGCCGCCGAACAGCAATTCGTCGCCGCACTCGATCCGAATCACTATGATGTCGAGATCGTCCACCTCGGCGAAGCCAAGGATAGACTCGCCGAAGCGGAAAGCTACGGCGTCAAATCCGTCCCCGCATTGGTAATCGAAGGACATGCCTTCCACATCAACCACGGAGCGAGCATCGAACAGTTGCGGTGAGTCGTCGGCGGGGGTCGGAGGGTACGGCGCCCCGCTATTTCGATGCAAGACTGCCATTCCGTAGAATCTGCTTTTCCCCGATCAAGGAGTATCGCCATGACGGAAATCACCGAAATCCCGAGCATCATGTCGCACGTTTCCGTCGGCACGAATCGCTTCAAGGAGGCCGTCGCCTTCTACGACGCAGTTCTGGCGACCCTCGGCGCGCACCGCGTGCTGGAAGTGCCAGGCGTCAACGCCATCGCTTATGGCAAACGCTTCCCCGAGTTCTGGGTCCAGTCGCCCATCGATGGCTTGCCGGCTAATGTCGGCAACGGCACGCATTTCGGTTTCATCGCGCCGAGCATTGCGGCAGTGGACGCCTTTTATGCCGCAGCGGTGGCGGCGGGCGCCAGCCCCGACGGCCCACCCGGCGGCCGCCCGCATTATGGCGCCGCCTACTACGGCTGTTTCGTGCGCGATCTCGACGGGCACAAGATCGAGGCGATGTTTTGGGATATGGAGAAGGAACCGACGCACGGCGAATGAATACCGTTGCGATGCTGTAGCATCCCGCCCCTTCTTCGCTTCGCCGCCGCCCAATGAATATCCGATCCCGCCCCGAACTGCTGGCCCCGGCCGGCTCGCTCGCCATGCTGGACACCGCTTTCGCCTTTGGCGCGGACGCGATCTATGCGGGGCAGCCGCGCTATAGCCTGCGGGCACGCAATAACGAATTCGGCAGTCTTGAGAATCTCAAGCTCGGCATCGACCGCGCGCATGCGCTGGGCAAGCAGTTCTATCTCGTCAGCAATGTGTTTCCGCGCAATGCGAAGCTCAAGAGTTATCTTGCCGACATGGCGCCGGTCGTAGCGCTCGCGCCCGATGCGCTGATCATGGCCGACCCGGGGCTTATCGACATGGTGCGCGAAGCCTGGCCCGAGATGCCGGTGCATTTGTCGGTGCAGACCAACACGGTGAACTACGCGGCCGTGCGCTTCTGGGGCAAGCTCGGCGTGCGGCGGGTCATCCTGTCGCGCGAGTTGTCGCTGGACGAAATCTGCGAGATCCGCGATGCCTGCCCCGAGATGGAACTCGAAGTCTTCGTGCACGGCGCGCTCTGCGTCGCCTATTCGGGCCGCTGCCTGCTTTCGGGCTACTTCAATCATCGCGACCCGAACCAGGGCACCTGCACGAATTCCTGCCGCTGGAAGTACGCCGTCGAACCGGCGCAGATCGATGCCTCGGGCGACGTTTGCCGCGCCATGCCGTCAGCATCCGGGGTTCATCTGCTCGAAGAGGAAACCCGCCCCGGTCAGTTGATGCCGGTCGAGGAGGACGAGCACGGCACTTATGTGATGAATTCGAAGGATCTGCGCGCGATCGAGCATGTCGCCAGACTCGTCGAGATCGGCGTGCATTCGCTGAAGATCGAAGGCCGCACTAAATCGTCTTATTACGTTGCGCGCACCTGTCAGAGCTATGGCCACGCAATCGACGATGCGGTCGCAGGCCGGCCGCTGGACATGCGCCTTTTGTCCGAACTCGACGGGCTCGCAAGTCGCGGTTATACCGACGGCTTCTATGCGCGCCACCACACGCAGGAATACCAGAATTACCTGCGCGGCCATTCCGAATCGAACCGCAGCCAATACGTCGGCGATCTCGTCGGCTACGGCGCGGACGGCTTGGCCGAAGTCGTCGTCAAGAACCGCTTCGCGGTCGGTGACCGCGTAGAACTCATCCATCCGGCCGGTAATCTCGAAGTCGCGATCGAGGGCATGTTCAAGGCCGATGGCATGCCGACCGAAGTTGCGCCAGGCAGCGGGCATCGCGTGCGGATCAAGTTACCGGCCGGCCGCGAAGGGGCTTTCCTCGCGCGATTTCTTTAGGGCGTGTCGACAGCAGTTTTTTGGAAAGCCGTCCGCCGCATCTGCCACATCATCCATGCAATCCCGATACTCGTGGCGAGTGCGCCGACCCAGGCAGTGCTGGTCAGGTCCAGCGCTTCAAGGCTGGCGCCGCCCAATAGCGAACCGAGCGCGATGCCGCCGTTGAATCCGGCGATGTTGAGGCCGGCCGCCACGGCCGGGGCCTGCGGCGCATGGATATGCGCCAAGCCGATTACCCGAGTCTGCAGGGCTGGCACGGCCGCATAGGTCAATGCACCGAGCAAGCCTGTCAGCACTACCATCGATGGCAGCGATGCGGCCGCCAGCCAAATGCCCAAGAGCACCACGGTCAATCCCACGAGTACGATCATCGCAGCATGATCCGCGCCCCGGCGATCGGTCAGGCGTCCGCCCCAGACGTTGCCGATTGCGGCCATCGCGCCATAACCCAACATCATCAGGCTGCGGGTGGTTTCGCCTACATGCGTGACATGCAACAGGATCGGCGAAATGTAGGTGTAGAGGCAAAACGAGCCCGCATAAGCCAATACGGTAATGCCGGCTGCGGCCAGCAGGCGCGCATCGAACATCGCGACGAGCCCGTCCATCGCATTGCCCCGTGCGGAGACATCGTGCCGGTCTCCCGGCATGAGGGTCAGCAGCCCCAGGAAGCCGATGGTGCCGCTTGCAGCCACTGCGACGAAGATAATCCGCCAGCTAAACACACCGCCCAAATAGGTGCCCAGCGGCACGCCCAAAGCCAGCGCCAATGTCAGGCCGCCGAAGACGACGGCCACGGCAACACCGGCCCGCTGCTGACCGACCAGGCGCGCGGCCACGCTGGACGCCACGGCGAGGAACACGCCATGTCCCAGACCGGCGGCAAAGCGGGCGACCAGCACGGGCGGCAGCGCGCCCGCAAAACTTACCGCCGCGTTGCCCAGAGTGAATAAGCCCATCGCCACCAGCAGCAAGCGCTTACGCGGCCAGCGCATCGCCAGGGCGGTGAGGCCCGGCGCGCCTATCGTCGCGCCCAGCGCATAGGCCGTAACCGCCGCTCCCACCTGACTGACGCTTACATGCAGGTCGGCGGAAATGATGGATACCAGACCGATGGTGACGAACTCCGTGAAACCCAGCGCGAAGGCACAAAGCGCGAAGACATAGATGACGAAAGGAATGCGCTGGGGCATGACGAACTCTTGTAGTGGCGGACGCCTCGAAAAACCCCCGGTTTCCAAGCGAGACTCAAGGGCGAGCAAAAATTTCGACGAAAGCGGGAGTTTTTCGAGATGTCCTGGTATGAAACATGCCGCCGATGGCGGCGCCGTGCCGGAGAGGCAGCGCATTCTGAGACCATTGGTTTATTCTTTAAACGACCAGAATAGACAAACACTTTTCCCAAATAAGACCAAATCTTGGCCGGTAAAGACCCCGGCATGAATACCGGGGCTTCCCACAAGTTGAGCGAACGCCCGCTGGGCATTCTGGGTTCCGTTTTGTTGCAGCTCACACCCGCTGTGAATGGCGAAGTGAGCTGCAACACGTGGTCAGTTCGCTACGCCAGCCGCGCGCGCTACCGTCTGCCTGCCCGCGAACGCATACCAGTCGATCTTGCGCGTGACCGTCATGATGGCCGCCAGCACCAGGAACAGCATGCCCGCGCCGAGCACGAGCGCGTTGTCCTCGGAAATCAACAGGCCATACAGCACGGCATAAAGCAGCGTCAGCATCGCCGCGAAACCCAGACCACGCACAACGCTGCGCAGCACCGCACTCAGGTAGAAGCCGAGCAAACCGATACAGGCAAGGCTCGCAGCCAGATAAGCCCAAATGAATTCGATATGCTCGGAGAGGCTGACCAGCAACAGGAAAAAGATCGCGAGTCCAAGGCCGACCAGGGCGTACTGAATCGGATGGATAGGCAACTGCTTGATCAGTTCGAAGAGGAAGAAGCCGACGAAGGTGAGCAGCACGAAGAGCAAACCGTACTTGGTTGCGCGATCCGCCTGGGTATAGACGTCAACCGGATCGATCAGCGAGACGCCGACCGCATCGATGCCGCTCAGGCTCCGGATGTCGTCACCGATTTCGGGTAGCGTCGCGCCGCCGAGGTATTGCTGTTGCGCGTCGCTCGCCACCGAGGCGATTTCCCAATCGGCCTTGAAACCATCGAGATTCAGTGTGTGATGCGGCGATCTGCCGCCAAAGCTCGGGTGCTGCCACGTAGATTGCAACGCGAATCGGTTGCTCTTGCCCAAGGGCACCAACGCGAGGGATTCGGTGCCTCCGAGCAATAGCGTCAGTTCGGTATCGAGCTTCAAGCTCTGACCCACTGTCGGCGCGACAAGCCGCGCATGCAAGCCGGAACCCTGGCGAACGTCTAGCCCTTGTTCTAGCGCCATCGGCTGTCCGTCCACACGCAATTGTGGCGCGGCGCGCAGGCCGCGCACATCGGCAATGGCATAGCTGAGCCAGGGCTGACCGATCCGCCGTGCGGCCGAGGCCGGCCCATCGTCGGGAATCTTCACCTCGAAATGTGCAGTGACTAGTCCCTGCCATTCGTAGACATTTACTTTATGCAATCCGCGTTTTCTCGTATCTGGATTCAGTGGCCCCGATACGTTCAATGTGTCGGGGAAAAAAGTCCAGTAGCGCGTGATCTGTTGATATTTAGCCTTCGCCACGCCCTTGCGTCGGCCCTTCGCCTCGGCATTACTCTGCTCGCTATCGCGCTCTTCTTCGAGCGCAACCGTGTCGGTGTAAGGCACGACCAGCACTGGCCCCGCAAAGGATTGCTTTCCGGCATAGCTATGGACGATATCGGCCACGGCCTCGGTACGATAGATATTGCGGTCGTGAATCACGCCGCGAATCAATGTAAGTGGAATCAGAATCGCCAACGTCATTCCAAAGACGATGGCAAGTTTTAGTGCGAGACGCATGGCGCAGGACTCCTGTCGTGACGATGACCGAAGGATGGCGGCTGCAGGTGGCGCGACGAAGGAGCGAATGTGAAGCGGAAGTGAAGTCCAGAGACCCAGGGGTGTCGAATTCAAGAAGCGAAGGTGCATGCCGTTGAACAAAGACAACGCGTGCATGTTCACGCCCCCGGCCAACTTGAAAACGAAAAAACATGAGCTTTGCGAACACCACAACAGCGGTCCCGTCGAACGCCATCGCCAGTGCGGCCTCGGCGACGAAGCCAAACGCCTCGTCAGCAAAAGCCGCCCAGTCGCAACGCAGTGCTCCCGCCGTGAATGCTTCGATGCATGTCGCGCTGTCGACGACGGCTGACCATATGGCGCTGATCTACAAAACGGCGATCGAAAATATCAACGAAGCGCTCAAGGGCACGCATGACGCCGGGATCGTCCAGAACGCCGCCACACAGGACGACACGCCGGAAAGCACGGCCGGCCGCATCGTGTCGTTCGCCACCGCCTCCCTCGACAAATACCGTGCGCAAAACCCGACGCTGAACGACACCGCAGCGCTCGACAGCTTCAGGGACGCCCTTCAGAAAGGCATCGCACAGGGCTTCAAGGAGGCGCGCAGCATCCTGTCCAACCTGAATGTCTTAAATAGCAACGTCGCCAGCAAAATCGCCAAGACACAAAGCCTGGTCAATAATGACATCGCGAAGCAGAGGGCGAAGGACCGGGCAACTTTGCTCAAGCAACGTCTGGAAGCGCTCAAGCAGGTACTTCAATTTGCTTCGCCAAAGCAGGCCAAAGCCCTGGCAAAAGAGCTGCAAAGCATTGCGAAAGAGCTAGGCGCCATCGCCCGAGAGCTTGGAATGGGCGGCGCCTCCGCACCCGCATCCGCAACTATCGACGACGGGAGTTCAACCGCTGCAAGCGCGAATGCAGGCAATGCGGAAGCGCCATCCTCCGTCGCCACGAGCGACTCGTCCGCCAGCACCGGCGGAGGGGATTCGACGACGGCAGCCGACGCGGCCGTTACGAGCACACCCGCCGCAGAGGATGCCGCAACACCCGCGGATGCCAGCGCCGCAGAAGAACAGTCCTCTGCCGCACCAGCAACGAGCGACGCTGCCGAGTCCGCAAGCACCGACGACGAGGATTCGGCGACGGCCGCCGATGCGACCGTTACGAGCACACCCACCGCAGAGGATGCCGCAACACCACCTGCGGATGCTAGCGCCGCAGAAGAACAGTCCTCCGCTGCGCCAGCAACGAGCGACGCTGCCGAGTCCGCAAGCACTGAAGACGAGTATTCGACGACGGCCGCCGACGCAGCCGTTACGAGCGCATCCGTCGCAGCAAGCGCGGAAGCTAGTAATGCGGCAGCAAAGAGCCAAGGCGCCACAGGCGAAACGGATCCAGACGCCAAAACGACAGCCTCCGACGCGAAGGAAGCCATCAAAAGGATAAACGCCAGCACGCAAGCCGCAAATTCCGACGCAGACAATGCGCTCCGAAAAACCCTGCTCGAAGCAAAAAAACTCTTGAAGCAAGCCGCCGCCATCCTTAAAGCCAAGCTCTCTAACCCTGACGCTGCCACGAAGGAAGTATTGCGATCCACCGAGGGGAGCATCGCCGATCTGGATGCGCTCTTGTAGAAGCCTCCGACATCAATGCCGGGCTTCCCATAAATGAACGCCTCGAAAAACCTCGGTTTCTGAGCGAGACACAAGCGCGAGTGAAAATCGAGGAGCCCAAATGTCAGCCAGATACATTCAAACCCGCAGACACAGCCGCGCAATCGCGCCGCCGCCTTCGCGATTGATCAAGACCGCCTCGCCGCCATGCAGGGCGGCCACTTCGGCCACGAAGCAGAGGCCTAGGCCGCTGCTGCGGCTACCATTGCCCGGACGCGGCAGCGAGTAGAAGCGCTCGAATACGCGCGCTTGCGCATAATCGGGAATGCCGGGGCCTCGGTCGCGAACCTCCAGGCATTGCCGCGCACCGTCGCAATACAAAGCCAACTCGACGCAAGTGCCGGCCGGTGCGAAATCGGCGGCATTCTCGATCAGGTTAATCAGCGCCTGGCGCAAGAGAAAAGGATCGCCAGGCAGCGTCATCAAGCCATTAGCCAGATTGCACTCCAGCGTCGCGTTCGCCCGTGCCAGTCGCGGCGCGCATTGCGCTGCCGCCTCGCTGGCCAGGACGGCCAAGCTCACCGCCTCGGGCCGCTCCAGGCCCTGCCGGTGCTCGATCTCGGCCAGCGCCAGAGTTTTGTCGATCATTTGCGACAGGCGCTCGCTCTGCCCCCGAATGCTGGCTGCAAAACGTATGCGGTCGGCATCGTCGAGCGGGCCTTCCAAAAGCTCGGCGCTGCCGCGAATCGCCGCGAGTGGGCTCTTCATTTCATGCGTCAGCGCGTGCACATAGTGTTCGATGTATTGCTTGCCATCGAGCCTCGCGCGCATCGTTTCCAGCGCCTGCCCAAGCTCGCCGAATTCGCCCGCCGTTTGCGGCAGCATCGCGCGCCTCCCGGCAGTTACCGCATTGGCATAACTGCGCAGGCGCTCCAACTGGCGCGACAGCCATCCCGCCGCAAACAAGCCGATCAAAAGCGAGGCGCCCATCAGCACCGCGCCCCACTTGAGCACGACGCGCTGGCTGCGGTCGACGAAAGGAGCAATCGCGCGATTCGGTTTGGCCACGGTCAATACGCCGATTACATGGCCCTGATCATCGCGAATCGGCGCGGCAACATGCATCACGGATGAATCCTGATCGTTGGGATCGCTGAGCGTGGAGCGCGCGCCATAGCGGCCGTGCAGCGTGAGATAAACATCGTTCCAGCGCGAGTAGTCGCGGCCCAGATCGCGACCATCGCTGTCGAAAACGACGCGGCCCTTGGCCTCGGTCGCATAGATGCGGTATTGCGAGGAGCGTTTGCCAAAACCCCAGACTCTCGCGCCGTAGTCGCGCGCAGCCATGGCGCGCACGCGCTTGGCGAAATCGCCGCTGTCGATGCGGCCGGCGACGAAATCGTCGGTTGCGAGTTCGGCCAGCACGTTGGCGGTATCGATCAAGGTGTCTTCCATCGTCTGGCGCACGCCCGGTTTGACCTCGGCAACGAAGACCTGTGCCAGCAAAAGCGCCGCCAGCGCAACGATGAGGAAATAGCCGAGGAAAATCCGCAACCCGATTTTCATAGCGACTGTGCGACGTGGACTTCGAGCGAATAGCCGAGGCCACGATGGGTGCGGATGGCATCTTCCTCGGGCGCAATCTCGCGCAGCTTGCCGCGCAGCGTCTTGATGTGGGTGTCTACCGTGCGATCGCTGCTCTCCAGCGCATCGCCCCACACCTGGTCCATCAGCTGCATACGCGAGAGCACCGCGCCGGGCCGTTGCAGCAAGGCGGCGAGCAGACCATATTCGTAACGGGTAAGGTCGAGCGGCTGCCCCCGGTAGCGGATGCGCCGGCCCGGCGCATCGTGTTGGAATGCCACATCCGCCGCCCGCCCCGAGGCATTAGCCGGCCGCAGGCGGCGCAACACCACGCGTACCCGCGCGACCAGTTCGCGCGGCGAAAACGGTTTGGTCACATAGTCGTCGGCGCCGATTTCCAGACCGAGGATGCGCTCGACCTCGGCGCTGCGCGCGGTCAGGAAGATCACCGGCAGATCGCGCTCGCGGCGCAGTTCGCGACATAGCGCGAAGCCTTCGATATCCGGCAGGCCAATGTCGAGCACGGCCAGATCGAAAGTCTCGCTGAGCACCCGCCGCAGCGCCTCACCGCCCGTCAGGCAATGGACGGCCTCGAAGCCGTCGGCGCGCAATGCATGCAATACGATCTCGGCAATCGCGCTTTCGTCTTCGACCAGCAGGATGCGCATTCTCTTCGGAACCGGAAGTCTGGAGTCCGAGAGAATTTACCGCTTACGCCGCCGTGTGTGTAACAGGAATTCCGCCTCGATATGGGTTCGATCAGAGATTGCGCGAATCGTGATGCCACGATACGCGCAAGCCGCCTAGCTCGCCGCCTTGCAAACCGGCAATTCGAGCGCCTGGAGCGGCCGCCCTGCCGCGTCCTCGACGAGCGCGACGAAGCGGCTGTTTGCAGGAAGGCTATCGGCGGGCAGCGCAAGCTGCGTTTTCCAGTCGATTGCCTGGCCCGCGCGTAGGGGCTGCGGGCCTTTCCATACGCGCACGACATGGGCATGACGCAGCGTTGCGCCGGCGTTCTCGCCGGCCTTGACCGTGCTGGTCAAACCGGATTCGACGAGCCCGATCCAGATCCGCCCCTCCACGCCAGCCGGCATTGCGCCGCCGGCCGTCAATTGCCAGCCTGCGTTTGTCGCGTTTGCGGTGAGG
Source organism: Niveibacterium sp. (assembly GCA_031554255.1). GTDB lineage: Bacteria > Pseudomonadota > Gammaproteobacteria > Burkholderiales > Rhodocyclaceae > Niveibacterium. The sequence goes on from JAVBKC010000006.1 coordinate 127,728, forward strand.
CCCAGGCGCGGCACCGCCGTCGCGGCCGGTGGCGTGATGCGGCCTTTGCGCCATTCGTCGCCGGGCCGGCCGCCGACGAAGACTTGCGGCGTATAGGCCGTGCGATTGCCGTTGCGGTGCACCGCTTCGTCCTGGCGCGCGCCGAAGCGCGGATCGGCGAAACGGTCGCGCCAGCCTAGCGAATCCCAGTAGTCAACATGGAAAGCCAGCGGTACAAGCGGCCGTCCGCCGGCTTGGTTGGGTAATTCGCCCAACCAGTGATCGGCCGGCGGACAGCTATTGCAGCCCTCGGACGTGAAGAGTTCGACAACGACGGCCGGGGCGCCGGCCTGGGCGCTGCAAGAGGCGCTTTGAGCTGCGGCAAGCGGTGTTGTTGCGACAAGACTGGCAAACGCGAAGAGGCTGCTTTTCATGTGTGTTCTCCGAAGGGGCTATGCCGAAAAGACCGGAGATGGCGGCAGAAGCTTTCGCGGCTTGACGTACACCCCTGCACAATCGCGCGCCAACGCTTATGCTCGCGCCACGCATATTTCCGGCACGGGAGAAATAGATGTTCGAATCGGCAGAACTGGGACACACGATCGACCGCAAGCGCTTCCAAAAGGAAGCCGAGCATTTGCGCATCGAGTTGCAGCGCGCGCAATACGAGCTGCGCGAGGCAGCGCGCTTTCCGGTGCTGATCGTGATCAGCGGCGTCGATGGCGGCGGCAAGGGCGAGACGATCAGCCAGCTCTACGAGTGGATGGATCCGCGCTTTCTGACGACGCTGGCCTTCACCGCGCCGACCGACGAGGAGCGCGACCGGCCGGTGATGTGGCGCTTTTGGCGTTCGCTGCCGCCGAAAGGCCGCATTGGCGTCTTCTCCGGCTCCTGGTATTCGGAGCCCATCGCCGCCAGCGTCGAAAACCGCCAGAGCGAAGCCCGGCTCGATCACGAAATGGCCTCGATCAACCGTTTCGAGGGCATGCTCGTCAATGAAGGCGCACTGGTCCTGAAGTTTTGGTTTCACTTGTCGAAGAAGGCGCAGAAAGCGCGCTTTCATAAACTCGAAGCCGATCCGCGCACCGCATGGCGCGTGACGAAACAAAGCTGGGCGCGCCTGAAAACACAGCCCAAGCTACTCGATGTTGCCGGTCACGTACTACGCGTAACGAATACGCCGTGGGCGCCGTGGATCGTCGTGGATGGTTCGGACGATAACTATCGCAGCCTGCAAGTCGGCAGAACCCTGCTCGAAGCATTGCGCTATCGGCTCGATAAGCCGACGCCGCAAAGCTTTGCCGTCGCGCCGCCGTTGACACCCAAACTCGATGGACGCGACGTACTGAGCGCGCTCGATCTTGCACAGAAGCTCGACAAAGCAAACTACGAGAAGCAACTGGCCAAATACCAGGGCCGGCTCTCCGAACTCGTGCGCAGCCCGCAGTTCGCCAAGCGCGCGCTCGTGATCGCCTTCGAAGGCTCGGACGCGGCCGGCAAGGGCGGCGCGATTCGCCGCGTGACCGCCGCAATCGACGCGCGCCACTTCCAGATCGTGCCGATTGCAGCGCCGACCGACGAGGAGCGCGCCCAACCTTATCTATGGCGCTTCTGGCGTCATGTGCCGCGCAAGGGCCGCGTGGCGATCTTCGACCGCTCGTGGTACGGCCGCGTACTCGTCGAACGCATCGAGGGTTTCTGTTCCGATGCCGACTGGTTGCGCGCCTATTCCGAGATCAACGACTTCGAGCATGCGCTCGATGTCGAAGGCATCGTGGTCGTCAAGTTCTGGCTGCAAATCGACAAGGACGAGCAGCTCAAACGCTTCAAGGAACGCGAGGCGACCGAGTTCAAGCGCTTCAAGATTACCGAGGACGACTGGCGCAATCGCGAGAAATGGGACGCTTACCGCGAAGCGGCCGCCGACATGGTTGACCGCACGAGCACCGGACGCGCGCCGTGGGTGCTCGTGGAAGCCAACGACAAGCCCTATGCGCGGATCAAGATCCTCAAGACGATCTGCGAACGCCTGGAGGAAGCCCTAGGTTTGTAAAGCCGCCGGCTCGCCGATCCGCTCGCGCGCAACATGGCGCAGCAGCACGGCGAGCCCGCAGGCGACGATGAATAGGCCGACTACCAGCCCGGCCCAGAAACCATAGACGCCGAGCGGTTCGCCGCCCGGTAGGCCGTGGTAGCCGAGGCGCGCGCCGAGCGGAATGCCGACGACCCAATAGGCGAAGACGATCAGGCACATCGGCAGCACATTGACCTTGTAGCCGCGCAGCGCGCCGACCGCACACACCTGCGCCGCATCGGCAAACTGCCAGACGGCCGCGAACAGCAGCAGGGTCGCGGCGATATGCCGCACGGCAGCATCCGGCGTATAGAGCGCAACGATGGGACCGCGTCCGAAATACATCAGCGGCACCATGACGGCCGCAATCGCAAGCCCGAGCAGGATGCCGCTCCACGCGCTAAAACGCGCCGCACGCGCATCGCCCGCGCCAAGCGACTGGCCAATGCGGATCGAAATCGCCGCCGACAGTCCCATCGGGAACATGAAAATGATCGAAGAAAAATTGAGCCCGATCTGGTGCGCCGCAATCGGCACTGCGCCGAAGCGGCCGATCAAAAGCGCAATGCCGGCAAAGGCCGAGACCTCGGCAAGATACGCGCCGCCCATCGGCAGGCCGAGCTGCAGCAGCTTCTTCTGGCGCGGCCAATGCGGCCACGACCAGCCGTGCCACAGATACACGTTTTTATACGCGCGGCTAACCATCGTGTAGACGATCATCGCGAAAAGCCCGATCCACATGCCAATGCCCGTAGCCCAGCCGCAACCGGCGCCGCCGAGCTTGGGAAAGCCCCAGTGGCCGTAGATCAGCAGCCAGTTGAAAACGAAGTTCGTCGCCAATCCAACCAAGCCGAGCGCCATCAGCGGACGCGGATGATTGATGCTTGCGGAATAAAACCCAAGCGTGCGGAAGAGCAGCGCGGCAGGCAGACCGAGCAGGATGCCCCAGAGGAAGAGGTTGGTCTTCTCGGCCAGCAGCGGATCGATTTCGGCTGCCGCGAGCACAGCGGGAACGAAAGGCATCAGGGCAAATGGCACGATGCTACAGAACACCGCGAGCCAGAGTCCTTCGCGCGTGTCGGCGACAATGCCATCGAGTTCGCCCGCGCCAAAATGGTGGGCCACGACAGGGCTTACGGCCTGCACGATGCCCATCAAGGTGATGAAGACCGGAATCCAGAGCCCGACGCCGAGGCCGACCACGGCCTGTTCGAACGCGCCGGCGCGACCGGCCATCACGGTATCCATCAGGCCCATGACGGAAAAGACGATTTGCGAGAGCACGAGCGGGCCGGTCAGGTGGCCCAGTTCGCGCGCCTCGGCAATGAAGCGCTGCCACCGGGAAAATTTATTCGTCATCAGGAAACCATTTTGAGTAGGGCTAGTGGTGCACGAACAAGGCGCGCGCATTCGGCCGTCGTCTGGAAAGCGCAGCACCGAGCAAACCGAGCAGCGCAATCAGCATAAAAGCATAATTCCCCCAACGCGCGTAGGGCGTCATGCCCGCATAACCGCGCACGCTGACTTCGAGCACGCCGCGCGTGAAAGCCGGCAGCATCGCAGCGACATGGCCGTCGGGCTCGATCCACGCCGTCATGCCGGTATTCGTTGCGCGCAGCATCGGGCGTCCGGTTTCGAGCGCGCGCATCCGCGCGATCTGAAGATGTTGCGGCTGCGCGTGCGAGTCGCCATACCAGGCAAGATTGCTCATATTGAGCATCAGCGTCGCAGTAGGCAGCTTGCGGATCAGCTCCTCGCCGAAAAGATCCTCGTAGCAAATGTTGACTGCGATTTGCTGACCCGCGACCGCGAGCGGCGCTTGCATTGCCGCGCCGCGCGTCTGATCCGCCATCGGGATATTCATCAGCGCATAGACCCAGCCGAATAAAGGCGGCGAATACTCGCCGAAGGGCACCAGATGGCTCTTGCGGAAAGTCTGCGAAGGGCTAGTTCCGAGGCTGATCGCGCTATTGTAAATATGGCCCGCCGCATCCCGCGAGAACACGCCGAGAATGCTGTCGCCCCCGCGCGCGCGGGTTTGCTGTTCGAGTCCGCTCAGATAGCCCTCGGGCAACTGGTCGGCGAGCATCGGCAGGCTGCTCTCTGGCAGCGCCAGCAATTGCACCTTGGCCGCCGCAACTTCCTCCGCATTCATGCGCAATAGATCGCCGGCGCGCTGCGCGTCCCATTTCATTTCCTGCGGCACATTGGGCTGCGCCAGCGCAACGGCTAGCGGCACGCCGACAGGCGCGGTCCAGGCAATCTGGCGCAGGCCGAAACCGGCGCCAGCGACGAGCAGAAAACTCGTCAGCGCCGCCAACCGGTGTCGACGCTCGAATGCGCAGAACGCAAGCACCGCCGCAAGAAATGCGACGAGAAAACCGATTCCATAAACACCGATTACCGGTGCAAAACCCGCGAGCGGACTCGGCGGCGTCTGCGTGTAACCGACCGCAAGCCACGGGAAACCCGTGAAAATCCAGCCGCGCAGCCATTCGGCAAGCGACCAAGTAGATGCCGCCAGCAACGCGTCGCGCCAGAAAAAACCGGTGCGCAACTTCGCGAACAGCGCACCGGCAAGCGCCGGATAGAGCGCGAGATAGGCCGAAAACAGCAGAATCGCAAGTACCGCGAGCGGCACCGGCATGCCGCCGAAACGCGACAGCGCAACGATCAGCCAGCCAATACCGGCGAAGAACGCGCCCAGCCCCCAGGCAAAACCGCGCCACGCAGCACGGCGCGCATCAATGCTGCGCCACGAATGGAAAAGCAGCGCGAGCGTCGGCAAAATCAGAATCTGGAGACCGAAAGGCGCGTAGGCGAAGACCGTCAGAGCACCGGCGAGGAACAGCAGGAAGTTGTACAGAAGGGCGCGCATCGGAGACTTGCTAACGGGCAAAGAGGCGGATTATCGCCTGGATGTCCTCACACCATCCTGCGGCAAGAGCACGCCGCAGGATGGCGGTGCCGCAATGCCGCTTAACTGCCCGCCGTGTGCGCCGTCGGCAAGCGCTCAACGAGCAGCGTATAGACGCGCCGACTATCCGCGCGCAACACAAGGAAGCGCAGGCCGGCGTGCTCGATGACCTCGTTGCGCTTGGGCAGTCGGCCTAGCAAGTGGATCACCATGCCGCCCACGGTGTCGTACTCCGCATCTTCGAACTCGGTATCGAAGGCGAGGTTGAAAGCCGCGATCTCGGTCGTTGCCTTGACGCGGTAGCGGCCGGCCTGGTCGGCGATGATGTTGCCGGCCTCCTCGTCGAAGTCGTATTCGTCCTCGATGTCGCCGACGATCTGTTCGAGCACATCCTCTATCGTGATCAGGCCCGCGACGCCGCCGTATTCGTCCACGACGATCGCCATGTGATTGCGCCGCACGCGGAACTCGCGCAGCAGCACATTGAGGCGCTTCGATTCGGGAATGAAGACGGCCGGCCGCAGCATGTCGCGCAGGTCGAAGTCCTTGCCGGCGTAATAGCGCAGCAGATCCTTCGCCAGCAAAACGCCGAGCACGTCGTCCTTGCTTTCGCCGACCACGGGAAAGCGCGAATGCGCGGTATCGATCGCAAACGTGGTGATCGCCTCGATCGAATCCTCGACGCTCACAACATCCATTTGCGCACGCGGAATCATCACATCGCGCACCTGGAGTTCGGACACGCCAAGCGCGCCCTCGATGATCGCGAGCGCGTCGGCATCGAAGAGATTGCGTTCGTAGGCCGCCCGCAGCAGGGACAAAAGCGCCCCGCGGCTTTCGGGCTCGCGCGTCAAAAGCGCGGAAATTCGGTCAAGCAGCGTAGGTCGAGGTTCCATGAAGGTTTTTAGGTGAGAGAAATTTCATTTCCGAATCGATCATGCATCTGAACCGATTGGGAAATGAAACACAAACCTTGAATTCATCTCGCCGCATGCCAACGCAATGAAATTTTATTTGCACACAACAAATTCAAGTTTGTGTTCACCTCTTTTTTTGCCATGAGTGTACGTGACTTTGCACTCAGATATCTGTTCGGGTAACTCATTCGACAGGGAAATAAAATTTCCCACATAGCTACAAGACAGCCATTTCCCTTTTGGATGATCCCCCTCGAATTTCCATGTATAGACAGTTTTTCCGTTTTTCTCTTTTACGTCGTATGGTATGAGTTCGGCCATGTCGGCCGGCGGCCCGTCAGAGAAGCCCGCCGCCTTGGCTTCAATTTGTTCTGCTCGACTATCAAGCTTCCATGGCGCCAAAACACCCGTTACGTTCGCCGAGGTTGCGACAACATGCAAAGGACACCCAACAACCCCGGCCGCAAAAGCTGACGTCGAAGAAATAAAAAATATCAGAGCAACCGATGAATTGACTTGTTGTTCTTTTGAAAGATAGCGTTTTAACATGGCAAATCCATTTGGATTGACGATGAGAGGCGGAGTGGCGCGGGAGTCGACAAACTGCAATCCGCGAAGCTTGAATCCATCTCGCCGCGCACAAACCGGTTTGCATGACAGGATGAGGTCACCACACGCCGCTCCGCTGAAACACTACTTGCACATGATTGATTCAAGTTTGTGTTCACCCCATTTTTTGCCATGACTATATGTAACTTTGCACTCAGATATCTGTTCAGGCAACTCATTTGACAGGGAAATAAAATTTCCCACATAGCTGCAAGACAGCCATTTCCCTTTTGGATAGTCTCCTTCGAACCTCCACGTTTCGACGCTTTTTCCATTTTTCTCTTTTACATCGTCTGGCTTGAGATCGGCCATGTCGGCCGGAGGTCCGTAAGAAAAACCCGCAGCCTTGGCTTCAATTTTTTCTGCCTGGCTATCGAGCCTCCATGGTGCAGAAAAACCGCTCACATTCGCAGAGGATGCGACAACATTCGGGCACCCAAATACCCCGTACGCAAAAGCGGGGGTCGTCAAAACAAAAACCGCCAGAGCAAGCAATGAATTAATCTGCCGTTTTTTTGAAAAATAACATTTCAACATGAAAAATCCAATTTTGTTGACGATGAAAACAGCTTCGGAATTATCGATTGAATCGGCAAGACGGCCATCCGAAAATCCTGAATCCATCTCGCCACACAAACCGATTTATGCATGACGGGACGAATTCGCCGCACGCCTACGCCGATGAAACTTTACTTGCACACGCAGGGCTATCGCACCGACTTGTCATAACGTTAATCTATAAATTTTCATAAAAATCAAAATGTTATGCGTTACATCCTAATGCAGTCAATGCGCAAGAGCCAGATCGCCAAGCTGTAAATACGATGTTCAACACCACCACGATCCTGGGCTCAAGCCCCTGTTAGTTTCTGCAACCCAGTCGTCAGCTTGATTTATAATTTTTTGTTCGTATGCAATTTAGGTGCGCTAGCCCTGCTTGCACACGATGGACTCAATCTTTATTCCACCCCATTTTTTATCATGGCCGTATGTTATTTTGCACTCAGATACCCTTTTTGGTAATTCCTGCGACAGGGAAATAAGATTCCCTACATAGCCGCAAGACAGCCATTTCCCCTGCGGATAGTCTCCTTCGAATTTCCATGTAACGACACTTCCGCCCTTTTTCTCTTTTACGTCGTATGGTTTAAGAATGGCCATTTCAGCCGGAGGTCCGTCCGAGAAATCGGCACTCTTAACTTTAATTTTTTCAGTTCGACTATTAAGCTTCCACGGCGCTAAAACATCAGTCACATTCGCGGAGGATGCGACAACATGTAATGGACACTCAAAATTAATTTCCGTAGACGCAAAAACTGGAGTCGTCAAAAAAACAAAAACAGCCAATAAATCAATCGGTTTGTTTCTTGAAAAGCAAAAGGGAAAATTGCATTTCAACATGGCAAATCCAATTTGATTGACAATGAAAACCGCTTCGGTGTTGTCGATGGAATCGACAAAACAACCATCCGCAAATCTTGAATCCATCTCGCCACGCACAAACCGATTTATACATAACGAGATGAATTCGCCGCACGCCTACGCCGATGAAACTTTACTTGCACACGATGGATTCAAGTTTGGTTTCACCCCATTTTTTGTCATGGCTGTATGTTACTTTGCACTCAGATACCCTCTCTGGCAATTCCTGTGACAGGGAGATAAAATTTCCCACATAGCTGCATGACAACCATTTTCCCCTTGGAAAATCCCCTTCCAGTTTCCATACAAGGACACTCCTGCTATTTTTTTCTTTTATTTCGTATGGCTTGAGATAGGCCATGTTAGCCGGATGTCCGTCATATACGCCAGCCCCCTTAACTGAAATTTTTTGAGTTTGGCTATCAAGCTTCCATGGTGCTAAAACATCGGCCACCGTCGCAGAGGATGCGACAACATGCGCCGGGCACTCAAAATAAATTTCTGTGGATGCAAAAATTGGAGACGGAAAAATAGAAAACACCAAAACAGGCAATGAATTAATCTGGAATTTTCTTGAAAAAAACGAAGGGGGGCTATATTTCAAAATAACAACCCCACTTTTAATTAATGATTGAAAACGCATCAGCATTATTGCTTGGGTGAACAAAACTACCGTCTTTATTTTTTCCCAAGGAAGAAATGAAACGTTTGGATACTGTGGGTTTTAGGGCGTCACCTTTCCACTGATCCATAACCCAAATTCCTCCCGGAGAAGCGCTAATGAATATTGCAGCATGATTGCCATGCCGATTATTTTGATAACGACCGTTTACGAAAGTCGCAATTGCATCGCCCTTGGAAATATAAATATTCCCCACAACTGCCTCGCCTTCCTTCCATGATGCAGTTACTGGAGCGTGCGCATAGTGCTGAACTAGCGCAACGCATTGCTGCGACCCCACCAAATCGGTTCCATCCAATTCGTCAACTTTTCTGTAAAAATATGGTGTGACCATGATTCACTCCTCCGGTTAATCCTATTTTTATGCAATTTTTTTGATTACTCTGAACTGCTCGTCTGAAATCTATCGTCCCTGCCTTCGTCTCGTTATCGACCCACGCAATAGCCACCCTCAAACGGCATAGGGATCAACATAACCCAGGCCCCCGAGGATTTCCCGCTCGCGCGCTTCCATTTGCGCAGCCTGCTCGTCGCCATCTTCATGGTCCCACCCTTGCAGGTGGAGCGCCCCATGTACGATCAAATGCGCCGCGTGCGCTTCGAGCGGTTTGCCCTGCTCAAAAGCTTCGCGCTGGAGCACGGGCCAGCAGATCACGAGATCGCCGACGACGAGCGGTTCGCTGGCGTACGGGAACGAGAGCACGTTCGTCGCATAGTCTTTGTCGCGATACGCCTTGTTCAGCGCGCGGCCTTCGTCCTCGCCGACGAAACGGACCGTGATTTCGGCGTCATTGCCCAGCGCCGCGCGAATCCATTTGCGTACGCGCGCCTTGCCTGGCACGCCGTCCTTTTCGTCTTTCGCCAGCGCCTTCTGCACGGAAAGTTCGAGGTCGAACGCCTGCTCTGGTGCATCGGCAACCGCCAGCACATGCAGCGTGGCGAGGTTGGCCGCGCCCGGCTGCACGAGCATGACGGGTGCGCCGGTGTCGGAATGCGCCTCGACGACGAGGTCGCCGATGTCGCCGGGCGGGAAGGCGATTCGCAGACGGCGGCCTTCGCCGAGCGGGATTTCGATCGAGGCCGCTTCGATTTCGCGCGGCTTACCCTTGGCGTTCAGGACGGTGATGGTCTTCATGTTCTTTCTCTGTGGTGTCTTTTTCGTAGGCGGCGACGATACGGGCGACGAGCGGATGGCGCACCACGTCTTCCTTTAGGAAGCGGGTCGTCGCGATGCCGCGTACGTCGGCGAGGATGCGGGTGGCCTCGGCCAGCCCACTCTTGTGGCTGCGCGGCAGATCGACCTGGGTCAGGTCGCCCGTGATCACGGCTTTCGCGCCGATGCCGATCCGCGTCAGGAACATCTTGATCTGTTCGGGCGTGGTGTTCTGCGCTTCGTCGAGGATGATGAAGCTGCGGTTGAGCGTGCGGCCGCGCATGAAGGCCAGCGGCGCGATCTCGATGTTTTGGCGCTCGAAGAGCTTGGCCACGCGGTCGAAACCCATGAGATCGTAGAGCGCGTCGTAGAGCGGGCGCAGGTAGGGATCTACCTTTTGCGCCAGGTCGCCGGGCAAAAACCCGAGCCGCTCGCCGGCCTCGACGGCCGGACGCGTCAGCACGATGCGCTCGACCTGCTCGCGCTCGAAGGCGTCGACCGCGCAGGCCACGGCAAGATAGGTTTTACCCGTGCCGGCCGGGCCGATACCGAAGGTGATGTCGTGTTCCTGAATATGGCGGATGTATTCGACCTGGCGCGGCGTGCGGCCGTGCAGGTCGCCCTTGCGCGTGAGCAAACCGGCGGCGGGCTGTGCGGCCTGCGAAATGTTCGCGAGTTCGACGAGGCCGAGCTGGATGTCGTCGACCGTGAGTCCGTCGCCGGCGCGCTCGTAGAAAAAACGCAGCGCGCCGGCCGCAAGCCGTGTCTGGGCCGCATCGCCGGCCAGCGCGAAGCGTTCGTTACGGCGCGAAATCGAAATATCGTAGGCGGCTTCGATCTGGCGGATGTTTTCGTCGAGCGCGCCGCAAAGGCTTGCGAGCCGCTCGTTTTCGAGCGGCTCCAAAGTGATTTCAAAGGGCTTCAAGCGGAGGTTCCTTTCGCCGGCGCACGCAGCGGCAGCCGGGCCGGGGCGGCCCTCCTCCTCACTGCGCGATGACCACCTCGCCGCGCAGCGAATGCGGCAGGGCGGCTGTAATCTTGACGTTGACGAACTGACCGATCAGGCGCGGCTGGCCGGCGAAGTTCACGATGCGATTATTATCGGCGCGCCCGGCCAGTTCTTCGGCATTCTTGCGCGAAACGCCCTCGACGAGGATGCGGCAGAGCGTGCCGACCATCGCTTCCGAATGCACTGCGTACTGCTCGTCGATGCGTTTTTGCAGGCGCGCGAGCCGCGCGAGCTTGACGGACTGCGGCGTGTCGTCGGCCATATCGGCCGCCGGGGTGCCGGGCCGCGCGCTATAGAGAAAGCTGAAGGCACCGTCGAAGCCGATGTCGTCGATCAGCTTCATCGTCGCCTCGAAATCGGCCTCGGTTTCGCCGGGAAAGCCGACGATGAAATCTGAACTCAACGAAAGATCCGGCCGCGCCGCACGCAATTTGCGCACGATGGACTTGAATTCGAGCACCGTATAGCCGCGTTTCATCGCTGCAAGCACGCGGTCAGAACCGCTTTGCACCGGCAGATGCAATTGCGAAACCAGCTTGGGCAACGTTGCATAGGTGTCGAAGATGCGCGGCGTCATCTCGCGCGGATGCGAAGTCGTATAGCGAATCCGCTCGATACCGGGCAACTCGTGCACGCATTCGAGCAGAAAGGCGAAGTCACCGATTTCATCGCTACCCTTCGCCAGCGGCGCGCGCCAGGCATTTACGTTCTGGCCGAGCAGCGTCACCTCTTTCACGCCCTGATCGGCAAGCCCGGCGATTTCGGCCAGGATGTCGTCCAGGGGGCGCGAAACTTCCTCGCCGCGCGTGTAGGGCACGACGCAGAAGGTGCAATATTTGGAGCAGCCCTCCATGATCGAAACGAAAGCGCCGGCGCCCTCGACGCGCGCCGGCGGCAGGGCGTCGAACTTCTCGATTTCGGGAAAGCTGATATCGACCTGCGCATGGCCGCTTTCCCGCCGCTGCGCGATCAGCTTCGGCAGGCGGTGCAGCGTCTGCGGGCCGAATACGACATCGACATACGGCGCGCGCGCGACAATCGCCGCGCCCTCCTGGCTCGCCACGCAACCGCCGACACCGATGATCAGGTTCGGATTCGCCTGCTTCAAGTGCTTGACGCGGCCGAGGTCGTGGAACACCTTCTCCTGCGCCTTCTCGCGCACCGAGCAGGTATTGAAGAGGATCACGTCCGCCTCTTCCGGGTTATCGGTCTTGACGAGCGTCTCGTTCGCCCCGAGCACGTCGGCCATTTTGTCGGAGTCGTACTCGTTCATCTGGCAGCCGAAGGTGCGGATGTACAGCTTCTTCATGGATTTACTCAGTTTTTGGCCGCGGCTTCGGCGGGCGTCAGTATCCAGATCCGCCAGACCGCGCCCGTTACGTCGAACTGCACGCGCACCGGCAGGTCGGTAGGGCCGGCAAGCATGGCCGGCAGGACGATCAGATTTTCGCGGTCGCGAATCTGCAAACCCGGTGCAAGCGCCAATGTTTGCCGGCCCAACTTTACGCCGCCGCCTTCGAACCCATCGAAGGTCGCGCGCTTCGTATCGGCCGGAAACTGCCGCAGATCCCCGGCCCATGCCGCGATATTGAGGCACAGCAGACCGACCAGCAGACACAGCATACGACGCATGGCACTCCCTCGCCCCGCCGACAGGCTTCAATAAAACAAGGACTTGGCACAGATTATAGCCCATGCTCGCTTGACCCTATCGGCCAATCGGGCTATATTTGCGGGCTCCGCGTGGTGATGTAGCTCAGACGGTTAGAGCGATGGATTCATAACCCATAGGTCGGCGGTTCGATTCCGCCCATCACCACCAATCGAACATTCGCAGTCGTTCGCAAAAGGCCAGAACACCTAGCAGCATCAAGGGTTCTGGCCTTTTTATTGTCCGGTGTTGTCCGTCGTGGTCTGTTGTAATCCGGGGCGACTTGGGGGAATATTTAGGGGGACATGGCTGGATCTCGTGTCCGTATACCCCGGAGCTTGTCCCCTCATGTCGCTTACCGATTCTGCTGCGCGCACCGCCAAGCCTGCCGAAAAGCCCTACAAACTGTCTGACGAGAAAGGGCTGTACCTTCTTGTTCACCCGAACGGGTCCAAATATTGGCGGCTGAAGTACCGTTTCGAGGGCAAGGAACGAGGGTTGGCCTTCGGCGTCTATCCGGAGATTTCGCTGAAGCTTGCACGCGAGCAACGCGATGACGCGCGAAGACTGCTCGCCAGTGGCGCCGATCCGGGCGATGCGCGACGCGCAAAAAAAGCAGCAAGAGAAGGCGCGGCGCTAAATTCGTTCGAGGTCATCGCGCGCGAGTGGTACGCAAAATATGCACCGACCTGGGCCGAGAGCCACGGCAGCCGCATCATCCGCCGCCTGGAGCGCGACATTTTCCCGTGGCTCGGCGCTCGGCCAATCGCTGACATCGCACCGCCGGACCTGCTCGCGGCGGTGCGCAGGATCGAAGATCGCGGCGCGCAGGAAACCGCGCACCGTGCCTTGCAAAACTGCTCGCAGGTTTTTCGCTATGCGGTGGCAACGGGCCGCGCGGCGCGTGACCCCACAGGCGATTTGCGCGGGGCACTGCCACCGGCGAAGGGCTCGCATTTTGCAGCCGTGACCGATCCGGTCAAGGTTGGCCCGCTGCTGCGGGTTTTAGACGGCTACTCGGGTACGCTGTCGGTGCGCTGCGCGCTGCAATTGGCGCCCCTGGTATTCGTGCGGCCTGGCGAATTGCGGCAGGCGCAATGGTCGGATTTCGACCTTGGCGCGGCGGAATGGCGGTATCGCGTTAGCAAGACGGATGTCGATCACATCGTGCCGCTGTCGCGGCAAGCCCTTGCCATCCTTGGCGAGATTTACCCGCTGACCGGTGTTGGGCGCTACGTCTTCCCTGGCGCACGAACAGCGGACCGGCCAATGTCTGACAATGCGCTGAATGCCGCGCTGCGCCGCCTGGGAATCGACAAGCACGAACTGAGCACCCACGGTTTTCGGGCGATGGCTCGCACAATCCTGGACGAAGTGCTCGGCTTTCGGCCCGACTTTATCGAGCACCAACTGGCGCACGCGGTAAGAGATCCCAACGGACGCGCTTACAACAGGACTGCGCACCTGGCCGAGCGGCGCAAGATGATGCAGGCGTGGGCCGACTACCTCGACAAGCTCAAGGCCGGCGCCGAAATTTGACGGCAGGCCGATTGATCGCGGGCCGCACAAAACCGCACCTGCTTGGCTGCCTCGTTTTGCACAAATCAGGCCGTAGCGATAATGGCCGCCGAAGCCGCAAAGGGCTTGCATTTCGCCGCATGGGCGAAGTGCACAAAAATCGACCTATTTAGCGCGGGGGCGCGGCGGGGTCGTGATGGCGCGCTGGGGGGTGTGATGGGCATGCTTGCGAGGTCGGCAGACGAAAAAAAACCGCACGAGGCGGCTGGATCGGGGCGCAGCGAAGCGTTCAGGGCGGCGGCGAGGGCGCGGCGGCTTCGGTAGGCGCGAGCATCTTGTAAGGGCCAAAACGCACAACTTCGACCCCGAGCCAGTCATTAACCTCAGCCAGCCGCCGCTGTAGAGGCTGGATCTCGTTGTAGTAAAACGACCGGGCGGCCTTTTCGACATCGCCGAAGCCGCCGGTGTTGTGCGGCAGGATGCCAAGCAACTGCGGCGGCACACGGTGCGCGGCAAGCACGTCGTCGCGCGTCGCACCCTTGATATTCGCGAACTCGTCCTTGGCCGCAACCTCGCCGACAGGGATTAGCTTAAGCCCTTCGGCGTCACCGCCTGGCGCGTGCAGAAACAGGTTCTTGAAATTGCCTACGCCCTTGGCTTCGCGCAGCTTCGTGCGCAAGGTATCTGCGTCAACTGCCGCCAGCTTGCTGTCAGTCAAATACAAAATAAAACCCGCGTGCGAGCCATTTTTATAATAGCGTCGGCGGAACACGGTCGCCGCCTCGTTGAGCAACGCGCTATTGAGTGCCGACAGATATTCAGGCAGTCCGTACACTTCTTGCTCGCTGTCGTACTCGCGCGCCTGGAACACGGTCGCGCCGCTGAACCTCTGCTCGTCGGCCGCCCCAGTCGGTGTGCTCGCCACAAACCAAAAATCCAGCAAATTGTCGGCTCGGCGCGTATGCAGCGCGGGCATGTGTTGCAGCCGCAGCGGCGCGCCCAGACGGTTGTCGATGCGTTGCAGGTAGCCGTTGCCATAGATAAGATAATCGAGCGCGTAAGCGGAAAAATCCGCACGCGAAAGCAACGGCGACGGCTCGAACATTTCTGTCACCAAATTGCGTTTGAAATAGACCGGCGACGAATGATGCACGGCCGCCCGGAACGTCTTCGCCAACTCGCGGAATGACACGGGCGGCTCAAACCAACGGCCGTTGCTCACGCACGAAAGATAGTCGTAGAGCCACGCTTGCCGCTCGAGGACGCTTTCCGGTTCGCCAAAAGTAAAAACGTCCGGCTCGTTCGCTGCTGTGTCGCTCATGAAAACTCCAAAATGCTGTGTCGCACGTCACCCGATTCGGATTCCATCGGTTCGACCGAGAGCGCGTTTAAAATGGCCCACGCGATGTCCGCGTGGCTCGTATCAGACCGCCCGGCGCGGAACGTCACGTACAGCCCCGACGGCGTTACCACCCGCTTTATCGACATAAATGCACTCGCGACTTCGCGCGCGCCCGCGTCGAACTCAAACCGGCCCGCATCGATTACGCTTTGTCCTTTGAGCACTAATCGTACCTTTGCGTTAAGGTCATAACGAATCCCGCGAACGCGTGGAAACCAAGGCTTGACAAGCTGATAAACCGCTTCGCCATATCCGCCCGTCGTATCGATCACTATTTCCTGCACATTAAAGCGCCGGTAGGTTTCGCGCAGCGCATCGGCCTGTGTCTGGTATTTCGCGCCGCTAAACTGCATACGTTCGATCAAGCGGAACTTGCCGCCCGGCACCGCCGGCGGCGCAACAACCGCAAGCGCCGAATCGTCGCCGGTCAGTGCGGCGTCAAAGCCAACCCATACCGGCGCATCAGCGAGCGGCCGCTCGGCAAACGGCCGCAGATCAGACCACTCGGCCCAGCTATCAATCGCGCACCGTTGGAGCATTGAAAACGGGAATGCCGATTGCGAATCATCCATAAACCCGCACATCAGCAGGTTGTCAAATTCTTCTTGGCTGTACTCGCGGCGCAATTGCTCGATGTCGAACAGATCGCAACCGCCCGCCAGCGCGTCCTGCACCGTCACAATCTGACGCCACTGTCCGTCCTCGCACAGCCGGCCGCCCGCCAGCGCCGCGTGCGATGCGTCGAGCTTGATGCGGTCGGCCTTCGCGCGCCCTCGGTTATAAAGCTGACCAGACCAAAACTGGAACGCCTCATGATCGATTGATGACGGCGTACTGAAATAGGTTTGCCGCCACTGCTTGTGCATCGCCATGCCGCTGGCGACCTTGCGCAGCTCAAGAAAACGCCCGACCCAAAAATATTCGTCGAAGTACAGATTGCCGTGATACGACTGCGCCGTGCGGCTGCTCGTGCCCAAAAAATAAAGCTGTGCGCCGTTCGGCAGCTTGATCACATTGCCACGCAGCGTGATGCCAGTGACATCGCAGAAAAAATCCACGATGTACTGCTTGAACACATGCGCCTGCGCGCGCGACGCGGACAAAAAAATCTGATTGCGCCCCGTCTTGAGCGCATCGACAAGCGCTTCACGCGCAAAAAACCACGTCGCACCAATCTGCCGCGACTTAAGAATGTTGCGGATGCGGTTTTGCAAGCCCGCGTTGTACCACTCGCGCTGATAGTCAAAGATCGATTCGAGGAAAGCCGCCTCGACCTTCGGCGCGACCTCCTCGATGTCAAACCGCTTGCGCTTCTTTTTCGGCACCTCGTTGCGGCGCTCGATGTTCGGGTTTAAATCGGACTCGCGCCCCGTCACCGAATACTTGCCGACGCGCGCAAAGCGCTCGATCTGGCGGCCCAGAAAATCCGCACGCTTAAGATCCGCGCCGCTCAGATGCGCCTTTGCGATCAGCGCAAGATATTCGTGCTCTATCGTCAGCTCGCAGCGCTCGATAGGCGTCGTCGCATCCCAACGATCACGGCGCCGCCACGAATAAATCGTATTGACATTAACGCCTAAATCCTCGGCAATCATCGCAACCGCCCAGCCCTGCCAGTAAAGCAATGCCGCGCGCCGACGCGCGTCAAGCGGCGTTATCGAAAATGGGGGAGTTTGAGCAGCAACTAGCGGCATTCCGCGAGTGTGCATGCGGCACGAAGTCGATTCGCGTAACGCCGAATGTAGGGCGTCGCCACACAACAAGCGCGCATTGCGTCGGCATCGCGGGTGCGGTTTGATCGCCGTATGCCAAATGCAGCCAAATTTTTTCAAGTCGCGACCGAAGGCGCCACCATCGACGGGCGCCAGATCAAGCGCGAATGGATAGAGCAGGCCGCCGCGCACTACGACCCCAAGGTGTATGCAGCGCGCATCAACATCGAGCACATCACAAGTTATTTGCCGGATTCTGTTTTTCGGCAGTACGGTGACGTGCTCGCCCTACGCGCCGAAGCAGTCGCAGCCGGCCCGCTGCAAGGCCGCATGGCGCTGTTCGCCCAGATCGACCCGCGCCCCGAGCTTATCAACATCACAAACAAGCTCAATCAAAAGCTCTATTCGAGCATCGAAGTGTACGAAAACTTCGCCGGAACGGGCCACGCCTACGTGACTGCAATCGCGGTCACCGACACTCCGGCGAGCCTCGGCACGCAACGCCTCAAATTCAATGCGCAGCACGGTGGCCTCATCAGCGAGCCGGTCCAAATCGATAACCCATTTTGCGCCAGCGTCGCGCCCAAGGATGGCGAATTCATGAAAAAAGAAGACTTCATTGCAAGTCTGAAAGCGATTTTTTCCAAGCCCGCCGAGACCGAGCACAAGCTCGCTCCCGAGAAAAACAAGGCGGAAACCGGCGAGGATGTAGCGCCCGAGCTTGTCGAGCTGTCCGCCGCGTTGCAGTCGATCAAAGCCGGCCAGGACAAATTCGCCACCGACAACAAGGCCGCGCTCGACAAGCTCGCCATCGACTTTGCTGCGCTCAGCACCGCGCACGGCGAACTGGTCGCCAAGCTCGCAATCGAGCCCGCAGACCCCGTGCGTAAGCCTGCCACAGGCCCTGCGTCCGATCTGCCCGATTACATGTAAGCCGCGCCCAGAGTCGAACAGGAAAAAAAATGAAGAACACCACGCGCCAAAAATACGCAGCCGTCACCGAACACCTCGCCCGCCTCAACGGCGTCGAGAGCGCGACGGTTTCTTTCTCTGTCGAGCCCACGATCCAGCAAAAGCTCGAAGACCAGATTCGCGAAGAGGCCGAATTCCTGGGGCTTGTCAATCTGTTCGTCGTCGATGAAATGCAGGGCTCAAAAGTCGCGGTCGGCGTCAATAAACCCATCGCGAGCAACACCAACACCCGCACGCCGGGCAAAAAGCGCGAAACCCGCGACGTGTCGAGCCTCTCCGAAGACGGCTACGAATGCCGAAAGAATAATTTCGATACGCGCATGCCGTATCAGCTGCTCGATCAGTGGGCCAAGTTTCCGGACTTCGCCACGCGTCTGCGCAATCACATCGTCGCGCAGCAGGCGCGCGACATTCAGTCAATCGGTTTCAACGGCATCAGGTACGCCGAAGACACCGACATCGAGACCTATCCGCTCCTCGAAGATGTCAACATCGGATGGCTCATGAAAATCCGCACCGCTGGCGCCAAGTACCACGCCAGCGACGTCGAAGTTGGCGGCGCCCACGAAATCAAGAACGTCGATGCGCTCGTAATGGATGCGTTGAATAACATGATTGCGCCCTGGTATCGCAAGGCGCCCGGCCTGGTCGTCATCTGTTCGCAGTCGTTTTTGATGCGCAAGTATTACGGACTGATCAACATCGAGCAGGCCCCGACCGAGCAAGTCGCCGCCAAGATTATCGCAGCGACCAAGGAAATCGGCGGCTTGACGCCGGTCACTCCGCCCTTTTTCCCGGATGACGCGTTTTTGATCACATCGCTCTCCAACCTCTCACGCTACACCCAAGCCGGCGGTCGCCGTCGCTATCTGCGCGAATCGCCCGAGATCGACGCAATCGAAAACTTCGAATCGTCGAACGATGCCTACGTCGTCGAAGACTACGACGCCGCCGCGTTCATCGAGCGCATCAAATTCGCCTGACGCCGCCATGAACACGCCACTGCAACGTCATCGCCAACAAGCCGAAGCCGCCGCCCGCGCCAGTCGCGTGGCTACCGGCTACGGCGCAGAACCCACTAGCGGCCACGCGCTGCTGCTCGCAAAACTCGCAGCAGACAGGCGCACGCTCAAAGACATCAAGTCCATCGAGCAAAAGATCGTCGCCAAGCGGCGCATGCTGCCCGAATACGTCGCTTGGTGCGAAGGCGCCCTGCTCGCCGACGCCGGCGGCGCGGACGAAATCCTCACGACCTGCATGATCTGGTCGCTCGATGTTGGCGATTTCGATCACGCGCTCGCGCTTGCCGACTATTGCATTCGGCATAAGCTCGACTTGCCCGCGCACTATCAACGCGACGCACCCGCGCTACTCGTCGAGCAAGTGGCAGACGCAGCCAAGGCCGCCCGCGACGCCGGCGAAGATTTTGACATTGCCATTTTGCGCCGCGCCTGCGAACTGACCGACGGCGCCGACATCCATGACCAGATTCGCGCGAAAGCCCATAAAGAAATTGGGCTCCTGCTCGAAACCACGGACCCCGATCAAGCGCTCTGGAATCTAAAGCGCGCGCAGGCACTGAACAACAGCGTCGGCGTAAAAAAAGACATCGAACGCATCGAGCGCGTCATCGCAAAGCGCCCGGCCGCGTAACACAGAGTCTCACCCGCAGGCCGCGCGGCGGGGCGGGGATACGCCACAGCACCACGCTGTAGCAGCAACACCCCGCCCCCCACCGCGCACAAAACGAAAGGACGCACATGCCTATGCAATACCGCCCGCGCGACTGCGCAAACTCGAACGGCATGCGCTACGGCATCGAGCGCTGTCGCTATGACGGCCGCTATTTCGCTCTGTTCGGCGACGACGGCCGTCTCGTGCTGTTCGACACTGCCGCCGAGCGCGACACCGAGCTTGCCCGCCTCAACGGCGCGCCGCCCGCGCCGGAACCCGAGCCCGAGCCTGCGCCCGCGCGCAGCAAAAAGATCACCGCATAAAATGGGCTTTCTCGCCGCCGAGCCCGCGCCCGCGCAAAGCGTCGAGCGCGTCATTCTCAACGCCGCATTCTGGCCGGACATCGAGCCTGGCGAATGCCGCGAAGCCATGCGGCTCGACGGCACGGTCACGCCCGCCCGCCTGCGCAGCGCACTCGTCGAATCGGCGGGCCACGTAAACGGCCAGCTCGCCGCCTGGCGGCGCCTACGCGAAGCCGAAGGCCACAAGACACTCGCCGACATCTCCGCCGAGCACGTCGATGGCGAGAGCATAAACGTCGCGCGCTACCGTCGCGCCGTGCATTGCTCTGCGGCCGCAATTCTGGTCGAGCGTCTGCGCAATTTCGATGCCACCGGCAAAAGCGCCACGCATGCCGCACAGCAGCGCACCGACGCAATGGCCGACGACTACCGCCGCGAGGCGCTCTGGGCCATCCGCGACATCCAAGGCGCGGATCGCACGCTGATCGATTTGATCTGACGCGATGACGAACCGCATCGTCCTGGCCGAGCAAAACGACACCATCGACGCCCTCGTGTACCGGCATTTCGGCTACACCTCGGGCGGCCTTGTCGAGCAAACCGTTGCGCTCAATCGCGGCCTTGCCGCGCGCGGCGTCGTCATAACGCAAGGCACCAGCGTTGTTCTGCCCGCACCACTCAACACCACACACAACACCACAAAAACAGTTCAGCTATGGGATTGACTGCAATATGAGCGAACCAATTTCAGGCGCCGGCGCCGCCGTCCTGCTCACCGCAGCGGGCGTCGTGCAATTCATGACAGGCGAAGCCGGCATCGTCTGGGCAGCCTTCGCCGGTTCGGCCGTTTTTATGCTCACATCGCACGACGCGCCGGCCTGGCAGCGCATCCTCTGCATGCTGTTGTCGTTTCCGCTCGGCATCAGCTTCGCCGATTTCGCAGCCCACGCACTCGCCCACCTGATCCCTGGCGTCGATACCGTGCCGGCCAGCGTCGGCGCCGCCGTCGCCGCAGCCTGCGCCGTTGGGCTGCTCAAGTTCTTCGCCCACAAAAGCGAAACGGGCGACATCAACCTGCCCACCGGAGGGGGCCAATCATGAGCCTGATTACCTGCGCCCTGTGCGCCGCCATCGCCCTGCGTCTACTCTTTTATCGCCGCGCGCCCGGCGCCCGTCACCGGCACAGCATGTCGTTTTTGGCTTGGCTAATTGTCATCGTCTGCGCCATCGTTGTCGTGCGTATCGCGTCCGGCTACCACGAATCGACCGACCCGTTCGTCATCATTCTCGTCGGCGTCTTTTGCGCTGCCGTGTTTAGCGCCGAAGGCAACATCGCACGCCTATGCGGCGTTCGGCCACCCAAACGCAGCGAAACCGAGTTGCACGCATGATCACGCTCGAACAATTTTGGATGACGCGCGACCGCGCATATGCATCCGAGCTAACCGACGCGATCCGCCGCGACGCCGCCGAAACAGTCCGCCGCGCCAACGCGCTGATCGCCAGCTTCGTCCGCGCAAACCCGGCCAATACCGCAGTGCGCGGCGTCGCCTCCGGCTGGCGTCCTTCGGCAGTCAATGCCGCAACACCGGGCGCCGCGAAAAAATCGAACCACATGCTCGGCCGCGCGCTCGACATCACGGATCGCGATGGCGCGCTCGACGCCTGGCTTATAACGCTTTCCGGGCAAGCCGCGCTCACCCAGATCGGGCTCTGGATCGAGCACCCGAGCGCCACGCCCAACTGGTCGCACGTTCAAATAATTCCGCCCGCATCGGGCAACCGAGTATTCAAACCATGATCGACATCATCAGCATTGCAATCGGTGCGCTGCGGCGTGTTTTCGTAGCGCTCAAGACCAGCATCAGCGGAACAACCCTAGTCCTCATCTGTGTTGCCTATGCCGTCGGCTCCTTGAATGGTGTGCACAGCGAGCGAAGCTTGCAAAAAATCGCTTTAGCGCAGCGCGCCACAGGTGCGGCCGTCGCAGAAATTGCCCAAGCTCAAGCCGCCGAGCGCATTGTTACAAACTACGTTGACCGCGTGCGCATCGTGCGCCAGCGCGGCGCCGACATCATCAAAGAGGTGCCCGTCTATGTCCCGACCGATAGCAATCGCTGCGCTCTGCCTGGCGGCTGGCGCCTGCTCCACGACGCCGCTGCCGGCGACTACCTGCCCGATGCCACCAGCATTGCTGATGCGCCCCCCGCCGACGCTCAAACCGCTGCCGCCACCGTCGCCGACAACTACGCAACCTGCCACGCCGTCCGCGAACAGCTCGCCGCAATCCAGCAATTCGAGCGCGAGCGCGCCGCCGTAGGGGATCAGTGATGGATCAATTCGACCGCGCGCAGCAGCTCGACGCCATGCACCGCGACATCGCGCTCGCCGAACACCAGCGCCGCGCCGCTGCCGGCCCCGCGCGCTCGCACTGCGAGGCATGCGGCGAAGCGATCCCCGCCGAGCGCGCCGCGCGCGTGGCCGGCGTGCGACGCTGCATCGACTGTCAGCGCGAACACGAGCACGAGCAGCGTTTGCGTTGCCGCGCGCAATGAAAAAACCCGCCAGCCTGCGCGCCGCGCTCGCTGCCGCATTGCCGGCCTTGGCGGAAAATCCGGATACGCTGATCGTCTTTGTTGCCGACGGCCGACTACGCGCACGGCATACCTCCGGATCGCTCTCCTACACGTTTTTGTACGAACTGGAAGTACTGATCAAGGATTTTGCCGGCGAGCCCGGCGAAGTTTTTGCCCACCTGCAAACCTGGCTGCGCGTCAATCAGCAAGAGCTGTTGTCTAATCCCGGCAAACAAGCCGACGGCATAAAATTTGAAATCGAATACATCACGCACGAAACGCTTGACATCCTGATTACGCTCGCGCTCACCGAAGACGTGATCGTGACCGCCGACGAAGCCGGCCAAATCGCCGTCAGCTACCGGCCCGAGCCGCGCAATGACTGCGGTGGATGACATTACCGCGCGGCTCGGCGCCCTGATCGCAGCAACATCGCCCGCCGCCCGTCGCGCACTTGCTGCGCAAATCGCCAAGCGCCTGCGCGAAACCAACCACGCCCGCGTCAAAGCCCAAGCCGCGCCTGACGGCAGCGCCTACGCACCCCGCATAAACCAGGCGCACGGCAAAAAAGGCCGCCTGCGCCAGCGCATGTTCGTCAAGCTCATCAGCGCCCGCTACCTCAAAGTCCAGGCCACGCCCAACGCCGCAACTGTCGAATTCACGCCCAGCGCCGGCCGCATCGCCCGCGTGCATCACTACGGTCTCGCCGATCAAGTCCGCCCCGGCATCCGCCACCGCTACACCGCCCGCCCGCTGCTCGGCTTAAACCATGCCGACCGCGCAGCAATTACCGACGCGATAATCACGCACCTCGCCCGCGCCAAATAAGCCGGCGTTTTTGTTTGATGGTGAATTCAGCGCGCGATAGGGTGCTCGCTCAGATACTGCCGCAATGCCGCATTCACGCGCGTCTGCCAGCCCTTGCCGGTGGCGCGAAACGCGGCGAGCAGGTCGGCATCAAGCCGGATCGCCGTAAATTCCTTAGTCTGCTCCGCCTTCGGACGCCCGCGCGGCCGCCTAATCTCAAGCAAAGCGGCATAAGTTTCGGGCGGGAAAGACGCGCTCGCAGGCCTGGCCTGAGCAAAGTCATTATCCGTCCACTCGCGGCTATCTGAGTCCGCCGCAATCCCTGCATTAATAGCTGCATCCTCTTGTGCGGTAGGGCTAATGTGCCCGGCTTTAAGTTTCGGCATAACGGTTTCCCTCGCGTTTGTTTGCACGGCGCAGGCTAATGACGCGCATCACGTTGCCGCGCAGGCAGTAAATCAGTACATGCAAGCGCTCGCCGATATAGCCAGTCGCCTCGAATCGTTGCTCGCCGTACGCCTCGCGTGCGTCCTCACGAACTACGGCGGTATCCCATTCAAAACCATCGACAGCGGCCAGCGACAAACCGTGCTTGTCCAGATTGCTCGCATCTTTGGCCGGGTCGAATTCGTAGTTCATGCGATATATTGTATAAACAAAAAATACACATGTAAAGTATTTTTTGTATAAACAAAATTAACGTATCCGCGCGACAGTAAAGCGCCCGTTAACTTTTCGTCAATCAACTAAAAACCCAGCCTGCACACGTCGCAGCACCACACACAACGACATAAGCAACAAGCGCCCGCGCGTCTCGGCAACAATCAGGGCTTATGCAAGCCGACAACGCCCGCCGCCTCGAACAGATCATCCGCATCGGCACCATCGCCGACATCGATCATGCGCGCGCGCTGTGTCGCGTCGCCTGCGGCAATCTGACGAGCGACTGGTTGCCCTGGCGCGAGCTGCGCACCGGCGCTACGCGCACATGGAACCCGCCAACGCTCGGCGAGCAGTGCGAATGGATCAGTCCGAGCGGCAACAGCGATGGTGGTGGCTACGTCGCGGCAGGTTTGTATAGCGCAAACGCACCGAGCACCGACCCGCACGAAACGCTTACGATCTACCCCGACGGCGCGCGCATCAGCTACAACCACGGCAGCGGTGCGCTCAATGTTTCCGGCATCAAAACCGCAACCGTGCAAGCGACCGAACACGTCACCGTCGATTGCCCAGAATCCACGTTAACGGGCAATGTCACGATCAAGGGCGACCTCACAATCGAAGGCAAAACGCAAGCCAAAGCGCTGCTCTCCTACGCATCCGGCATGACAGGAAAAGGCGGCGCCACAATCAACGGCATCGCTTTTGAAACGCACACCCACAGCGGCGTCCAGTCCGGCGGCAGCAAAACAGGGGCGCCGCAATGATGGACCGCAACACCGGCCGCTGGCTGCCGGACGAAGCCGCGCACATCAGGCAGAGCATCGGCGACATCCTCACAACGCACGTCGCATCGCGCACGTATCGCCGCGAGTATGGCAATGGCGCGCTCGACGCAATCGATGCCCGTGTCATCGGCGCAACGCTGATGCTGCTTGTCTCGCGCGCTGCCGCCGCGCTGCGCCGCTGGGAGCCGCGCATCAGCGTGCAGCGCATCGTGCCGACGATCCTCGATAACGGCGTCATGCTCACCGTGGCGGCAACCGTTGTGCGCGAGGGCGACGCGCTCATGGCGCAGGTAGTCGTTTAATGGCTATCGTCGATCTCTCGCAACTGCCCGCGCCGCGCGTCGTGGTGCCTATCGACTTCGAGGTCACGCTCGCCGAGCGCATCGGCGCGCTGCTCGCGCTAATCCCGGACGACGCGCGGCGCGAACAGCTCGCCGCCACGCTGGTGCTCGAATCCGAGCCGCTTACAAAACTTCTGCAGGAAAACGTCGCGCGCGAACTACTCAAGCGGCAAGAGACAAACGAGGCCGCGCAAGCCGTCATGCTCGCGTACGCCGCCTGCAGCGATCTAGATCAGATCGCCGCGAACTACAACGTCGAACGTTTTCTTATCGCACCGGCCAACCCGGCCGCAAACCCGCCGACGCCCGCCGTCTGGGAGTCCGACGGCGAACTACGCATCCGCGCGCAGCAAGCGTTCGAGGGGCTCTCGGTCGCCGGCCCCAAGGGCGCCTACATCTTTCATGCACGGGGCGCGGACGCCCGCGTGGCCGACGCCTCGGCAATCAGTCCCGCGCCCGCCGAAGCGGTTGTAACCGTGCTCGCGCGCGAGGGCGACGGCCGCGCGCCCGATGATCTCGTGGCTGTCGTTGCCGCTGCGCTCAATGACGATTGGGTTCGCCCCGTGGCCGACCGGCTCACGGTGCGGTCTGCACAAATCGTGCCGTACGCGGTCGCCGCCACGCTCTACATCTATCCCGGCCCAGAGTCCGAGCCGATCCGCCTGGCGGCCACCGCACGCCTGCTCATCTACATCGAGGCACAGCGGCGCCTGGGCCGCGACATCCGGCGCAGCGCGATTACCGCTGCGCTCCACGCGCCCGGCGTGCAGCGCGTCGAGTTGGCTACGCCTGCCGCCGACATCGTGATTGACGAAACGCAGGCCGGATCATGCACGGGCTACACCATCGACATCGGCGGCTATGACGACTGACGCGCGCCCACACCTCCTGCCGCCGTCTTCCTCGCCGCTCGAACGCGCAGCCGCACAAGCGCTGGCCGCCGCGCTCGACTATCCGATTCCGCTGCGCAAGATGTGGGACAGCGCCACATGCCCGCTCGAAGCGCTGCCTTTCCTCGCCTGGGCGCGCTCTGTCGATCGATGGGACGAAGCCTGGCCCGAAGCCACCAAGCGCGCCGTCGTTGCGGCGGCATTCGAGGTGCATAGAAAAAAAGGCACCATCGGCGCGCTACGGCGCGTCATCGAACCCTTTGGCTACCTGGTCGCCGTGCATGAGTGGTGGCAAAGCGTACCGCCCGGCGCGCCCGGCACGTTCACGCTCGATGTCGATCTACAAAACAATGGCTTGACTGCAAACGACGCGCCCGAGCTTGAGCGCTTGATCGATGAAACAAAGCCGCTCACGCGCCACATCGGCACATTGCGCGTCACTGACGCCGTGCGCGGCAACGCGTATGGCGCCGCCGCAACGCTCTGCGGCGACTCGATTTGCATCGGCCCGAAAACAGCAAACGAATTGCGCGGCGAATGCCGAGGGCTCGTCAAAGCCGCCACGCATCTTGCCGATGTCATTACCGTAAATCCACAAGGCGCTGCCGCATGAACTACTACACCGTGCTGACGAACGAAGGACTGGCCCGCTTTGCGCGTGCCGCCGCGATGGGCGAGAGACACCCAATAACCCAATTCGCCCTGGGCGACGGCAATGGCGCAGACATCGCGCCCGACGCTGCCGCAGCAAGTCTTGCGCGCGAGGTCTATCGCGCCGACATTTCGTCGGTGCGCCCCGAAGCATTGAACAAAAATTGGGTGGCCGTCGAAATGACCGTGCCAGCACACATCGGCGGCTGGAGCGTGCGCGAGGCTGCCGTTTTCGATGCCGACGGCATCATGCTCGCAATTGCGTCGGTGCCCGAAACCTACAAGCCCGTGCTCGCCCAAGGCAGCGCGCGCGAGTTAGTGCTGCGCATGCTCGTCGAAATTGCCAACGCAGAAAGCGTCGTGTTGCAAATCGACCCCGCTGTCGTGCTGGCAAGTCAGGACTACGTTACAAGCCTTGTGGCGCAGCACGAGGCCAAACCCGGCCCCCACCCGCAATACCGCTTGCGCCGGCCGGCTTTTGATTATTACCGCTGCCAGTTATAAAAGGAGTACCGCATGCCGAGTCTTAAAGCGGGCCGCTTGGGCGACGCCATCCTTTTTGCGGGCCTCGTCGAATCGGTTGTCTATGCCGTGCCGACTGGCGCAATTGCAACCATCGATATCCGGATCGTCAATTGCACCATCACCCCCGCGAAAGTGCGTCTTTACATCGGCCCAAGCGCCGTGGCAAACGTTCGCAATTGTGTCGACTACGACATCACTATCGCCCCGGGCGGCGTCATGATCGAGTCGGGCATCCCGGTTTCGGGCGATGAAAAAGTCGTCGCATGCGCCGATAGCGCGGGTGTGACTGTGCAAGTGCGCGGCTACGAAGAGGCCGCAGAGTGAACCGCATACTTTCCAATGCCTCTCCCGGCACGAATGCCACGATGCGCAATTGCCAGACATTTGCCGCCAATGGAAATTTTGTCGTGCCGCCCGGCGTGACAAGCATCCGCGTCATTGTCAAGGGCGGCGGCGGGCCGGGCGGAATCGTCGGAGACACTGCGACACTGCGCCTCGCTGGCTCGGGCGGCGGCGAAGGCGGTTATTCGGAGGGCATCTTCAGCGTCGCGCCGGGTACGGTCTATCCGGTCACGGTCGGGCAGGCCAGCTTCCCGGCTGCGTCACCGACATCGAGTCCGCCTTTTGGCAATAGCTCAAGTTTCGGCAGCCTCTTGTCTGCAACGGGCGGCCAAGGTGGCGACGATCAAAAAATAAGCCCTGGCGGTTGCGGTGGCCGAGGCGGAGTAGGCATTGGCGGGCAAATCAATTTGACTGGCCAAATGGGCGGGACCGGTATCAGTTATTCCCTGGCGAGTCACCCCGTTACGGGCGGCACGGGCGGCGGCATGGGCGGCGGCACAGGCGGGCAAGGGAGTTCCGTCGACGCCCAGTTGGGGCCGTGCAGCGGCGTCAATGGCGGCGGTGGTGGCGGGCAGGGCTATTCGCCCGCGATCACTTCGGTATTGTGTGCCGGCAAGGGCGGCGCAGGTTACGTCATCGTCCAATACTGACAATAGGACAAAATCATGAATCGCATTATTTTCGACGTAACCGGCGGCATCGCCGCCGCGATGCGCAATTGCGTAATGTTTACCGCTAATGGCAGTTTTACCGTACCCGACGGCATAACTTGCATTCGTGCCATCGTAAAGGGCGGCGGCGGGCCGGGCGGGCTGGCAGGCGTCCCCGGCAACAGTAACGGTACTACTGTTGCAGGCGGCGGCGGCGGGGAAGGCGGATATACGGAAAGCATGCACAATGTTATTCCCGGCGCGGTGTATGCGATCACGGTCGGGGCCGAGACGCTCCCGCATACGGACCCGAGCGCCGGCATTGTCGCCGGGAAAAGTTCGAGTTTTGGGAGTTTGCTGTCGGCAACAGGCGGCATCGGCGGCGGTGACGGAAACGTACAGTCTGCGTCTGCCGGCGGACGCGGCGGCGACGGAGTGGGTGGGCAGGTAAATTTCTCGGGGCAGTGCGGCGCAACGGGCACAAATTACGGCGGGCCGACCACGACTCCGTTTACCGGCGGTCTCGGCGGCGGCATGGGCGGCGGATCGGGCGGGCAGGGCGGGACGGTCGAGAGCGCGGCAGGTGGCGCGCGCCACGGCCGCAATGGCGGAGGCGGCGGCGGGCAGGGTTTTTCACCTGCTCTCGCCACGACATCGGCGGCGGCTGCGGGAAAAGGCGGCGCCGGCTACGTCATCGTCTATTACTGAGAGGGAAAAAAAATGAAATTCGTACGCATCCACGAAGGTTTCGTTGCCGAAATATTCGACCGCGATCCGCAATTCCACCCCGCCGTGCAAGTCATTCAAGCGCCTAATAGCGTCGCGCTCGGCTGGCTCTTGAAAGACGGCGCATTGGCCGAGCCGCTGCCGGACATCGAACAAATCAAGCTCGAACGAAGCGCGGCCATGCGCGCCGCCTGCGCGGTCGCAATTACCAGCGGCTTTACTTCCTCGGCGCTTGGCGAGCCGCACACTTACCCGAGCGACCAGACCGATCAATCGAACTTGAGCGCAAATGTGCTCTCTTCGATGTACCCGAATCTGCCCGACGACTGGACAACCCTACACCTGTGCGGCGATAGCGAAGGCCACTGGGGCTACAAGGCCCACACTGCCGCGCAAATCCAGCAAGTCGGCAGCGACAGCAAAACCGCAATCCTTGCGTGCCTGACGCGTAATGCCGTATTGCAGGCACAAATCGAGGCCGCCGACGACATTGCAGCAATACAGCAGACCATTTGGTAGCCACAAAGCAATAATCCTAAATGCATAAACACCGCAACACCCTGCACCACGGCGACTGTTTGCCTTTTCTCGAATCGCTGCCGGAAGGCAGCATCGATGCACTTATCACGGACCCGCCCTATGGCAGCGGCGGGCTACACTTGTCCGCGCGCCAGCAGCCAGTCAAAAGCAAGTATCAGCAGAGCAACACAAAACGCCAGTACCCCTTGTTCGATGGCGACGCACGCGATCAGCGCGCGCACCTGCGTTGGTCTGTTATGTGGCTGGCCGAATGCGCGCGCACCCTCAAGCCCGGCGCGCCGATCTGTGTATTTTCGGACTGGCGCCAGTTGCCGCTTACTACCGACGCGATTCAAGCGGCAGGCTTCACCTGGCGTGGCGTCGCCGTGTGGGACAAAACCGAGCGCGGGCGCCCGGCTATGGGGCGCTTTCGCGCGCAGGCCGAATATGTCGTTTGGGGAAGCAAGGGGCCGATGCAGACAAGCCGCAGGGCGGATGCGCTGCCCGGCGTCTATCGGATCGCTGGGCGGCAGGCCGACAAGCACCACTTGACCGGCAAGCCCACCGAGTTGATGCGCGCCATCGTGCGTATCTGCCCGCCCGGCGGCATCGTGCTTGACCCGTTCGCCGGCTCGGGAACGACGCTTGTCGCAGCCCAGCTCGAAAGCCGCGACTGGCTCGGCTGCGAAGCGTCCGCAGAATACGTTGGCATCGCGCGCGAGCGTATCGCGGCCGCAGAACGATTGTCTGCGCATCCGGCATAACGCCGCGCGCCCTCACCGCCCACAAGCCCGCCGCTCGGCGGGTTTTTTGTGCCTGCCGAAAGCCTGTGCACGTCTGCGCACGCCACACAACAAAACACGCATCCCCTCACGCTCCGCACGCGCTAATGTCATTGCGCAACGCCACCCGCGCGAATAACCTTCAGGAGTCGGCCAGATATGGCAAGCGATTATCACCACGGCGCACGCGTGCAGGAGGTCTCCGACACCCTGCGCGCCATCCGCACCGTTGACACCAGCACCATCGGCATCATCGTCACCGCAGACGATGCGGACACCGACGCCTTCCCGCTCAACCAGCCCACGCTCGTGACCGACATCTACGGCGCGCTCGGCAAGGCCGGCGAAAAGGGCACGTTCGCCCGCTCGCTCGATGCGATCAAAGACCAGACGCGCCCGCTGATGGTTGTCGTGCGCGTAGCCGAAGCAACAAGCGCGGCAGAACAGACAGCGAACGTCATCGGTGGCGTCACCGCAAGCGGGAAAAAGACCGGCATTCAGGCTTTGCTCGCGGCGCAAAGCCAGTGCGGTGTTCGCGCGCGCATTCTCGGCGTGCCTGTGTATGACAATGCCGATGTCGTCAATGAGCTTGTTACCGTGGCGCAGGCCACGCGCGCGATGGTCTATGCTGCGACGCACTGCGAATCCATCGAAGCGGCCGCCGACTACAGGGAAAACTTCGGCCAGCGCGAGCTGATGCTGATTCACGGCGATTTCACGGCTTTCGACACGATTGCAAAAGCGCCCGGCGACGCCTACACGATTGCCCGCGCGCTCGGCCTGCGCGCCAAGATCGATGCTGAGCAAAGTTGGTCGCGCTGTCTCTCGAACATCGTTGTCAATGGAGTCACCGGCATTGCGCAAAACATAAGCTGGGATCTGCAAGACCCGAACACCGACGCCGGGTATCTCAATGCGCGCGAAATCACCACGCTGATTCGTCGCGACGGTTTCCGTTTCTGGGGCTCGCGCACCTGCGCGCCGCAAAACGGCGATTTCATGTTCGAGACATATACGCGCACGGCGCAAATCCTCGCCGACACGATTGCCGAAGCGCAGTTCGAGGAGATCGACAGCAAGATGCTGCCGGTGCGTGTCAAGCACATCATCGAAAGCATCAACGCAAAGCTGCGCGCAATGACGCGCGAAGGCGATCTGCTCGGAGGCGAAGCCTGGTATCCGGACAACCTCAACAGCGCCGAAATCCTCAAGTCCGGCAAGCTGTGGATCAGCTATCAATACACGCCGGTGCCGCCGCTGGAAAACCTCATGCTGCGGCAAACGATCACCGACGCCTACCTCGTCGATTTCGCCGCCGCCGTTGCCGCCGCATAACCGAAAGGCTCCCAAGATATGGCACTCGCGAAAGTCCTCAAATTTTTTACCGTGCATGTCGATGGTATGGGCGGCGTGGGCGAATACGAAGAAATCAAGCTGCCCGACATCGAAATGGAAATGAAGGATTTTATCGGCGGCGGCATGATCAGCCCGGTCAAGATCGACATGGGTCTCAAGGCGCTGGAAACCGAGCTGACCGGCGGCGGCTGGCTGCCCGACGTGCTCGCAACGATGGGTCGCCGCACGCTCGACGGTGTGCCGATCATGTTT
This sequence comes from Niveibacterium sp., assembly GCA_031554255.1. Taxonomy (GTDB): domain Bacteria; phylum Pseudomonadota; class Gammaproteobacteria; order Burkholderiales; family Rhodocyclaceae; genus Niveibacterium. The sequence goes on from JAVBKC010000006.1 coordinate 159,589, forward strand.
CTGGGCTCTGTCCAGAACGACGCCTCGGGCGACATCGATGCAGTGGAAATACACATGCGCGGCCGCATCGAAAAGGCCGAGCGCGACAATGCAAAGCAAGGCGACATCGGCAAGCAAAAATTCAAGTTCGCGCTGGCTTACTACAAGGAAGTCTGGGCCGGCGCTGTCAAGGTCGAGCTCGATCCGATCAACTTCATCTGCGTCATCGGCGGTATCGACGTTTATGCAAAGCACAAGGCCAATATCGGCTTGGGCTAACAGCACACCCGCAGCACTTCGCGGCAGCGCGTTGCAAAATGCCCGCCGCATTTTTTAGGACACGCAATGAAACCCACCGAAACCCAAACGCCCGCAGCCACCGCCAAGCCCGAAATCACGATCAAGCTGACCCGCCCGCTCGAACGCGGCGAGCAAGTCATATCCACGCTCGTGCTGCGCGAACCGCGCGCCATCAATCTTAAAGGTATGAAGCTTGCCGACGTACTGCAACTGGACGTTGACAGCATCCTCACGCTGACGCAGCGCATTGCAACGCCGCCGCTCACCGACATCGAAGTGCGTTGGCTTGCGCCCTCCGACATCACGAGGATTGGCGTGGCGGTTATCGATTTTTTCGCCGACCGGCCGACCGATCCGGACGAAGCCGACCGCAGTTGATCGGCGATGTGGATGAGGCGATGGCAGACATCGCGCTCGTCTTTCATTGGCGGCCTGATGATATGGCCGCATTCACGCTCGAAGAACTCTCCGACTGGCGCGAGCGCGCCCGCGTCCGCTATGAGGTAAGCGATGGCTGAAAAGCTGCAAATCCAAGTCGTACTTAGTGCAATTGCGGGCGCGGCGGCGAGCGTTTTTCGCTCCACATCCGCAGAATCGAAAAAGCTTGCAGCCGCGCTCTCGGCCAGCCGCGCGGCTATGAAACAGCTCAATGCCGCGCAAGCTCAGATCGACGGCTTTCGCAAGCTGCGTGAGCAAGCCGGCGCCAGCGGCGCGGCCCTGCGCGCGGCCAAGGCAGCGACAAGCGAGTACACGGCAAAACTCGCAACCGCCCGCGCTGCGCAAGCAGGGCTCGCAAGCCAAGTGCAAAGCGGCCGCCGCGCGGCCGACGCGATGGCGCGCGCGCTGCGCGGACAATCCGCCCCGTCGGCGCGGCTGCTGGCCGATCAGGCCGCGCAGCGCGCCGCGCTTGACAAGCTCGAAGCTAAGTACAAGACCGCGATCAACAGCTCGCGCAAGATCGCCGAAGCGCTCAAGAGAGAAGATGCCAACGTCAAGAAAATCACCGACCAGCGCACAAAGTACGCGCAACGCCTGCGCGAACAAGCGCAGGCGCTCGATGCCGCAGGCATTAAAACCTCGCGCTTGGCTGCGCACGAAACCGAACTCAAGGAAAAAATAAAAGCCGCTAATGCGGCAATGGAGAGCCAGCGCGCCGACCTGGACAAGCTCAACGCCGCGCAAAAGCGCGCAGCCGCAGCGTCCGCCACGTTGCAAGGCCGCCAAGGCTTCGCTGCGCATGCCACGGTTTCGGGCTATGGCGCGATGCATGCGGGCGCGCGCATGCTACACGGCACCGACGCGCTTATCGACGAGGCCAAGGAATACCAGCGCCAGCTTTCGCAAATGCGCTTGATGGGGCTGGGCGAGCAGCAGATCGCCGAGGCCGAGCGATTCGCCCGTGCGAACGACATCATCGGCAGTTCGCTTACGGATCGCGTCAAGATGTTCAAAGAATCGATGGCGATCACGCGCGATGTGCATCACGCCGAAGAAATCACGCCGCTGCTGATGAAAATGAAGCTTGGCGTCGAGACAGTCATGAACAAGCAAGGCCACGGCGAAGGACATGGCGAAAAAATGGAAGCCATGTTTATGTCGTTGGTCAAAACGGCAGAATTACGCGGCGCGCTTAAAGATCCGGAAAAATTCAAGCGTGTGCTCGACATGGCGATGCGCACATATGTGTCATCCGGCGGGCAAGTCACGCCCGACGACATGCTCGACATGATCAAAACCGGCGGCGTCGCGGCAAAATCGATGGCCGATGAGTCGTTTTTCTATGGCCTCATGCACACAGCGCAGGAAACGGGCGGCTTGCGCGCCGGCACTGGCCTTGCCAGCGCATATCAGAACTGGGCCGCAGGCCGTGGCACGATCCAGTCAAGCGATGAAATGGTCAAGCTTGGCTTGATCAAACAGGAAGCGATCCATTACACGAAAACGGGCAGCCTCAAGAAGATCGCGCCGGATGCGCTTATCGGTGGCGAGAAGTACACGAAAGACCCGTTCGCGTACCTCATGGAAGAGGTCGTGCCACGCATCAAGGAAAGCTACACGAAGGCCGGCATCGCCGAGGCCGACATTACAAAGCAAATGGTTGTCACGAAAATCAATCAACTGTTCTCGGCACGCAAGGGCGGTGATTTGTTTGCGGGCATGTATCTTGAGAACGAGAACATTTCAAAGCACATCGAAGCCGCACGCCACGCACAAGGCGTCGAGGGAGCGTACAAGGAAGCGAGCCAAGGCGCGGGCGGCAAAGAGGCCGAGCTGCGCGCCAAGCTCGCCGACATGCGACGCGAGCTGGGCGCCACGGCCCTGCCGCTCTACATCGCAGCGCTGGACAAATTGTCGAAGGCAGCGAAAGCGGCGTCCGAGTGGATGGAAAAGCACCCGCGCCTAGCCAAAGCGCTAACGCTGACGCTAGCCGGCACGGGCCTGCTGGCCGTGGCGCTTGGCAGCGTCGGCATCCTTGTCGGCTCTATCGTCGGGCCTTTTGCGATGGCTTCGTTTGTCATGTCAAAATTCGGCGGCGAGGGCTCGCTGCTTGCCTCGGCCCTTGAAAAAATCGCCCCAATTTCAAAGATCGCCAGTGGCGGCCTCTGGAGTATCGTTCGCGCCATGTGGGGCGTCGCCCTCAATCCGGTCGGCCTAGCTATCGCCGCGCTGGCCGTCGCCGGCGTTCTGCTGTGGAAATACTGGGAGCCCGTATGCGCCTTTATGACAGGCTTTTTCGATGGGCTATGGCAGAGCCTGGAACCGATCCGCAAAGCCTTTAACGATACCTTTGCGCCGATGGCGCCGGTTTTCGATGCCGTCGGCGCTGCCATTGCGCCGGTTATCGACTTCTTCGCCTCGTTCTTTACGCAAAGCACATACAGCAACGACGAGTTGCAAGGCTTCACGGACACAGGGCGAACCTTCGGCGAGGTTTTCGGTTATGTACTGAATACCGTACTTGCGCCGTTCCGGGCCACGCTCTGGCTGCTCGGTGCAATCATCAAAATCGTCGCACCCTGCTTTGTGTCGGCCCTGGATGAGATCAAAACCGCATTTTCTGGCGGCATCGAAGGTATCAGCGCGCTGATTCTCAACTGGTCGCCATTGGGTTTGTTCTATCGAGCCTTTGCCAGCACTCTGAATTGGTTCGGTTTTGAGCTGCCGGCCAAGTTCAGCGAATTCGGCAGCAAGATCACGGGCGGCTTTGCCGCCGGCGTGCTCGGTAACGCCGGCCCGGCAAAAGACGCCGCTACCGGCGGCGGTTGGATGGGTTGGATCAAAGGCAAGCTCGGCATTCCGGCTCGGCCAAACGGTTTGCCAGTGCTGCCGGAAATCCCCCCCTTGCTCGCCGCGCCCGCTGCGCCGCTCAAGGCATCCAGCCCGCTAACGCGCAAGATGGCCGCAGCCAGCGCTGGCCTATCGCTCGCCATGCCGGGCTTTGCCGCCGAAGATTTTTCGCCCGAGCGCATCAACGCACAGCTCGACACTCGCCCGCCGCTCACAGCGCGCGCGCCGGCGCAGAGCGGCCCGCAGATCGGTAGCATCGTGATTAACGTCACCGCCGCGCCCGGCATGGATACCGTCGCGCTCGCAAAAGAGGTGCGGCGCCAGATCGAGCAATTGCCGCGCTCGGGCAGCTATGACGCGCGCTTACACGATAAGGATTGATCCGTGCAAATCCCCTCGCTAAGTCTGCCGAATATCCCCAATATTCCTGGCCTGCCCAATCTGCCGAGCCTGCCCGGCATTGCGTCCGGCGCAATCGGCGCCGCGCTCGATGCCGTCACCGGCTGCCTTGGCGCGCCGAAGACCCCCGAAGCGGACAAGATGATGTGCCTGGGCGACTTTGTTTTCCAGCTGCGCAGCGTGCCGTATCAAACCCAAAGCGACAACTGGGCCTGGCGCCACCCCGAATCGGCGCGCGTGGGCGCTGCGCCCGCAAGCCAATTCGCCGGCAAGGAATCGGACAAGCTCAAGCTCTCGGGCGATCTGTACCCGGAGCTTACGGGCGGCATGGTCAGCTTGCGCAAGCTAAAAGACATGGCCGACACGGGCGACGCCTACACGCTGATCGACGGCTTGTTCCGTGACCTGGGCGAGTTCGTCATCGAAAAAATCGACATTACGCGCACCCAGTTTTTGGGCAACGGCGTCGCGCGCCAGATCGAATTCACGCTTGAGCTTAAGCGCGTCGATGACACGCCGTCCACGACCGCTGCCGCTGGCGCCGCTGCAGGCCTGGCCGCCAGCGCGCAAGGCGCACGCGCAAGCGCCCTGCAAGCGGCGGGCGGGCTCAACAGCGCGCTCGCGGGCGGCCTTGCTGGCTTGCTGCCGGGCAGCCTGCCAGATCTGGTCAGCGGCGCAATGGGTAGCCTGGGCGGCGCGGCCGGCCTCGGTGGGCTCGTGTCGGGCGGGCTCAATGTCGTCGGTACCGTGGCGGCCGCCGCTGCGGGCGCCAAAGCGGCTATCGGCGCGGTCGGCGCGCAGGTGCAAAGCGCCATCACGGGCGCAATCAGCGCGGTGACGGGTCTGCCGGTCGGCGCGATCACGGCAATCGCGAGCGCGCCCAGCCTCGCAACGGCTGCAAAAACCGCAATCAAGGTCGTGGCGCGCGGGCAATGAGTTTGCCTCGGCAACCGCGCGCCGTTTATACGCTTGTCATCGACGGCATCGACCGCACGGTCAATATCGCGCCGCGCCTGGTCGAACTCACGCTGACCGACAATCGCGGGCTGGACGCCGACACGCTCGAATTCACATTGACAGACCACGACGGCGCCGTGGCACTGCCGCCGTGCGGCGCGAAAATCCGCTTTGCATTGGGCTGGCACGGCGGCGCACAGCATACGGGCCTGGTCGACAAGGGCGAATACACGGTCAGCAAGATCACGCACAGCGGCGCCCCTGACGTGCTGCGCATCTGCGCGGCGTCCGTCGATCTACGCGAGAAAATCCGCGAAAAACGCGACGTGTCGTATCACGACAAAACGGTCGGCCAGATCATTCGCCAGATCGCGAGCGACAACGGGCTGGCGCCACAGATCAGCGCCACACTGGCCGATGAGACGGCCGGCCACCTCGACCAGACGCGCGAGAGCGACACCAATTTTTTGACGCGCCTGGCCGAACATTACGACGCCATCGCCACCGTCAAAGCCGGCCGCCTGCTCTTCATCCTGCGCGGCGAGGCCACCACCGCCAGCGGCGCACCTCTGGCGGTGCAGACGCTCACGCGCCGCGCGGGCGATCAACACAGCTACGAGATCGACGACGGCGCCAACTGCACCGCCGTAACCGCCTACTGGCACGACCGCGCCACGGGGAAAAAGGGCGAAGTCACCGTCGACAAGCACACCGAGATGACGAAAGAAAACGGAACGACAAAGACCGGCAAGGTCAGTAAAACGCAGCACATCGCAGTCAAGCAACCCGTCGCGCCGAGCGCTGAGCGCGCCCGCGTGCTGCGCCACACCTACGCCAGCCGCATCAACGCCATCCGGGGCGCAAAGGCCGCGTTCGACAAACTGCAACGCGGCGTGGCGACCTTCGGCCTCCACCTGGCTGTCGGCAACCCCGAGCTATTTCCCGAGGTGCCGGTGAGCGTGCAGGGTTTCAAGCCCGAAATCGACCAAACGGACTGGATCGCGACCAAGGTCACGCACAGGCTCGACAGCGCGGGCGGTTATACGTCGAGCGTGGATCTGGAAATGCACATAACACCATCGGAAGCATGATCTGGCGCCAAAGCTATGACGCCTGCAAATCGCGCAGCACGGCGGGGTACTGTGTCGCAACGCGAATGAGCGTGCACGCTGCGCCCGTCGGCTCGCGCAAGGCGCGACCACGGTCACGTATCGGCTCGACAGCGCGGGCGGCTATTCGACCGTGGAACTGAAAATGCGCTTGCCGATTACACCGGCGGGTGTGTCTTGAGCCAATCGCGCAAGGCGTCGTTCATGCGCGTCTGCCAGCCGCTGCCGCCGGCCTTGAAGGCGTCGATTACGTCGGCGTCGTAGCGCACGGTCAGCGCAATCTTGGGGTTCGCGGCCTTCGGGCGGCCACGGGCAAGCGCCGTGCGCAGCGCGGCCGCGCCTTCCTTGGCCGATACCGACCGCTCACCGATTTTCCATTCGCCCCGGGCGAAGTCCTCGTCCGTCAGTTCCGGCGCGTCGTCCGGGTCAATCCAGGGCTGGGGCGTATTTTGCGAGTTCGCGTTCATTGGCCTTCCTCATGCTGATGATGCGGCGCACCTCGCCGCGGGGCGTCCAGGCCATGACAACCATCCGGCCATCGAGCAAGCCGACCGTGGTCAATCGCATCTCGCCGTAATCGAAGCGGGTATCGTCTATCGTCACGTTCGCCTGTGCGAAAACCTCGCCCGCACGGGCGAAATCCAGGCCGCGCTCGGCGAGTGTCTTGGCGCGCTTGCCCTGATCGAATTCTATCCGCATGCCAATTAGTGTAGTTACAACAATCAAGGCCGTCAATGCCCGCGACCGCAGCCCGAAATGAAACAGGCCGCTCAAGGGCGGCCTGTGAAATGGGGCTGATGTTGCCAGATACGAGCAGCCCAGAGCGCTATTCGGGCTTTATTCCTAGTGTGATGTACGCCTCAACCAATGCGGCGGCTTCTTCGTAGGCTGCGGCATCGACTTGTTGGCCGGCTGCGGCGGCGCCTTCCAGATCGGCGTGAGTAAAAAATTGGAGCTTCTTCGCTTGCGCCTGGCCCCATTTCTTATGCGCTATAACAAAAGCGTCGATATTTTTTTGTACGCTTTTGTTCAGCATAATGGGTATTTCAATTTCTTGCGTGCGTGGTAGAAGGCTGACCATCTTCGCAAAGTGCGCCTTTATGTCGGCATCAAGCGCAGAATTTTTCTTTTTCTTCGATACAACGGCTTTTTTTATGTCTTCGAAGTACGCCTGCTCTGCGGCAACAAATTCGTCTTCGTTGCGCATCATCATAGACCTCGCCGTGATGACTATCGGAATGTCATGCTCTAGTTCTTCGGCAGTTACGCCTTTTGCGGGTTTTGTTCTTTTTAGCGACACCTCATTTACGGCTGGCGTGCTCGGGAGCGGTTCTTGCTCCGCTGCGGCCTGGGCGTCTGCTTGGATCGGAAACGGGCCGGGCCAGTTTTGCGCGCTTCGATCCGGGGTCTGCGCGTCGGCTGCCGTAGTTTTTTGCACTTCTTGCCCGGCTGTGGCGCTCGTTTCCTTTTTGTGCCCACCACCGTTGAGCACGCCAATAATAAGCACAACCACAAACGTGATACTCATCCATTTTAGAATATTCACATCCCCTCCCTTTTGAAAAATCGGGGACTGCGCCCCGTCTGCCCGAGCAGTTTAATCCGGCTTGCCTGCGCCGCAAACAAAAGCCCGCAACCATCGCTGGTGGCGGGCTTTGTCTTGCACGGGCAGCGCTGCCAAGTCGCAGCGCTATAGCCGGTTGTCGTTCCAGACAGCACGGCCGATGATCATTGTGCGGTCATCGGGTGGCAGCAACTTGTCGGGGTGCGTATGTTTGTCGGCGTTGTCGCTGCGCATGACCCATGCGTTAGCATCAAATTCGACGCGATACTCAAATACCAGTCGTTTCAAGACCAGGCCGCCGTCCGGCATGGCCACGGCATAGACCCTGCCCTCCCTGGGTTGGGTGTCGGCGGTATCGATCAGCACAACGCAACCATCCTTGATCGTGGGCGACATGCTGCCGCCTGCGGCATAGATGATCCTCGCCGCGCGTTCCGACACGCCGAAGTCCTTCAGACTGGAGCGCTTGAACGCCAGACTTCCCTTTACCACCACATGCTCAGACTCGGCGTACTGCCCGCTCCCGCAGGCGGCGGCAAGGTCAAGCTGGGGGATGAAGGCGAATTCGTCTGCGGTGGGTGCGCGCAGCTCGTCGTCGTCGTCCTCGCTCGCCGGCTTGGCGACTTCAGTTGCCGCGCTCAAGGTCAGCGGATGGTTCGGATCGGTGGTGTTGTGCGCGCGCGAGAAGGTCGTGAAGGGGCTGGCGAGGGCGCCGGTTTCGAGGCGGCAAATCTTCTCGATTGCGGCCTGCGAGACTAGCGGCATCTGCCCGCTGTCCAGCGCGTCGGTAATTTCTGCGAGCGGGACTTTGCTGACGTTGGACAGCGCTTCCGCCGAAGAGAAAACCCATGTTGCGGCGGTTTTGATGTTGTTCTTGATCGCCTTGGCAATCTCTTCGTCGCTTGCAGTCAAGTAGAACTGATCGACGTGAAGCTCCTCGGCTAGCCTTTCAAGCCTATGGCCGCGCGGAGTCGTGGCTCCGGACTCCCACTTAAAAACTGACGACTGCATTAGGCCAAGCCTGCGTGCAAGCTCGGCTTGACTGAGTCCGGCGCGTTCACGTGCGTGCGCTATACGTTTCGATTTCGTGTACATGATCGAATTTTATTCCTTAAAAGACTTAACTATAGTTTCTTAAAAAGACTTGCAAAGCCTTTTAGAAAAATATAGAGTACGCCGAATCTTTCTTGTCTTGCTTTTGAGGAAAACATGAACGCGAAGGAAATTGGCGGCCGGATCGAGGAGGCGCGACTGGCGGCAGGAATCAAAACGCAGGCCGAGTTGGCTCGGCGGCTGGACTTGAGACAGTCCTCAATCCATAAGTGGGAGTCCGGCATGGCCTTTCCGCGCCTGTCTCGCATTGGAAGCTTGGCGTCGGCGCTTGATGTCAAGCCGGTTTGGCTATTGTTCGGCGACATCCAGGCTTGCGGCGAATCCATGGTGCAAGCGTCATGAGCGGACTCCCAAACAAAACAGTCGGCCAGCGCATTGCTTCTGCGCGCCACTGTGCGGGTATCCGCTCCCAAAGCGAACTGGGGCGCAGGGTGAGCGTAAAGCCTACTGCGGTCCAAAACTGGGAAGCCGATTCCGTCATTCCGCGCCAAAGCCGACTTACCGCGCTCGCCGCCGCGCTCAACGTCTCCCCCGCCTGGCTGCTCTTCGGCATCGACGAAGCCATCCCCGCTGTCATTGCCAAATGTCCCGCCGGATGCGGCTGCCGTAACCACGCCGCACCCGCCTGCGGCCTGAGCGCGCCGCAATCTGACGCGATCACCGACGCGATTGCCCGCCTGCGCGCCGACGCCTTCGATCTTCTCACCCAGCTTTGCGCGCTCGATCTGAAGATCGCGGCGCTAACGACTCAGGAAAAAGGAGCTTCGGAATGAATACCTACCGCTGCACCCTCCAGCGCGCGACGGCGCCGCTACCACCCTTGCCCGAATACGCGCCCTTCGTGCAACTGCGCGCGAAAACGGCCGTGGCCGCAGCCAAGCTTGCCCGCGCGGTGACGGGTGCAAACGTGACGGACGTCGTTCGTCTGGTTATCGGGGTCGAATAATGACAATAGAATTAATCGAAAGAGAACCCTCAAGCGGTCAGGTGTTCGTCGTAATGATCGGCGGCGTCGAACGTGGGGAAGTCGTTCAAAAACCCCTCAAGTACGGCGGAATTTTGTGCCACGCGGTGCTCAATGTTCCCGGCTGCTGCCTGGCTGTGGGCCTGGCTCAGGGTTTTGGCGAAACGCCGGGCGAAGCCATTGCGGCCGCGTTCAGGGACGGCCGCGAGGATGCGCAGCAGTACCTTGCCGCGCTCGAACGCCTGGAAACCGATTACCGGCAAGGCGGTGCTGCATGATGCCCGCTGCCACACTATTTGATGCGCCGGGCGATCTGGCCGCGTTCCGCGCTCCTGCTGCGCCGCGCTCGCTCTTGCGCATCGGCGACGTGCTGCCGCGCCTGGGCATCCAGCGAACGACGCTCTACGACTGGATTAAGGCCGGCGTGATGACGCCGTCGATTTTGTTGGGTGAGTCGTATCACTCGCCGGCCGTGTGGCCGAGCAACGAGGTCGATGCCATCGTCAATGCCATCGTGGCCGGCCAGACCAAGGCCGAGCGCTGCGCCACCGTGGCCGCGCTCGTCGCCGCCCGCAAGCGCGCGGCGTAGTGCGATGGCGATGACATGCCCGCACTGCGGCGCGGTGGCGAATCGGCGGTCGGCGCGGCAGCTCTCGAATCTCACAAAAGAGGCCCTGTACATGTGCAGCAATCTGTACTGCGGCCACACATTTGTGAGCTACGAACAGATCGTGCGCACGCTCTCGCCGGCTGCCGTGCCCGCGCCGGGCGTGCATATCCCGTTTTCTCCGCGCAAGCAACCCAAACCCGACCCGGACGATCAAGGCTCGTTGTTATGACTACGCGTACCCAAAAACCGCACCTGTACCAGCACCCGTACAAACCCGCGCCGCAACACGATGCGACCGCGCGCCCGTGGCTGCGAACGCTTTTTGTGCTGCTCGCCTGCCTGGCGGCGTACGGTTTTGTGGCCGACGACAGCGCTGCGCCGGCCGCACGCAAGGAATGCCGCCATGCAGCCAATTGACGAATTCCGCGCGATCTTGGCCGAAAACGGGCTCGATACCGACGGCATCGAGCCCGACGGAAAACTGCACCGCTGCCGGACTCATGACGACAAGGGCAAGAAAAAATCCGGCTGGTACGTCTATTTCGATGACGGAATTGCTGCCGGCGCGTATGGAAATTGGAAAACCGATATTGCGATAAGTTGGTGCAGCCGCGAGGTGCGCACGTTGAGCGCGGCGGAACGCCGACAGCTCCACGACAACATGCTGCGCGCGCGCGCCCTGCGCGAGTCCGAAGCCGCTGCGGCACAGGCTGCGGCGGCGGTCGCATGCCGGGAAATCTGGGCGAATGCGCGCGATGCAACGGACAGCTCCGGCTATGCCAAGCGCAAGGGCATCACGCCTTACGGCTGCAAGATGTTCGGCGACCGCGACGTGTTGATCGTGCCGATCTACCGCGCGCGCGGCGAGCTTGTGAATCTGCAATTCATTCAGGCGGACGGTGCCAAGCGGTTCAAAACCGGCGGCGAGAAGCGCGGCTGCTACACGGTAATTGGCCGCACTCGCGCGTCGAAAATCATGATCATTTGCGAAGGCTTTGCCACGGGCGCGAGCATCCACGAGGCCACGGGGTTGATGGTTGTCGTGGCCTTTGATGCGGGCAACCTTGAGCCTGTCGCAGTCAAGCTGCGCGCCGCATCGCCCGATTGGCAGATCATCATCGCCGGCGACAACGATGCCAACGGCATCGGCCAGGCAAAGGCGATGGTCGCCGCCACGCTCGTGCGTGCGGCAGTAGTTATTCCGGATTTTTCCGGGCTCGATGCGGGTGACACGGTGCCGAGCGATTTCAACGATTTGCAGCAGCTCGCGGGCTTTGGCGCGGTGTGGGATCAAATCCTGGCACGCCCCGTCGCAGCGGAACCGGCCGACGTGCTGCTCGCGCGCGTGCTGACAGCCGAACAACTCGCGGCATCAAGCCAGATTTTTGACGCGGGGCGGTCCGTTGTTGCGGCAATCGAAAGCATCAACAGCATCGCAATCACGCACCGGATCCCGATGGGTAGCGTGCAATGCCCACAGCTCGCGCTGCGCATGCAAGACCTCGCCGCAATCATGCGCGAGCACACCAACGCGCTCGGCATGCTGCAACGCTTGCCGGTGGCGCCTGCCTTGGAAAGGGTTGCAGCATGACAACGAAAAAGAATAAGACCGCACCCGCCGAGGCGACCAATGACTGAAGGTCTGCCGTGCGCGCTTACTACAACGAATGCAACGCCTATGCGGCGCAATGGTTGCGAAATCTCATCACAGCCGGGCACATCGCCGACGGCGATGTCGATGAACGCAGCATCGAAGACGTTCTCCCGCGCGACCTTGACGGCTACATCCAGTGCCACTTCTTCGCCGGCATCGGAGTCTGGAGCCGTGCGCTTCGGCTCGCCGACTGGCCTGACGATAGATCTGTTTGGACCGGTTCCTGTCCGTGCCAACCTTTCAGCGCGGCAGGCGCGCGATCTGGGTTTGCTGACGAGCGGCACCTCTGGCCGGCGTTCCATCATCTCATCCGCGAGCGTCGCCCTGCAATCGTGCTTGGAGAGCAGGTTGCGAGCCGCGACGCAGACACTTGGATCGACCTTGTACAAGATGACATGGAAGCCCTGGATTACACCGTCGGGGCGGTCCCGTTTCCGGCTGCGGGCGTCGGTGCGCCGTACGTCCGGGACAGACTTTACTGGGTGGCCGCAGCCGGCCGCCCGCGACTGGCGCAGTGCCAGCGCTTCGCCGGAGTTTCTCGCGAGGCGAGCGACGAAGGCACGAGGGAAGCCGTTGAGCGAGGAAGCGTTTGTTCAGCTTGCGGGCTGGCCGACAGCAACTGCAACGGATGCGAATCGGGGAACTCTACCGCCTCGCCCGCAGGATACCGGCATTCCGTTGGGACAAAGGGTGGCGATGATCGACACCACACAACAGGCCCGACTAACGGCTTCTGGCGCGCTGCTGACTGGCTTCTCTGCCGGGACGAAAGGTGGCGGCCAACTGAACCCGGCGCATTCCCGCTGGTTGATGGGGCTACCGCCAGAGTGGGACGCCTGCGCGCCTACGGCAATGCCATCGTCCCGCAAGCGGCCGCCGCCTTCGCCCAAGCAACCGGCTTGATTGGCTAAGCATGAATGCCGCGCACATCGCGCCCGATGCCTGGGCGCGTTCTCGTCTCGAAACCTTCCCGCCGTACTTGCGCGGCGCAATGGCGCGCGAGTGGCCGGCCGTCGTACTGCTGCGAACTAGCGCGCGCATCAGTTCGATGCACGAATCAGACCACCGAACACCTTGCGCCCGCCGCAAGGGTACGTTCCTGAGAAAGGGGAACAAATGAAAGCCTTGCTTAAAACTGGGGAAGTGGTCGCGCTGACCAAGGATTGTGCTTGCGCTACGCATGAGGGTGCGCACTGGGTTTATGTGGATTCTTGCTGGAAGGAATTTAGCCGCTCGTTGCTGCGCCGCTCGTGCCTCCCTTTCTTGTCTGACAGCGCCCGCAGGCTGTCGCGGGACCGCTACGCCTTCGAGGAATTCAAGCGCGAACGGTCGTTTTTGCGCCAGTGCGACGCGCGTGGCATCGAGAAGATCGTGGGCGACGACAACCTGCCGCCAGCGCAGGCGTGAGGAGCGGCATGGAAATTGTAGGTTTTGATGTTTCGGATTATGCTGCGGGCCAGGTGCTAGTAACACCTTTTAGCAAGCGGTTATTCGCCCCGTTAGCGCGGTTTTTTTGCGTCCATTGGTTTTGCTTATGGGCGGGAGTGCGACGGATACAAGACCCGCAAGGGAAAGAAGTCCGCCCGGCTTGCTACGGGTTACTAGCTCCTGCCCGCCCGCGTCTAGTAAGCGCGGCTTTAAGTCTTAGCAAGGAGCAAAACCATGAACGCATCGCCTCTCGCTCACCCCGAACAGCCCGCCGTATCGATCCACGATGGGCAAGTCACGACCACCAGCAAGGCGCTGGCCGATTACTTTGGCAAGCAGCACAGGAATGTCATCCAGAAAATCGAGGCGTTAAAGGTGGATTGCCCGCCGGAATGGTATGCGCTGAATTTTCAGCGCATACAAATCTCGGTGGATTTAGGCTTGGATCGAACCCGTCAAGACCCAGCCTACGAACTGACCCGCGACGGCTTCGTGCTGTTGGCGATGGGTTTCACGGGCAAGCGTGCGCTGGCCTTCAAGCTGGCCTACATCGATGCCTTCAACCGCATGGAAGCGGAGCTACACCAGCGCGGCGTGGTCGCCCTGACGGCGGACGATGCTTACCACTTGAACGCGCTGCTCGGGATGCTGGAAAGCTTCCGGCCGGACGTGCAGCGGGCCGAAAAGGTCTTCCGCATGACGCAATCGCCCTTGGCGCCGCGTTTGTACGACGCCTGGTGCAATGTAGGCTGGTTCGCCGGCTCGCTGGCTTCGGTGCGCAAACGCTGCGCGCAGGTGGAGTACTTTCTGCCGATACCCGCTTAACGCAGCAGCTTGAAGCGGGGCCGTCGGCATGACGGCCCTGCGGATCGAACCTGACGCCTGGGTTCGCTCCTGCCTCGAAGGCTTTCCGCCTTCGCTGCGCAGCGCGCTGGCGCGCGAATGGTCGCTGCGCCGCAATCGGCCGCTGCGTCCCGTCGATCAGCGTGTGGGCATCTCCGACGACGGCCGCGAGGCCGCGGCCAATACCTGGCTGCGTGAGATTTGCGAAAAATGCCAGTTCTCTGAGCTCAAGCTCGATGCGCCGGATGCCGACATTTGCGAATTCGCACGCGAGTGCGCGGCCCGGGCGCAGCGCCTCGACTGGATTGGCTGCATGCGCGTGCCGCTGGAGCGGGTGCGGCAATTCGTTGAAGCACGCGGCTTAAAACTGCCGGAAGAGAGCGCCAAGATCACCGAGCACGGCGTGCGTGCCCGCGTGGGCGATGAGTTGTGGTGGCGGCGCAATCTGCGCGGCGTTGTGGCGCGCAAGGTCGAAGCCTTGGCGATCAATCTGCGCACGGTGCACCGTCGGCGCGAGCTTTTTTGTGGCGCGGACACGCTCAGGCGCCATACCACGCAACGGCGGCGCAATGCCGCATTGCTCGAAACGCTGACCGCCATCAATGAATTGGGGCAGGAGTTCTTGCTAAGTGATTTGGCTGCGCTGTCGGTCTCGAATCCGAACATTCGCCGCGCCGAATTGATGGTGCGCGTGGCCGGCTTCGAGTGCGTCGCGCGGGAGGTTGGCCACGTCGGCGAGTTTGTGACGATTACAGCGCCGAGCAAATACCACGCACATCATGCGCACGATGGTTCGCGCAACGAAAAGTGGGAGGGTGCGTTGCCGCGCGACACGCAGAACTATTTGCTTCGGGTGTGGGGGCAAATTACGGCTGCGCTGGCGCGCGCAGGGATCAAGATTTATGGTTTTCGCGTGGCCGAGCCGCACCACGACGCGACGCCGCATTTTCACGGATTGTTTTTCCTCGATCCGACCTACGTCATGCAATTCCGCCGCATTGTGGCGCGTTATGCGGTGCGCGAGGATCGCGCGGAATTGGGGTTGCACTACGCAAAAACGCGCAATGAGGCTATCGACCGCGCCCGTGTGCTCAAAGCGGCCGGCGCCGAGTGCGGCGCGCTGCCCGATGTTGCCAAAAAAATTGGCAGCGAAAAGGCGTTTTGGGATGCGCCGCCGCGCAAGGTGTGGCATCGCATCCGGGCGCGCGTGCATTTTGAGCGGATCGATTGGACGCGCGGCTCGGCCGCTGGTTACATCGCCAAATACATCACGAAGAACATCGATGGGGCGCGCAATGGCGAGGAGAGCATGGGCGCGGACTTTGAATCGGACGGCGAGGCTGCCGACGCGAAGTCGAGCGCGCCACGCGTGCTGGCCTGGGCTTCAACTTGGCATATCCGCCAGTTCCAGCAGGTGGGCGGCCCGCCCGTGACGGTTTGGCGCGAGATGCGCCGGCTCAAGGTCAAGGATGCGGAAGAGGGCAACGTGCTGCTGCGCGCGGCGGAAGCTGCCGACAAGGGGAATTGGGCGCATTTCGTTGTGGTCATGGGCGGATGGGAAGCGCGCCGCAAGGATATGCCGGTGGGGCTTGCGCGTGAGGAGGTCGACAAGCCGAACCGCTACGGCGAAGTAGCGCAGCCGACGCTTATCGGTGTAATCGATAAGACGACAGGCCAGCTCGAAGTGACACGCTTGCACGAATGGGTTTTGAAGTCGGTGCGCCCAGCGCGCCCTTGGACTCGTGTCAATAACTCTACGTTTCCGATGGCCGGGCACAAGGCGGACAACTGCGAACAAGCACGCACAGAGCACAACATTGTGCTCAACGCCGAACAGTTCGCCGCCTGGGCGCACGAATGGGCCGCGCCGCCGCATATCGTCGCCGAGCTGAGCAACGCTGCGGCTCAAGCGGAGCGAAATGCGGAGATTTCGCGGTTGATCAAGCAGGCGAACGACTTGATCGCGCGCATCGAGCCACGCGAGATCGAACCCCGACCGCCCACGCCGCCCCGCCGAACGCGGCGCGACCGCTACGCGAAGGCCGACACGTTTTCCGCACAGCTCGCCGCGCAAGTCGCATGGCTCGACGCCTGGACCGCAAACACTCGGCCGGCTGCGGTGCGGCAATGATCCCGCCCTGCGAGTTGTGTCGCGCACACGGCGGTACGTACAACCTGCTGCGGCTGTGCTGCTGCGTGCGCCTGGTCGAGTCGGCGCGGCCGAACCGGGCGCATACGGCCGCGCACCTGGCCGCCATCGAGCGGATAAAGGGCGCGCCTGGGCGACGCGCAGAAAAGCGCGCCAGCCACCGAACCGCTCTGCGACACCGCCTACCGGCAAGAGTCTAGGCGCTTGATGCTGGGCTATACGGAGCGCTGCCGCGAAATCGTACAAGCGGCCGGCGAAGCGAATCCGAAGTTCCCCATACTTGACGGGGCCGTCGTCGATGGCCTCCTGGCCAGCCTGCTCAGAGGCGGCCGCTGGCTGCTTACCTTCGACCATGAATCAAAGCTGCAAATCGTAGCGATGCCACTCGATGTAATGCTCGTCTCGCCGAGCAACAGCGCCAGCGTGGCCGCGCTCGTAGGGAATACCTCCCGCGCAACGTCCTGCCTGACATGCTCCGCGCCGGTATTGAGCGACTGTCTTGCGCCTAGCCTCGATGCGGAATCGAACCCCAAGACGCCTCAGTTCCGGGGGGATATTTGGGGGGACATAGGGGCGAGAAAAAACACAAAATGCAGTTACCGCAAGGATTTGTTTGTTTAGTTCGGTGGAGCCCATCACCACCAACAGAATATTCCAAGCAGTACCACGAGAACCCGCCAGCCAAGGCAAACCAAGGCTGGCGGGTTTTTTGTTGCCCCATTCGCTTCTTCAACCGTTGTTGTACCAACTTGACCCGCATTTCATATACGGACGCTGAACGCTGCCGCTGACGGTCCACGCGGCGTGGTCTTTTTGGGTCGCGCCAACGCTTGGCGCGCAGGAGAGCGATGCCAACTGGCAGCCCTGCTCTAACGCGCCAATGTCCAGACCACGAACTCTCGACTGCTTATCGGAATTGCGACGCAAGGTACTGGCGTTATCGTTCCCGGCCGATATTCAAGCGCTGGCTCGAAGCTGTCGGCGATTGCGCACGCGCCCGGAGGGCTTCATAGAGTTGCGCCGGCCCAAGCAGGATGTCCGTCAGTCCGTTGCGAATGCGTTCCGAATCCAGCGCCTGGGTGCTCATCGTGGTGTGCGCCTCCAGTGCATCCATGATGGCGCTCGACAGTGCGCTCTTCAGGTCGGGAGAATTGGCGAACTGCTCTTTGCTGTTGCTGACGGCCTGCTGCATCAGCATCTGGTTTTCGAGCAGCTTGCCCTTGATTACGCCATTGACATAAATGAGCTGATCGTCATCGCTCAGCTCGCCCTCGAATAGCCCATTCACCTTCTTGATGATTTCCACCAGATAAACCTGCTGCTTCTCCTGCACTGAGCCGCTACCCACCGCGTCCATCGGCGCCAGCTTGTAGCTGCCGTCCTGGTTCAGGCTCATCTGCTGCTTGCCGTGGTGCTTCAGCGTATGGTGGGTGAGTACCACTTTGGAGAGGTCCACAGTGTCGCGTTCGCGGCCGAATTCCAGCAGCGGGATGAGGCGTTTGAAGAATAGGAAACGCTTCTCGATGTCGGTATTCCCATAGTCAAAAATCTGGCTCAGGAAGGCGTACAGACGCACATAGGCCCCCATGTCATTTTTGAACAGGATGAGTGCGTCCTGCGTATCCTTGGCTGCTTGAGCCGCTTTCTCGTCACCCTTCTCGTCGGCGACCCTCTTGTCCTGCTGTGCCGCCTTGTAGCGCTTGAGCAGGCGGTCGGCCACGGGCGCGATCGCCGCATTGAGTTGCTTCTGGATACCGTTCGGGTCCAGGTCTACCTTCGCTACGCGGTCGACTTCATATTCGTCGTAGTAACCCGCTGCATCCAGTTTGGCACGCAGGTCATACACCTTATTCGGGTCGGTTGTGGCCTCTAGCGCGGCCGTCTCGTAGTAGGTCTTGAAGGCCTGAAGGATGTCCGCCGGTTCGTTGACGAAGTCCAGCACATAAGTAGTGTCCTTGCCAGGGAGCGCACGGTTCAGGCGCGACAGCGTCTGCACAGCCTGGATGCCGCCCAGCATCTTGTCGACGTACATGCCGCACAGCAATGGCTGATCAAAACCAGTCTGGAACTTGTTCGCCACCAGCAGCAGGTGGTAGTCCGGCTCGGCGAAGGCATCGCGAATGTCGCGGCCCTTGAGCTGCGGGTTTAGCTCCTTGCTGGTTTCGGCGACGGGTGTCGGGTAGCTTTCCGGGTCATCTATCTCGCCCGAAAAAGCCACCATCACACCCAGCGGATAGTTCCGTTTGGCGATGTACGCACGAATAGCCTTTTGCCAGCGCACGGCCTCTTTGCGACTACCCACTACCACCATCGCCTTGGCGCGGCCTTGCAACAAGGGCTGCACGTTCTCGCGATAGTGCTCAACCACGACCTGCACCTTCTGGGCGATGTTGTACGGGTGCAGCCGCACCCACTGCATGATGCTTTTCATTGCGGCGCTGCGTTCGACGGTTTTCTCGTCGTATATCTCACCGTCGTGCGCAAGCTTGTAAGCCAGCTTGTAGCTCGTGTAGTTACGCAGCACATCGAGGATGAAGCCTTCCTCAATGGCCTGGCGCATCGAATACACATGGAAGGGCTGCGGCAGGCCATCCGCGCCCTTGCGGCCAAACAGCTCCAGGGTCTTGCCCTTTGGCGTCGCGGTAAATGCAATGTAGGTCAGCCCCATGACGCTGCCGGCGCGGGCTTCCATCTGCGCCGCCAGCAGCGTCTCGGTATCCACCTCGCCGCCGTCCTGCAAGGCCGCCCATTCTTCAGCCGACAGCAGTTGCTTTAACTTTGCAGCGGCCTCGCCGGTCTGCGAGCTGTGCGCTTCGTCCGCGATCACAGCAAAACGTTTGCCCTCGGTGGCTGCCAGTTTCTGCACCGCTTGCATCGCAAACGGAAAGGTTTGTATGGTGCAGACGATGATCTTCTTGCCATCCTTGAGCGCCTGCGAAAGTTGCGCGCTCTTGCTGCCGTGCTCATTCGTGATGCTCGCTACCACGCCGCTCGTACGCTCGAAGTCGAAGATGGCCTCCTTCAACTGTGCATCCAGCACATTGCGGTCGCTTACCACCAACACACTGTCGAATAGCTTCTTGTGCTGGGCATCGTGCAGGTCGGCCAGAAAGTGCGCAGACCAGGCAATCGAATTGGTCTTGCCCGAGCCGGCCGAGTGTTGAATCAGGTAGCGCTCTCCGGCGCCGTTTTTCAGCACATCCGCGACCAGCTTGCGCGTTGCATCGAGCTGGTGATAGCGCGGAAAGATTACGTTCTTGAGCTGCTTTTTATCGTCGCGCCTGCCAATGAGGTAACGGTGCAGAATGTCCAGCCAGCTATCGCGCGCCCATACCTCTTCCCACAGGTAGGCGGTGGCAAAGCCATCCGGGTTGGGGGCGTTGCCCGCGCCGCCTGCGTTGCCTTGGTTAAAGGGCAAAAAGAACGTCTCCTTGCCCACCAGCCGGGTCGTCATCATCACTTCCGATTGGCTCACCGCAAAGTGCACCAGCGCACCGCCTGGAAAGCCTAGCAGCGGTTCCAGCACACCACCCTTGGGCTGGGGATGGCGGTCAAAGCGGTACTGGTCCACCGCGTCCTGCACGCTTTGCGTAAAGTTGGACTTCAGCTCCACAGTCGCCACGGCAATGCCGTTAAGGAACAACACCAGATCCAGCTCTTCCTTTGGGTTGTTCGGCGAATGGCAAACCTGCCGCACCACCCGCAGCCGATTGGCCGCATAGGCCGCCTCGATGGCCGGGTTCAAGGCCAGCGCGGGCTTGAACTGCGCCAGTATCAGGGGCTCTTTGAGGCCCAGCATCTCGACCCCACGGCGCAGCACCTCCAGCGCGCCGCGCTCGTTCAGGTTCTTGCGCAAGCGCTCGGCCAGCACGGCGGGCAACGCCGTGCCGTGCGTTTGAAGCAATCGCCGGAAACTGTCGGGCTGGGCAAGTTCGATCCAGGCCAGCAAATCAGGCAGGAACAGGCCATGCACGCGATCGAACAAGGCCGCATCGCCTTCGGCGTACAACCAGCCGTTGGCCGCGAGGTGGTGGCAGATTTCCGCTTCGAAGTGGTGTTCCTGGTGCAGCGACATTTTTCCCTCGGAGCCTCGTACGGGCGTTGGTAAAGAAATAATTGCCTTAACTTTGCGCGGCAATAAGTTAAGGGAAATCGACTTCCCTTAACTTATGGGCGCCTCGAAAAATCCTGATTTCTAATTCAGTTCTCCGCATAGCTGCGTTCCAGCAGTGGCCGGGCGCGCGCCAGATCGTCCCGCGTGCGCAAGGACAACTCCACATCGCCCGTGCCCCAGTGGCCGACATTGCTCACGTCGCGGGCAAAATCCTCTTCCAGCTCCACCGTCGCCGGGTCCAGCTTGAGGGTTACGGTTACTCGCAATGGATTGATCAACACGCACGCAAAATTCTTCAGGCGACGGAACGCGGTCCACAAACGCAGCGACTTCTGTTGCACGTCATCCCCCAGGGACAGCAGAAGCCCGCAGGTTTCCTCGTACAGCGCGCGCATCTCGGGCGAGGCGTGTTCGAGCTGCTCTTGCAGGCTCTTGTCCTTGTAACGTGGCCGCGCCGCAACGGGCGAGCCCGCGCCATATTCTATAATCGGCTCGGCATCAGATGCCGCGCGCGCCTCCGCCCTGCTTGGGTTGGCATCCGGCACGCTCTGCGTATTCACCAGCTCCAGCAAGAGCAGGTCGTCACCAAAGAGCTTGTAGCGCAGCAGCTCGATGTTGCGCGGAATCTGCTGCACCGCGTGCACGTCATAACGGGTAAAGTCGGCCGCAATGCATAGCAGGCGCGTGCCGCCCCACTCGATGGCATCGGCGGCATCGCGGCCTATTTTTTCCAGCACCAGCCAGCGGAACTCCGCTTTGTGGTCAAGCAGCCAGTCCAGGTAAAACAAACCCTGGTTCATGACATTTTCATGGCTTTGGCGCTTGTATTCCACAATTACCGGGCAGCCATTCTCGTCCAGCCCGAGAGAGTCGATGCGGCCACGGTGCGTTTTGCCCGTGGCATATTCGGTGGCCAGAAAGCGCACACCCAACAGCGTTTCCATCTCCGCCTCGAACAGGGACTGCAGCGCCTTTTCAAGCGGCGCAGCGCGCCCGGCCAGCTCGATGGCGTGCCCCTGCGCATTGAGACGGAATAGCTGGATGTCGCTCATATATCGCCCCAGCCGTGCCAGGCGTCAATCAGTTCGCCCACGCGCAGTTGTCCTGCCTCCGGCCGGGCCTGCAACCAAGCCGCCATCGTCTCGCGCAGTGCCGGTGTCACCGTGCCGTCGTCAAAAGCAGTAATGAAGGCGCTGGTTTGCACAATTGGCGCAGGCCCCCAGCCTAAAGAGGCGCTCAGGCCGAGTGACTTGATCTGCTCGTAAAAGGCATCGAAGAAGCCCTCAAAGGCGGCATCATCCATGGGCGCAGCCAGAACAAGCTCGAATTCAAAGCCCATTTCCTGAAACTCGCCCACGCGCAGCTTCTTGCGCTGGCGGCGATTCAGGCGGGCAAGGCAACGGCGGGAGATTTTGTCGAATGTTTTCATGGCGGGCTCGCGATGGGGCAAAGGCGTATTGTGGCAAGCTCACGTCATAGTGGCTTTGCGCTCGCGCACATCGATCTGTCCGGTGACGGCTGCGGCGATTAGTGCGCTGCGGCGTTCTTTGAGCAGGGTGATGGCGCGAGTGGCTTCGGATTGGAGGGTGTCGAGTCTCATCGACTCGGCATCCAGGAATTCGATGATGGCCGCCTGCTCATCCGTTCCTGGAACGGGAAGTTTGATTTTCGCGATAATTCCCGCTCCCAGGTTCATTTGGCTCGTTTCATTGCCTCCATCACGCACATGGTCATACGCTGCCACAAAGAAGTAGCGACCGAATTCGGGAAGAACACGAGGCCCAAATGAAATCGCAGCACAAGCTTGGTTGTACGTTGCCTCAATCTCCAGGATGGCTACTCGTCCTCGCGTGACGCCTTGCCCATACATCGCCATCATCAATGTCCCTGGCTGGGCGATCTTAACCGCTGAATTGGCAAGTGCATCTTCCGATATGAACTCCTCTGTCTCGTGTATCGGTTCCCAGCAGACTTCCCCTGTCTTGATCCAAGGGATAGAGCCATTCCAGTAATTCGGCTTCCCGCGGTCAGGTGTCGATCCCGTTGCAATTGAGGCGAGATAGCTGAGGGCACTTATTCCCCAGTGCTCTGGCACATCACCAAGCCATACCACGCCGGAATCCTTCATCGGCGCATCGGGCTTGAGGCCGCGGGTGACGGCGTGGGAGATGGTGGCCTGGCGCTTTTCGGCCAGCAGGGCGATGAGTTTTTCTTGCTCGGCAATCAGTGCGTCGATTTTCGCGGTTTCGCGGTCGAGGAAGGCGGCAATGGCGGTTTGCTCAGGTAGGCTTGGAAGCGCTAGCAAGATGTTGCGCATTTCGGAATAGTTCGTGCTCCATAAGTCGGCGACGATCCCTTTCCCATACCGGTAGAACTCTTCCTGGAACGAAATGCTTCTGAGCAAGTGGTGAACGAACGCGCCGTTGATATCAGTGGTTGGTCGGATAACGGTACTGATGAGCGAGACTGACCCATTAGTCTGTGCCGTGCCTGCAGAACCTTTCCGGTCAGAACGGCTGTTTATTACGAAGTCGCCTGCGCAAACCAGCTTTCGATTGTCGCCGTCATCGGTCTTGGCTGCTGTCTCGAGTTGAGGTACTACACCACCTTTCGTCACCGAAAGAGGCGCATAGTCTTTGTCGCTCACCTTCTGGCGACGCTCTTCAAAATAGAAACCTAGGCGCCGCACGGTCCAGTGTGCGGGCACCCTTCCTAACCAAGCCGTTCCGCTGTCCTTGTACTCCCCATACCTCGGCAAACTCATTCCGCCAACTCCTCCAGCATCTTCATGATGCTGGCCGTCACCGTCTTCAGTTCTTCGTCGATGGTATGCAGGCTGCGTGGCGGCTCGAAGACGTAGAAGTGGCGGTTGAACGGAATCTCGTATCCAACTTTGCTCTTCTCTTCATCGATCCACGCGTCTGGCGCGTGCGGTAGCACCTCGCGTTTGAAGTAGGCGATGATGTCTTCACCCAGCGGCACGTTCTCGGTATCGCGCAGTGCGCTGTCGGGCTGCGGTTTGCCTTTTTGCTTGCCCTTGGCGCCCAATACGATGTTGCCGGCTGTGTCGCGCTGCGGGCGCTCGACGGTGATGGTGGTGTAGCCGAAATCTTCGTTTTTGAAGATACGCGCGATGGGTACGCGCTTGAGGCGGCCGCCTTCGGGTGCCGTGGGTGGCGTGTCGGTGTTGGTAACGAGCTGCGGCTCGCCGAGCGCTTGGCCTGTGGCGTCGAACACGCCGATCTGCTCGGCTTCGCTAAAGTCACCGAACAGA
>JAVBKC010000052.1:0-32004 GCA_031554255.1 Niveibacterium sp.
CAATCGAAACATGCGCCTGAGCGAGCACCGGCGCGTCGTTGACGCCGTCTCCAACCATCGCGACCGTGCGCCCCGCTTGCTGCCAACGGCGTACCGCCGCATGTTTTTCTTCAGGCACGAGCCCCCCTGTGGCGTTCTCGATCCCAAGTCTTGCCGCCACTGCCGCAACGGTATCCGGCGCGTCTCCCGACAGCACCGCCACATCGATCCGGCGCGCTTTCAGCGCCGCGATAAGCGCTGCGGCATCGGGCCGCAGCGGATCGGAGAAGGCGAAGCGGCCACGCCAGCCGTGTTCGCCGCCGAGCAGGACTTCGGTCAGTTCGCCCTGCCCGTCCTTGAAAGGAGAAGACCTGCCAACGAGTTCGGCGACGAAATCGCGCCGCCCGATGCGCAAGCGCTCGCCGTCTATCCGCGCTTCCAGCCCTTGCCCTGGAATCGCCCGCATGCCCTCGACCGACGGCATATTCAAATCCTGAGCCGCCCGGCAGAGCGCGCGCCCGATGGCGTGTTCGGACGCCTGTTCGAGCGCCGCCGCAAGTCTCAGCGCAACATCGCGCGTCTGCCCTGGCGCGACTTCGATGTCCGCCAGCGCCATGCGCCCCTCGGTAAGCGTACCGGTCTTGTCGAAAGCGAAGAGATCGGCGCCCGCGAGCGTTTCGATCGCATGGCCGCGCGTAACGAGCAAACCGAGCCGCGCGAAGGTATCGGTGGCGACCGTCAGCGCGACGGGCGTCGCCAGCGACAGCGCGCAAGGGCAACTGACGACCAGTACCGAAGCAAAAACCCAGATCGCGCGTGCGGGATCGACGACCCACCAGTAACAAGCCGTTGCCACCGCCAGGACGATCAACACCGAGATAAAGCGCGCGGCAATCCGGTCCGCCTGTTCGACGATGCGCGGCCGCTCAGCGCTCGCGCGCTCCATCAGGCGGCGAATCGACGCGATCCGCGTTTCCTCCCCGACCTTCTCGGCTCGCACGACGAGCGGGCCGGAACCATTAAGGCTGCCGGCCGCAACGGCGCTGCCGGGCGTTTTGCCGACCGGTCGGCTCTCGCCGGTCAGCCAGGATTCGTCGGCCTCGCTGTATCCATCGAGCACCCTGCCATCGACCGGCACGCCCTCGCCGGGCCGGATTCTCAGGATGTCGCCGGCTTTGAGCACTGCGACCGGTACACGCTCGGCCAGATCTCCAGGCCAGGCGGCAAGGCGTTCCGCGAAGGCAGGCACGACGCGTCCGATTTCTTCCGAACCGCGCACCGCGCGCTGGCGCGCGACCATTTCGAGGTAACGACCGCAGAGCAGCAGAAAAACGAACATCGTGACCGAGTCGTAATAAACCTCGCCAACGCCTTGCAGGGTTGCCCACAGACTCGCCAGAAAGGCCGCGCCGACGCCGAGCGCAACCGGCACGTCCATGCCGAGACGGCGCAGCCTCAGATCGCGCCAGGCGCGTTTGAAAATCGGCGCGGCCGAGTACAACACGACCGGCAGGGTCAGTAGCAGGCTGGAAACCCGCATCAGCACGGCGATGTCGGCGCTCATATCGCCATCGCGTGCGATGTAGGCCGGGAAGGCGTACATCATCACCTGCATCATGCCGAAGCCGGCGACGAGCAGACGCCATAGCGCGCTGCGGCGCTCCTTTTGCGCAAGCTGTTCGTTTTTGGCCGGATCGTACGGATGCGCGCGATAGCCGATTGCGCCGATCGCTGCGAGCAGTTCCGACAGCTTCGTCTCGTCGGTACTCCAGCGCACGCGCGCACGCCGCGTCGCGTAATTGACCTGCACGGCCGTTACGCCTCGATGCCGCGCCAAGTGTTGCTCGTTGAGCCACACACAAGCCGCGCAAGTAATGCCCTCGAGGATCAGATCGGCTTCGCGCTCGGACTCGCCAATCGGCCGCACAAACTGCTTCTGGAAATCGGGATGATCGAATAGTCCAAGTTCGCCAAGCTCGGCCGGCAAGGCTTCGCGTTGCGATTCGGGTAGTTCGGCGCGATGGCGGTAGTAGTCGACAAGCCCGTTATCGACGATTGCGCGGGCCACGGCCTCGCAGCCGGCACAGCACATCTGGCGCGGCTCGCCGAGGATTTCGACATGAAAACCGAGCGCGGCGGCAAGCGGCAGGCCGCAGTGATAACACGTCGTCGCCGTAGCGGTTTCACGGTGGGAAATTAAGACCTGGGACGACACGAATTCTCCGCCAGCCTGGCGGGTCCAGGCTTTAACTAACCCATAAGACTAGCAGATTGCCATACTGCCTAGTCTCGTCAGCGCCCAAACGGTCTGGCGCGGCAGCAAGCCATGAAAAAAGGCGCCAGATGCGCCTTTTTTCATGGAAAAACCCACAACGAATATAGCTTACATCTTGGAGATCATCGCCTCGCCGAAGGCCGAGCACGACACTTCGGTCGCGCCTTCCATCAGACGCGCGAAGTCGTAGGTCACGGTCTTGGCGTTGATTGCGCCTTCCATACCCTTGATCACGAGATCTGCGGCTTCCTTCCAGCCCATGTGACGCAGCATCATTTCGGCCGAGAGGATCAGCGAACCCGGGTTCACTTTGTCTTGTCCGGCGTACTTCGGCGCGGTGCCATGAGTGGCTTCGAAACAGGCGTATTTATCGGAGATGTTCGCGCCCGGCGCGATCCCGATACCGCCGACCTGCGCGGCTAGCGCGTCCGAGATGTAGTCGCCGTTGAGGTTCAGCGTCGCGATCACATCGTACTCGGCCGGACGCAGCAGGATCTGCTGCAGGAAGGCGTCGGCGATGGCATCCTTGACGACGATTTCGCGGCCGGTTTTCGGATTCTTGAACTTGCACCACGGGCCGCCGTCGATCTCGACCGCGCCGAACTCGTTCTTCGCCAGCGCGTAGCCGAAGTCGCGGAAGGCGCCCTCGGTAAACTTCATGATGTTGCCCTTGTGCACCAGGGTCACGCTCTTGCGGTCGTTGTCGATCGCGTAGTTGATCGCGGCGCGCACGAGGCGTTCGGTGCCTTGCTTGGAAACCGGCTTGATGCCGATGCCCGAAGTTTCCGGGAAGCGGATCTTCTTGACGCCCATTTCGTTCTGCAGGAAGGCGATGACTTTTTTAGCCTGCTCGGATTCGGCCTGCCATTCGATGCCGGCGTAGATGTCTTCGGTATTTTCGCGGTAGATCGTCATGTCGACGAGGTCCGGACGCTTGAGCGGCGAGGGCACGCCGCTGAAGTAGCGGACCGGGCGCACGCACTGGTAGAGATCGAGCTCCTGGCGCAGCGCAACGTTCAGCGAGCGAATACCGCCGCCAACCGGTGTCGTCATCGGACCCTTGATCGAAACCGAGTAGTCCTTGAGCGCCTGGAAGGTCTCGGCAGGTAGCCATTGATCCGGACCGTAAAGGCGGACTGCCTTTTCGCCGGCATAGACTTCCATCCAGTGAATTTTCTTCTTGCCGCCATAAGCTTTCTCGACGGCGGCGTCTATTACCTTGATCATCACCGGCGTGATGTCGACGCCGATACCGTCGCCCTCGATGAACGGGACGATGGGATTAGCGGGAATCGCCTGGCCGGGAACGATCTTCTGGCCGCCTGCGGGTACCTTGATCAAAGACTGGGCGCTCATGGCAAATAGCTTCCTCAGGAATATTGGGTTTGAAGCGCCGCGACAGCTCATGCGTCGCGGCTGGATTCCGGAATTATCGGGCGCATATCCCTACACGGGCCTTACGGACGGCAAGCGCCGTATTCGCTCGCCAGGATCAGATCCCGTTCGAGCCCCTCCCCCGAATTTTCGATTATCGCGCATTTCGCCACCCCTCTCAAAATGGGATAGACCGCGAAACGCTTGAAGCGCGCCGCCGCACGGCTCTAGACTTGCGAGCGTTGCAATGCAACAAAACGGCGAGGGGGAGCGGCCCGCAAATGCGGGACCGGCTTGCCGGACAAAAAGGGGGCAATACGATGGGACATCTGATCGCGCAGCAGGACGTTCTCGCGCATTCGATCGCGCAGGCGTTGATAGACGGTTTTAACCGCCACTACCGGATCTTCAGCGAGACCAGCCGCCGTGCCAAACAACGCTTCGAAACGGCCGATTGGCAGGGCGAGTTGCAGGCGGTCCGCGAACGCGTGCAATTTTATGACAATAGAGTCAATGAAACGGTCTTGCGGCTGCACCAGGAATTCAAGGCCGAAACGCTGGACGACCGAAGCTGGCAGCAAGTCAAACTGCTCTTCATCGGCCTTTTGATCAATCACAAGCAGCCGGAACTGGCCGAAACCTTCTTCAATTCGGTCTGCTGCAAAATCTTGCACCGAAATTATTTTCATAACGACTACATCTTCCAGCGGCCGGCGATTTCGACCGAATTCATCCAAAGCTATCCGCCGACCTATTCGAGCTACTACCCGCACGCGCGCGACATGCGCCAAACGCTGCACCGGATCATCGAGGATTTCGGCTGGCAATTGCCGTTCGAGAATCTCGACCGCGACATCGTCCATGTATTGCGAACGATAGAAACCTACCTCGGCGAATGGCCGGCGCGCGAGGTCAACTGCCAGATCCAGGTTCTGTTCTCGCCGTTCTACCGCAACAAGTCGGCTTACATCATCGGCAAGGCGATCAATGGCTACAGCGAAACGCCGTTCGCCGTCGTCGTCCGGCATACCACGGCGGGCCAACTCTGTATCGATTCGGTCTTACTCGAACCCTGGAGAATCTCGCTGCTGTTTTCGCTCTCGCGCGCTTACTTCATGGTCGAGATGGAAGTGCCCTCGGCCTACGTGCAGTTCCTGCGCTCAATCATGCCGGCCAAGCCGCGTTCCGAGCTTTATACGATGCTGGGTCTGGGCAAACAGGGCAAGACGATGTTCTTCCGCGACCTGCTTGCGCACCTCTTGCATTCGAACGACCAATTCATCGTCGCACCCGGCATCCGCGGCATGGTTATGGCGGTATTCACGCTACCGTCATATCCGTACGTGTTCAAGGTGATCAAGGATCAAGCGAAGATCCAGAAGGAAATGGAGCGCGCGACGGTCAAGCGCAAATACCAGATGGTCAAGCAGGTAGATCGCGTGGGTCGCATGGCCGACACGCTGGAGTTCTCCGACGCAGCGTTGCCGCTGCATCGACTGCACCCCGATTTGGTGCGCGAACTCGAAGACGTCTGCGCCGACAGCGTCGAATTCGAAGGCGACGCTATCGTAATCAAGCATCTCTATATCGAACGCCGCTTAACCCCGCTGAACCTGTTCCTCGAAAATGCCAGCGAGGCAGAGGTCGAGCACGCGGTCCACGAGTACGGCAACGCGATCCGCGAGATGGCGCAGGCGAACATCTTTCCGGGCGACATGTTGTGGAAGAACTTCGGCGTCACGCGCTATGGACGCGTCGTGTTCTACGACTACGACGAAATCGAATTCATGACCGACTGCAACTTCCGCAAGATTCCGCCCGCCCCCTCCGAGGAAATCGAATTTTCCGGCGAAATCTGGTATCCGGTCGCGCGCAACGACATCTTCCCCGAGGAATTCGCCACCTTCCTGCTCGGCGTACCGAAAGTGCGTCACGCCTTCCTTAAATATCACCCGGATCTTTTGACACCGGAGTTCTGGCAGGACGTCCAACGCAGAATCCGCGAGGGGCATATCGAGGATTTCTACCCCTATCCGCAGCGCCTGCGCTTTTGCAAGCTATTTAGCGACGCAAAGACGAACGCCCCAGTCGGAGAAGCCGAGCTTCTCGCCGAGGCGGAGGATTAAGGCCGACTCATAAAACCGACAGTAACCCGGGTCAGCACCAATCGCTCACGCCGCAACTGGCGCCGCCCCTCGTCCCTACTATCGGTAACGACCGTCAGCCATTGTTCGATGAAATGGTTTTGTCGGTCGGTCCAAATAATCTCAACATACTGCTGCTTAGACTCAAAGTACGTCAACGGCCCGACGATGTTTTTACCGAACCGGCCATGGCTCTGGACGCAACTGCGCACAGATCAATATCGCGTTGACAGGGATGTCTCGACAGACGGCGCGCGAAGCCGTAGTCCTCGTCGGAGAGGAGTTCGCTGCCTAGTGCAGACGGGATCGTGTCGATCGATGCATCGAAGATCAGTGACACGCCGCAATACGGGCTCGGCTCCAGTCGATCCGCATGTAAATACCGCTAGCGGCGCCACGCGGTTGCGCTAGCCGGCCTAAGACTTAGGCCGGCATTTGCCGCCGGCCCGTCGAACTTAGGCTTCGAGTTTACTCAGAATGTCGCGCGTCACATGGCCCGCAGCGATTTCGCGCAACGCGGTCACGGCGAATTTGTTTCTCGGGTTTTCGAAAACGGAGGAATGGCCGCGTGCCAGCTGACGCGCGCGGATCGCCGCAGCGAGCGTCATCTCGAAGCGGTTGGGGATATTTTTCAGACAGTCGTCTACCGTGATGCGAGCCATTTTTAGCTCCTTCAAAACTACGGGTTTTTAACTACGAACGCGCTGGGAACGCTGCCACTGAAGGCGACGCCAGTCCTCTTCGCAATCGCTGTCGCAGAACTTCTGACCTTCGCTGACGGGTTCGCCACAGAAGTGGCAGGCACCCGTTGCCGCAAGCGATGGCTCCTTACGCTGGAGCGAAAGCTTCAGATTCAGCTCGGTTTCCTGTTGAGCAAGATCAGCCTCATCCATGTTCGATGCGTCTCCGTGGGCATGGAACGCGGCACTGCCGCCGCAAAGGGGCGCGACTCTACCAGTTTTTCCGGCGCCTGTCCCGCCAAAAATATCCGAACGCATATTCACTCGGCCTTGGGAACCTACCGGCATTTTGGCGGTCGGCAATCGGACGTTTCTACTATGGGAGAATAAGGCCAGATCCCCCCAGAAAGATAGGCCCGATGAAGCCGCTCGCTCCCATTCTCGAAACCATCGCCGCCAATCCCGAAGAACGCTCGACCGACGCTTTACTCGAAGTCGTCCGCGCGCTGCGTCCGCGCGATCTCGAAGCGCCGAACGCCACCGCCCAGCGCGTGCAAGCGCTGATCGGACTCTTGCGCGGCCGCCCTCATCTTGCCACCGGCTTGCGCCGCTATCTCTCGGGCATTTTTGCCGCACGGCTACAGCGCTCGCTGTTCGCCGACCTCGGTATCCTGGCCAACGAAAGCGTGGCCGGCGCCATCATAGGGCGGATCGTGGCCAAGCTCCTGCCGCCGGCGATGGACGAAACCTATCTGCGCGATCTCTTCTCGGCCTTGGTCCATGAAGCCGGCGATCACACCTGGTTGCAGGATGTACCGGAGCCGCTCCTCGTCGAGCTGATGGAAGCCATCGGCATCGGCCGCAATACCGACGCAAGCAGCCTGCATTCAACCAACGAGATGCTCGAAGCGCTGCGTATTCTTTCGCTGCGGCTCGCGGCAATCGGAGTGGAGCCCGACTTCCTGCGCTACGACCCGGTCGCCGCTGCGCGCGAATCGCCCTTTGTCGCCCAGACCGAAGAAGCCCAGGCCTTCGTCATTGCCGCGCAGACAGCGATGATGGATGCGGATTCGCCGTGGCCCGATGGCCTGCATCTGGACGTGCTGCTTGAGCAGTGCGAAGCGCATTTGCGCCGCATCCGGGCGCGCGCGCAGCATGGCGGAGCGAGCATCGCGCTGACCTACGAGAACTTCCGCGCGGCGCAGATCATCGCGCGCATGCGCCAGTTGATCGAGCTGACCGCCAAGCGCAACTCGGCCGAGCAATTCACGCACACGATCCGCTTCTTCCGCGAGATGATGTTCCACGAGGCCGAGAAGAACAGCATCCGCGCCCTCTTGCGCCGCGTCACCGATCTTCTGGCGCTGCAAGTCACAGAACACGCCAGCCGCACCGGCGAACACTATGTGACGAGTTCGCGTAGCGGCTATTTTCAGATGTTCCGCGCCGCCGCCGGCGCCGGCGTGATCGTCGCCTTCATGGCGCTGTTCAAGATCTTCATCGCCAAGGCCAAACTGCCGCCTCTGTGGGAAGCTCTGGGGTTTTCCCTCAACTATGGGCTCGGCTTCGTCGTCGTGCATCTGTTCCATTTCACGATTGCCACCAAACAACCCGCAATGACGGCCGCCAAGATCGCCGCCAGCCTCGACGAGAGCAACGAGCGCAATCCGCCGCTCGAAAAGCTCGCCGATCTGGTCGCCGACGTGCTGCGCACACAGTTCGTCGCGATCCTCGGCAATGTCCTGCTGGCCTTCGGCACTTGTCTTGCCATCGGCGCGCTGTGGGCCTGGGCCTTTGGCGTACCCGAGATCGACGCCGAAAAAGCCCGCCATCTGTTGCATGACATCGACCCGATTGCGAGCCTCGCGATCCCGCACGCGGCAATCGCCGGCGTTTGTCTGTATCTGGCGGGGCTGATCTCGGGCTACTACGACAATAAGTGCGTCTATGCCCGGATTCCGCAGCGCGTGCGGCAGCTTCGCTGGGTACGCAGCCTGTTCGGCGAAGGCGGCGCCGAGCGGATTGCGGCTTATCTCGAAAACAACCTCGGCGCGCTCGCCGGCAACTTCCTCTTCGGCTGCATGCTCGGCTGCATGGGCACAATCGGTTTCCTGCTCGGCCTCCCGCTCGACATCCGCCATGTCACATTCGGAGCCGCGAACTTCGCCTATGCCTTGATGGCGCTGCATTTCGACGTGCCCTGGACGACGATCCTGCTGTCCATCGCAGGCGTCGCGGGCGTCGGCGCGACGAACCTTGCGGTGAGCTTTTCGCTCGCCTTGCAGACAGCGTTGAAATCGCGCCAGGTCCGCTTCTCGCACAGCAAGCGGCTATTCGGTATGGTCGCCCGCCGTTTCCTGCGGCGCCCCTGGGAATTCTTCCTGCCGCCGGCGCGTACGGAGGCGGTCAACGCCTCGCATTGAAGGCCGGATGCCGCAGCCCTGTATAATGGACGGTTTTCCAGAATTACCCGGAGCACCTCAATGGACGCCGAACGGATCAATGCGATCGCCAACCAGCTTGAGGATCTGAAGACCCGCGAGCACGCCCTACGGGGGTATCTTTGACTACGAGGCCAAGTCGTTAAAACTCGAAGAAGTCAATCGCGAACTCGAAGACCCGAAGGTCTGGAACGACGCCGCGCGCGCGCAGGAACTCGGCAAGGAAAAAAAATCGCTCGAAGCGGTTGTCGCCACGCTCGATGCGGTGCATGGCCGGCTAGTCGATAGCCGCGATCTGTTCGATCTGGGACAGTCCGAAGCCGATTGGGAAACCGTCGAAGCCGTCGAAGCCGACGTTGCAGGCATCGAAGAAACTGTCGCCGGGCTCGAATTTCGCCGCATGTTCAGCAATCCGATGGACCCGCAGCCCTGCTTCATCGAAGTCACGGCAGGAGCAGGCGGCACCGAGGCGCAGGACTGGGCCGGCATGCTCGAACGCATGTATCTGCGCTATTGCGAACGCAAGGGCTTCACGGTCGAACTGCTAGAAGAGTCCGAAGGCGAAGTCGCCGGCATCAAGAGCGCGACGATCAAGGTCAGCGGCGATTACGCTTACGGCTATCTGCGCACCGAAACCGGCATTCACCGCCTCGTGCGCAAGAGCCCGTTCGATTCGAACGCGCGCCGCCACACGAGCTTTTCCTCGGTCTTCGTCTTCCCTGAGGTCGACGATTCGATCGAAATCGAAATCAACCCGGCCGACGTGCGCACCGACACCTACCGCGCCTCGGGCGCGGGCGGCCAGCACATCAACAAGACCGACTCGGCGGTGCGCCTAACGCATGTCCCCAGCGGCATCGTCGTGCAATGCCAGAACGACCGCTCGCAACACCGCAACCGCGACGAAGCCTGGAAGATGCTGCGCGCGCGCCTCTTCGAGGCGGAATTACGCAAGCGCCAAAGCGAACAGCAAAAGCTTGAAGACTCGAAGTCCGACATCGGCTGGGGCCACCAGATCCGCTCCTATGTGCTCGATCAGTCGCGCATCAAGGATCTGCGCACCAACTACGAGGTCGGCAACACGCAGGCCGTACTCGATGGCGACCTCGACGGCTTCATCCAGGCAAGCTTGAAGCAGGCCGTGTAAGCGGCGCGTCCGCATCGAACCCATGCCGCCGGGCCCCACCGGCGGCATTGCCATAAAGCTCTTCTGAATGACCGAACTGCGCGCTCACCTCGACGACTTCCTCGCGCCCGGCGTCGCGCTCGACGACGTGCCGGCGCTCTGGTCGCTCGCGCGCGCGCAAGCCATGATCGCGGCCTTCGTCACGCTATTTCGCGGCGGCGACGAGGAAGTCTTCATTCGGCTCCACGTCCTGCGCGAACTCGGCGGCCGCGCCGAAACGCCGCGCTGGACGCCCGAAGAACTGCGCCGGCATCTGCGCTACCTCGACCCGATCAAGCTCGAAACCGTGATCGCGCGGCTGCGCGACAATGGCCTTTTGCGCTTCGGCGAAGACCGCCACTACCAGCTCTCCGACGCCGGCCGCAACGCGATGGCTGCGGTGTCGGTGCTACTACGCTTTGGCGAAGACGAGGACGCCGAACTGGGCTTCCTGACGACCCAGCTCGCCGGCATGCAGGCCACCGGCACCGTGACGCCCGAGGTGTTGCAGCATCTACTGGCCAAGCTCAATGCGCTGACCGAATCCTTCGAAGAAGCCATCGCCTCGGGTTCCGAATTGCGTATTCTCGAAGCGCGCAGCCGCCTCGCGGCGAATCTGCGTTGGCTCGAAAAAGGCACGACGATCCTGCACAGCCTGCTCGCGGTGGACGACGTCACGCCCGAACTAGGCCGCGTGGCGCATGCCATCGGGCTTGCGCAAAGTCGCCTCGCGCGCGTGGATGCGGCCTTCCAGCGCGCGCTCAACAAGATCGAAGCGCAGCGCGTCACACTCGGCGCTTCGGGCGTGTCCTCGTCGGATGTCATGATCTGGCTGCGCACGCTCGGCCTTGCCGAACTGGCCGCGCTGTCCGATTGCGCGCTCGGCGCGGGGGCCCGCACGCAGTTTCTCGCAGGCGGTCACGAACTCCTGGATCGCGCCGAAAGCAGCCTGTCGGAGGATGTCCGGCGCATGGAGGCCGACGCAAGCCTGCCGCCTGCGCAGGAAGTGGACCAGAACCTGCCGCCGGAAACCGAAGATCTGTCGCTGCTTGACCGGCTCACCGAGCGCTT
The DNA here is from genome assembly GCA_031554255.1 of Niveibacterium sp. GTDB lineage: Bacteria > Pseudomonadota > Gammaproteobacteria > Burkholderiales > Rhodocyclaceae > Niveibacterium. The sequence continues at coordinate 11,130 of JAVBKC010000052.1, forward strand.
GGGCAATGTCGGCGAGGCCACGCCCGCGCACCGGCTCGTGCAGGGCGGCGGTTTCGCGCCGGCGAGCTACCGGCTCTCGCTGCTCTCGCTGCTAGGCGGTGCGCTCGCCCAGGCCGAGGGCCCGGTCGCCGATTTCACCCAGATGCCCTTTGATCTCGTGCTCGAAGAACAGCTCGTGGCGATCCACGAGGACGAGATCGCACAAATGTCGGCCGGCAATATCGTGCGGAAAAACCGTTGAATGGAACACGACATCACCACCCTTACCGCCCGCCTGCTGACGCACCGCTGGCTGCCGCGTACTGACGCGCAAGTGCGACGCGCGCTCGTCGACGAAACTTTCCGCGTCGAACTCGAATGCCGGCTCGCCCAGGTCGGGCTCGCACTGCTCGACAATCCGTTCGCCGCGCATGTGGCGGTCGGTCTGCGCGAGAACATGCTCGACGCCGTGTTCGGCGGGCGCGATTACCAAGCCAGCACGATGGGGCTCACGCGCGACGAAATCGCGCTTTTGATCGTCATCTGGGCCCTCATCGTATTGCCCAAGCGCGAACGCCAGCTCGGCCGCCGCGCGCGCGAGGACGACGGCCAGAACGACATGTTCGGTCAGGACAAGCCGATCACCCACGGCGAGGAAGTCTCGGGCGCGATCCCGGAAGCTTCGCTGCTCGCCGATTTCGGCGCCCAGCTCGGCGGCCGCACCAAGGTGCGCAACTTCGCGCTCGGCAAGCTCGCACGGCTCGGCTTTATCGAACGGCGCGGCGGCATGATCCACGAAGGGCCCTTGCTCGACGTGCTGCTCGACTACCGCGTGCTGGCCGACCGCATCATCAACGGCACGCTGGCCGATGTGCTCAAAGCCGCCGGCCACGCCTTACCCGCCGACGAAGATGCGTCCGACGCCGACGCAATCGATAGCGAAGAAATGCGGGACGCCTGATGTTTCATATCCGCGAAATCGAACTCGTTCACTGGGACTTCTGGCGCCGCTTCACGGTACCGCTCGACGCCCAGATCATCACGATTGTCGGCCCTAACGGTTCGGGCAAAACGACGCTGCTCGACGCGCTGCGCACGCTGTTCGCCTTGAAATGCTCGGGCAAGCGCGATTTCCGCCGCTACGTGCGCCGCGCCAATGCGGGTTTCGCCTGGGTCCGCGCGACCGTCGCCAACCGCCCCGGCCCCAGCGGCAAGCGCCCGTTCTTCCCCTGCCTTGCGGACAACGTGACGCTGGCCTGCCGCATCAAACGCGCAGGCGGCGACTGGACGCGCGAATACACGATCGAGGACGGCATCCTCGCCATCGAACAACTCGAAACCGAGGCCCAATGGGCGGGTCTGCGCGACTACCAGACGCGGCTTGCCTACGCCGGCCTTACGCCGGCAATCGCCAAAGTGCTATCGCTCGAACAGGGCGACACCGACAAGCTCTGCGAATACTCACCGCGGGCGCTGCTCGACCTCGTTTTCGACGTGTTCGGCGACAAGGAAGTGCTGGACAACTACCAAACCGCGCGCAGCGAGCAGCAAACAGCGCTGCACGAACTCGAATCGCTCGCGCTCGATCTCGAAAAACTGCGCGCCCAGGCCGAAGCCAAGCGGCTCGAAGCCGACCGCTATCTCGAATGGCGCGACCTCTACAACGAGGCGCAGACGCTGGAAGCCGAGGCGATCCCACGGCTCGAAGTCGCGGAACTCGCACGCGAAACGCAGGAGGCGCGCGACAAGCTGCGCGCGGCAAAGAGCGAAACGCAGACCAAACAGGCCACCCTCGCGGACGCCGCCAGCCGGCTCGAAATGCTGGACGCGGAACGCGAACAGGCGCGCACGCGGTATGCCGAAATCCGAGCCCGCGGCGGCGAACACGAAGCCGCCTGGCTCGCGGCGCGCGACCGGCTGCGCGACATCGAAAAACTGCTGACCGAACGCCGCGCCCTGCGCGAGCGCGTCAGCCGCGAACACGGCAGCGCGGCGCTGGCAAGCGAGGACGAAGCCGCCAGCGCCTTTACCGATGCAGACGCCGCGCGCAGCGAAGTGCGCACGCTCAAGATGCGTTTCGAGGAAATCACCGAACAATTGCGCCAGGCGCGCGACAAGGCCGGCCCGCCGCAGGAAACCGAGGTCCGTCGCTTCCGTGAGCAACTCAAAGACGCTGGCATAAAACATGTCACGCTGGCCGAGATCGTCGAAGTCGCCGATCCGCTCTGGCAAGGTGCGGTCGAGGCCATCCTGCGGCCCTATCGCTCGCTGATCCTGCTCGAAGACGCAGCCGATCGGCATGCCGCCTGGGCGCTCGGCGAACGCGAACGCTTCCGCCATTTCCTCGTCGCCGACCGCGCACCCTGCCCTGGCGCGCAGCCAGGCAGCCTGCTCGAAGTGCTGCGCCTGGCGGGCGACCCGCCGCGCTGGCTCGCCGATCTTCTGAACCGCATCCGCCGCGTCGAAAACGCTGAAGCCGCGAAAAGCCTGCCGCGCGAGCAGGACTGGATCACACGCGATGGCTTTCACCGCGAACGGCGCGGCGCGCGGCATCTTTCGGTGCCGCACGAATTCTGGTTCGGCGCGTTCGCGCGCGCCTCGCGCATCGACGCGCTGCAAGCGGAGGTACGGGAACTCGACACCAGGCTGCAAGCCGCGCAGCAGCGTAAGGACGCCGCCGACGCATGTCTTTTGGCGAGCCGCGAAAAGCTGCTCGGCCTCCAGGCCGCCGAACTTCTGCTCGCGCGCGCGCCGGATTTCGACGCTGCCGTAGCTGAAGAACCTTCCGCGCGCGCAGCGCTCGCAGAGGCCGAACACGGCCGCGAAGCAGCGCGGGCCGAACAGGCACGCGGCGAGGAACACCTGCGCGGCATCGAGATCGAAGCAAACCGGCGGCGCGAAGAAGAACGCCTGGCGCGCGAAGCGCTAGTACGCCTTAGCGCCGACAGCAAGCCACACCGGCTCGAACAAGCCGCACGCTTGCTGCGCCTGCGTGGCAAACGGCGTGGCATGCCGCGCCGCTGGCTGGCGGCGGACGCACAGGCCGAACTTGCCGAGCGCTTCGGCGGCGCATCCGGCGCGCGTAACGAGCTTGCGCGCCTGCGCCGCCGCATCAACGAGAGCGATTGGACGGGCGACGAACAAGTGCTCATCGTGCGCGACAAACTCCGGCTCGAACTCTCCAAACGCGAGAACGATTACGCCGCGCGCGCCGCTTATGCCGAACGCACGCGCATTCTTGTTGGCGAAGCGCGCGCCGCCTATATTGCAAAGCTGCGCGCAACCGTACGTCAATACGGCAAAAACCTGCGCGCGCTCGGCGAACTGGCCGGCATTCATGTCGAATGTCCGACACCCGCGCTGGAAAACGACGACGCAATACTTTCTGCAGCCGGCCTCGAAGTGCAGTTCGATTTCGACCAAAAAGGCGCGCAAAGCCTCAACGACGGCGAAGCCTCGGGCGGTCAGCAGGTCATGAAGTCCTTGATCCTGCTTGTGGGTCTTTTGATGGACGAAGCCCGCCCCGGCGGTTTCGTCTTCATCGACGAACCCTTCGCGCACCTGGATGTCGCCAATATCGACCGAGTCGGCGCCTTCCTGCGCGCCACACGCGCGCAATACCTGATCACGACGCCTGTCACGCACAACGCCAATGTCTTCCAGCCGGCCCAGCTCACGCTGGTCACGCGCAAGAAAAAAGGCGGCGAAAATTGGGCGCCACCTATCGGCGTATTGCGGCGGGAGACCTAAGCCTGGCGATATAGTTTTCCCAGGCACGCCGCCAGATTCCAAAAAAACTTACTTAGTTAGATGCCGCGCACCTTATCGAAGAAACTCCAAGAAATCGGCCGGCAAGGCAAACCGGTGCTATTGATTTAAAATTGCAGCAAGCTGCTCGATATGACTACGCGTTGCGACGCCAGCCCCGGCATTTATGTCGAGGGCTCCACAAACCGTGCTTTATATGCCGATTCAGAGCTAAAGACTCGCACGAATCCGCCGTTGACTGAGGCACACAGGGTACGCCGCATGCGATGAGAAGAAACGAAATGCTCGCTCTCCCCCCCGATATGCACGACAGTCGCGGGATGCTCAGATTGCTGGGACAAATCAACGCCATGTCTGCAAGCCGCGATCGCGAGCAGATGACGCTGAGGCTTGTCATGGCGGTACGCGATGTACTCGATGCGTCGAGCGTTTCTCTATTCGCCGTCACAGCGTCGGCCAGGGGACCTATCGGTGCGCTCGTGGCCGAAGCGGATGCCACGATGGAGCGGCTCTATCTGGAAGAAGAAACACCGTCCGCATTCGCGCTGCTCGACGATTCCCTGCTCGCGGCGGCGACCCGTGCGACAGGCTGCGCCCACCAGGACACCCTCAACGGCATGTATCGCCTGGCTTTCGCGATCGGCCAGGACGGCAACCCGCATGCACTACTGCTGGCGACCTGCGCGCATCCGATCAACGCGCGCGTCCGCCAGGCGTCCACCCATGTCGCGCACTTCTATCAAAACCAGCTGGATCTGCTCGACTACGCCGAGCTGGACACACTGACGAAGCTCTTGAATCGCAAGACTTTCGACGAGAATTTCGACCGCTTCCTGATGCGCGCGGGCAAAGCGTCGAGCATAACGGCGGACCGACGCCTCGATGTCGAAAACGAGGAGCGTTTTTCCTGGCTCGCGGTCGTCGACATCGACCATTTCAAACGCGTCAACGACCGCTTTGGCCATTTGTTCGGCGACGAGGTATTGCTGCGCGTGGCCGAACTGATGAAAAAATCCTTTCGCCACTGCGACAAGCTGTTCCGTTTCGGTGGCGAGGAATTCGTCGTGCTGCTGCGTCATGTCACGGCACGCGATGCAAGCAAGATTTTCGACCGCTTCCGGGCCGAGGTCGAAGCTTACGAATTCCCGCAAGTCGGCTGCGTAACCGCCTCGGCCGGCTATGCGCGTATAGATCCGACGCAGGCACCAGGCGAAATCCTCGGTCATGCCGACGAAGCGCTGTATTACTCCAAAAACCACGGCCGCAACCAGGTTCGATGCTACGAAACCCTGCTCGCAGAAGGTGCGATCATGCCCGAACAACAGGGCAATAGCGCGAAACTACAAGCCCAGATCGACTTGCTGTTCGGTGGCGACGACTCAATATAGGCTTGCTGCGCACGCGGACAAGGCGTGCGGAATGTGACAGAATTCGGGGCTTTGCTTTGCCACCTGCGCCTGCCGTTGTGTCAGTCTGACGGATAGTGGCGCGCCGCCCCGAGTTCCGACATGTCCGATACCCAAGAAAACGCCGCCCCGCAACAGGACGAGAACCACATCGTCGCCGAGCGCCGCGCCAAGCTGGCGAAGTGGCGCGAGAGTGGCGCCGCCTATCCGAACGATTTCCGGCGTGAAAACACCGCCGGCAAGCTCGACGAATTCTATGGCGAGAAAATCGCCGAAGAACTCGAAGCGATGCCGATCTCGGTCAAAGTCGCCGGCCGCATCATGCTCAAACGCGTCATGGGCAAGGCTTCGTTCCTGACGATCCAGGATCTATCGGGCCGCATCCAGCTCTATGTCACGCGCGATGCGCTCGGCGAGGAACGCTACGCCGATTTCAAGACCTGGGATCTGGGCGACATCGTCGGCTGCGAAGGCACGCTATTCAAGACCAAGACCGGCGAACTCTCGGTCAAGGCAAGCCTGCTTCGCCTGCTGTCCAAATGCCTGCGTCCGCTGCCCGAAAAGCACAAGGGCATCGCCGATGTCGAAACGAAATATCGCCAGCGCTACCTTGATCTGATCACCTCGGAAGAATCGCGCTTCACCTTCGTCGCGCGCAGCCGGCTCGTTCAATCGATCCGCAACTATATGACGCAGCACGGTTTCCTCGAAGTCGAGACACCGATGATGCATACGATCCCCGGTGGCGCGGCGGCGAAGCCTTTCGTCACTCACCACAATGCGCTCGACATGGAGCTTTTCCTGCGCATCGCGCCGGAACTCTACCTGAAGCGCCTTGTCATCGGCGGTTTCGAGAAAGTCTTCGAGGTGAACCGCAACTTCCGCAACGAAGGGCTTTCGCCGCGCCACAATCCCGAATTCACGATGATGGAGTTCTATGAGGCTTACGCCGACTATGAACTCGTCATGAACTTCACCGAGGGTCTGTTGCGCCACGCCGCGCGCGAAGCGCTCGGCACCGAGACCTTCCAGTACCAGGGACGCGAACTCGATCTTTCGAAGCCCTTCGCGCGCCTGACGATGGCCGAGGCGATCCACGCAAATCATCCGGGCTTCTCGATGGCCCAGCTTAACGATGCAGCCTGGCTGCGCGAAAAACTTGCCGCCATGAAGGTCGAAATCAAGGGCGAGCCGGGTTTGGGCGGCCTGCAACTCTTGATGTTCGAGGAGAACACCGAAGCCGAGCTGTGGGCGCCGACCTTCATCATCGACTACCCGACCGAGATCAGCCCGCTCGCACGCAAGTCCGATGCGCGGCCGGAAATCACCGAGCGATTCGAACTCTTCATCGTCGGTCGCGAGATCTGCAACGGCTTTTCCGAGCTTAACGATCCGGAAGACCAGGCCGAACGTTTTCTCGCCCAGGTCGAAGCCAAGGAAGCCGGTGACGACGAAGCCATGTATTACGACGCCGACTACGTGCGCGCGCTCGAATACGGCCTACCGCCGACCGGCGGGTGTGGCGTCGGCATAGATAGACTCGTGATGCTGCTGACTGACAGCCCTGCGATCCGCGACGTCATTCTCTTCCCGCAAATGCGTCTGGAATAATCCGGGCGTAGGGCACGGGCACGGATCGAGCTAGGCGATATGGGTACGGCCTATCCATCGATAGAACCCGCAGCGCTCGACTTCGACGCCAACGGCATTGCGTACTCGGCACGCCACGACGACGTTTATCACGCGGCGGCTGGCGCCATGGGGCAGGCGCGTTGCGTTTTTCTGGCCGGCTGCGGAATGCCGGAAGCATGGCGCGGGCAGGACGAATACGTCGTGCTCGAAACCGGCTTTGGCCTCGGACACAACTTTCTCGCCGTGTGGGAAGCCTGGCGCGCGGACAGCCTGCGCAGCCGTCGCCTGCATTTCATTTCGCTCGAAAAACATCCGTTCGCGGCCGAAGATCTTCGCTTGGCCCATGCGCATTCGGGCGCGCCAAGCGAGCTTTCCGCCAAGCTTTGCACCCAATGGCCGCTACCGCTGGCGGGTTTCCATCGCATGCATTTTGATGCCGGCCGCGTCACGCTGACTGTGCTCTTCGGCGAAGCCGTTGCAATGCTCGGCGAGTTGCAGGCACAGGCTGATGCGATCTTTCTCGACGGCTTTGCGCCGGACAAGAATCCCGACATGTGGTCGGCCGAAGTATTTCGCGCGCTCACCGGCCTCGCGCACGGCAAAACGCGGATTGCAACCTGGTCGGTGGCAGGCCATGTCCGCGCCGGTCTCACCGATGCCGGTTTTCTTGTCGGTAAGCTGCCCGGCTACGGCGGCAAGCGCCAAATGCTCTGCGGTATCGCGGCGACGGCCGCGCCAAAGCGGCCTGTCGCCAACGACAACAAACGCGCGCTCGTGATCGGCGCAGGGCTTGCCGGCAGTTCGGTCGCCGAGCGGCTTGCCGCGCGGGACTGGCAAGTTCGCATCCTCGATACAGCCACGGGGCCAGCGCTCGGCGCATCGGGCAATATCGCCGGCGCGTTTCGTCCGCTGCCCACGAGCGATGACAGCCGCTTGTTCCAGCTCACGCGCGCAGGCTTCCTCTATGGTTCGCGCCACCTCGCCGCGCTGCACCAAGAAGCACTCGGCCCGCGCTACTCGCCCTGCGGCCTGCTGCATCTGGCGCGCGACACCGCGCACGAGACAAAGCAACACGCAATCGTGCAAGCACTGCGCGTGCCGGAAGCCTTTCTGCGCTTTGTCACGCGCGCAGAAGCCAGCAGCATCGCCGGCCACACCACGGCATTCGGCGGCTGGTATTTCCCGCAGGGCGGCTGGGTCAATCCGCCCAGCCTCTGCCATGCGAACATCGCGCGTTATCCAGATCGGATAAGCGGACGCTACAACCAATATGTTGCACGACTACAGCGAGTAGGCACGCTCTGGCGCGCCTTCGATCAATATGGCGAAGTGCTGGACGAAGCGCCGGTCGTGGTGCTTGCCAACGCCGTCGATGCGGCTCGGCTAGCGCTCGCGCAATGGCTGCCGCTGCGCGGCGCGCGCGGCCAAGTCAGCCACCTGCCGGCCGCGTCCACGCCTGCACTCAGCGCCGTCGTCTGCGGTTCGGGTTATGCAACACCGCCGGTCGACGGCTTCACGGCGGTTGGCGCAAGCTTCCTTGCCGACGACGACTCGATGGATCTGCGACTTGCCGAGCATCTCGAAAATCTCGACCGGCTCAATCGCATGCTACCGGGCTTTGCACCGGACTATTCGACTGACAATCTCGGCGGACGCGTCGGCCAGCGTCCGATTTCGCTCGACCGCATACCCATGGTCGGCCAGATGCCCTCGGTGCATGCGGCTACGGATTTCACCCTTGATACGCTACCGCGTCACGCTGGCCTCTATATTGCCTCGGGATACGGCGCGCGCGGTCTTGTCTGGTGCGCGCTGCTCGGCGAACATCTGGCAAGCCAGATCGACGGCGACGCCTTGCCGCTGGCGCGCTCGCTCGCCGAATGCCTGGACCCGGCGCGCTTCCTGTTCCGGCGCACCCGCGCAAGGCCGGTTGCCGAATTCTGAACGCCATTGTGCGTCCTCCGGGAACGCGCGAAAAGCGTTATAAAGACCCTACCTACGGACATCGGCGGCGCTTCGTTTACAGGAGTGAGTCATGGATCAACCCAGCAAATCGTCGCTCCATCCAGTTGTCCTGATTGCAGCCATCGCCCTCACCCTGCTTTGCCTGACCGGCATCGCGGCCATCATGGGCTGGCTGCCGACGAGCAAATCCAGCGCCGACACTCCGCTTGCCGCAGCACCGGGCAGCGCACTAAGTACGCTACCCGCTCCAGCCGCATCGCAGACTGCAACAACAGCCCAAAACGAAACCGTCGATGAAGTAAGGAGCAAATCCCCAGCAAAAGAAAAAGCGGACGCCGAACACACAGGCTCGGCCAGCGCTGCGAATGCGGACGAGCGCTGCACCCATTGCGGCGTCGTCGAGAGCATCCACACGCTGACCAAAAAAGGCGAAGGCACGGGCCTGGGCGCCGTCGGTGGGGCAGTCGTCGGTGGCGTGCTCGGCAACCAGGTCGGCGAAGGCTCGGGTAAGCAGATCGCGCGGATCGGCGGCGCGGTGCTCGGCGGTTTCGCGGGCAACGAAGTGGAAAAACGCGCACGCGCCGAAACTCAATACCGGATCAAGCTGCGCATGGATGACGGTAGCATTCGCACCGTCGAACAGAAAAATGCGCCAAATTTACAACAAGGCCAGCGCGTACGTGTTGACAATGGCGTCGTCCGCACAATCGGGAACTGATCCGCGCACACCTAAAAGCCCCACTGCTCAACAAACGAGCAACGGGGTTTTTCCTTTCCGGATCATGGACTTAAATGACAATCCATGCGTTCGTCCACAGCTTGATCCCCAGAAACTGGGGAAAACTCGTATACCCACTGAACGCTCGCCGACTTTTTGAACTAGCGTTCCGAAATTGAACTCGACCGCGCCGCAAGCGCAGGACCCCATCCGCCGATGACACGACTAGAACGCTTCGCCCCCGGCCTTGCAATGCTTTATGCATACAACAGGGAAGACCTCCGCCATGACCTCCGGGCCGGCGTCTCGGTCGCTGCGGTCGCGGTGCCGGTCGGTATCGCCTATGCACAGCTCGCTGGCTTTTCGCCGGTCGTGGGTCTTTATTCGACAATTCTCGCGATGGTGGCCTATGCCCTTTTCGGCAGTTCGCGCCAACTGATCGTCGGGCCGGATGCGGCAACCTGTGCGTTGATCGCAGCAACGTTGATCCCGCTGGCCCAGGGCGACGAAGACAAGTACGCGACATATTCGGTCGCCCTCGCCTTCCTCACCGGCTTGCTCTGCATCGCAGCAAGTCGCCTGCGCCTGGGTGTGCTCGCGGATTTTCTCTCGCGCCCGATTCTTTCAGGGTTCCTCAACGGTATCGCACTGGCCATCATCTTTGGCCAGATCGGTAAATTGTTCGGTTTTTCGCTCGCCGATGATGACTTCATCGGACGCGTTTTCGAGATCGTACGCAAGCTCCCGCAAACGCATTTGCCCACTCTGGCAATCGCGCTAGCAACATTTTTCGTCCATACGGCAACGCGACGCTACGTGCCACGCCTGCCCGCCGCGCTGGTCGCAATGGTTGTGGCAACGCTGCTCGTCGTGCTCTTCAAACTGCCCGAGCACGGCGTTGCTGTAGTCGGCAGCGTACCGGCAGGTTTGCCGCATCTGGTATGGCCCAATCTGCGCGGGCCGGAAATCGCGCAACTCGTCCTATCGGCCGCAGGCATTGCGCTCGTGAGCTTTTCGAGCGCAACGCTAACCACGCGCAGCTTTGCCGCCAAGAATGGCTATGAAGTGGACACCGACCGCGAACTCGCCGCCCTCGGCGCGGCGAACATCGGCTCGGCCCTGCTCGGCGGTTTCGCCATCAGCGGCGCGGATTCGCGCACCGCCACCAACGACGCAGCGGGCGGCCGCACGCAGCTGGTCAGCATCGTCGGCGCGCTCGCGGTTGCCGCAACCCTGCTCTTTCTGACCACGCCGCTGGCCTACGTGCCGATTGCAGCGCTCGGCGCGGTGCTCGTCAGCGCCGGCCTCTCGCTGATCGATCTTTCCACGCTGCGCTGGCTCTTCCGGGTTTCCAAAAACGAATTCGCGCTCGCGCTCGGCACCCTGCTCGGCGTCTTGCTCGTCGGCGTCATCCACGCAATCCTGATCGCCGTGACGCTGGCCCTGCTGCGCTTCATCCGCCTCACCGCGCGCCCGGGTCTATTCGTGCTCGGGCACAGCAAAGACGTATCCGGTTGGCGCGAAGTCGCACTCGCTGAAGGACTGGCCATGCTGCCAGGCGTGCTCGCCCTGCGTTTCGACGGCCCGCTGGTTTTCTTCAATGCGCCGCACTTCAAGCATCAAGTGCTGACAATACTTGGCCGGGCCGACGACGTACGCTGGGTCGTACTCGACATGCTGCCGGTCAGCAGGATCGATATCACCGGCCTGACGGTGCTGTTCGAGCTTTCGCGCAACCTGCAGGCACGCGGCATGCAACTCGTGCTGGCCGGACGCGTAGACAATCTGTCAGCGCAAATGCAGCGGCGCGGTATCTCGTTCGAAAGCGAGCACATCCGGGTTTGCCCCACGCTCAACACGGCATTGCGCGAGTACAAGCGGCAGGGCGAAGCAGAGGTTCTGCCGACTTAAATCAACCAGCGCAAGCCCCACAGCGCGCCCATGCCAACGACAATCGTCAACAGCACGCTGCGGGTCGCAAGCGCCGCGCCAATCGCGAGCAAACCGGCCCAGAAGCGCGGATTGTGCATGGAGACATCGAGCGCGCCTTCGCGTAGCAGGAGTTCGGGCGCGATCAGCGCTGTCAGCACGGCTGGCGGTACATAGCGCAGCAGCGACTGGAAGCCCGGCCCGAGCTTGATCCAGCGGCCACCGAGGATCAATGACAAACGCATTGAAAACGTCGTAAGGCCGCTGACGACAAGCGTCGCAATAAGCACCAGGGTATCGCTCACGCGGCAATCCTATTGTCATAACGGCGCAGCGCCACACCGACCGCCATGCCGGCGCAGGCGGCGGCGATGATCCAAAGCTTATGCGGTAAGCCCTGCGCCGCAATTGCCACAGCAGCCGCCACACCGGCTGCGACGATTTCGCTGCGCCGATGCAACGCCGGCGCAACGAGCGCAATAAAGGTCAGCGCAATCGAAAAATCCAGCCCCCATGCAGATGGAATCTGCGCGCCGACGAGCACGCCGGCCAGCGTCGACAGTTGCCAGCCGCTCCAGAGCGTAATCCCGGTGCCCAGCAGGAACCAATGCCGGTGCGGGGTCAAAGGCCCTTCGACAAAACGCCGGATCGCCGCCGCATAAGCTTCATCGGTCAGCAGATAGGCAAGCAGACATTTCCAGCGTAGCGGCAGCGCTTCGAGATACTGCGCCAAGCTCGCGCTGTAGAGCACATGGCGCAGATTGACGACGCCGACCGTAGTGGCGATCACGGCCGGCGGCACATGCACGCCCCAGAGCTGGGCAAAGACAACCTGCGATGCGCCGCCGAACACGACCGAGGACATCGCGACGACCGCCCAGGCCGGCAACCCCGCCGCCAGACCAAGCACGCCGAAGATCAGGCCGAAGGGCACGACGCCGAGCAGCAGCGGCAATTCGGCCCGCATACCAGCGAGAAATTCCTCGCGCGCCGAAGCGTTGGCGAGCGAGGACCAGGGATTATCGAGAGCAGTCATTATCCGACTTGAACCTTAAAAACATCAGGCTCCCTCCTGTGCTTCCACTTCCTCGCCGCGCGGCAGATGAATCATGCCGGTGTTGTAGTTGTATTCGAAGACCTCGCCGTAGCGGCCCCATTCGATTGCCGTGCGCAGCACGCGCTCGGCCTCGGTGCGATCCATGGTTTCCGAGAGCATGCGTAGGAAAGGCTCCTCGGGCAGCTCGCCCTCGGTATCCTGTTCGAGGCTATGACGGATGTGTGCGGCGAGCGGCACCTGGGCCAGCAACTGCTGGCCGAAGAGTTCGTGGCGCAGCGTGTTATTGCCTTCGACATAATGCCGGCCGAGTGGCGTGATGCTGATGTCGCCGCGTGCCACATGCGAGAAACCGAGCATCTGCAAGGCTTCTGTGATCGGCAGCAAATCCTCGTCGGTCAGTTCGGACTCCTCGGCGAACTGCGGCAAGTCGGCAATGCCGTTGAAGGGCTGATCGACGAGCAGTTCGAGCACGCCTTCCATGCGGCTGACATCGGCATCCGGCAGACGGTCGCCGATGCGCATGCGGGCCGGCTCTTCGGTCGCACGGCCGGGGCGGCGCGCGCTCGCGGTCATCAGCGCATACACCTCGTCGATCAGCATGCGCACATCGGAGCTGTCTACCTTGCGCGGGCGCGGCAGCGCAATCGCAAGCTCGGCGCGCACGCGGCCCGGGTTGTTGGCGAAGATCAGCACGCGGTCGGCCATCATCACGGCCTCTTCGATATTATGCGAAACGATTAGGATGCCGCGCGTGCTCATGCTGCCGCCGTCCCAGAGTTCGAGCATATCGTCGCGCAAGCGCTCGCCGGTCAGCACGTCGAGCGCCGAGAAAGCCTCGTCCATCAGCAACACCTCGGGCTCGGTGACGAGTGCGCGCGCAATGCCGACGCGCTGGCGCATGCCGCCCGAAAGCTCGCGCGGCAAGGCGCCCTCAAAACCCGACAGGCCAATCAGCTCGATTGCAGCGGACGCCTTCTTCGCGCGTTCGCCCGCCTCGACGCCGCGCGCCTCCAGTCCGAGTTCGACGTTCTGCTGCACGGTCAGCCACGGAAATAGCGCAAAGGACTGGAAGACCATGCTGATACCGCGCGCCGGCCCATAGAGCGGCTGGCCACGGTAGAGCACCTCGCCGCCATCGACACCGAGCAGGCCCGCCATGATGCGCAGCAAGGTAGATTTGCCCGAGCCCGACTGGCCTAGCAAGGCAATGATCTCGCCCTCGCGCAGCGTGAAGTCCACGCCTTCGAGCACCGAACGCGGCGAGCCGTCGCTCGCACGGAAGGATTTACCGACGTTTTTCAGTTCGAGAATCGCGGGAGACATAAAAAACCAAGTATGAAGTGAGATTCCCTCGTCATCAGGAGGGTTCTGTGCAGCCAGCCTGTTCTGATTCTCGCCAGCCCAGTGTTCGAGAAACTGAATGGGCGGGCGATAACAGAACGTCGAATGCTAGCGCGTTCGATTGTAAAAGACTCACGCTGTATTCGACCGAATCCCGTGCGAAGCACGCCGCTGGTGGCACAGGCCCGGCACCTCCGGAACTTTCGGAATCGTCTGTCCGCCCGCGCCCTTGAACCCTGCCGTGTACGCCTGTTCAAGCGCTCACATGCGAGATCCGCGACCGTAGCCGCGGCGACGCGCCCTGCTCGCCGGCCTGTCCGTCTTCGTCGAGCGCGAGTTCCGGTCCGCGTTGCAATGCGACGCCGACGGCCAGCATGTCGATGACAATCAGGTGAAGGATGCGCGAGATCATCGCCACGAACCCGCCACCGCGCTCCGAGTGTTCGACCGCGATACAAAGCGTGGCGCGGCGCGCGAGCGGGCTCTGGCCGGCGGTGATCGCAATGACATCGGCGCCCGCCGCGCGCGCTGCGGCAACTGCGGCGAGCACCCCGGGCGCCTGGCCGGAAGCGGAGACCGCCACGACGACATCGCCCTTGCCGAGCAGGCGGGCAGACTGCACCTGCAAATGACTGTCGGAATACGAGACCGTCGGAATACGGAAGCGGAAAAACTTCAGATGGCCGTCGAGCGCAACCACCGAGGCGTTGCCGACGGCATAAAATTCGATGCGCCGCGCCTCGCACAGCAAGGCCGTGGCCGCTTCCAACGCATCGACATTGATCGTATCGCGCAGGCGCAGGAGGGCCGACGCGGTGTTCTCGATGACCTTGGCGCTGATATCGGGCGCCGTGTCGCCGTGTCGCACCTGACTGTGGCGGACGGGCACCGTGCCCGTGAGGCCGGAGGCAAGCTTGAGCTTGAAGTCCGACAAGCCCTGGAAGCCGAGCGAGCGACAGAAGCGAATCACGGTCGGCTGACTGACCTTGGCCTGGCGCGCGATCTCGATGATGGGATCGTTGAGCGCGCTGCGCGGCCGCGTCAGCACGAGTTCGGCGACGCGCTGCTCGGCGCGCGAAAGATTGGCGCATGCCTGGCGGATCTGGTCGATCAAGGGACTATCGCCGCCACGGCCCCGCAGGGTCTCGGCAAGGATGACCGACACCCCGTGAAAAGCCGGATGCGGCGCGGTGATCACATAGGTCGGAATCTGCGCGAGATACCCCGTAAAGCGGCCCTTGGCCTCGAAGCGCGCGCGAAACGGCGAGCTGGCAAAGTATTCACCGAGTCGCGGCACGATGCCGCCGCCGATATAAATACCGCCCAACGCGCCAAGCGTGACCGCGAGATTCGCCGCAACCGTACCGAGCATCGCGCAGAAGCAATCGAGCGTATCGATGCAAACAGCATCGCGCCGCGCCAGTGCGGCTTCGACGATTTCGCGCGCCGACAGTTTTTTCGACATCACGCCGGCATGCGCGCAAAGCGCGCGGTAACAAAGTTCGATGCCCGGCCCGGAAATCAAGCGCTCGCCCGATACATGCGGGTACTCGTGCCAGCAATAACGCAATACCGCGATCTCGCGCTCGTCGCAGGGCGAAAAACTCGCATGACCGCCCTCGCTGCCTAATGTGACCCAACGATCCTCGGTTGGAATCAGCGCCGAAACGCCAAGCCCCGTACCGGGCCCGAGCAGACCGATCACCGAATCCGCCTGCGCTGTGCCGCCGCCGATCTGCATGCGCTGATCGGCATCGAGATGGCGCAATGCAATGCCGAGCGCGGTGAAATCGTTGACCACCAGCAGGGTCTCGAAATCGAGTTGCCGGCGCGTCTCTTCGATCGAAAACGCCCAATCCCGATTGGTCATGCGCACAAGATCGCCATCGATCGGGTTCGCAATCGCAATACCCGCATGAACAACGCGGCAATCTATGCGCGCCAGATAAGCCTGGATCGCTTCGAGAATGCCAGGGTAATCATCGCAGTGCAGGACTTCGACAGACTCGAAGCGGCCGGGCGCGGTTTCGAGCGCGAAGCGCGCATTCGTCGCGCCAACATCGGCAAGCAGGCGCGGCCCCTCGCGATAGGGCTTGCGCAGCACATCCTGAGCGGGTTCGCGGCGCGCCTCCGGTACGGGCCCGCCGCGCGTCCTCGCCGCGCTCACGCGGCCAGCGCTTGCTACGTGGCTCACCCTAAACCCGGCCGAGACGCGCATTCAAACGCTGAAGAGACGGTCCACGCAATACTTTGGGGCGTGTAAAGAAAGTCGCGAAAAACATACCATTGACATGTTTCGCGAGAATATCCATTGCCATGCTTGCTCACTTCACTCTCCTCCAAATCGAGCATCCGACATGCGATCTTGCGCGCCCATTCAGGCGCGGGGGCCGGATCTCGCGGCGCCCCGGTGCGGCGGCGGGTCGCCCCGCCTGCTCACCCGGAATCACCCAGACTTCCATCCGCCATGAATGGCGGAACAGCGGCGCGTAATCAGCCTTTCACGCCACCGGCAGTCAAGCCGGAAACCATCCAGCGCTGACTCAAGAGGAATACCGCCGTGATCGGCAGACCAGAAAGTATCGCGGCTGCGGCGAAGTCACCCCACAGGTATTTCTGCGGATAGAGGAATTGGTTTGCACCGACGGCGAGCGTCAGTGCGTCCTGGTTATGCAGCAATACCGAGGCAACCGGATACTCGATGATGCCGCCGATGAAGGCGAGCAGGAACACGACCATCAGGATAGGCAACGCCATCGGCAGCAGCACATATTTGAACGCCTGCCAGTGGGTTGCGCCGTCGACGACGGCGGCTTCCTCGATCTCGCCCGGAATCGTGTCGTAGTAGCCCTTGATCGTCCATACATGAAGAGCGATGCCACCAGCATAGGCGAGGATCAGGCTCCAATGGCTATCGATGCCGAGCCATTTCACATAGGTACCGAGGTAGTCGAAGATTGCGTAAATCGCAATCAGCGCGAGTACGCTGGGGAACATCTGCATCAGCAAGAGGCCGGTCATCCAGTGCTGCTTACCGGCGAATTTCATGCGCGCGAAGGCGTAGGCGGCCGTCGTCGATAGCAGCACTGCGATGCAGGCCGAGACAAACGCGACCTTGATCGAATTGCCGAGCCAGCGCAGGACCGGATAGGTCGGCGTGATCAGCATGCCATCCTCGCCTTGGTATGAGATGCCGAGCGCAAGCTTCCAGTGCTCGAAGCTGATCTTCTGCGGCATGACGTTTGCCCACAATGTATCGCCGCCCAGCGTCGCGAAATTCCCCGGTCGCAAGGAGATCGACAGAATCATCACGAACGGGAACATACAGACGAGGATGAGACAGATCACCCCCACATGCGACAGAAAAAGACGCCAGCGGTGCGATTTATCCAGAACGATTGCCATGATTTCACCTGGTTTCAAACATGTTTCGGCGCTTTGCACCGAAGCCGGAGCGATATAACAACATCGCTCCGGTCGTCCACAACGAGCCTTTAGCGCGTCTCGGCCCTATTCACATTGGTGAGCCTCAGATTGATCATCGAGAGGATCGCCACAAGAATAAAGATGACCGTAGACACTGCCGCCGCCAAGCCGAACAACTGCCCCGAATCGCCGAAAGCCATCCGGTAGGTGTAGGACACGAGAATATCGGTCGTACCGGCCGGCAATTTGGTATCGAGAAAGTCGGGCCGCCCGCCCGTGAGCAGGCTGATCAGCACGAAGTTATTGAAGTTGAACGCGAAGGACGAGATCAAAAGCGGCATCAAGGGCTTCAAGATCAGCGGCATCGTGATGCGGAAGAAGTTATCGAGCGGCCCCGCGCCGGCGAGCGAAGAAGCCTCGTAAAGATCGGCCGAGATCGATTTGATCAGGCCCTGGCAGAGCACCATCATGTACGGATAACCCAACCAGGTATTGACGATCAGGATCATCACCTTGGCCAGCGTCGGATCGGCGAACCACTGCGGTTTGACGCCGAAGAGGTGGCCGAGGATCAGATTGATCTCACCGAAGTTCTGGTTGAAAAGCCCGCGAAAGACGAGGATGGAGATGAAGCCCGGCACCGCATACGGCAGGAACAGCAGCGTGCGATAGAGGCCGCGGAATCTGAGCGCTTCCCAATTGAGCAACACGGCCAGCAGCATGCCAAGCGAGGCGGTCAGGAATACCGAAATGAACGAGAACATGACATTCCATACGAATATCCGCAGGAAAGGCTGGCGGAAACTCTCGTCCAGGAAGACATGCTTGAAGTTCTCCAGACCGATACCGGTCTTGAAACCCGGCTGGACTTGCTCGCCGGTCGCGGTCTCATAGAAACCGTTCTTGAAGTTCGGTTTGATGACTTCGTTGGTCCGCACATTCGTCAGCGAACCGTCGGGGTTTTGCGTGTAAAGCCGCTTGACCGGCGCGTACTGCCGCAGGCCGGACATGACAACTTCATTGCCGTCGGGCAGCTTGACGACGACCGATTTGATCTGGTCGCGCAGCGCGATGATGTCCTTCAGTTGAAGCGGCTCGCCCAAGGCAATCTCGGCCTCCTTGAACGGTTTAGCCGGGACAACGATCCGCGTCTGATTCTTCAGCGCGAGCGCATCGGTCACGTATTGGGCGTTGGAATCCTCGTCGGTGAGCTGGAGGCGATATTCCTTGCCTTCCGGATGCACGGTGAAGTTGAGTATCCCGCCCTCGGTCGCATAGGTTTCGTCGAGCAGGTTGTGCGTCGCACGCTCGAATTCGAGCAGATTGCGCGAACTGTAATTCGTGAAACCGATTGCGATCGTATAGACCATCGGAAACACGACGAAAATCATCGCCCCGGCAACGCCGGGAAACAGATAGCGATAAGAATAAGCGCGCGGGGACAGATAAATATAGGCCGCAAGCGCCACGATAACGAGCGTGACCAAGGCAACGACAGTCTGCCCGGACGCGTAAAGAAGAGATACGAGATACAGCCCCGAGAGCGCAAAGAGCGCAAGCAAGGCCGGTCCTATCCATTTGGTGTAACGGTCGTTCACGACACATCCCCTGCATGCGAGCCGGAAATCCCGCCCAACGCACACGGCGCCGGGCGGAACGAGGCCAATCAAGCGGACACTTACGGTCCGCCCGGATTACTTGTTGAGGATTCGCTGGGCAGCGGCGTCAAGACCTTCCTTCGGCGACTGACGGCCTTGGGAAATGTTTTGCAGCGCCGAAGCCATCGAGGACCAGAAACGACCCATTTCCGGGTTATTCGGCATCGGCGAACCATTCTTCGCCGAATCCATGACCGCCTTGATGTTCGGATCGGCGGACAGTTCCTTGTAGAGGGCCTTGTCGGCGGGCACGAACGGCACGTCGGCGTTGCAAGTCTTCAGACCCTGCTGCGAGAGCATGTAGTTCTCGATGAACTCGACGGCGATTTCCTTGTTCGGGCTGGACTTGTTGATCATCGCGCCCTGCACGCCGACGAACGGAGCGCCGGCCTTGCCGCCGATCTTGGGAATCGGTGCCGTGCCGAAGTTGATCTTGGACTTCTTCAGGTTGTCCCAGGCCCACGGACCGTTGATCATCATCGCGATCTTGCCCTGGCTCACACCGGCTTCCATGTCGGCGTAGGCCGCGCCCTTGGGCATCAGACCGTCCTTGATCATCTTGTCGAGCATCGCCACGCCCTGGACCGCACCCTTGTTATTCACGCCGGTGTCGTTGGCGTCGTAGGTGCCATCCTTCTTCAGCTTGAATGCATAACCGCCATTAGCGCCGAGCAGCGGCCAAGTGAAATAGGTGTTCGTGTAGTCCCAGAGGATTGCCTTCTTGCCATCGGCCGACAGCTTTTTGTCGATCGCGGCCATTTCCTCGAAGGTCTTCGGCGGCGTCGGCACGAGGTCCTTGTTGTAGATGAGGTGCACGGCCTCGATCGCGAGCGGATAGCCCCAAACCTTGTTGCCGACCGAGAACGCCGACCAGCCGAGCTGATCGATTGCGCCCATGGCCTTCTTGCTCGGCGAGAGCGGCTGCAACAGACCACCGGCAACCCATTCGCCGATGCGGTCGTGCGCCCAGATCCAGATGTCCGGCCCCTTGCCGGCTGCGGCGGCCTGTTGGAATTTGCCGGGGGCGTCTTCCGGATGCTCCACGGCAACCTGGACACCAGTCTTCTTGGTGAATTCTTCGCCGACCTTGTTCCAGCCGTTGTAGCACTTGTCGCCGTTGATCCAGATCAGCAGCTTGCCCTGATCGGCAGCGTGCACCGGCGCGCTCATCACGCCCGAGAGTGCAACAACAGCCGAAGCAGCTACCAATTTAACTTGATTGCGGACTTGCATACTTTCATCTCCTTGTAGAGTCCACCCCAATAAACGCCATGCCGTGCAGCCATTTTTTGCCCACGGCCGACACTTCTCACGCGCAAGATTTGCCGGATATTGCTTTGAATTATTTTTACGGCCTTACTCGATAACGCATTACCACGTCACGGGGCAGGCCTTGCCCCCTGCTTCAAATACATAACACCGCTGCACGGGCAAACCGATCACGATGTTCTCGCCGACCTTCGCACTCTTTTCGCCAGGCGCGCGCACGATGAAGGGCGTCTCGCTACCGGGCACTTCCAGATAAAAATACGTCGTATCGCCCAGTTGCTCGACGACCTGCACCTGACCAGCCAGAGTGCTATCGCCCGGCTCGATATCGACCGAGGCATGCTCGGGACGAATGCCGAAGCTCACCTCGGCGCCCGGTGCAAGTCCGCGCGCATCCACGGCCGCCTTGACGACGGCGCCGCCCTTGAGCTTGATCTGGGCAAACTTTTCTTCGGCCGCGACAAGCTGGCCGGAAACGAAGTTCATCTTCGGCGAACCGATAAAGCCGGCGACGAATAAATTGGCCGGGCGATGATAAAGCTCAAGCGGCGCGCCGACCTGCTCGATACGGCCAGCCGACAGCACGACGATGCGGTTCGCCAACGTCATTGCCTCGACCTGATCGTGCGTGACGTACACCATCGTCGAGTTGAGTTCGTGGTGCAGCTTCGACAATTCCACGCGCATCTGCACGCGCAGCGCCGCATCGAGATTGGAGAGCGGTTCG
>JAVBKC010000082.1:0-16083 GCA_031554255.1 Niveibacterium sp.
CAATCCGACCGTACCCCTATCAGGGCCGGGCGGCCTGGGCTCGGCCCAACCAACGGTGCGCAGCGGCATCGTCGCGGTCTTTCCGAAACCCGGTATTCCTGCCTTGTCGGGTACGCAGCAAACACCATCGCCCGATCAGGGCTACGTTGGTCTCTGGGTTGTGACGACGAGCTATGGCCAGACCAGCATCACGCCCGCGAACATCGCTGCCGCGCCCAATGCGCCCTTTATTGCGGAAACGCTGCCGCAAAAAATGAGCGCTACCGCTGTAACTGCGTTGATGGCCCAGAACGTGCCGATTCGCAATTGCCAGTTTTTTTCTGCAAACGGCAGCTTTACCGTGTCGCCCGGCATTACCTGCATCCGCGTGATCGTGAAGGGCGGTGGTGGGCCGGGCGGGCTTGCAGGCGTCCCCGGTAACAGTAACGGCACCACTGTAGCCGGAGGTGGCGGCGGAGAAGGTGGCTACGCCGAAGGCATTTTCAGTGTTGTTCCAGGCACGGTGTACGCGATCACGGTCGGGGCCGAGACGCTCCCACATACGGACCCGAGCGTCGGAATTGTCGCTGGCAAGAGTTCGAGCTTTGGAAGTTTGCTGTCCGCAACGGGCGGCATAGGCGGAGGTGATGGAAATGTTCAACCGGCGTCTACTGGTGGGCGAGGCGGCGACGGCTCTGGCGGGCAGATAAATTTGTCGGGCCAATGCGGTGCAACGGGCACAAATTACGGCGGACCGACAACGACCCCAGTCACCGGTGGGCTCGGTGGGGGAATGGGCGGCGGGTCAGGCGGGCAGGGCGGGACAATAGAGAGCAATTCAGGCGGCGCGCGCCACGGGCGCAATGGCGGCGGCGGCGGCGGGCAAGGTTTTTCGCCCAGTCTCGCGACTACATCTGCGGCTGCGGCGGGAAAAGGCGGCGCTGGCTACGTGATCGTCCACTACTGAAAGCGAGACGAAATAATGAAATTCGCACTGATTCAATACGGTATCGTCACAGAACTATTCGACGATGACCCGAAACTCCACCCCGGATTGCATATCATCCCGGCTCCCGGCGACGTAGCGGTCGGCTGGACATTCGACGACGGAGTGTTGACCGAACCACGGCAGGAAATCGGACAGGTCAAACTTGGGCAAAGCGCCGTTGTGCGTGCTGCCTGTGCGGCAGCCATTTCAGGCGGCTTTTTGTCCTCAGCCCTTGGCAAACCCTACACTTACCCGAGCACCGAGACCGACCAATCCAATCTTGCTGCCAATGTGATTTCGTCTATATATCCGAATCTTCCCGAGGATTGGACGACCTTGCATCTATGTTGCGACGGCGCAGGAAACTGGGCTTATCTGCCTCACACAGCGCCACAAATCCAGCAGGTAGGCAGCGACAGCAAAGCCGCGATCATGGCGTCACTGACCCGCAATGCAGCGTTGCAAGCCCAAATCGAAGCCGCGACCGATGTAGCCAGCGTGCAGCGCATCGTCTGGTAAGGGGCCGCGATGCGCTACGAAGACATCCGCGACCAGATCGCGGACGGCGACATCCTGGGCGTTTCGTGCAAAGGGTTGTTCTGGTCGCTGGTCAAAGCCGTGCAGCGCGCGGCGGGCCTTGGCCAGTTTTCCCGCATCACGCACGTCGGCGTGGCTTGGTGGGTCAACGGCCGTCTGTACTCGGTGGAAATGGACGGTGCTCACAACGTCCTGCGTTCGGTGTCGCAGCACATTGCCGAGGGCAGTTCGATTGCGGTGTTTCGCGCGCCTGTACCGCCGGCCGCGATGCAGGCGCAATTCGATCGCGCGACATCGATTCCCCTCGAATACGACTACTTCGATCTGCTGCGCATCGGCTTGCGTCTGCTATTTCGTGCCGACACAGGCGCGGAAGGCGAGGGCGAAAGGGTATGCAGCACCTTCGCCGCGCAGTGGCTGCGCTGGGCCAATTGGCCGCCCCCTGACGGGTTTCCCGCCATGCCAAGCCCCGGCGAGCTATGCCGGGCGCTCGGCGTCCCGATATTTGCGATCAAGGCCGCCTCCGGGCGGCCTTAGTGTTTCTGGAGAAGTCTGCAATGGACACCGTCCAAAACGTCATCACTTTTGTGCTTGGCACGGCAATCGCCGTCCTCGGCTGGTTTGCCCGCGAAATGTGGTCAGCGGTCAAAGAACTCAAAAACGATCTTGCAAATTTGCGCGAAGACTTGCCGCACAAGTACGTCCAAAAAGACGACTTTGAAAAGGTGCTCGACCGCATCGACACCAAGCTTGACAAGATTTTCGACCGCCTGGACGCAAAGCAAGACAAACACGCCCACCGCCGTAGCGGCGATTGATCGGATCGCAATACGCCGCTCGTGCGGCAAAACCTTGGAGAAATGACCATGTTTCGATTTCGCAACCTCTATCTCGTTCTGGGTAGCGCATTGGTGCTGGGCGTGCTGCTCGTCACCGACCCCGACAACGGCCTTTCCACCGGCATGCTGTTGCTTGGCCTGCTGGTGTGTGTATTGGCCGTGGCATTCGCGCATCTGTCGCGCAAGGCCCTGACCGACTACCCGGAAGCCGACATGCAGACGCTATTCCGCAAAGCCGGAGAATCACCGACCGGCGCCGGCCTGGCGCTGATCTCACTGGCTATCGTGATCGCTGCGCTGTTCCTGCTCTTCGGTAGTACGGTACATGCTGCGACGCGCGACCCCGCGAGTTTCATCCCGGCCAATGCTCTAACCTACGCACCGATTCTGCGCGCCGAGCAGCGCCAGTTCTGGCCCGACCATCCGGCCCCGGCTGTGCTTGCAGGGCTGGTTGAGCAGGAATCCTGTGTTTCGCTCGGCAGCGCCTCGTGCTGGTCGCCTTCTTCGCGCCTCAAGACTTCCCGCGAGGAAGGCGCAGGCCTGGGGCAAATCACCCGCGCTTACCGCGCCGATGGCTCGCAGCGCTTCGACATGCTGGCTGACTTGCGCAACCGATACCCGGAATTGAAGGGCTGGTCGTGGGCCAACGTGTACCAACGGCCAGACCTGCAACTGCGCGCCGTCGTGCTCATGTCGCGGGGCAATTACCAAGACATTCACCGTTTGGTCAAAGACCCGCAGGCGGCGCTGGCGTTCGCCGACGCGGCCTATAACGGTGGCATGAGGGACATGCATGCAGACCGGCGGGAGTGCGGTCTGAAAACCGGATGTGACCCGCAAAAATGGTTCTCCAACGTCGAGACGACTTGCACCAAATCGCAAACTGCCATCTATGGCAAGCGCTCGGCCTGCGACATCAACCGCGAGCATGTTCGCAACGTGCTGCGGCTGCGCTCGGCCAAATACCGGCCGCTGATGGAGGCAGCAACATGAACCCGATTGCCGCAGCCATCGGCATATCACCGTGGCGCATCGTGGCCGTGCTGCTTGTCGTCGCGGGTCTGCTCGGCTTGGGTATCTGGTGTGGCTATACGCGAACGCGGGACTACTACGAACCGAAATTGTCGGCGGCCAGCGAACAGATCGGCAAGCTGACTGCGGCCAACGCTGCAATGAAGGCGTCGGTCGAACAGCAGAACGCGGCGATCACGACCTTGCAAGCTGAGGGACAAAAGCGCGAACAAGCCGCCAAGGTCGCCGCGCAACAAGCCCGCGCGCAGGCTGTTCAATACCAGACCCGCGCCCAGTCGGTGCTGATGTTCAAACCACCAACAGGCGCAAACCCTTGCACGGCGGCACAGGTTGCGTTCGATGATGAACTGCGAACTGAACGAGGTGCCCGATGACGAATTTCTCGACGCGACTTTCGCTTACCGGCTTTTTTGCCGTGATTCTTTCGTTTTGCCTCGTCGGGTGTGCCACCAGCACACTGCCGCCGGGGCTGCCCGTCGAGGTGCGCATACCCGTGGCCGTGCCATGCAAGACGCCTGTGCCAGAGCGTCCGGCATTCGCCGCAGATGCGCTTCCCCTTGGCTCCGGCATTTGGGATCAGATGGCCGCGCTCAGGGCCGAACGATTCCAGCGCAAGGGCTACGAAGCCGAACTCGAAACCGCCGTTAAAGCCTGCCAATAAGTTCCCCAGCAGTTTCAAACTTTATTTCGTCATCCGAGCCGTTGTGCCACGCTCGACATATCTTCTTCGTAGTAGATCATCAGCATTCTGAGGTCCTTGTGCCCGGTGATCCGCGCGAGCGTGAGCACCTCCACCTTTTTCGATAGTCGGCTTGTTCCCTCTCGCCGGGTATCGTGAAAGTGCAGATCGTCGATCAGCGCGCGTGCCTTTGCCTTGCGGAACAGTGCATCGCACGATGCTGCGCTGACGCTGAATAACTGACCGTTTTCTTTCCTCGGCAACTGGTGCAGAAGTTCGACGGCGCGGCTCGACAACGGGACGGTGCGGGCCGATCCGTTCTTCGTCTTCGGTAGGTATGCAGTTCGCTTCTCGAAATCCACCGTATCGCGTGTCAAGCGCAAAATTTCGCCTTGCCGCATGGCCGTTTCGATCGCAAATAGGAAAGCGACTGCCACTTGCGAGGTGAATGTTGTCGCAATCTCTCCGGGTTCATACCCCAGGGCAAGCGAAAGTCGCTCGATCTCGTCCTGTGACACGCGACGACGACGGTGTTCGGGCTGACGTGGTTTCTTCACATCGTCGAGCGGATTTTCGGTGAGCCACTTCCACTCGCGCTTCGCTACACCGAATACGCTTCCTAAAAGCTTCATCTCGCGTGCCACTGATGCAGGTGACACACTCGCGAGTCGCTTGTCGCGCCACGCGGACAGAACGGGCGCGGTGAGATCCGTCAGCATGGTCTCGGACTTGAGTTCGGCCTCGATCCGTCTGAGTCGTAGCACTTCCCATCGCTCGCCGCGATGCGTTGGCGCAACGGTTTCCGCATAACGGTTAAACGCCTCGCGGACAGTCTTCTTCGGAAGTGTCGTGCGGCCAGTTATGGCTTCCGCCTCGATCTCCGCAGCCCATGCCCGGGCCTGAGCCTTGGTCGGAAACACCCTGGATTGCGACACTCCATTACGGCGCACGCGGGCGAGCCACCCGCCCGGACGCTCGGAAAACGAAGCCATCATTGCCCCCTCAGTGCCAAGCCTGGTACCAAACTAGTGCCACGCAGGGGGCAAATTATGGGGGTTTATGCGTCAAAACGGTGAAACGGAATAGCCGGAAATCGGCTAGAAGAGCCCCGTTCCACTAGCTTTGGAGGGAAACGGGGAATAATGGAAAATGCTATGCTGGTGCCCAGGAAGGGACTCGAACCCCCACGTATTTCTACGCCAGAACCTAAATCTGGTGCGTCTACCAATTTCGCCACCTGGGCCACGCCGACTTACAGAACTGCGGAAGGGCGCGGAGTATAACATTAGCGCCCTTATTGTGCTTTTAGGCTTCGATATTGCCGCGATGCGTGTTGATGACCTGCATGAGCTGGGCAAAAATCTTCGGGCTGCCGGCGATGATGTTGCCGGTTTTGAAGTAATTGCCTTCGCCGGCGAAATCGCTGACGAGGCCGCCGGCCTCCTGGACCATCAGCGCGCCGGCCGCGAAATCCCACGGTGCGAGTCCGAGTTCGAAGAAAGCGTCGTAACGACCACTGGCGACATAGCAAAGATCCAGTGCGGCCGAACCGGGGCGGCGGATGCCGGCGGTTTTCTCGGTCAGTTCGCGGAAAATCGCGAGGAAAGCGTCGGCATGCTCGAATACGCGATACGGGAAGCCGGTGCCGATCAGCGCCTCGGCAAGGCGGATGCGCTTGGAGACGCGTATGCGGCGATCGTTGAGGAAAGCGCCGCGACCGCGCGAGGCGGTGAAGAGTTCGTTGCGGTTCGGATCGAATACGACGGCATGCTGGACGAGGCCGGCCTGCGCATAAGCGATCGAGATCGAATACTGCGGGAAGCCGTGGATGAAGTTCGTCGTGCCGTCGAGCGGATCGATGATCCATTCGTGCTCCGACTCGCCGATCGCGCCGGACTCCTCTGCTAGAATCGCGTGCTCCGGATACGTCTCGCGAATGATTTCGATGATCGCGTCTTCCGAGGCGCGATCGACTTCGGTTACGAAATCGTTGGTTTGTTTAGTCCGGATTTCGATCCGGTCGAGGTCGAGCGAAGCGCGATTGATGATCGTGCCCGCCCGGCGCGCGGCCTTGACGGCAATACTGAGCATCGGATGCATGAGGTCGTGAGCAATGTCTGAAGGCTGCCGCATCGAAAGACGGCAGTCCTTGGGTTAAAGAGCTGGCTGGGCCGGATTGCCGGATCGTTTTCGATCCAAACTGTCCTCCGTTAGGTAGTACGTAGCAGGCGGCTTCGGCCGCCATTTTTCTTGCGAACCATGAATTCTACTATGGCCGAACCGGCCGCGCTGTCCCGGATTCGCGTCGTGCTCTCGCGTCCTTCCCATCCGGGCAATATCGGGGCGGCTGCACGGGCAATGAAGACGATGGGCCTGACCCGGCTCTGCCTCGTCGAGCCGAAGGCGTTTCCACATCCGGAGGCCAGCGTGCGCGCCTCGGGCGCGGTCGATGTGCTCGAAAACGCGAAGGTCTGCGCCTCGCTTGCCGAAGCGCTCGAAGGCACGGTATTCGTTGCAGCGCTGACGTCGAGGCGTCGCGATCTTTGCGCGCCGCCGCGCTGGCTGCCCCAAGCTGCCGGCGAATTGCTCGCGGCGGCGGGTTCGAACGAGGTCGCAGTGGTCTTCGGTAACGAAACTTTCGGACTTTCCAACGAGGAAGTCGCGCTTTGCCAGCGCACCGTCATGATCCCGGCCAATGCCGAATACGCTTCCTTGAATCTTGGCGCGGCCGTGCAGGTGATTGCCTGGGAACTGCGACGTCAGGCGCTCGAAGCGGACTTGCCGGCGTTGCCGCAGGCCTTGGGCGAGCCGGCGACGCACGAGGAGGTCGAGCGGTTGATCGCGCATTTCGAGCAGGCGATGATCGGTTCGGGCTTCCTCGATCCGGCCAAACCGCGCCGTCTGATGCCGCGTTTGCGCCGGCTTTTTGGCCGCACCGGTCTTGAACGCGAGGAAGTCGCGATCCTGCGCGGCGCGCTTGCCAGTCTCGAACGCAAAACTTGACTGGTTTAGTCGGGATTGAGACGATTCCTTTTTCATTCGAACAAAAGAAAGCCAGATTCATCAATGTTTGCGCGCCTGCGTGAAGACATCAATAGCGTTCTCGAACGCGATCCTGCCGCCCGTTCCCGTTGGGAAGTGCTCACCTGTTACCCGGGCGTTCATGCGCTGCTCTTCCATCGCGCAGCGAACTGCCTGTGGCGCCACGGCATGGCCTGGGCTGCCCGCTTCGTCTCGCACCAGGCGCGCTTCTTTACCGGTATCGAAATTCATCCAGGGGCGACGATAGGTCGCCGCGTATTCATCGATCATGGTTTTGGCGTCGTGATCGGCGAGACAGCCGAGATCGGCGACGACTGCACGATCTACCAGGGCGTCACGCTAGGCGGGACGTCGCTGTATCGCGGCACGAAGCGGCATCCTACGCTGGAGGCCGGCGTGGTCGTCGGCGCCGGCGCGAAGGTGCTCGGCGGTTTTACGGTTGGGGCAGGCGCGAAGATCGGCTCGAACGCGGTCGTCGTAAAACCGGTGCCGGCTGGCGCGACAGCGGTCGGCAACCCGGCGCGGATTCTGGATTCCGTACGCGATCAGGTGCGCGAGGAAAAGGCGCAGCAAATGGGATTTTCGGCTTATGGCGTGACCCAGAACATGGACGATCCCTTATCGCGCGCGCTGCACGGCATGCTCGATCACGCGGTGGATACCGACAGACGCATCCAGTGCCTCGTGAGCCGACTCAAGGCGGCCGGCATCGACATCGATGGCGAAGTCGAAGCGAACGACCAATTCGATGCCAACAAACTCTCCAAAATGGTCGATTGAAAACTTGACTGTTTTTATCGGGAATCGTATTCTCGACCAAAATGCTCAACTATTAATCGAGGCGCGCGATGAGGCTCACAACCAAGGGACGTTTCGCGGTGACGGCGATGATCGATCTCGCGCTGCGCGAGAGCGATGGCCCGGTGACGCTCGCTGGGATCAGCGAACGCCAGAAGATTTCGCTGTCCTACCTCGAACAGCTCTTCGGCAAACTGCGCCGGCATGGCTTGATCGCAAGCGTGCGCGGCCCCGGTGGCGGTTACTGTCTGGTGCGCCAGGCAACCGAGGTAACGGTCGCCAACGTGATTACCGCGGTCGATGAACCGCTGGACGCAACGCAATGTGGCGGCAAGGAAAACTGCCAGGACGATCATCGCTGCATGACGCACGATTTATGGTCGAATCTCAACAAGCGGATGTACGAATATCTCGATTCGGTAAGCCTCGCCGATTTGGTGGCGCAGCAACGGGCGCGCCAGACCAAGGCGGCCACGGTCCAGGTATTGCACGACGAACGCCCGCTCGCTAATACGCTCGGTTCCGAGGCAGTCGCCCCAGCCTGCTAGAGCCATGTTCGCGCCGACCTATCTCGACTACAACGCCAGCACTCCAATCGTGGATACGGTTCGCGAGGCGATGCTGCCGTATCTCGACGCACGCTACGGCAATGCGTCGAGCCGGCACGAGTACGGCCGGCAGGCGCGCACGGCGGTCGATCGCGCGCGCGCCCAAGTCGCGGCGGCGGTTAACGCGCATCCGACCCAGGTCGTGTTCACGAGCGGCGGTTCGGAAGCGAATAATTTGATGCTCAAGGGTTTTGCCGCCACGCGCCGGACGGGTTTCATCGCGATTGGCGCGAGCGAGCACCCCTGCGTGCGCGAACCCGCGCGCCAGCTGGCGCGTCAGGGCTGGACGCTTGAAACGCTCGCGCTCGACGGCGAAGGTCGCATCGACAGGCCGTTTTTCGAAGCCGTGTTGAGTCGTCGTCCGCAACTCGTCTCGGTGATGGCCGCCAACAACGAAACCGGCGTGTTGCAGGACATAACGGCGCTGGCAGACGTGGCGCGCGCTGCGGGCGCGCTGTTTCACACCGATGCGGTGCAAGCGCTCGGCAAGGTCGCGCTCGATTTTCGCGCGCTCGGCGTTGCTGCGATGAGCTTGTCGGCCCACAAGATTGGCGGTGCGATCGGCGCTGGCGCCCTTATCGTCGACAAGCGCGTCGAACTTGCGCCGCTCGTCGCCGGCGGTGGCCAGGAGCGCGGCTTGCGTTCGGGCACCGAGAACGTCGCGGCGATTGTCGGTTTCGGTGTCGCAGCCGAGCTTGCCGTGGCCGCCCGCGAAACTTTTGCGCGCAAAAGCCTGGCGCAGCGCGAACGCCTCGAAGCGGTGCTCGCAGCGCTCGGCGCACGGATTTTCGGCGCGGGCGCACCGCGCATGCCGAACACGGTTTTTTTCGCCTTCGCGCATATCGATGGCGAAACGCTGGTGGCGAAGCTCGATCGCGCCGGTTTTGCGGTGGCGAGCGGTTCGGCCTGTTCGAGTGCCGATAGCGAGCCATCGAAAACGCTGCTCGCGATGGGCATTACGCCCGAACTCGCGCGCGGCGCGGTACGCGTGAGCCTTGGCCACGCAACGCAGGATGAAGATATCGAAGGTTTCGCCCATGTGCTTGGCGAAACAGTCTCTGGATTGCGGAAAATGGCGGTAATGGCCGCCTGAGTCGTAAATACGAATGGGAGCCTCGAATACGGAAATTTTTCGAGGTGCACAAACAAGAAACACA
The DNA here is from genome assembly GCA_031554255.1 of Niveibacterium sp. GTDB lineage: Bacteria > Pseudomonadota > Gammaproteobacteria > Burkholderiales > Rhodocyclaceae > Niveibacterium. Next base: position 9,660 of record JAVBKC010000082.1, read on the forward strand.
AAAACGGGCTTACCCGGGAGTAATGCAATGCTGAAGTTTCCGATCTACCTCGATTATTCGGCGACAACGCAGGTCGATCCGCGTGTTGCGGCAAAGATGATTCCCTATCTGACCGAGCTTTTCGGCAACCCGGCGAGTCGCTCCCATGCCTACGGTTGGACGGCGGAAGAGGCCATCGAGGAAGCGCGCGAACAGGTTGCTGCGCTCATCAATGCCGATGCCAAGGAAATCATCTGGACATCCGGCGCAACCGAGTCGAACAATCTTGCGATCAAGGGCGCGGCGCACTTCTACAAAGGCCGCGGCAAGCACGTCATCACGCTCAAGACCGAGCACAAGGCGGTGCTCGATACGATGCGCGAACTCGAACGCGAGGGCTTCGAAGTTACCTACCTCGACGTGCGGGAAAACGGTCTGATCGATCTTGACGTACTCAAGGCGGCGTTACGGCCGGACACGACGCTTGTGTCGGTCATGTTCGTCAACAACGAGATCGGTGTGGTGCAACCGATTGCAGAGATCGGCGAGATCTGCCGCGAGCGCGGCATCGTCTTCCATGTGGATGCGGCGCAGGCGACCGGCAAGGTCGAAATCGACCTCGAAAAGCTCAAGGTCGATCTCATGTCGTTCTCGGCGCACAAGACTTACGGCCCGAAAGGCATAGGCGCGCTCTACGTGCGACGCAAGCCGCGCGTGCGGCTCGAAGCGCAGATGCACGGTGGCGGCCATGAACGGGGGCTGCGCTCGGGTACGCTGCCGACGCACCAGATCGTCGGCATGGGCGAAGCATTCCGGATCGCAAAGGCCGAGATGGCCGAGGAAAACCGGCGCATACGCAAACTGCGCGACAAGTTGCTCAAAGGACTGACGGATATCGATGCCACCTACGTCAATGGCGACATCGAGCAGCGGGTTCCGCATAACCTGAATCTCAGTTTCAATTATGTCGAAGGCGAATCGCTGATCATGGCGGTCAAGGACATCGCGGTTTCTTCGGGTTCGGCCTGTACCTCGGCCTCGCTCGAACCGTCCTACGTGTTGCGGGCGCTGGGCCGCAACGACGAGCTTGCGCATAGCTCGATCCGCTTCACGCTGGGCCGCTTCACAACCGAGGAAGAAATCGATTACACGATCGATCTCTTGCACAAGAAAATCGGCAAACTGCGCGAACTCTCGCCCTTGTGGGAAATGGTCCAGGAAGGCGTCGATCTCGATACGGTCCAGTGGGCGGCTCATTAAGCTGCCCAAAGGTATACTTTCGCGATGACACTTGCTTGTCGCCGCGCAACAGGAGGTTATGAAATGGCTTATAGCGAAAAAGTGCTGGATCACTACGAGAATCCGCGCAACGTAGGCTCGTTCAAAAAAGACGAGCTGGACGACATCGGCACCGGCATGGTCGGCGCCCCTGCCTGCGGCGATGTGATGAAGCTGCAGATCAAGGTGAACCCTGCAACCGGTGTGATCGAGGATGCGAAGTTCAAAACCTACGGCTGCGGTTCGGCGATTGCTTCGAGTTCGCTCGTGACCGAATGGGTCAAGGGCAAGACGCTCGATCAGGCGCTTGGCGTCAAAAACACGCATATTGCCGAGGAGCTCGCGCTGCCGCCGGTCAAGATCCACTGCTCCATCCTCGCTGAGGACGCGATCAAGGCGGCGGTTCAAGATTACCGCGCCAAGCATCCGGCGGATGCGAAGCAGGGCGAAACCGTATGAACGCAGCCGGGGCACGCCATCGCGTGCGGCCCTGGCTACGGCAGTAAACTTGGGGCGGCAAGTCCGCTTGTCTTGAGAGGCAATCATGGCAGTCACGCTGACCGAACGCGCAGCAAAACATGTTTCGAATTTCATTACGCGCCGTGGCAAAGGCTACGGCGTGCGGCTCGGGGTTAAAACCTCGGGCTGTTCCGGCATGGCCTACAAGCTCGAATATGCCGACGAAGCCTCGTCCGAGGACATCGTTTTCGAGAGCTTCGGCGTCAGGGTGCTGATCGATCCGAAGAGTCTGCCGTATCTCGAAGGCACCGAACTGGACTTCGTGCGCGAGGGCCTCAACGAGGGCTTCAAGTTCAACAATCCGAACGTCAAGGATCAGTGCGGCTGCGGCGAGAGCTTCACTATCTAAGACCTGCGCGTCGGAGTGATCCGGCCCTGCGACGATTGATTGCCCCCGTTTTCCCTGGCCAATTCGAGCCGGCGGGATTCAACAAGTGATTTAGCATGAACCTCCATCCGGCCCTGGGCGATTTCTTTGCCCTGTTCCAACTGCCCCGACGCTTTGCACTCGATCCCGCGAAGCTCGAAGCGGCCTATCTCGACGTACAAGCGCATGTGCATCCGGACCGTTTCGCCCATTTGGCCGAGAACGAACGCCGCGTCTCGATGCAGTGGGCCGCCCACGCGAACGAAGCCTTCCGCACGCTCAAAAGCCCGCTCGCGCGCGCCCGCTATCTGCTCGAACTTCAAGGCCACGATCCGCAGATCGAATCGAATACCGCGATGCCGGCCGATTTTCTGATACGTCAGATGCTGCTGCGCGAAGCGATCCACGATGCGCGCGAGGCCGGCGATGTCTCAGCGCTCGACGTATTGCTGCGCGAGCTTTCCCGCGAGGCGCGCGAAATGGAACAGGCGCTCGTCGAGGACATCGACGCGCGCGAAGACTATGCGGCCGCCAGCGGGCGTGTCCGCCAACTGATGTTTCTCGGGCGTCTGCAGGAAGAAATCGGCGGCGCGATCGAGGTATTGGAAAACTGATGGCCCTACTACAGATTGCCGAGCCCGGCGAATCGACCGCGCCGCACGAACACCGGCGCGCCGTCGGCATCGATCTTGGCACAACCCATTCCCTCGTCGCCAGCGTGCGCCACAGCCTGCCCGAATGTTTATCGGGCGAAACCTGCGGCATCCTGCTGCCCTCCATCGTGCGTTACCGTACCGACGGTTCGACCGAAGTCGGCCGCGACGCGGCGGTTCATCAGGCGAGCGATCCGAAGAACACCATCGTCTCCGTCAAGCGCTTCATGGGCCGGGGTTTGGCCGATATCGAAGCGCACGCCAAGAAGCAGTACGATTTCGTCGATGCTGAAGGCATGGTGCGCATTAGAACCGTTGCCGGCGTGAAAAGCCCGGTCGAGGTTTCGTCCGAAATCCTCAAGACGCTGCGCCTGCGCGCCGAAGCTTCGCTAGGCGGCGATCTGCTCGGCGCAGTCATTACGGTGCCGGCGTATTTCGACGACGCGCAGCGCCAGGCGACCAAGGATGCCGCGCGGCTTGCCGGTCTGAACGTGCTGCGTCTGCTCAACGAACCGACGGCCGCGGCAATTGCCTACGGCCTCGACAGCGCGAGCGAGGGCGTCTATGCGGTCTTCGACCTGGGCGGCGGCACCTTCGACTTCTCGGTCCTGCGGCTGACGCATGGCGTGTTCGAAGTGCTGGCGACGAGCGGTGATGCCGCGCTCGGCGGCGACGACTTCGACCAGTGCCTCGCCTCCTGGTTGCGCGATCAGGCGGGTGCAGGCGAGCTATCCGCCGAAGACGGCCGCGCGATGCTCGTCGAGGCGCGCCGCATCAAGGAAGCGCTCTCGAAAACCACCTTGGAAGCGGCCCGCCTGACGCTATCGAACGGCATAAAAATCGATAGCGAAGTGAGCCGCGACACGCTCGAAACCCTGACCGCCACGCTCGTCGCGAAGACGTTGGCGCCAGTGCGCAAGGCGCTGCGCGACGCCCAGCTTGGCGTCGATGACGTACAAGGTGTGGTGCTCGTCGGCGGCGCGACGCGCATGCCGCAGGTACGCGCCGCGGTCGAACGCCACTTCGGCCGCGTACCGCTGACCGACATCGACCCGGACAAGGTCGTCGCGATCGGCGCGGCGATCCAGGCCAATGTGCTCGCTGGCAACCGCCGCGCGGGCGACGAGGACTGGCTGCTGCTCGACGTGATTCCGCTCTCGCTCGGCTTAGAAACAATGGGCGGTTTGGTCGAGAAGATCATCGCGCGCAATTCGACGATTCCTTACGCGCGCGCACAGGATTTCACGACCTTCAAGGACGGCCAGACCGCGCTGGCGGTGCATGTCGTGCAGGGCGAGCGCGAACTCGTGCGCGACTGCCGCTCGCTCGCGCGTTTCGAGTTGCGCGGCATTCCGCCGATGGCGGCGGGCGCGGCGCGGATTCGCGTGACTTTTCAGGTCGATGCCGATGGCCTGCTTGCCGTCGAGGCGATCGAACAATCTTCAGGCGTAGCCGCCTCGGTAGTGGTCAAACCCTCCTATGGGTTGTCCGATGACGAGATCGCCGGCATGCTCAAAGCCGGCTTCGAAAACGCTACCGAGGACATGCGTGCGCGCGCGCTGCGCGAGCAGCAGGTCGAGGCAGAGCGCTTGATCGAAGCCGTGCAACAGGCGCTGGGCGCCGATCGCGGACTGCTCTCCTGCGAGGAGTGCGATGCGATCCACCGCGCTATCGAAGCGCTCCAGATCGCGGCGGCAGGGGATGCGCCTGCGGCGATCCAGACCGCAATCGTTTTGCTTAACCGCGCGACAGACGATTTCGCTTCGCGCCGCATGGATAAGACGATTCGCGCCGCACTTGCCGGCCAGCGCGTAGACGAACTGAAGGTTTGAAATGAAATTCCTACACTCTCAGTCGCTGGAACTTTGCCTTCTTGAAGCGCGGAGGCAGGGATGACCCAACTGATCGTGCTGCCGCACGTCGAACTCTGTCCCGATGGCGCCGTCCTCGAAGCTGAGCCCGGCAAGTCGATCTGCGACAACCTGCTCGCCAACGATATCGAAATCGAACACGCCTGCGAAAAATCCTGTGCTTGCACGACCTGCCATGTGATCGTGCGCGAAGGCTTCATCAGTCTCGAAGCCGCCGAGGAAATCGAGGAAGATCTGCTCGACAAAGCCTGGGGCCTGGAACCCAATTCGCGTCTGTCGTGCCAGGCGCTTGTCGGCGATACTCCGCTCGTCGTGGAGATTCCGCGTTACACGATCAACATGGTCAGCGAGGCCAAGCGATGAAATGGACCGACGTGCAGCGCATCGCCGAGGAACTCGCAGACGTGCACCCCGATGTCGACCCGTTGCGGGTCAATTTCGTGGATCTCGCGAGCTGGGTTCTGGCGCTACCGGATTTCGACGACGACCCTAAGCATTGCGGCGAACGGGTTCTCGAAGCAATCCAGGCGGCCTGGATAGAAGAAGCGGAATAAGGAGGCGTGATGACTGCCGAAATCTACGGTTTTTCGACACGTACACTGACCGGCGAGCCGCTGAAACTTGCGGATTATGCAGGACAGGTATTGCTGCTCGTCAATACGGCGAGCGAATGCGGCTTCACGCCGCAGTACGCCGGGCTCGAACAGTTGCATCGCAAGTACGCGAGTCGTGGGCTCGCGGTAATCGGCTTCCCCTGCAACCAGTTCGGCGGGCAGGAGCCTGGCGATGCGGTGGCGATTGGCGCTTTTTGCGAGAAGAACTACGGCGTGAGCTTTCCGCTATCGGAAAAGATCGAAGTGGGTGGCGAGGGCGCGCATCCGCTCTACCGTTATCTGACTGCGGAGGCGCCCGGCGTGCTTGGTACCAAGGCAATCAAGTGGAATTTCACGAAGTTTCTTGTCAGTCGAGATGGCGCCACGATCGAGCGCTATGCGCCGACGACCAAGCCTGTGGAATTGGAAGACGAGATCGAGCGCCTGCTGAAATAGGCGCTTGCGCGAAAAGGGGCGGCCTTGGCCGCCCCTTTCTTTTTTCAGGTTGGTCAGATCGCAGTTTCCGGCGCTTCGTTGAGCGAGAGCCAGTACATGCCGAGTTGGCCGACCGAATGGATGAAGCGTTCGAAATCCACGGGCTTGCGGATATAGCTATTCGCGCCGAGGGCGTAGGCGTTGCGGATGTCCTGTTGCTCGCGCGAGGTCGTCAGCACGACGATAGGGAGCAGGGCGGTGCGCGCGTCGGCGCGAATCCGGCGCAGGACTTCGAGGCCGTCTATTCGCGGCAGCTTGAGGTCCAGCAATACGAGGCCGGGCAAAATGCTCGCGTCGCGGTCCGCGTAATCCCCGCTTCCGAACAGGTAGTCGAGTGCTTCTACGCCGTCGCGCGCAACGACGACCGGATTGGGTATCCGGTTTTTCGCGAACGCGCGTAGCGTCAATGCTTCGTCGTCGGGATTGTCCTCGATGAGAAGAATCGGGCGGTCAGCAGTCATTCCAATTCCAGGCCCTGAGGGCTGTTGGGGTGTTCGGGCGGATTTTCAATGCGCCAGTCTTGTTTTTATATCGACCTGTCGGCGCCAAGGGTTGAGGCGTCAGGGCTGTTTATTGAAGCAGATCTTCGCGATGAATCGCGAAGACGGCTTCGTCGTGGCCGTCGGTATTTAGCCAGATCAGCGGGAGTTCGGGCCAGGCGGCTTCGAC